>CANQMN010000005.1 GCA_947624965.1 uncultured Clostridia bacterium
CTTTCGCAAATTTCTTTCTTTATAGCGCCCTGCGGGCGGCATGTCAAGGGCAAAGAAATTATGCGAGGACCTTATTTTCTCGTCTTCATGTAACAATTCGCCCGCCCCCTCTCCGCCTTGCCTTACAACAAGCCGCAGGCGTGCGGCAAATTGGGTCGCCCACGGCGGAAATAAATTCCGCCTGTGGCGCTTTATTGGTATGCTTTCGCAAATTTCTTTCTTTATAGCGCCCTGCGGGCGGCATGTCAAGGGCAAAGAAATTATGCGAGGACCTTATTTCTTCGTCTTCATGTAACAATTCGCCCGCCCCCTCTCCGCCTTGCTTTACAACAAGCCGCGGGCGTGCGGCAAATTGGGTCGCCCACGGCGGAAATGAATTCCGCCTGTGGCGCTTTATTGGTATGTTTTCGCAAATTTCTTTCTTTATAGCGCCCTGCGGGCGGCATGTCAAGGGCAAAGAAATTATGCGAGGACCTTATTTTCTCGTCTTCATGTAACAATTCGCCCGCCCCCTCTCCGCCTTGCTTTACAACAAGCCGCAGGCGTGCGGCAAATTGGGTCGCCCACGGCGGAAATGAATTCCGCCTGTGGCGCTTTATTGGTATGCTTTCGCAAATTTCTTTCTTTATAGCGCCCTGCGGGCGGCTTCAAACGGGGCGGCTATTTGCTACCTCCCTCCCAACAGTATTGCGCCATGTCGACATAGCCGCCGACGACTTCCACGCCCTCGCTTTCGAGAAGGCGCGCCTGTACGTCCATGCCCCCAAAGGCGAACGCGGGGGCGAGCCTTCCCTCCCTGTTCACCACGCGGTGGCAGGGGACGACGACGGGCGTCGGGTTCCTGTGCAGGGCGTTTCCCACCTGCCGCGCCGCCCGCGGACGCCCGATGGCGCAGGCGATCATGCCGTACGTTACGACCTTGCCCCGCGGCACCTTCTTCACATATTCGTAGACGGCTTGGTCGAAGGTCATACGCGCTCCTCGGGGCGGTAGTCAAATTTGACGTACTTTTTCAACCAAACGCTGTCCCTGAAATCGTCCTCTTCCATATCGCCGCAGAGATACAGATCGTTTGCGATCTCCCCGATGACATCGATGAGTTCCAAAGGCTCCGTAAATTGCTTGGGAATGGCGGAATACCCCAACCGCGCGCCGAGGATATTCCCCGCGACCGCGCCCGTGGAATCGCTGTCCCCGCCGTGGCTCACGGCGGCGGTAACGCCGCGCGCAAAGTCGTTTTCGTATTTCAGGGCGCAATAGACGGCGATGGCGAGCGTCTCCTCGGCGACAGCGCCCTTGCCGAGGCTCTTTATCGCCGTCCTGTCGTCCCCGCCCTCTTTCGCGAGCGCGACGGCGCGGGTGAGAAGGTCCTGCAAGACGGGCAGATACTGCGCATGGGGAAAGAGCGCGGGCATGGCGCGCATGGCGTCCAAAGTCGCCGCTTCCACCCCGTCGCCCCGCTCGGCAATGCAGCGGAGAATGTGCGCGAACGCGGCGGCGGGAATGTAGCCGAGTTCGTGTCCGTGGGTGATCGCCGCCGCCCGCGCCGCGATGAGATCGGAGTCCCCGATGGGACACTTCGTATCGCAATAGAAAAGCGCGACGGGCGCGACCCGCATGATGCCGCCGCAACCCTTACTGCCGTTGATGGGCTGTTCGATCGTCCCCGCCCCCGCGGCACCCCCTTGCAGGGCGGTGAGACAGGTTACGCCCGGGGCGCGGCAGCGGTACAGCTTTTCGACGTTCGCGAGCCAGGAATGCCGCTCGTTTTCGTACATGGGGTAGGGTCCCGTCTGCGTGCGGTACCAATCCTCATAGCAATAGGGAATATATTCATGCGGCGCTGCCGAAAACCCGCGAAGCATGCCCCGCGTCAAGCCGAGGAGCAGCCCCGCCGCGGTGAAGAGCGTCATCTGCGTGTCGTCGGAGATCTCCGCGACGCCGTCCTTCAAGATATAGCGGGTAACGCCCGCGCTTCCGAATCGCGCCTCGATCTCGGCGTCCGACTTAAATTCGATGGGATACCCGAGCGCGTCGCCGACCGCGCCGCCCACGATACATCCCAAAAACTTACTCTGTTCTCTCATGGTCCATTCTTACCTCTCACGGAAAAAGATCTTGCGTAAATCGCTTGCGTCGGGCGGAATTTACTTCCGCTATGCGCGGTCCCACTCGGCAAACCTTTTTGCCTTCTTGTCCGTTGAAACGAACAAGAGGACAAGTTCGTCAAGACGCGAGCGCTTTTCCTCGAACGATTTTACGCGGCAAGCGAGGCAAAGCCGAAGCGGGCAAGCAAAGAATCGTTTGAAACCCTCAATCCTTATTTGTTTTGAGAATTTGCATGAACACTTCGCTGGGGACTTTGACCGTGCCGATCTGGCGCATGCGCTTCTTGCCCTCCTTCTGCTTTTCGAGGAGCTTTTTCTTGCGCGTGATGTCGCCGCCGTAGCACTTGGCGAGGACGTCCTTTCTTACCGCCTTCACCGTCTCGCGGGCGATAATCTTCCCGCCGATCGCCGCCTGCACGGGAATTTCAAAGAGCTGGCGCGGAATGGCGTCCTTCAAATTTTCGCACAGCATCCTTCCGCGCGAAATTATCCCAAAGTGTGACTTCACCCCCGCGGCACGGTTTTGAGATATTCGTAGACGGATTGGCAAAAGGTCATTCTAACAAACCCTTATATATTAGGAATCAATTTTCAATAATTCCGTTTGAAAACAAAAAAGATTTTACTCTTTCTTTGGCGGTTTGAAAATACTCGCCGTCAAGTTCAAAGCCTATGAATTTACGCCCTGTTTTAATGCAAGCTATTGCGGTTGTTGCAGAACCCATGCACGGATCCAAGACAACATCGCTTTTATTGGTGTATGTTTTTATGAGCCACTCCAAAAGGGCGACTGGTTTTTGTGTGGGGTGAAGTTTACCTTCGCTCTCGGCTGTAACAAAATACTGTACCGAACGCGGATAACGAAGTCCCGTATCGTTTTTTACTAAAACCGCCTTCTTCTGTTCCCCATATGCCATCGTATCTCGAACAGCACAGCCTTTATTGTAGGGCTCGCCTTCCCGCATTTGAGGATTGTAGGTACACTGTCTTTTATAAAATATAACAATATCCTCATGCGCTCTTAATGGTTGTTTTTTTGCATTCAAATAACCCGTCGCTTTTGATTTTTCCCAGACAATCGTGTATTTGAAATCCTCATAATTCGTACCGATCAAATAAGCGGTGAATGGCATTTGCGCTGTGGAAATCGTGGGAGCAGTAATCTTATTGACGCGGTTTGCTTCTTTCCAAAATTCCGCGTAATCAATCACTTTGTCCCAAATATTTCTTTTGTTCAACGTTCCATAAGGAAAATCGGTTATGATGGCATCAATAGAGCCCTCGGGAATGCTCGCCAAACCCTTTGACGAAAACATATTACAGTGGACTAATTTAATCCCGCGATATTCAAAGAAATCGGGTTCGTCCACAAGCGATCCACTCTCGTAAAGTTTCGGACCGAATATACTTAATTGGCAAGCATCGTTTAACATTTTTGCCTCACGCAAATTGTTACTCATATTATACTATACATTCTGCAATCAGTCAAGCATTTTCTCAAAGAAGGGGCAGAAGCGTATCGACGAGTGATTTGATCGTTTCAAGATCGAGTTCGTGCTTTATTTTATACAACGGTTTCTTTGAATTACGTGTCCCTTTCAAAAAGAAATATCGCCGCGGAACGATTCCAGTTTCAGCCCAAAACTCCGCCTCATAGTTCAAAAATGTATTTTCTCTTCCTGCGACTTGCCCCGCAAAAACGATATAAGCACAACTTTGAGGATCAATGCCTTCTTGCTTTAATGCCTGGGCGATTTTCTTGAAATCCGCAAGTGCTCTATCAAAGTAACATGAATCCAAGTATGTTTTGTTTTCTATAAAAGCGATTCTCTTTTCCCCATACCAAACGTGACGGTCTACTTGTATTCGATTGTTGGTATAGGTCTGTCCCTTATACATAATTGTTTTAGAGAGAAAATCGGTGTTGCCGACCTTTGAAACGATGGGCAACGGCAAAAATTTATTCATCGCATCGAAAACCGATTGCAAAACTTTTTCTACCAACTCTCCCGCTGCATATCGTATAGTGCCTTCCGTACGATGGATTAATCCGATTTCACTCAATCTCTGCTGTTCATCATCGTATTTATCGCTGACCGCTTGAAAAATTGCCTGATAAAATTCTTCTGTTGCAAGATACATTTTCTTCCTCCGTAATTAAAACTTAAAAAATTCACTCAACGAGATTTCCAAAGCATTTACTATCTTTTCCAAGACTGTAACCGTTAAATTTCTTTTTCCGACCTCTACGCTTGCGATATAAGTCCTATGAATACTCGACCGAAATGCAAGTTCTTCTTGGCTGATTCCCATTTTGTTTCTTAACTCTTTAATCCGTTTACCGATTTTTTCCTGTATCATACTTTACCTCCTTTCTATAATAAAAGATTGTTACTCAAATATCAACATACGATGAGTAACAATCTACATATTTGATGAGGATACTGTGAAAATAGATAAAAAACTTTCCGCGTAAGCCCCCGCTTTACTTGTCCCTATTTGTTTTGAGAATTTGCATGAACACTTCGCTGGGGACTTCGACGGTGCCGATCTGGCGCATGCGCTTCTTGCCCTCCTTCTGCTTTTCGAGGAGCTTTTTCTTGCGCGTGATGTCGCCGCCGTAGCACTTGGCGAGGACGTCCTTTCTTACCGCCTTCACCGTCTCGCGGGCGATAATCTTCCCGCCGATCGCCGCCTGCACGGGAATTTCAAAGAGCTGGCGCGGAATGGCGTCCTTCAAATTTTCGCACAGCATCCTTCCGCGCGCGTACGCCCTTTCCTCGTGGACGATGGTCGAGAGCGCGTCGCAGGGATCGCCGTTGAGCAAAATATCGAGCTTGACGAGCTTGCTCCGCTCGTACCCCGCGAGCTCGTAATCGAAGCTCGCGTACCCCTTGGTGCGGGATTTCAGTTCGTCGAAAAAGTCGTACACGATCTCGTTGAGCGGAAGCCTGTATTCGAGCTTGACTCTCCGCGCGTCGAGGTAGGTCATGTCCTTAAAGACGCCGCGCTTATCTTGGCACAGATCCATGACAGAGCCCAAATAGTCGGGCGGGGAATAGATCTCCGCCTTCACGATAGGCTCCTCCATATAATCGATGTCCGAGGGAGGCGGCAGGTGGGAAGGGTTGTCCACATACAGCTCGCTCCCGTCCGTCTTGTGGACGAGGTAACTCACGCTCGGCGCGGTGGTGATGATGTCTAAATTGAACTCCCGCTCGATGCGCTCCTGAATGATTTCCATGTGCAGAAGTCCCAAAAAGCCGCAACGGAAGCCGAAGCCGAGCGCGACGGAATTATCCGGCTCGAAGATGAGCGCGGCGTCGTTGAGCTTCAATTTGAGAATGGCTTCTTTGAGGTCGAGGAACTTGCTCCCGTCCAGCGGATAGATGCCGCAGAACACGACGGGCTGTACCTTTTTATAGCCGGGGAGCGGCTTGTCCGCGGGCGCGGTCGCGCTCGTTACGGTGTCGCCCACGGCGATGTCCTCGATGGACTTGATGGACGCGGCGATATAGCCCACTTCGCCCGCCGAAAGGAGCTCCTTGGGGCGGAGCATGGGCGCGAACGCCCCCACCTCGGTAACGTCGTACGTGCGCTCGGAGAGGAAGGAAGTAATTTTATCCCCCACCTTCACGCTCCCGTCCACGAGGCGGACGAAGAGGATAACGCCCTTATAGTTGTCGTAATAGCTGTCGAAGATGAGCGCTTTGAGGGGCGCCTCGGTGTCCCCCTCGGGCGGCGGGATGAACTTGACGACCGCCTCCAAAATATCGCGAACGTTCGTGCCCTCTTTTGCCGAGACGCAGGGCGCCTCCGAACAATCCAGCCCGATGACGTCCTCGATCTCCGCTTTCGTCTCCTCGATGCGGGCGGAAGCGAGGTCGATCTTGTTGATGACGGGCACGATCTCCAAATCGTTTTCGAGGGCGAGATAGACGTTGGCGAGCGTCTGCGCCTCCACGCCCTGCGTCGCGTCCACGACGAGGAGCGCCCCCTCGCACGCGGCGAGCGAACGGGAGACCTCGTAGGTGAAGTCCACATGCCCAGGGGTGTCGATGAGGTTGAACTCGTACTCCTCCCCGTCGAGCGCGGTATAGTACATGCGCACGGGCGCGAGCTTGATGGTGATGCCGCGCTCGCGTTCGATGTCCATCGAATCGAGGAGCTGTTCCTCCATGTCGCGGCGGGCGACCTGCCCCGTGAGCTCCATAATGCGGTCTGCAATGGTGCTCTTGCCGTGGTCGATGTGCGCGATGATGCAAAAATTTCGTAAATTTCGGTTGGGTTTCGCCATAACGTCTGCCTTTGAAAAATATTATAGTAAATTTTCGGAAATTTTGCAACCGCTATTGCAATCTTCGGAAAAATTTGATAGAATATTGCTATGAAAGAGCTTGATTTTCTCCGCGAGCCGTTTGCGCACCGCGGACTTCATAATACAGAGATCCCCGAAAACAGCCTTGCGGCGTTCCGCGCCGCCGTCGAACGCGGCTTCGCGATCGAGACGGACGTGCGCTTCTCCGCGGACGGACGGCTCGTCGTGTTTCACGACGACGATCTCGCCCGCATGACGGGCGACGAGCGCAGCGTTGCGGACTGCACGGCGTCCGAGCTCAAACGGCTCCGCCTCGGCGGCACGCACGAACAGATCCCGCTCTTTTCCGAACTGCTCCGCACGGTGGGCGGGAAGGTCCCCCTTCTCATCGAGATCAAAAACATGCGCGGCGTCAAGCCGAAAAAGATCGCCGCCGCCCTCTTCGACGCGCTCGAAGGCTATGAGGGGAAGTACGCGATCCAGAGCTTCCAGCCCTTCTATGTGCGCGCCTGCCGCAAACTTCGCCCCGACGTGCCGTGCGGCGTGCTCTCCGCGGCGCGCTTCCGCAAGGAGGACTTCGGCGGGGGCGCGTTCTGGAAATGGAAAGCGCACTGCATCAAGAACATGACGTTCAACTTCACGGTAAAGCCCGACTTCGTGAGCTACGATCTCTACGGTCTGCCCACGAAAAAGACGGAAAAATTCAAAGGTCCCGTGCTCGCATGGACGGTGCGCAGCGAGGAAGAGGAGATCCTCGCGCGCAAGAATGCGGATACGGTCATTTTCGAGCGCTATCTTCCGCGGTATTGAAGCGCCGCGCCCCTCTTTTCGGAGAACGCGAGGGGGAGACGATCTTTCGTCTCCCCCTCGTTTTTTTACAGACTGCGCAACGCTTCCGTGATGAGGCGCAGATGTTCGCGCTCCTCGGCGAGGATCCCGCCGAGCACTTCCTTCACGGCGGAGGACGACAGCGTTTCCAGCATGCCCGCGTACCGCGCGACGGAAGCGCGCTCCCCTTCGAGGTCGGCTTCGAGCATCGCGCGCGTGTCCTTTACATAGTTGACGCAGGACGCGGAATAGTAGGATACGGGATAGGGCGGACAGGCGGTGAACACGGGCGGCGCGCCGAGGCGGGAGATGAGCGTTCCCAAAATTTCAAGGTGCCGCAACTCCTCGGATGCGATACGGCGGACGAGCTGTGCCGCGGCGAGCTCTCCGCGCGCGGAGAGCAAGACGGACTGGTACACGTATTGGAGCGCCGCCGTGAGTTCCCCTTCCTTCCCCGCATAGGCGGGCGAAACGACGCGGAGCGCGGCGCTGTCGGTGCGGACTTTTTCCAAAGGACCCATCGCAGATCGCATGCCTGTTCCCCCAAAAGAGAATTCTCTCCATGGTATGCCGCGACCGACGAAAATGTGCGCGCGGTTTGAAAAGCTCCAACCCGCGCTTATGCCCCCTGCCCCTCCCCAACCCCTCCCCCTCGCGTTGCGAGGGGGAGGGTAAAAGGAAGACGAAGGCGGAGAAATAGAGACTCCCCCCGCGCGGAGCGCGGGGGGAGTGAAAAAGGAAAAGCGCGGGGGCACCAACTTACCTCCCCCTTGAAAGGGGGAGGGTTGGGTGGGGGTTGACGGGAAGGACGAAGGTCGGGGAGAAGGAGCCACTCCCCCTCCCCCTATCGCCCGCACGTATTATGCCGCCGAAGGGCGACACGCCCCGCGCGCACTATTTGCTACCAAGCGCGGCACGAGCCCATGGGGCGAAGTAGGAGCAAAGCGACGAAGTACCCTTCCCCCCTCCCCTACCCCTCCCCCTCGCGTTGCGAGGGGGAGGGTAACATAGACAAGGCGAGAGAGGGTAACATAGACAAGACGAGGAGAAGGGTAAGATAAAGAACCTCCCCCCATTGGACAATGGGGAAACCATAACCAAATTACCTCCCCCTTGAAAGGGGGAGGGTTGGGTGGGGGTCGACGGGAAGGACGAAAGGCGAGGCGAAGAAACCACTCTCCCTGCCCTATCGCCCGCACGTATTGTGCCGCCGAAGGGCGACACGCCCCGCGCGCACTATTTGCTACCAAGCGCGGCACGAGCCCATGGGGCGAAGTAGGAGCGGAGCGACGAAGTACCCCTCCCCCTCAATGAGGGGGAGGGAAAAAATAAAGTTATCTCCCCCTACCCTACCCCTGGTACGGCGGCAGGAACCGCCGTACCCCCGTCGCGCTTGCCTGCGCTCCCGTCGTGGCGCGCTCACAGTCCACCGGACTGTTGAGCAGGATGCGCCACTCCCCCCTCACAATGTGAGGGGGGAGGTAAGAGAGAAAACGCGTGGGGGGAGTAAAAATAGACAAGGCGAGAGAGGTAACATAGACAGGGCGGGGAGAGGTAACATAGACAACGCGAGGGATAAAATAACGCCTCCCCCTTGGAAGGGGGAGGCGGATCGGGAGTTAAGATAGAAGGTCAGTATGTCTGCTTGGCGGGGACGACGGTCTCGGAGAGGAGCGCGGCGAGCGCCACGGCGGCGGGCGGGTCGTGCGGGTCGCCGTTGGCGTCTACATAAGAGCCGTCCGCCCACCTCGTATTTTTCAAGGAGTCCCGAAGGTCCTCGGTGTGGCTCTTTCTCTCTCCGAGGATAGACTGATCGCGGTAGACGGTATTCTTGTGCCATTGGATATGTTGGTAGTTCTTTACGTCCTGCTCCTTAAATTCGCACTGCAAGCGAATATACCGATCGTTTGAGAACAGGTTATCCATATTTGCCGTACCTGTAAATTTTGCGCCGCTCATCTCTGCGCTTGCCTTATCCAATCTTGTGCCTGTTGCATCCAGCATTTCATATGTTGCGGCATAGTAAGCAAAGCTCGCGCCGAGGTTTATAAGTTCTTTACTTACTATCTTGGAATTATTACCCAACGTTGCACTTCCCGCTTTATCATACGTAGTACCGTTCCAAACGAACATCTTTCCACTTAAATCAGAAGCGGCAAATGCCAATACGTTAACATAGATTTTTTCGGTACCGCTACCGTTTGTTCTTGCCTCAACATTTTTTCCATGCCACTCGAAGTAGTCTTTGACCTTCGGTGCAACCATATCGAAACATCCTCCGACCATTGCATTCAATTTGATGAGTGCAGGGTGATTGTAATAATTGAGGATATCGATCGTACCCTTATAATATATTTTTATATTCTGTTGCGATACCTGATCTGCCTGAACAGAGGTACCGCATTCCGTCATGACGATGTTTTCGGCGTAAAAGACATCGTTGTCATAATAAAGTTGCACCGCCGCCTTGGGAATACAGGAAAATACAGTGTTCTTCGCGTAGAATTTCTTATTCGACGGGTTGAACTTGTAGTAGTACGACAAATCGCAGTAATACGCATATTGCATTTTCAGCACTAACGTTTGAATTTTCCCGTCGAGTTCTGTTTGGGGATTGGCGCATTTGATAACAGCGTTATACGCCCGATCAAACGTTACGCCCGTACTTTCGTTGTATCCGTTCTTGTATTTATGATCGCCGCTCGATAGAATCGGGTTATCTTCTACATCCTTTTTGATGACTGCATTGTATGCCTCCATGTTGACCTGATACCCGTTGCCGTAAAGGACGGTTTTGTTGAGGTTGGACGTTCCATTCAAAACCTGCGCCGCGGGAGCTTCGGGAACCTCATCGGGTCCGTAAAGATTTTCATGCAGCACGATGTTGGCATGCGCATAGTACCCCGCCGCGTTAAACACGTTGACGAGGGCGTCGTCCTGCAACACGTTGAAATTGAAGTGCGCGTTCGCTTTGCCGCTCTCCGTGCCGTCGCCCGCCGCCACGCGGAGGTAGGTATAGGCGTTTTCGGAGGGCGTGAAATCCCTGCCGCTCCCCTCTTTGGCGGCGTCCGTAACCGTCTGTTCGACGAGTTTCCAGTCCGCCTTTTCGCCGAAGTTGCCGAAGTAATCGTTCTGCACGTCCACCTCGGAGAGCCCGCCGAAGTTGCCGAAATAGATGTGGGCATAGTTCTCCTCGGCGAACACGTCGATCCACGGGATGCGGTCCTCCTTCGCGACGCTCGCCTCGTACAGTCCGCCCTTCGCGATGACCGCGCCTTCCTTTTGCAGCGTGGAAGGACCGTCTCCCTCGGCGGGGGCGATCGTGTATTCAACGTTCTTCCCGTCCGCCTTGTAGGAGACCTTGGCGCCGATCTGGGTAACGAGCGTTTGGGTCTGTTTCGTCTTATCGTTGACGCGGGTGAGCGTCCACGCGATGCCGTTCACGTCGGCGGGCGTCTCGCGGACGAGGTTGCTGAGCGCCTTAACGGGCATGCGGAAGTAATCGACGGTCGTCTTGCCGTCCGCGGAGTAATCGCTGTGCTTTGCGAACACGCGCACTTGCTGATAGCCCTTGTACACGTCGCCCTTGTTGGAATCGTCCCCGCTGTCGAACCCGACAAATTCCACGCTTTGCAGATCTACCCGCGAGAAGGCGAACAAGAGCGTGTTTTCGCCGCCGTGCAGGGTGAGCGTCTCGCCCGCGAACGAGGCGAGCTCGACGGGCGGGGTCACGGTGTACTTTGCGGTCCTTTCCGTAACGTCGAAGAAGGTATTCCAGCCCGCCTTTTCCTCCAAGGCGAAGTATTCCTTCGCCGTCTCCTCGTACAGCCCGCCGAGGAAGTCGGTAAAATCGGTCGTCGTTTGAATTTCGATGTCAAACGAACCGTGCATATCCTTGGGGAATACCGCCTCGATCCGCTCCGCATCCAAGGCGTACGGTCCGAGCGGCACTTCTCCGCCGTTGTCCGTGTAGATGACCTTGACTTGGAAGGCGAGGTCGGAGAGCTCCTTCCTTTGCAGGCGGAGGGTAACTCTCGCCGTGCCGCTCTCGATGGTAAGTTCGGTCTCCTCCGCGGTGGGAGAGACGGTGAACGTGAACGTCTTTTTGTTCACATCCGCCGCCGCGGCGGCGCCGCCCTCCGTCCCGAAGGTATAATTTACCGCCTTGCCCGCGGCGGTGAGTTCCTTGCCCGTGCGCGAGGGCGTTACGGTAAAGACGAGGTGAGGAAGGAGCGTTTTATATGCGCCGCCCTCCGCGAGCGTCTTGTTCTCGCACTCCACTTTGAGCGTATCGGCGAGGACTTCGGACTTCACTTTGAACGAAAACGTCTTGCCCGCAACGGTGAGCGTCGCGCGGTCGTTTTCGCCGTAGGAGCCGTTCTTCGAGGTGAGCGTCACCGTGGCGACGTTCTCCCCGACCGAGATATCCGCGTCGAAGAAATCGTTGGCATAGAAGGCGATATCCTTCTCTTGCAGCACAAAGTCGGCGGGTTGCGGGTCGGAGACGTCGATTTTAAGCGAGACCGTCCGCCCGATATCGCCGAACGCAAGCGTATCGTTCCCGTCGCCGTACGGCGCCTCGCCGAGGCGTACGGAGAGCCCGCTCGTGATTTTGCCGTCCGTCGATTGGAGCTTGCAGCTGTTCTTCGCCTGCGTCCCCGTCTTTGTTCCGTCGCACTGCGTCGCCCGTTCGCCGAACTTCACGGAGGCGTCGATGGAAACGGGCTCGGCGCCCGAGAAGGACACCGTCTTTGTATACACGAATTTATCGTCCTCCGAAGGGACGAGGTCCTGCGTTTGGACCTTTTTGCCGCCGATCCAGAGCTCCTTGCCCTCCATTGCGCCGTCGGGCGCGGTGAGCGTTACGGTGAGTTCCGCGCTCCCCTTGGACGTAGTGTACGTCGCCCCCGAACCGATGCCCGTTCCCCCGACGGAGAAGGCGATGTCCGAAGCCTCCATGGCTCTGTCCACATACACATGGATGGTGTAGTCGGGCGTTCCGCCCGATCTTGCGGCGCGCGTTGCAACGTCGGGGACAAAGGAGACGGTGATATTCGCAAAGCCGCCCCGGAGGGGAATGAGCCTGCTGCCCTCCACGCGCACGACTGCGGGCGCATCGGACACGATGTTCGCTTTGAGCCCCGCGAACGCGCCGAACTGCAACACGCCCTCGTTGCTCGTGTCCGCGCCCGTATAGGAGAGGGAGATGCTCTGTTCCTCGCTCCCCTCCTGCAACGTTACGACTTTATCCGACTGCTTGGGCTGGGTGTAGACGACGGTGAGTTCCGCGTACGCCGTGCCCGCCGAAACGGAGACGACCGCCGTGCCCGCCTGCTCGAATTGAAGCATCGTTCCGTCGAGATGCGCGCACGCGCATTCCTCTTTGAGCGCGTAGGTGAGCTCGTCGGTGTGGTTTGCGGGTTCGGCGCGCACGCCGAGGACCTCGTCGCTTCCGCCCGAGAGCTCGGAGAGGTTCACGCTCTTCGAGGTAATGGAGACTTCGGATTTCGCTTCGCCGTTCGCGACGAAGGAGAGCGCGCGTGTCTGCCGCGTGACGGTAACGGTGCAGACGTCGTCCGAAAACGCCTTGACCGTGCCGCTCGCGCGGTCGTACTTGGTCGCGTAGACGGTGATCTCCACCGTGCCGAGCTCTGTCCCGTCGCCCACGTTTTTCAATGTGAATTTCTTCGCGGCGTCGTCGTATTCGATGAGGTCGGGACCTCTGAATTCGACCCTGTCGATGCGCTGATAGCAATCGTCGAGGTCGCTGCGGAAGGCGAGCGCGGAAAGTTCTTCGCCCGCAAGCGTATCGTAATCGAAGGTATATTCCGTCCTGTCGAACAATCTGCCCAAATAGTAGCCGAACGTGCAGACGTAACGAACGGAGACGCTGTCGGTATTCCCTCTGCCGTCCGCCGCCGTCGCGGTGATCGTAACGGGACCGGCGCTGTGAAAGACGATCGCGCCCGTTTGGTCGACGGTGGCGACGCTCCGATCGGAGGAGGCATATTCCAAGGCGTACGTCGCATCCTCGGGGACGGGAGAGATCGCGGGGAACTGCGCCCGCTCCTTCGCCGTCTCGACGGGCGTCGTCTCCGCGGAGATGCTCCGGAGAGGGATGTGGCAGGTAAATTCCATCGTCGCCGCGATGGCGGGATCCTCGACGGACGCCACGGTGACGGTCGCCGTGCCCTTGCCGAGACACTTCACCTCCCCGCTCTGCGTGACGGAGAGGATCTCGGGCGCGGAAGAACTCCACGTGACCCGCTTATCCGTCGCCCCTTCGGGGAGCACTTCGACGGAAAGGCGGAAGGGATCGTCCCCCCGATAGAGGTCGCGCGCGTGCTCGCCGAGGACGACGCTGTGCACGCTGTCGTCCGTAACGATGACCTTGCGCTTGGCGGTCGCCGCGCTGTTTTCGAGGCTCGTTACGGTGATATAGGTCTCGCCGAAGCCCTTCGCGGTCACGAGCCCGTTCCCGTCCACGGAGACGATGTTCTCGTCGTCCACCGTGTAGACGAGGTCGCGGTTCTCCGCCTTCAAGGGGAGCACGGTAACGAGGAGTTGTTCCTGCGGCGGGGCGGTCTCATCGTCCATTTCGAGCACCAGCGCGGAATTTTCGACGAACTCCACCGACTCGACGAATATATGGGTAACGAGGCTCATGATCGCCCCGCTTACAAGCATGATCGCCAGCACGATGAGCGGCAATAATATTATCGTAGAGATCATCAACTTTTTCATTGGGTTTTACCTGCCTTATCCTTCGATCTTTCCGTATTTTTTATCGACCGTAAACCAATACACCGCAAAATTGATCAGCGCATACAGCGCCGCCGCGCCGATCGTATAGCCGTACGCCCAGAACTTTCCCCCGTCGAACACCCGCGGGAAGATGATCCCGATCGCGCCCAACACCGCCGAGAGCGCCAGCCCGATGAGCAGCATATAGGCGATATTGATCTCCTCCGCTTCCCCGTTCGCCTTGGGCTTTAAGCTCGGGTTCGCCAAATTCAGATTGATGCCGTTGAACACCAGCCCCGCCGCAAGCAAAATTTGCGCCGCCACCAGAGCCGCCGCCTCGCCCGCGTTCAAAAATTCGAGACTGCACGCCACGACGACGCTGATCGCCAACGCCGCGAGGCTCACCCCCACCGCGAGCGACCCTTTGATGAGCAGTTGCTTCCGATAGGGAACGGGGATGAGTTTCGTGATGTAAAAATTCTTTCCCTCCACGCTCAAAACCGTGCCCGAAAAAGAACTTATCATCGCCATGAATACGGACATTACCAGCATCGATGCGCCGAAATTGATCCCCGCGCCCACCTGCGCTTCCCCGACCAGCGTTACCAGCCTGTGGCAGAAAAACACCATCACGGGCGTGGAGATCGCCACGCCCAAATAGAAATACGCGTACGTCTTCGTCCGCAAAATTTCCTTGAACCCGTACCGCAGGATCGCTCTCCCGCTTCCGTATCCGTCCATTTCGCTCCGACGGCGGTTCTTGCCGAAGCCCGTCTCCAACGCCCGCTTGCGGATGTCCGCGCACACAACGCGCGCCAACGCCGTTCCCGCGGCGATGAGAAGCGCGCTCCCGCCCAACAACACGCCCAGCCCCAACGCCCAGCCGTCGAAGAAAATCACGTTCCCGAGATAGAACGCGGGATTATAGTACGCGTCCAGCCCTTCCAGCAATCCTTTCCAGATTTCCAGCGTCCCCTGCTGCCAATTTCTGCGGATGAAGAATTGCGCCAGCTCCGTCAGGATCCTGTTGTACAGCACGAAACAGCCCGCCAAAATCGCAACGAACAGAATGAGCCGAACCGCGCCGTGTTTCTCCAACAGCGCCGCCGCATACACGAGCGGGATCGCCGCGAACACCGAGAGCGCAAACGGCACCAGCGGCATGAGGATCGTGCCCAGAAGCATTCCCAATACATACAGCCCCGTGAAGCAGTCCATCGCGATCCCGAACACCACCATCACGGGGAGCGTCAGGATCGCCGTATAGATGCACAGATCGATATAGTTCAAGACGAGATAGCCGACAAAGAGTTTGAACGGGCTCAGCGGGAAGCGCGCGGAGATCTTCAAATCGGCGGGACGGTACAGCCTGTTCATCTGCATGCCCGTCGCCGCGACCGTCAGCCCCGCCATGATCACCGTGAGGTAGAGCTGCGCCAGTTCCTTCCCCGTTGTTTGGAGGCTCGTGCGCAAAACATACGTCAACGCCAACACCAGCCCGAGCGCGACCGCGACCGCAAACAGCGCCGCGAGCCCCGTCATCGCCGCGCTCGCCTTGTTATTGTTTCGGTTGTAGCCCCATTTGAGTTTCAGTTGCAACCGTATAAATTCACGCATCCTGTTTTTCCTCGTTCAACGCTGTATAGTATCTGTCTAAATCGAATGCTTTTTCCTCCCTCAAATCGACTTCGTTCGCCACTTCCCCTTTCCGGATGAAGATCACCCTGTCGCACGTCTTGCCCACGACTTCCAGATTGTGCGTCGAAAACAGCACGGACCGATCGCCGACCGCATATCCCCTGATGTACTCGCACAGCATTTTCATCGTCTGATGATCGAGCCCGACCATCGGCTCGTCCAAGATCCACAGCTTCGGCTCGTGCACGAGCGCGCCCAAAATACAAATTTTCTGCCGCATTCCGTGCGAATACCCCGCGATCTGGATATCCAGCGCGTACTTGATATCGAACCGCTCCGCAAGCTCGTCGGTGATGAACTTCTTCCTCTCCTTCGACGCGCCCCACAGGCTCCCCATGTAATTGACGTATTCTCTGCCCGTCAATTTCTCGTATACGCTGTGATCGTCGGGAACGTACCCGATTTGCCGTTTCGCCTTCTCCGGCTCCTTCATGAGGTCGTATCCGCCGACCTTGACGACGCCCTCTTCATACGGCAATACGCCGATGATGCTCTTGATGATGGTGGATTTTCCCGCGCCGTTGCTCCCTACCAAGCCGACGACTTCTCCGTCGTTGACTTTGATGTTGATGTGCCGCGCGGAATACTTTTCGTTATTCTTGTACTTCTTTGAAAGATCGATGACTTCTAACATTGTTTTCCTTCCGTCCCGTTCCCGCGCGCCGCGCGGATCCTCGTGCAGATTTTGTGCCTGATAACACACTTTACATTATATATAATTTCCCGAAAATTGCAACTATTTTACGTTAACGTCTCATTTTGCCTGTTTTTCACACCCATCTAATCGATTTTGTGCCTATATTGCACCGTTTTACGCACTATTGCGCAAAGATTGTTCATATTGTCCTCGCTGTGAAAAACACGCCGATCTGTCTAATCTATGTGCTTTCGTGTCCTATTATATTACGCGAAGGGTCTTTTGTCAAACGCATAGCGCGGCGCGGCGGAAAAATTTATTCGGGCGACCGCTTTTTTTCGGCGAAATTTTCCGCCGATCGCTACATAGATTAGACAGATCGATGTACAGGGCGGTGCAAAAGCGCCGCCCCTCTTATTCGCCGAGCAGCCGCCCGAGCTTGTTCATCATCTCCCTTTTGTGCTCGAAGAGCGAATGCGCATATCGCCGCAAAGTGACGGCGGGATCCCTGTGCCCCAAAAGTTCGGAGAGCGTCTTTACGTCCATGCCCACTTCGAGCGCGCGCGTCGCGAACGTGTGCCGCAGGGCGTGAAACCCCTTGTGCGCGACGCCGATCTTTTTGAGCATGTTCTCGAACGTCCTCTGATAGGAGCGCACCTGCGCGCCCTGCTCCGTCTTTCCCGCGACGACATAGGGACAGTTCGTCCGTCTTTTGAGCTCCCGCAAGCGCGCGAGAAGCTGCCGCGGAACGGGGATCGTCCGCTCCGAGCTCCTCGTTTTGGGCGTATCCAGCCTCTTTCGGTAGCGACCGCCCTCCCAACTGTCTCGGCAGGTCTTTGAAACGGACAAGAGTCCCCGCCGAAAGTCGATATCCTCCCACGTGAGCGCAAGGAGCTCCCCGATGCGGAGCCCCGTATACAGGCAGATAAGCACGCCGAACAGGCACGGTCTCTTCCTCTCCGAAATATACCGCTCGATCTTCCTCTGCTCCTCCTTGTCGAAACAGACGACCCTTTTCTCCCGCGGTTTGGGGCGGACGATGCAGTCCGTGAACTGTTTTTCCGCGACCCCGAGCGCGACCGCGCGTTTGAGCGATGTTTTCAGCACGGAGAGAATGCCGTTCACCGTGTTCGCCGCCAGCCCCCGCGCCGTGAGCGAAGCCGAAAACCGTTGCAGGGCAACGGCGGGGATCTCGCCCGTTTCGCACTCCCCCAGCGCGGGAGAGAGATATCTCTCCGCCGCGGACCGATATTTGCGGTAGGTGCGCTCCTTGACGGAGACCTTTACCGAAAGCTCCAACCACTCGTTCAGCCATTCTTTGTACAACATGGACAACTCCTTTTCCTTTGTTTTTCGTAGAACGGACCGCATGCGCGGCAATTCTTCTCTCGGGCTTTCCACTCTCCCCCCTCGCGCGGGGAGGGAAAAGTTGCAATGCGGGGTGAAAAAATAAGCGGCGCGGGGCGGGGCGCGGGCTCCGCAGAAACGAAAAAACGCCCGCCTCCTGAACGGACGGGCGCGGCAAAGCGGCTCCGAGACCAAACGGTATAAAAGATGAAGAGAGCCCCGCCGCAAGGGCGGGGCTCTCTATCTGCGCCTCTGAAAGCGGGGACGGACCCCGCGCGGGCTTGGGCTCCTTGGCGCTCATCGCGCCGAATATTCCTTTGCGCGGCGCATGCAAATTCCCCTCTCCGTAAGTTTTTCCGTGTCTCTTCCCGAAAGTCATCCTTCTCTCCCCGCGGGCTTGGGCTCCTGGCGCTCACCGCGCCGAATACGCCTCCGCGCGGCGCATGCAAATTGCCTTGTCCGTAAGTTTTTCCGCATCTCTTCCCGAAAATCATCCTTCTCTCCCGCGCGAAAGGGCGCGTATGATAAGAGCGGGGAGACGGCGCGCTTGCCGCCTCCCCGCTCTCGGGCTCTGCATCTGAATTTATTTTACGCTGTACAAGAGGTCGGTATAGGTGGGGAAAGGCCAATAGTCGGACGCGGTGAGTTTCTCCATGCCGTCCGCAAGGCGGCGCACCTCCTCCATGTCCGGCACGACGACGTGCGCCATCTTCTCGGAGGCGGGTCCCTCCCCCTGCGGCATCTCGAAGAGGTCCTTTTCCAGCTTCTTCACGGCGTCGGCGAGGGCGTCGTTCATCGCGGAGAGCTGTTCCGCGATCGCGACGTCCGCCTTGCAGGCGAACGAATCGTTCACGGCGCGCTTCGCGGCGACGACCGAGCAGATTTCCGCGATATAGCGGTTGACGGCGGGCCAGATGTCCTGTTTCGCCATCTCCGCCATCGTGAGCGCCTCGATGTTGATGGTCTTAATGTAGTTTTCGAGCGCGATGTTGGCGCGGGCGACGACCTCTTTTTCGGTGTACACGCCCTGCTTCACGAACACGTCGATGTTCTCGCGCTTGAAAAATTCGGGAACGGCGTCCGCCGTCGTCTTGTTGTTGAGAAGTCCCCTCCGCTCCGCCTCGGGCTCCCACTCGGGACCGTAGCCGTTATAGTTGAAGATGATGCGGTGATGCTCTTTGAGGAGCTTTTCCGTGTATTCCTTGCACGCCTTTTCAAAATCTTTCGCCCCTTCGAGCGCATCCACCGCCTCCGAGAACATCTCCGCCGCGATGGTGTTGAGCACGATGTTGGGGTCGGCGACGGAAGCCTGCGAGCCGAGCATGCGGAACTCGAACTTGTTGCCCGTGAAGGCAAACGGCGACGTGCGGTTCCGATCCGTCGTATCGATGGGGAAGATGGGGCTCTCGGGGACGCCGATGGAGCCCGGGACCGCCTTCTTGGGCACATACGCCCTGCCGAGCACGATGCTGTCCACAAGCGCGCCGAGCTGGTCGCCGAGGTACACCGAGATGATGGCGGGCGGGGCTTCGTTCGCGCCGAGACGGTGATCGTTGCCCGCCGAGGCGACGGAGGCGCGCAAAACTCCCTGATATTTATCCACCGCCGCGATGACGCAGGCGAGAATGAGCATGAAGCGCGGGTTGTTTTCGGGATTTTCCCCGGGATCGAGCAGGTTGAGCCCGCCGTCCGTGGAGAGGGACCAGTTGTTGTGCTTGCCCGAGCCGTTCACCCCCTCGAAGGGCTTCTCGTGGAGAAGGCAGACGAGATGGTGCTTCTGCGCGATCTTCTTCATCAGTTCCATCGTGAGCTGGTTGTCGTCCACGGCGACGTTCGTCGTCGTAAAGACGGGCGCGAGCTCGTGCTGGGCGGGCGCGACTTCGTTGTGCTTTGTCTTGGCGAAGATGCCGTAGCTCCACAGCGTTTCGTCGAGGTCGCGCATGTACTCCGAGATGCGCGTTTTCAGCGAACCGAAATAGTGGTCTTCGAGCTCCTGCCCTCTCGACGGCGGCGCGCCGAACAGCGTTCTGCCCGTGAGGATGAGGTCCTTGCGTTGCAGATAGACGTCCTCGTCGATGAGGAAGTATTCCTGTTCGGGTCCCACCGTGGTGGAGACCTTGCGGCACTCGATGCCGAACAGCTTCAAGAGCCGCTTGGACTGCGTATCGAGCGCGGTCATCGACTTCAAGAGGGGCGCCTTTTTATCGAGCGTCTCCCCCGTGTACGAGACGAACACCGTGGGAATGTAGAGGGTCCCTTCCTTTACGAAGGCGGGGGAAGTGGGATCCCACGCCGTGTAGCCGCGGGCAGCCGCCGTCGCACGCGTGCCGCCCGAGGGGAAGGACGAGGCGTCCGGCTCGCCGACGATGAGGCTCTTCCCCGTGAGCTGCATGATGACTTTGTCGCCCGAGGGCTCGATGAAACTGTCGTGCTTCTCCGCCGTGAGGTTGGTGAGGGGCTGGAACCAGTGCGTGTAATGGGTCGCCCCCTTCTTCACCGCCCAATCCTTCATCGCGTTCGCGACCGCGCTCGCGATGGAGCTGTCGAGCGGCTCACCCTCATCGATGGTCTTGCGGAGCGACTTGTACACCTCCTTGGGAAGAGAATTTTTCATCACTTCGTCGCCGAATACGTTACTTCCGAACAGCTCGGTTACGTCCATAAAGCTCTCCTTTTTTCCGTCGTACTTCTTTTCACGCAATATTATATGATTTTTGCGGCGCGAAGTCAAACGTTTCGCCCCCTTTTCCCTTTCCGTCTTTTGACGAAACGTATAAGCGCAGATTATAGAACGGATCCCGCGAAGAAGCCGCTTCCCTACCCTATCGCCCGCACGTATTGTGCCGCCGAAGGGCGACACGAGGAGCGAAGCGACGAGGTACCCTCCCCCCCCACCCTACCCTCCCCCCTCACATCGTGAGGGGGGAGGTGAAAAAGACAACGCGAGGGGGAGGGTGAAGAAGGAAAATGGGGGGGTACGAACTTACCTCCCCCTTGAAAGGGGGAGGGTTGGGTGGGGGTTGACGGAGAATGCGCAGAGCGGGGAAAAGAAGCCGCTCCCCCTACCCTATCGCCCGCACGTATGTGCCGCCGAAGGGCGACACGAGGAGCGAAGCGACGAAGTACCCCCCCCCACCCTACCCTCCCCCCTCACATCGTGAGGGAGGAGGTAAAAAAGACAACGCGAGGGGGAGGGTGAAGAAGGAAAAACGCGGGGGTACCAACTTACCTCCCCCTTGGAAAGGGGAGTGCGATAACCAAACTACCTCCCCCTTGAAAGGGGGAGGGTTGGGTGGGGGTTGACGGGAAATGCGCAGAGCGGGGAGAAGAAGCCACTCCCCCTCCCCTGCCCCTGGTACGGCGGCAGGAACCGCCGTACCCCCGTCGCGCTTGCCTGCGCTCCCGTCGTGGCGCGCTACTTCGTGCCGCGCTTAGTAGACAATAGTGCGCGCGGGGCACAGTCCACCGGACTGTTGAGCAGGACGCGCCACTCCCCCCTCGCAAGGCGAGGGGGAGGGTAAATAAAGGATAGCGCGAGGGAGAGGCAAAAAGACGGCGAGGAAGATAAGATAAAAGTCCCCCTCGCTGGGCGAGGGGGACGGCGAAAAACAATGAGCGGGAAAAAGCGTTACACTCTTTCGCTCGGGGATTCAAATCTTGCGTACAGTCTGATGCGCGCTTGGGGATTGGGAATGTCCTCGTAGAGCGTTACGGTATCGCCGGCGTTGCCCACGAAGTAGTCGTGGAACCAATGGGATTGATACCAGCCCTTGAACACATACCCTTCGGGCATTGTGGGCGCATCGGGCAGGGTGAACTGCTCGTTCATCGAGGTCAGCGTAACGGTGGAGATCACTCCGGCGAAGAGTCCTGTGGTCTCGAACGACACGGTTACGGAGAGCGAGGGCTTTTCGGCGACGAGCGCCATTCCGCCCGTCGTTTCGTCGAAATATTCCGAATAATCCAGCGCATAGATGACGGAGAAGGCGTAATACTTGCCGCCCTTTTCAAACACGGTGAAGCCGATATCGGCGACTTCCGTATTGTTCACGAGCCCGACAACGGCGACGTACTCGCCGATATTGTAGAAGCGCGCCCCGATCGTAACGTCGTTCGCCTTCAACGCCTTGTTGGTGAAGTCCATCTCATACGGCAGCAGTCCCGTGGAGGGATACATGACGCCCGCGGGCGCGATCGCCGCGGGGAACTCCGTCTTCTCCGTGAACGTGAGCGTGGTGGGCTCGATCGTGGACGAGGTTACCGTTGCCGTCAGATTTTCCCCGTCGAGCTTCGCAGAGAAGCTGTAAGGCGTATCGGGATCGTCGACGATGAACGTCCCCGTGTAGGTATCGCCCTCCTTATCCACGCCCATCGTGATGTAGATATCCGCGGATACGTTCTCATTCGTCTCCGTCGCCACGACGACGATATAGCCGTCGTGGAGGGCGTTGTCGAAGAGATCGACGGTGGCGGTGAAAGTATCGCTCCCGTCCAGCCAGAAGAACCCGTCTTCGAGCGACGCGCCCGACCAGACGCCCTCGATGGGATCGGTCGCAACGGAATCGCCCGCGCCGTCGCCCGTGCCCGTAGTCCCCGGGACGATCGGGGGCGTCTCATCCTCGTCGCACGCGGCGAACACGCAGACGCCGAAACACACGGCAAGCAGCGCGGAAATGATGCGCACCAAATACTTTTTCATCCTGTTTCACCTCATTTTTTTGTTTTTTGCGGGGAAAACTTCGGCAAACCGCCCAAAGTTTTCCGAGGTGAAACAAGTATACAACGACCCCCCCCCGCTGTCAAGTAAATGCAACGGGTTTTTGAAAATTTTTTCAGCGCGAAAGCGCGGAGAGAAAAGCGCTATCCCTGCAAATTGTCGATGAGATTTTTGACCGCCCTCTTGTTGGCGTAATTGAGTTTGCGGTATGATAAGACCAGCGCGCGTTCGTCCGAGGAGAGCCGCTCGCCCCCGTCCTCGGAGAAAAAGTCGGCGAGCGTGATGCCGAACGCCGAACAGATGCCCGCAAGCGTCGTAACGGAGGGCAGCGTCCCCCGCGCGCGCATGTTGAGAAGGGTCGTCTGCGACAGGCACGCCTCCTCCGCGAGACGGTAGTACGTCCAGCCCCGCTCTTTGCGCAATGATTCGATCTTTCCGATGATTTCGTATGCTTCCATTTTTGCTCCTCACTTCAAGCATACTATACAAATGTGGAATAATTATTCGCCAAATGTATTGACAAATAGTTCACAAATGTTATATAATTTATTCAACAAAACTTACGGAGGCATCAGCATGTATCAATGCAAAAACTGCGGGACGGAATTCGATACGAAGTTCTGTCCCAACTGCGGAACGCCCGCGCCCGCGGAAGTATGTCCGTACTGCGGCGCGACCGTTTCGCCCGAGAACAAATTCTGCCCCGATTGCGGCAGGGCGTTGGGCGCCGCGCAGGCGGGCGCCGCGCCGCAGGTGCAATATGTGCCCGCGCAACAGGTACAATACGTGTCCGCGCCGACCGCGACAAAGCAGGCTTCGCCCGCGCTCATGAAGTTTCTCTCCTTCCTGCCCTATGCGACGGCGTTGCTCTTCGCTCTGTTCTCCACACTGTTCTTTTTGATATGCCTTGGCTCCGTCTCCACCGCGATGGGCATGGGAACGGGCAACGTCTACGACTATCTCTCCGCGCTCGGCGAAAGCTCCGACGGCGGACTTTCCGATCTCTTCGGCGGGAGCATGTCCGAGATCTCGAACATCGGGACGATCGTGGATTCCTGCAAAGCGCTCGTTGCGCTCGGCGCGCTCGGCGCGGCGCTCGCGGTGTGCGTTCTCATCTTCCGCATGTCCATTCCCCTGCGGCACATGCGGCTCAAAAGGATAACCGTTTGCACGCTCTTGGAATGCGGCGTCCTGTGCATTTACCTCGCCGACTTTATCGTCGCGTGCGCGCTCTGCGCCGCCGTGAGCGACCCGATCACCTCCCCCGGCGCGGCGCCCGTCTGCATCTTGGTGTTCGCCCTCCTCTTCGGGCTGTGTTCCGCGGGCGCGATGATCGTGTGGAGCCGCCGAAAAGGAATTTGCCCCGTCTCCGCGGCGGCGTTGGAACAGCAGAATGCAATGCGGCGCGCGTCGCTCGAAAAGCCCGTTCCGCCCCAAACGGCGGAAAAGCCGAACTACAAACAGCCGATCGTGTGCGGGGAAAAACTGCTCGCGCCCGTCCGTAAATACGAAAAGGCGAAGCAGTTGTTTTTGGTCCTCGCAAGCCTCGGCATGATCGTCGCCGTCCTCACATGGCTGTTCGCCGCGGTCATTCCCTATATGGACAGCCGTGAACATTCGATTTTGGGATACGCGCTTGCGGAGTTGAAAGAGTCTAATATGGGTATCGCCATGATCTGTGCATGGCCGATCGCCGTCGGGCTCTACTTCATCTTGGGCGGCAGCATCGGGGCGGCATACTACAAGAAAAACAAGTCCGGTCCCAAGCAAAAGCCCGAGCGGATCTTAAACGACAAACAGCTCATTGTCGCGGGCATCGTTTTGCCGATCGTCCTGTTTGCGTTCAACCTCATCCTCGCCGGGTTCCTGTATTATAAATGCGACGGCAATCTCGTCCCTTGGATATATCCGCTTGCTCCACGCGATGATGAGATCCTCGGATCGTACCTGAACGGCGCGACCCTTTTGGACGCGATCATCACCGCCCTCTTTCTCATCGGGGAACTGCCCTTTTTCTTCCGTATCCTCAAACGGGGACGCGAACTGCGCATGTCGGTGTATCCCGGAGAAGCGGCGTACCGCGCATACCTTTCGGAACGCAAAATTTACCGTAAACGGCTCGCCTATTACGAGGAAGGCGTAAGATATTAAACGTCTCTTTTATGCGCCCGCCGCCGAACAGGAGTTCGGCGGCGGGCTTTTTGCACGGAAGGGACGGGGGCTATTCCGAAAAGAAATCTTCGCAGCGAAGCCCCGCCCGCAATTTTTCGACGGCGCGTTTTTCGATGCGGCTGACATAGGAGCGGGAAATTTTGAGCTTCTGCGCAACTTCCCTCTGCGCGAGCGGGACGCCGCCCGTCAGGGCGTACCGCATGCAGACGATGGTCGTCTCCCGCTCGGTGAGGAGCCGCCGCACGGCTTCTAAAAATTTTTCCTGCATGAGCGACTGCTCCACGCTGCCGAACACTTTGTCCTCCTTCTCGAACAAGAGGTCCATGAGCGTGAGTTCGTTGCCGTCCTTATCCGTCCCGACGGGGTCGGAGAGCGAGACGTTGCCCTTGTGCTTTTTTCCCGCGCGGATGAGCATGAGAATTTCGTTCTCGATGCACCGCGCCGTGTACGTGGCGAGGCGCGTCCCGTGCCCCTCCTCGAAGGTATTGATCGCCTTGATGAGCCCGATGGAGCCGACGGAGAGCATGTCGTCCGTCTCCGCCGCCCCGTTGTATTTTTTTACGATGTGCGCGACGAGGCGCATATTGTGGCGGATGAGCGTTTCCTTCGCCGCCTTATCCCCCGCCTTGGCGAGGCGGAGATACTTTTCCTCCTCCTCGCGGGAGAGAGGCTTGGGATAGGAATTGCCCTCCGAAAACGCGCCCGTAAAAAAGAAAAGCCGTCCGAGGACGGCGTAAAAAAGTTCCAGCATGCGACACCTCCCTCTATTGTATGAGGCGCGCGGGGAAAGCTATGACAGAGCCGCCCGTCCGAAATCGTTTGGACGGGCGGCAATGCGCGGAAATTATTTGGTATGGAAGCGGAGCGAGACGACACTGCCGCCGAGCAATTCGTAGCCCGCCGTGCCGTCCGTAAACGCGCCGATCGTCTTGCGGTAGGAATAGAGCGATTCCTTTTCGAGCGTGTTCACCGCGTCGCGGGGGGCGAGCAGTTCGTTGACGTCCGCAATTCCCGTGAGCGCCGCGCTCCCGAGGGAGACGTTCACGCGGAGATCCTCCGTCCCCGCATTGACGATCTTCACGATGTAGTCGCCCGTCGCCTCGTCCAAACTCGCGACGTAGTAGAGGCTCTCCGCCGTAACGGCGCGATCGGTAATGTCGCGGAGTTTCATTTCGTTCTTCAAGCCTTCCTTCCACGAGACGGTAGATTGCAGTTTGCGCGTGCCCGCGTCCTGCATGAACAGCTGTTGCACGTAATAGTTCGCCGTGCGGACGAGCTCGGTGTTCGTGAAGAGCATCATATCCACCTGCCAGTGGCGCAACCCCGCATCGACGGGCGCGAACATGGGCGCGTAGGCGGCGAGCTTCACGATGTCGCCGTTGCGCTCGAAACCCGTCATCATCGCCGCCTCGGAGAGCGCGGAGAACCAGTTGTTGACCGCGTAAAGGTTGGAGAAGTTCCCCGTCACCATGTGCGTATTGTTGGCGGAGTACTCGCCGACGAACACCTCATAGCGGTTCGCGCCCGTGCGGGTGTAGTTATCGTACATGTGCGCGTGGAGGAAGAAATCCACGGGGCTGTTGTAGTAGTGGTGATCCTGCACGCCGTATTCGCCGAGGGAAGTTATCTTGCCTTCGCCCATGTAGGCGAGCGCGGCGTCCTTCGCGATGCCCGAAGTGCGGGGCGTGGGCGTATCCGTCGAAAAGTCGAGGGAGCCCTCGCAGTGAACGAGCTCCTGGTGGTTGCCCACGATGAGCTGTACGCCGTACTGCTCGCATTTTCCCATGAAGTAATCGTCTTCGAGGAACTTCTCGTAATACGCCGTGAAATAGTCGTCCCACTGCTCGTTGCCGATGCCGAGATAGTTCATCTCGAAGGGCGCTTCATGCCCCATGTCGGCGCGGATCTTGCCCCATTTGGTGGAGGTATCGCCCTTGGCGAACTCGATGAGGTCGGCGGCGTCGCGGATGTAGTCGGCGACGTATTTCCCGTGTCTGCCTTGCAGCGACGCGCCGTCGGACTGTCCCTGACAGTTCTTGCCGCAGCTGACGACGGGGAGCGCGGAGGCGTGCAGGCTCTCGCAGAGAAGGAAGTACTCGTAGAACCCGATGCCGTAATCCATGGGATAGTACTCGTTGCCGTTGTTCTGCCAGAGGTTGACGTTTGCCTTGCGCGTTACGAACTCGCCGTAAGTCGTCTCTTCCCGCTCGCCGCTCTCGGTGTTGAGCGTGTAGGTAAGAGCGGGCACCGTGTCGTCCCCCGCGTTCGCGGCGCTTGCGACCGCGCCGATGCTGTTCTTCCAATCGTACGTCTGGTCGTAGTTCTCGCCCTCGGTGATGCACCCGCCCGGGAAGCGCACAAACTTGGGTTCGAGCTCCTTGACGGCGTTGTAGAGATAGTTTTTGATGCCGACCGTGGAATCCGTCGTCTCGAAAGAGACGGCGTCGAGGCAGACGGTGGCGGCGGCGGAGAATTTGAGTTCCAGTTTGAGCCCTTCCGCCTTGGTCCCCGTCGCCGTTACGGTGCGCTCATACTTTTTCCACCCGCCCGAGACGGGGATGGCGACCGTCGCAAAGACCGTCGTCCCGTCCGTTACGGAAACGGTGACCGTCGTCTCCGCCGAGGACTTCATGAAGGCGGAAAATACATAGTCCGTCCCCTCCTCCACCGCAATGGGCACGGGCACATAGCCCTCGTTCGTGAGCGTGCCGCCCGCGGTCGCCGCGACGGAGGCATAGGAGAGATTGTAGCGGTTTTGATAGTCCTTATAGCTCTCGCCCATGACGCCGTTTGCGTCCTTCAAAACGGTGATCGCCGCGCCGCTCGCCGTCCAGCCGTATGTCTCCGAAAAAGTCGCGCCCGAGAACGCCGTTCCCTTATCCTGCTCGAACGAGCCGTTTTCGACCATGTTGTCGTCGAGCGCCTGCGAGGCGTAGTTGATGTCCTCCAAAAAGACGCCGAACAGCTCGTCCGAAATGGCGCCGTCCGCGCCCGTCTCCGCGCCGCCGACGGAGATGGTAACATCCGCGTCCGCAAATGCGGGCGTCTCTTCGTCCGGTTTTAACGGAGTCTCCTCCGATGCGCACGCCGCCGCAAGGAGCGCCGTCGCGCCGAACACGCCCGCCGAGAGCAAACAAAAGATACGTTTCATTGCCGTTTTCCCCCTTATTACCGCAATTATACACCATAGACCCCCATATTTGTCAAGAGCCGAAATGAAAAAATCCCGCCGAAAGCTCGGCGGGATTTGGCAAAAATGCGCTCACTTTTTTGTCCGTATCGCGATATTCGCCTCGTCGAGCTGCTTTTGCTCCACGGGCGAGGGCGCGTTCATGAGGAGATCGCGCGCCTTGGCGTTCATCGGGAAGGCGATGACTTCGCGGATGTTCGTGGTGTCCGCGATGAGCATCACCATTCTGTCCACCCCGGGCGCGACGCCCGCGTGCGGCGGCGCGCCGTGCTCGAACGCATGATAGAGCGCGGGGAACTTCGCCCGCACTTCCTCTTCGCCCAGCCCCACGAGGGAGAACGCTTTGAGCATGATGGCGGGGTCGTGGTTTCTTACCGCGCCCGAGGAGAGCTCCACGCCGTTGCAGACGATGTCGTACTGGTAGGCGAGGATCTCCAAGGGGTCCTGCGTTTGGAGCGCTTCCAACCCGCCCTGCGGCATGGAGAACGGGTTGTGGCAAAATTCGAGCTTGCCGCTCTCCTCCCCGATCTCGTACATGGGAAAATCGACGATCCAACAGAAGCGGTAGACGCCCTTCTCGCAAAGGTCGAGCCCCCTGCCGAGCATCGTGCGCAAGATCCCCGCGCGCTTCTGCACGTCCTGCAATTTGTCCTCCGCGACGAGGGCGACGAACGCGTCCCGCCCGACGCCGAGTTTTTCCTTCCACGCGGCGACGTTTTCCGCGACGAACTTCGCGATGCCGCCCGCGGGCGCGCCGTTTTCATCCAGCTTGAACCAGAACAGCTTGCCGCCCTCGGTCTTTACGGAAAATTCCTCCGCCGTCTTATCGATCCACTTCCGCGGCACGTTCACGCCCGCAACGGCGATCGCCTTGACGCGCTTCGACATGAGGGCGTCGAACCCGCAGTTCGCGCAGAGCTCCGTTACGTCCGCGAGAACGAGCGGGTTGCGCAGGTCTGGCTTGTCCGTGCCGTACGTTTCGAGCGCTTGGAGATAGGGAATGCGCGCAAACGGAGGCTTGTCCGCCTCCCAGCCGCTGTACTTCGCAAAGACGGGCGGCAAGATCTTTTCGAGCACGGCGAACACGTCCTCCTGCGTCGCGAACGCCATCTCGATATCGAGCTGGTAAAATTCGCCCGGGGAACGGTCCGCGCGGGCGTCCTCGTCGCGGAAGCACGGCGCGATCTGGAAATATTTATCGAAGCCCGAGCACATGAGAAGCTGTTTGTACTGCTGGGGCGCCTGCGGAAGCGCATAGAACTGCCCGGGATACAGGCGGCTGGGGACGATGTAGTCCCGCGCGCCCTCGGGGGACGAGCTCGTTAAAATGGGCGTGGAGATTTCGAGGAAGCCCTGCTCCGTCATGAGCTTGCGGAGATCTGCGACGATCTGCGAGCGGAGCACGATCTTGTCGCGCACGGCGGCGTTGCGCAGATCGAGGAAGCGGTATTTGAGGCGCGCGTCCTCCCCCGCCTCGGTGGAACGGGAAACTTCAAAGGGAAGCGCGTTCACCGTCCGCCTGCCCAAGACTTCCACCTTCTCGGGCAAGATCTCCACGAGCCCCGTGGGAATTTTTTCGTTGGGCGCGGAGCGGAGCGCGACCGTCCCCTCGACGGAGACGGTGGACTCCGTGGGAATGTCGCGGAATGCGGAGAGCATGGGCTCCTCCGCGCAGACCACCTGCGTTACGCCGTAGAAATCGCGGAGCACCGCGAAGAGCAAGCCGCCCTTGTCGCGCTTGGAATCCAGCCAGCCCGCGAGCTTGACCTTTTTGCCGACGTCGCTCGCGCGGAGCTCGCCGCAGTTGTGCGTTCTGTATGCCATACAAACACCTTCGTTTTTTTCTTATTTTAGTTTGTTTGCGGAAGAATGTCAAGTTTTCGCGGCGCGCCGCGCGGAAAAGACGGCGAATTTTTTCACCGCCTAAAAATCTTTGAGCCCGAGGAGAAAATCCGCCGAGACGCCGAAGTACTCCGCGATCTTCCAAAGCGCGGCGAGATCGGGCTCCACTTGCCCCGTCTCCCAATAGGAGACCTTGCGCTGCGTCGTCCCCAACGCCTCGGCGAGCGCGCTCTGGTTGAGCCCGCGCTCCGTCCTCAAATCCTTCAACCGCTCCGAAAACATCAGTTTCATATTAAAATTTTAGACGAAAGTTGTCTGAATTGATTGACATAGACAGTTTTTGTCTATATAATGAAACTATACTCTATTATTTTTAGGAGGAACATATGCACAAGTGCGAAACTTGCGGGAAAGAATTTGAAGGCAAGTTCTGCCCCGAATGCGGCACACCCGCGCCGCTCGAAGCCTGCCCCCATTGCGGTGCGGCGCTCTCCCCCACGGATAAGTTCTGCCCCGAATGCGGGAAAGCGTTGCGGGGCTCGGAGGACAAGGCGCCCTCCCCCGCAGTTGAACGCCCGAAGCGGGAGAAGCGGCAGAGCGCGTCGCCCGCGCTCGTGAAGGCGTGCTCCCTTCTGCCGTATGCGACTGCCGCCCTCTTTGCCCTCTTTTCCGTCCTGTGCTTTTTGATGCTTCTCGGCTCCGTCTCCACCATCATGGGCATGGGGATGGGCAGCGTCTATCAGAATTTGCCGGCAGGCGGAGACGGCGGCGATCTCTTCGGCGAAGAGATGCCCGTCGCGGCGGGCGGGAATACCGTTGCGAACGTCTGCGCCGCGCTCGTCGCGTTTGCCGCGTTCGGCGCCGTGCTTGCGGGCTGCGCGCTCGCGTTCCGTCTCTCGGTGCCCCTGCGCGTGAAAAAAATCAAGAAACTGCGCGTTTGCGACCTGCTCGATTGGGGCATTCTGCTCGTCTACTTCATCGATTTCCTGCTCGGGTGCATTCTCTGCGGCACGGTGGACGGTCCGCTCACCGCCCCCGGCGCGGGACCCGTGTGCGTTTTGGTGTTTGCGCTCTTCTTCGGGCTGTGCTCCGCGGGCTGTGCCGTGCTCCAAAAATTTCTGCCGAAGCTCCTCCCCGCCGTCGCGGCGGAACTGGAAAAGAGCGAGGCAGAGCGCCGCGCCGTTCTGACGCCGCCCGAGATGCCCGAGCGCAAAACTTTTGAAAGACCCAAACCGCCCAAATACGCGGGGGAATGTTCCGATGCGCTCAAAGAAAAAATCGAGGCGCACGGAAAAACGCGAACCCTGTTCACGGTGTTCTCGGCGCTCATCGTCCCGCTGTTTGCGATCATTTTCCTTTTGATGGGCGGAATTTTCGACCCGACACTCAGCGGCTACTTTATGGTCACCGTTGCCCTGCTCTGCGTCTACGGGGCGCTCGTCATCGTCCTCGGCGGCATCGTCGGCGCCATGTACACAAGAAAGAAAAACCCCCGCTTCGATTGGCAACGCAAACGCGTGTGGAACGATGCGGCGATGTGGATCACGCTTTCGGCGTGCGCTCTGTGTCTGCTCGTCCTCTGCATCATCTTCACGTTTACGCTCAAAGCGGAGTCCTATTGGGTCATACTTGTGTGCACTCTCCCCTTCTTCGTCGTCTACGTCGCCGTGCTGTACCCCGTCGCGGGCGCGATCGCGCGGAGCGGGAAAAAACTTTCCCTCGCCGTTTTCGGTGTGAAGCACCCCAAGCTCTTACCCGCGACAAGGGAGCAGAATGCCGCCTATCGCGTGCAGAAAAGCGACTACCGTGCGGCGCGGAGGGAGCAGAGCAGGGCGTGGCGGAAGTACCGCCGCAAACTTGCCTACTTTGAGGAAGGTCTCGTGCCGCCTCAAAACACAGCGCAAAGCGCAAACATATAACGTAAAATTTTATGCCGCCCGCGGCAAAGCCGCGGGCGGCATTTTCTATCAAAAACCCTTCTTTTCGCCCTTTTCCCGAAAGAAAAGCCCCGTTGGGGTGTAAAAATTTTGCGGGGCTCTTGACGGAGAGGGAAAATTGTTTTATAATCATGTTATAAAACCCATCGGGAATTACAGAGGAGAAAAAATTTATGGCAACTGCGATATCGAGGCCCAACTTCGGGCCGATGGAAGACAACATCATCATCTGCGCCAAAAAGACGGGCAATTATCCCGTCGATCAGCCGATCAACGTAGAGCCGGACAGTCGGCTGCTTTTCTATCAAAACGGCGAGGACGTCGGGGGCAGGACCATCCTTACCGCAAACGACAAGGTCTTTATCTTGAACAGGAAGAACGTCGTAACGAATAAAAATAAAAAATTGAGCACGGGGCTCTTTTCCAAGGAATTCAAAAACGTCACCATTTTTTGGTTTTACGGTTTTAATGAGACCTTCCGTGTTGCGGATACCGTAACGACCAAAAAGGGGTACGCGGGCAAATATAATTTCAACGTGAAAGCGGAGATCGGCGTCTTGGATCTCGATAAAGATAAATTCACGGAAATGTTGCGTGCGACGAAGATCAAGACCGACCGGGATAAGATCATCATCTCCAAACAAGTCGTGCGCGATATCGTTCGCGAGCGCGTCAAGGGCGCAATGGAGACCATTCTCGACGGCGTCCCCGGGCACGTTTTCGACGGCGCGCAGAAGTCCTACCCCTCCGATATCAAAACGTTGGAAGCCTATCTCAACAGCGAAATTAAAAAAATCGGGCTGAATGGGAAATTCCATGTCTGCGCCTGACCTACCGTCCCGCAAAACAGCGCAAAATTTTATGCCGCCCGCGGCAAAGCCGCGGGCGGCATTCTCTATTAAAAACTCCTCTCTTTTCGTGCTTTTCCCGAAAGAAAAGCCCTGTTGCAATGTGAAAATTTCCGCGGGGCTCTTGACGGAGAGGGAAAATTGTTTTATAATCATGTTATAAAACCCATCGGGAATTACAGAGGAGGAAAAATTTATGGCAACTGCAATATCAAGACCCAACTTCGGTCCGCTGGAAGACAACATCATCGTCTGCGTCAAAAAAGCGGGCGATTATCCCGTCAACCAGCCGATCAACGTGGATTCGGACGGTATGTTGTTTTTCTATCAAAACGGCGAATATGTAGGTGAAAAAGAAGTTTACGCACAATTCAAAACCGCTGTCCTGAACAAGAAGAACATCAACTCAAACGGAAAGAAGTTGAGCAAGGGGCTCTTCGCCAAGGAGTATAAAAACGTCGCTATCTTTTGGCTTCTGCGGTATACGGAAGAGCTTCGCTTTTCGGATACCGTAACGACCAAAAAAGGGTTCGAGGGCAAATACGGTTTGTACTTGAAAATGGATCTCATGCAGATCGACCACGAGAAATTCACGAAGATGTTGCGCGAAACGAAGATCGGGACCGACAAGGATCAGATCATCATTACAAAAGACGTCGTGCGCGACATCGCAAAGGACCGCATCAACGGCGCAATGGAGACCATTCTCGACGACTGTCACGGGCACATCTATAATGCCGCAAAGTTACCCTCCCTCGCCATTCACAATTCGCTGTGCTCGTATCTCAGAAGCGAACTCTCAAAAATAGGATTGGATGGGAACTACCATATCTCCGGTTTGCCCACCGTTATGTAAAACAGCGCAAAATTTTATGCCGCCCGCGGCTTTGCCGCGGGCGGCATTCTTTTTACCTGATTATCACCAACTTTTTTCGCGCGCGGGTAATGGCGGTGTACAGCCATTGCCTTCCGTTTTCAAAATACGCGCTCTCGTCCACCACGACGACGGAATCGTACTCCGAGCCCTGCGCCTTGTGGCAAGTTACGGCGTAGGCGAACTCGAAGCGGCACACCGTCTCCTCCCGCCGCACGCGCGCCGCGCGGTGGGCTTCATAGTTGCTCTCGTGCACGAGCGCGCCGTCCTGCATGAAATACGCCTTGTCCCCGTAACCGTGCAGATATCTCCCCTCCGTAAAGACGCCCGTGTCGAAGGGCAGATCGTACGCCGTGTCTTCGAGGAAGTCGGCGCGGAAGTCGAGCGCGCCCAGCCCGTCCCCGAACGGGCGCACGTTGAAACACGTCCCGATGATGCCGTTCACGAGATGATAGTTTTTCTCCGCGTCGAGCGCCTTGCTCCAATCGTTGCGCGTGCAGATGAGCTTTTCCCCGTCTACGGGGAGTTTCTCCGTTTGCGGAATGCCGCGAAATTCCCGCGTCTTCGCGTTGACATAGGCACGCGTGCGGTTGGCGCCCACGATGATCTGGTCCGCATTGCAAAAGAGCTCGCGAAGGCGCGCCTCCGTGAGCGCGCGGCGGGGAACGATCTCCACCCCCTCCCCGTACGTGCCGTAGGGAAGAAATTCCCCCGCGCGGGCGCGGGTGGCGAGCCGCACGATGGCGCTCTCCTCCTGCCGCACGATCTGCGTGAGCGTCGCGCAGGGCATCGTGAGCAGAGAGTTGCTCCCGCCCACGGGAGGGAGCTGGGCGGGATCGCCGCAGAAGAGACATTTCACGCCGAAGGAGAGAAGGTCGCGCAAAACTTCGTCGGAGACCATGCTCGTCTCGTCCACGACGATGAGCTTGATCTTGGAGTCGATTTTTTCCCGCTTCGTGAAGCGCAAAAACCGCTCGGAGACGACGACGCCGTCCTCGTCCGCCTCGATATCCTCCTCGCGGATATAGATGAGGCTGTGCACGGTGCTCGCGGGCGTGCCGCCGCGGATGAGCACGGAAGCCGCCTTGCCCGTGGGCGCGACGAACGCCGCACTCTCGCCCGCGACGAGCCCGAGTTTTTTCACCACGCGGTCGAGGAGATAGGTCTTGCCCGTCCCCGCATAGCCGCAGAGCACGAAGATCTGCGTATCGAGATGGACGTACCACTCCTCGATGAGCGCCTCCGCCTCCTCTTGGTCGCGCGTCAGATTGTAAGAGGCGGGCACGCCGCCGAATTGCTTCCGCATGCGTCCATTGTACCATATCCGCGCGGAATTTGCAAACGTTTGTTCAATGATTTTGCAAAAATTACGGGAGCGCGAATTTCGCGAAGAGCAGTCGCCCGCCGAGGTTGTGCTCGATCGCGAGCGCGCCGCCCTCGAAGGAAAACGTGCGGGGAAGGTCCCTTCCGCGGCTCGGGACAAGCAGCCTTATCTCGTCCCCGTCCGGAGAGACCTCGTACCCGCCCGAATATTCCCCGTCCGAAAAGGGCGTCGCATAGGAGAGCGTGAACGTCCCGTCGTAGCCGAGTTCCAGTTCGATGCTGTCGAAATAGGGAAGCATGTCCTTCCCGCCCAGCGTGAGCTCTTCGCAGACGTACACGCCCGCATACGGGCGGGAGATCTCCGCAAGCGTCGTCATTTCGGAGACGTCGCACGCCGACAGCGGCAAAAGGAGCGGCAAAAAAACAAACGCAAATAATTTCCGCATGGAAAAATTATTTGCGTTTCGGAAAAAATCATGCAGTCCGCGTTACAGTCTGCCCCGCTCGCGGCACATCGTTTCGAGCAATTCCGCGGCGTCCGCGACGAGCTCGGCGCAGGGACGCTTCTTATAATACGTCTCCGTGCGCCGTTCGGGCACGGGCGCGCGGTCGGGCGGGACGCCCGCCCCCGCGAGAAGTTCCCCGCAGATGATGCTGCCGTTCTTTTCGCGGAACCGCTCCGCGAACTCCTGCACGGCGGCGTACAGCGCGGGCCTGGGCATCTCGGGAAAGAGCAGCCCCATCGCGAGGACCGCCCCCGAGACCGCGCCGCACGTGAGGCGCATCCTGCCCATGCCGCCCCCCATCGGCGCGCCGACGGCGCGGAGAAACGCCTCGTCCGTGCCGAGGTCCTCCGCAAAGGCGAGCAGGGTCGCCTGCGCGCAGTTGTATCCTTCCTTGAAAAGTTCTTTCGCTCTCTCCGCTCTCGTCATGTTACACCTCGTACCAGACGTCCTCTTCCGGCGTCCAAAGTTTCGCCTCCGGCAAAATTTCCCGCGCGGCAGGCGCGAACTTTTTCACGTCCACGGCGTGCGTGAAGGGCGGGAACGAATCGTCGAAATGGTCTATCATCACGGCTTTCGGGCAAAACGTTTGGAGAAATTTGCCCATATAGCGGTGCATCCCGCACCGCCCCTGATAGGGAAAGACGAGAAGGTCCGCCCCCTGCGGGTACTCCGTGTTGGCGTCCATGCCCGCGGACCCGAGCACGACGACGCGCTTCTCCCCGTCCGAGATGTCCAGCGCGAAGATGTCCCTTCCGATGGGAAACTTTTTCGAGGTCTTCAACAGTCCGACGGACGTTGCAAAGTGCAACCATGTCTTGGGTTTGAACACAATGCCGAGCACGGTGCCCGCATCGAACTTGCAGTGTCCGCTCTGATAGGTGCGCACGGTGAACGCCCCCACGCGGTGCATCTCGTTGGCGGCAAGCGGCTGCATGCTATCCGTATCCATGCCGTTCGCACGGGCGTGGGCGATGCCGTTTTCGGAGACGTAGACCCGCTGTCCGCCGCCCGTAAAGGCGTTTATGTCCTTGAAATGGTCGAAATGAGGATGGGTGATGAAGATCGCCTCCACGCGGGACGCCTCCTCCACGGGGACGCGGCGGAGGGCGGGATTGCCCTCTTTAAGATGGGGATCGATGAGAATGCGGGTATCCCCGCTCTCCAAGAGCAACGTCGCCGTACCGTACCACTTGATCTTCATACGCTCTCCTCTTTTGCGCGGGAAATCCCTCCGCTTCCCCATGCAAGAGAGTATACCACAAGCATACGAAAAACGCAAAGAAAAAAGACCGCGCACGCGGTCTTTTTTTTACTTATTTCCCCTTGACGCGGGCGACGTCCACGTTGTCCTTCTTGCGGTCGGAGAGCGCCTTTATGGGGTGTTCGCGGTTCTGGATGCGGAAATCCTGCCTGTACTGCGCGATCATCTTCTCGATGACCGCGTGCGTCCCGACGGCGATGGGACTGCCGTTCGTCTTGGCGTTGTAGGAAAAATAGCGGAAGCTGTCCGGGACCTTGTCGAGTTCCTCCCAGCCCTCCTCCACGCCCGTGAGCCGAACCGATTTGAGCACGTCGCGGATATAATCCTTCTGCGGGCGGAATTTGAGAAGTTCGGGGAAATCGCCGCCCTCGGGCAACACCTGCTGCCACACCTTCCCCTCGTGCGTTTTGAGAAGATCCGCCGCCTCGTGCAGGTGCGCGACTTCCTCCTCGAAGTGCTGTTCCCAAATTTTCTTGATGCGCGCGTCCTTTTCGTCCTCGTAGCACGAGTAGTAGAGATAGCTCTCCGTGTATTCGTTCATGAGGAGGCACTCCCACGGCGTCATGCAGGGGTCTTTGAGACACCCGTACCCCGTTACGTGCTGTTCCTCGATCATGGCGATCTCATTGTACAGCTTTCTGCCGAGGGGAGAGGCGTACAGGTTGGCGACGTTCATGTAGAAGTTCATCGTCTGCTGTTCCGCCGCGGTGATGATGTTCACGTTGAGCTTGGTTTTCAGCCCGTTCAGATATCCGTTGATATAGAAGTTCACGTCGTCGTGCGGGTGGCGGTATTCGGAGACGGTGGGACGCCCCGGCATGATCTCGGTGTATTCCCCCACGAGCCGCTGCGGATCCCCGCCCTTTTCGAGCTCCATGAGGTCGGAATAGCGGTACAGATGGTCGAAATCTTCGAGAAGCGCAAAATCGAGCTGCTTTTTCACATAGGAATTTTTCTCGGTGATGGCGAGATTGGCGGTGAGATCGACGGCGAGCTGTTCGTAACCGATGGTGTGCTCCAAAATGGTCTCGTTCGCGGGTTTCAAACTCGCCACGCGCTTTTGCTGGATCTGTTCGCCGCGGCGCATCACGGCGAGGCGGCGCCTTATGTCGTTGTTCGCGCAGTGCCGCGTGATCTCGTTGGACAGGCGCACGCTCTCGAACTCCGTGCCCGACATCAGAATGACGCGCAGGCGGGTGTAGGGGTCCACTTCGTTCTTGTTATACGGCTTGACGAGCACCTTATTCCAATTCGTAAATACTTTGTCCGCCTTCTGCGGCTTCAATTCAAACGGATTCATTTGAACCTCCTTGTGCGGAAATTTTTTCCGCTTTCCGAAAAAAGTATTCCTGCGATTGCGTTTTTGCGAAAATCTTGTTATAATATCCGAAAAGGAGAAAAATCATGATCGGTTGCGTCATTGCCATGGACAGCGAGGCGGAGATCCTGCTCGGCTCCATGGAGATCGAAAATATCCGCACCGTGTACGGAAAGACGGTGCACATCGGCAAGGCGTTCGGAAAAGAGATCGCCCTCGCCGTCTGCGGGGTCGGAAAAGTGAACGCCGCGGCGGGAACCTGCGCCGTGCTCGCCGCGGGCGCGGACGTCGTTTTGAACTTCGGCGTCGCGGGCGGTCTCTCGCCCGCGCGCACCGAAGTCGGCGAAGTGTACCTCATCGAAAAGGTCGTGCAGTACGATTTCGACTGCACCCAATTAAACGGCGCCGAAATAGGCACCCTCGACGGCGAGACGGAGAACTTTTTGCCCCTTCTCTGCCCGAAGGGGCTCGACCTTCCCCGCCGCGCTTTGGGCACGGGCGACAGGTTCAACGATTCCGCCGACGATCACGCGCTTCTTCTCCGCCTCGGGTGCGACATCCGCGAGATGGAGGCGGGCGCGGTCGCCGAGGTGTGCAAGTATGCGGGCGTGCCCTTCGTCTCGGTGAAGGCGATCTCCGACGTGTACGGCTCCGGCTCGACGACGGAGCAGTTCAAACAGAACTTGAAGCGCGCCGCCCTGAACTTAATGGCGCATCTCAAAGAGATTTTGGAGCGTTTATGAAAAAGATCCCCTCCTTTGAAAAGGACCACGACGCCCTGCAACCCGGTCTCCACGCGCGCACGGACGCGAACAACATCACGACCTTCGATCTCCGCTTCAAAAAGCCCAACGCGGGCGACTACATCTCCCCCGCCGCGCTCCACACCATCGAGCACCTGCTCGCGACGACCGTCCGCGACTTGGGCGGGGACGACATCGTCTACTTCGGACCGATGGGCTGCCGCACGGGGTTCTACCTTCTCACCCTGCGGAAAAGCTACGGCGAGGTGAAAGCGCTCATCAAAGAGGGCATCCTTGCCGCCCTCGCCCTCGAAGAAATTCCCGGCGCGACGCGGAAGGAGTGCGGCAACTACCTCGAACACGACCTTGCGGGCGCGAAGGAAGAACTCGAAAAGTACCTGGCTGTCCTCAACGAAATCGGATAATTTGGTTTGAAGGAGATTTTATGTCGTTCGATCTGCAATATCTCATCTATCTGCAAGATTTCCGCGAAGCCGTGAACGGCGCATTCAACGACTTCTTTCTCTTTTTGAGCGAAATTTCTTACGGCGTGTTCATCTGGATGATCGCCTGCGTGCTGTTTTGGGCTGTGGATAAGCGGAGCGGCAGGGCAATGTTCCTCAACCTCGGCATATCCCGCTTTTTGATGCAGTTTCTGAAACTCACCTTCTGCGCCTACCGCCCGTGGGTGCGCTCCGCCGAGATCAAACCGCTCGAATCCGCCTCGGGCTACTCTTTCCCGAGCGGGCACAGCGTAACGGCAGCTTCCAACTACGGGACCCTCATCGAGCGCTACCGCAAGCACCGCGCATTCTGCATTTTGATGGCGGTACTCATCGTACTCACGATGTTCTCCCGCAACTACATCGGCGTCCACACGCCGCAGGACGTCGTCGTGGGCGCGCTTTTGGGTGCGCTCGTCGTCCTCGGCGGCGCGTTTTTATGGCCGCTCCTCGAAAAGCACCCCAAGTGGGATTGGCTCGTGCCCGCGGTCGGCGCGCTTCTTTCGGCGGCATTCCTCCTCTACATCAATCTCAAATCCTATCCGACGGACTATGACGCGGCGGGAAAACTCCTCGTCGACCCCCAAAAGATGATGAAGGACGGCTTTAAGGACGTCGGCAGATTTCTCGGAGTTACCGTTGCGTGGTTCCTCGAAAAGAAGTTCGTGGACTTCTCCACCGAGGTCCCTGCCTCCGCAAAGGTCTCGCGCTGCGTATTCGGCATCCTCCTTCTTCTCCTGTACGAGCAGATCCTCATGCCCTCCGTAACGGGCGCGATCGCAGACGTTACCGCAAGTTCGTGGGTTAGTTTCTTGTTCACCTTCTTTGAACTCTTCCTGCTCGTGTTCCTCTACCCGCTCGCTTTCAAGACCTTGGAAAAGCGCTTGGGCAAGAAAAAGCATGGCGAAAATGCAGACCCCTGTCCGCCTGCCGAAGCCGAATAGCCCCCTTCGGAAGGGATGGGAACGCCCCCATCAAACCAAAAAGGAGACCCCATATGATAGATTTAGGCGATTGGAACGAGATCCTCGCGCCGCTCTTTCAAGACGAGCGGTACAAAAAGATCCGTGAATTTTTGAAGTACGAGTACTCCCACTATGTCGTCTATCCCGACATGTACGATCTTTATAACTGTTTCCGCTATACGCCGTTTGCAAACGTGAAGGTCGTGCTTCTCGGGCAGGACCCCTACCACGAGCCCGGTCAGGCGCACGGGCTGTGCTTCTCGGTAAAGGACGGCGTCCCCAAGCCGCCCTCTCTCGAAAACATGCTCAAAGAGCTCAAAGACGACTTGGGCTTCCCCCCGCCGCGTTCGGGAAACCTCACCAAGTGGGCGAAGGAGGGCGTGCTCCTTCTCAACACCGCGCTTACCGTGCGCGAACATCAGGCAAACAGCCATGCAAATTGCGGTTGGAGCTGGTTTACCGACTCGGTCATCGAACTCCTATCCCGCGAAAAGGAACATCTCGTCTTTCTCCTTTGGGGCGGGAACGCGCGGCGCAAAAAGCCGCTCATCGATACGCAAAAGCACCTCGTTCTGGAATGCGCGCACCCCTCGCCCCTCTCCGCCTACAACGGATTTTTCGGTTGCCGCCACTACTCCAAGGCGAACGAATATCTCCTCTCCCACGGCGTTTCGCCCGTCGATTGGGACCTGAACGCCCGTTGACCCGAAAAAATACAAGGAGGACCCCATGAAAGTATTGCTGTTTAACGGAAGTCCGAGAGCGAACGGCTGTACGTATACCGCGCTCACGGAGATCGCAAACGTCCTGAACGAACAGAGCGTCCGGACGGAGATCTTGCAGATCGGAAACAGACCCGTGCAGGACTGCATCGCCTGCGGCGGTTGCGAAAAGACGGGCAGGTGCGTCTTCGGGGAGGACTGCGCAAACGAATGGATCGGGAAGGCGGCGGAGGCGGACGGCTTCGTGTTCGGAACGCCCGTCTATTATGCGCACCCCTCGGGGCGGATGCTCTCCGTGATGGACAGAATGTTCTATGCGGGCGGGGAAAATTTCGCGCACAAGCCCGCCGCCGTGATCGCCTCCGCCCGCCGCGCGGGAACGACCGCCGCGCTCGACGCGATCGGCAAGCATCTCGGGATCTCCCAGATGCCCGTCGTCTCCTCCACTTACTGGAACATGGTGCACGGAAACACGCCCGAGGAAGTAAAACAAGACCTCGAAGGCATGCAGACGATGCGGAACATCGGGCGGAACATGGCTTGGCTTCTCAAATGTATCCAAGCGGGAAAGCGCGAAAAGATCGAGGCGCCCGCGACGGAGCATTCCGCATGGACGAACTTTATCCGCCATTGAGCCCCTAAAAAAGTGCAAAATATGGGGAGCGGTCCGAAAATTTCGGACCGCTCCCCTTCCTTTTTGTTCCCGCCGCGCGGGCTTTTATTCCTCGCTGAACGTGAGCTTGCCGTCCTCTTCGTCCACGACGACGGTACTGCCCGCTTTGAACTTGCCCTTCAAAATCTCCTCGGAAAGCCGATCCTCCACGAGCCGCTGTACGGCGCGCTTCAACGGGCGTGCGCCGTACTCGTCGTTATACCCCTCTTCGACGAGCTTCATGCGGGCGCGGGAGCTCACCTTGATGAAATAGTTCCTCTCCGCGAGCCGCTTTTGAAGGGAGGAGAGAATTTTGTCGCAGATGGCGACGGCGTCCTCCCGCGTGAGTTTATGGAATACGATGACGTCGTCCAAACGGTTGAGAAATTCGGGACGGAAATGCGCGCGGAGCGCCTCGTCGATGTTCTCGCGCATGTTCTCGTACTCGCTCTCCCCGTCCGCCGAGCGGAACCCGAGCGCGGGCTCCTTCACCGCGTGCGCGCCGATGTTGGACGTGAGGATGAGCACGGTGTTTTTGAAACTGACGACCCTGCCGCGGCTGTCCGTGAGCCGCCCGTCGTCGAGGATCTGCAAGAGCAGATTGAATACGTCGGGGTGCGCCTTTTCGATCTCATCGAAGAGCACGACGGCATACGGCTTGCGGCGGATGGGCTCGGTGAGCTGTCCCCCCTGCATGTCGTCGTACCCGACGTACCCGGGGGGCGCGCCGATGAGCTTGGAGACGGCGTGCTTTTCCATGTATTCGGACATATCCAGCCGCACCATGAGCCGCTCGTCGCCGAACATGCACTCCGCGAGCGCCTTGCAAAGATCGGTCTTTCCGACGCCCGTGGGACCCACGAAGATGAAGGAGCCGATGGGGCGGTTGGGGTCCTTCAACCCCGCCCGCGCGCGGCGGATCGCCTTGGCGACGGCGTTCACCGCCTCGTTCTGCCCCACGATGCGCTCGTGGAGCTGTTCTTCGAGGTGCATGAGCCGCTCGCTCTCCTCCTCCGTGAGTTTGGCGACGGGCACGCCCGTCCAGCCGCTCACGATCTCCGCGATCTCCTCTCTTCCGATCGAGAGATGGGTGGCGCTGCGCTTGCGCTTCCACTGCTCGGTAAGTTCGTCTATCTCCGCCGTGAGTTCCGCCATGCGGCGGGAGAGCTCGGAAACGCGCGCCTCGTCCCGCCATTTCGCCGCCTTCTCGCGCTCGATGCGGAGACGGTTGCGCTTATCCTCCGCCTCGCGCAGTTCCGCGGGACCGTTATACGAATTGAGACGGGCGCGGGACGCCGCTTCGTCGATGAGGTCGATCGCCTTATCGGGAAGGAACCTGTCCGTGATGTATCTGTCCGAAAGTTTCACCGCCGCCTCGATCGCCTCGTCCGTTATCACGACGTTGTGGTGCGCCTCGTACTTATCCTTCAAGCCCGTTAAAATGGCGATCGCGTCCTCCACGCTCGGCTGTTCCACCGTAACGGGCGTGAAACGGCGTTCGAGTGCGGCGTCCTTTTCAATATATTTGCGATATTCGTCCAGCGTCGTCGCCCCAACCGTTTGCAACTCGCCGCGCGCCAGCATGGGTTTCAAAATATTGGACGCGTCCATGTTGCTCTCCGAGGAGCTCCCCGCGCCGACGATCATGTGGATCTCGTCGATGAAGAGAATGATGTTCTTGTTCGCCGTGATGCTCTCGACGACCGATTTGAGCCGCTCCTCAAAGTCCCCGCGGTAGCGCGCGCCCGCGAGAAGCCCCGTAAGATTGAGCGAGAACACCGTCTTGCCGCGCAAAAGATCGGGGACGTTCCCCGCGACGATCTCCTGCGCAAGCCCTTCCACGACCGCGCTCTTCCCCACGCCCGGCTCGCCGACGAGCACGGGGTTGTTCTTTGTCCGCCGCGAGAGGATCTGAATTACTTTTTCGATCTCTTTGCGGCGTCCGATGACGGGGTCGAGCTTGCCCTCGCGAGCCTTGCGGGTGAGGTCGAGCCCGTAGTTGAGGAGATTTTCGTCGAGCGCCGCCGCGGGCTCGCCGCCCTCGGCGGTCTCCGGTCCGATGAACCTTCCGAAGTCCTCCCCCTCGTCGTCGAACGCGGGTATGGCGAACTTCCCCGTGCGGTCGGCGAGCGCGTCCACGTCCACGCCCATGCTTTTGAGGATATACACCGCGATGCAGTCCTCCATGCCGAGAATGGCAAGCAGAACGTGCTCCGTCCCCACGAGCGCGTGGAGATCGCCGCCCTGCATGGAAAATTCCTTCGCGCGCTCGAACAGCTTCTTGGTGCGGGGCGTATATCCCTGAACGGTGCCGATCCGCATAATGCCCCGCTTGAATCCTTCGAGATACCGTTTGAGGTCTACGTTCGCCTCGGCGAGCAGCCTCCCCGCCGTGCTCGACGGAATGCCGAGTAAGCCCAACATGATGTGCTCGCTCCCGATATAGCTCGTCTGGTACCGTTCCGCCGCCTCCTTCGCGAGGGCGAGCGCCGCTTTGAGATGATCGGAATAGCCCGAATCGTCCATCTTCTTTTCTCCTTGTCCCTATACGGAAAACCGCATGCCGCGGAGCGCCTTGGAGACGTATTCCGCGCGATAGATATCCTGTTCCTGCGCCGAGAGCGGCGCGCCGTTCAATTCGTCGATGTTCGCGGGGCGCATTCCGACGATGATGTCCTCCATGCCGTACATCAGCTCTTCCGCCGTTCTGTCGGCGTCGTCGTCCCCCTCGTCGTCGAAAAACCCGAGCGCAAGCCCCAGCTTTACGTCCGCCGCCAGCGCCATAAATTCGCCGAGACCCAGCGTGGCGCAATGGGTGAGAATGCCGTACGAGCGCAAAAGTTTATCGCGAAGCGAGACGCCCTCCTCCACGCGCATCCTTCTGCGCTCGGCGATCTCCGCCTTCACGACGGCGGAGACCGTCCGTTCGACTTCCTGCAAGATCTCCCCCTCCGAGTCGCCGAGCGTGTTCTCGTTGCTCACCTGAAAGAGTTCGCCCTCCGCGCCGCTCCCCTCGCCGAACGCGCCGCGCACGGTGAGCCCCTTTTTGGAGAGGATGGGCATGATGGTGCGGATGACGCCCCGCCGCGAGAGCGCGGGGAGAAAGAGCATGACGGAGGCGCGCATGCCCGTTCCGAGATTGGTGGGACAGGCGGTGAGGTAGCCGAACTCCTCGTCGTAGGCGAACGGGGTGCTCGCGCCGATCGCCTCGTCGATGCCCGCGATGCGCTCGTACGCCCGTTGCAGATCGAACCCCTTGGTAAAGTACTGCTCGCGGATATGGTCCTCCTCGTTCACCATCACGGAGATGCTCTCGTCCCGCGAGACGTATACGGCGGAGATGCGCCGATGGGCGAGAAGGTCGCGGCTGATGAGGTTGCGCTCCTTCAAAAACGCGGCGGTCCCGTTCGGAATGTCCGCCATCGTGTAGAGGCGGAAGTCCTCGATGCGGTTGAGTTCGTCCCCGATGCGGCGGATCATCTCCGCCGCCTGCTCCTGTGCGTGCGCGTCCTTTTCGAGACGCCCTGGGAAGGGATATTCCTGAAAGTTCCGCGCGAGGCGGATGCGCGTGGACACGGCGACGCTCTCATAGGTCGCCTTCACTTCTCCCGTCATTTTACGCCTCCCGATCCGTCGAGAAAACGGTTGAGTTCGATGATCTCCGCCTTCAACGCCTCCGCGCGCGCGGAATCCCCCGAGCGGACGGCGCGGTCGAACTCCGCCTTCAAACGCTCCCTGCGGAGGGCGGTGTCGTACGCCTCCTCGGCGTTCACCTTGGGCGGCTCGCCCTTGTAGCGCGTCGCTCCCTGGATATAGTATATGGTGGGCGTGAGCTCCTCGCGAAAGGCGGTATAGCAATACGCGCAGCCGAGAAGCCCCGTGCTCTTAAATTCTCCCAACGTCGTGTCGCAGACGGGACACTTGCGCTTTCGCTCGCCGCCGATGCCGTTGAGATAGGACGAAAACAAGTCCGCCTCCTCCCGCTTTTCCGAATAGAGGAGCTCGTAACACGAGGGACAGAGATACAGTTTCAACGTCTTTCCGCCCTTGTTCTTCGTATATTCCGCGGCGGGACGCTTCCCGCAGTTCGCGCACAGCATAGTGCCTCCTAACCTATCAACTCGAAGCGGAACTTCTGCTCCGCGTCCGGATATTTCTCCCTGTCTACCTCGGAGAGGAACATGCCGAGCGGGCGCATCCACAGCCCGCCCTCGCCGTACAGTTGGCGGTAGACGACGACCGTCCCGCCCGTCTCGCTGTCCCGCGCCGTTCCCTCGACGCGGTACTCGTTCCCCTTAAAATGGCGGTACACGCCGCCGATCTTCAATTCCCGCATGCTTCCTCCCCGCATTTTTCGGGGAAATTCTCCCTGATGTATTCCGCCGCGCCCGCGGGGTCGGGAAAGTGATAGGAGCCGTAGGCGCACGTGAAGCGCAGATAGCGCACGCCGTCCTTTTCCGTCTCGCCCGCGCGCTCGATCTCCGACCATTTGAGAAAGACGCTGTCCGCTTTCCCGTTTTCGCCCCAGAATACGCCCTCGTCGTAGAAGGCGAGCGTCCCCTTCGCGCGCGCAAAGGAGATCGCCGCGCGGACTGCCGCGAATGCGCCGAATACCGCGACGATGACGCCGACGGAGACGTTCCACAGCCCCGCGAGAAGCGCGCCTGCGGCGATGGCGACCGCGCCGACGCCGAGAAAGAGCGCGGCGCGCTTGCGGCGGGCGGGGTCGGGAAGGGTAAATTTCATCTTGCGCGCGAACTTTCCGCGCGGACGCTTTCCCGCGGGGGGCGTCTCCCCCAAAAGGGGCTGCCCGAACCGCGCGAGCGTGCGATACAGCCGCTCCTTCGCGTCTGCCTGCACGAGGACGGGCTTGCCGTCGCGCGGCTCCCTTCCCCGCTTCGCGAGATAGCGCGCGGGGATCTCCAAGACGACGCTCCATACGCCCCGCTCCGCGGGACGGGTGCGCGTGCAGACGGAGAAAAACCGCATCTTATCGTAGGGCACGAACACATCCGCATCGCCCTTCGGCGCGCCCTCCGTATGGATGCGCACGCCCTCCTCCGAAAACGTCGCGAGCGTGCCGTCGCCCACGAAGAAGGAGGTCTCCGAATCGTACGATTCGCGCAGATCGAGCTCCCGCGAATGCGCCCGCTCCCCGCACTTCGCGGCGAGCGCGGCGAGCCCGCCGCACAGCACGGCGCCGCCCGCGAACGAGCCCGTGAGAATATACAAAAGCGTCGTCTCGGCGGGGGAGTTTCCCCGCACTTCGAGCATGATCACGACGACGAGCACCCCCGCAAGGAGCAAAAACGCGAAGATCGCCGCCGCGAAGGAGAGTACATTCCACAATTTGTGCGCGCGGCGGTGCGCGCGGATACGAGCTTGCGTCGGTCCCTTCATAGTCCCTCCGTTCCGCCTATGTGCGGAAAAAATGCGCGCGCTTCCACCACACAAAGAAGAAGAGCGCCAGCCCTTGGAGCGGCAAGCCGATGAGGAAGATCAGCCAGAGATTCCCCACTTCCCCCGCAATGACGAACGCCGTCAAAAAGACGCAGGCGAGCGCCGTCCAGATGAGAAGCGAGAGGGAGAGGATGCGCACGAATTTCCAACGCCATATGCACGAAAACACGAGCACGACGACCGCGCTCACGGGCACGGCGTACACGAACGCGAGCCACGAAGCCGTCCCCTCGGGCGCGAACAGCCCCATGAGCACGAAACTGACGACCGCCACGAGCCAGCAAAGCCCCACCGAACAAAAGGTGATGATGAGCCGCCGAAGCCCGCGCGCGGGCTTGGGAATGACCTCCGCCCGCTGTTCGCGCACCAGATCGTCCACCGTAACGTGGAACAGATCGGCGAGACGGAGCAAGATGCGCACGTCCGGAATGCCGTTCCCCTGTTCCCATTTGGAGATGGACTTATCCGAATATTGCAGTTTCTCCGCAAGCTCCATCTGCGTCAGATTTGCCATCTTGCGGAGCCGCGTGAGATTTTTACCGATGATCTCGGCGAGACGATCCTCTTCCATACCTCTATTATAGCGTACAGCGCGGCGAAAGTCAACAATTCTACTGTGAGTAGAGCCGTTTTTGCGGATTCTACTCGCGAAGCGCCCGAAAGTAGAGTGAACTTTTCCGCCGGCTTCCCCTCACGGCGGCTTTTTGCGTTCACTGCCTCCTTCGGATATGATAGAGAAAGGTCTGCCGTTTGAGCCCCGTCGCACGGAGCGCTTCGGCGAGCGTGAGTTTCTTCTCGGAAAACAGCCTCGCCGTCTCCGACCATGTCAGCACGCCGAAGGAATTGATAGAGTTGGCAGAGCCCGTTTTCTATAATTGTACCGTTGCGCTCATCCTGTTCGCCGCCTTCTCTGCGCGCTCTATCAAAAGAAGCGCGGCGCGGCGTGCACCTTTCCCCTTGCTTACCTTTGGTGGAATTTCTCCCTCTGAATATTTCCTCTGATACGGAAAAATTTTGAGGGGCGAGCCGTTCGGCTCGCCCCTCTTTTTCTTTTGTAAAAATTCTTTACGCGTTAAAATAACGCTTCAAGAGCCCCTTGAACCCCGCGCCGTGACGCGCCTCGTCCTTCGCCATTTCGTGCACGGTATCGTGAATGGCGTCGTAGCCGAGCTCCTTCGCGCGCTTGGCGAGCATGAGTTTGCCCTCGCACGCGCCCGCTTCCGCCGCCGCGCGCAGTTCCAAGTTCTTCTTGGTGCTGTCGGTTACGACTTCGCCCAAGAGCTCCGCGAACTTCGCCGCGTGCTCCGCTTCCTCATAGGCGTAACGCTTGTATGCCTCCGCGATCTCGGGATAGCCCTCGCGTTCCGCAACGCGGGACATCGCAAGGTACATGCCCACCTCGGTGCACTCGCCCGCAAAGTTGGCGTGGAGCCCGTCCATCACTTCCTTGTCCTCCACCTTGCCGTCGCCGACATGGTGCTCGCAGGCAAACTTCGCCTCTTCCACGGGAACGAACTTCTTCGCGTGGCAGACGGGGCATTCCTGAACGTCGTCCGCGACGATCTCGCCGCAAATCGCACATCTTTTCATAGCAATATCTCCTTGAAAAATTCTTTGCTAAATTATATCACACCCGACGCGGAATATCAAGAATTTTTTTTGATTTTTTCCTCGCCGAGCAACATTTTCCGCAGTTCTTCGGGGGAGGCGGCAAATTCCGACGCGCCCGCCGCCGCGAGCTGTTCGCGGGAGCGGTACCCCCACAGCGCGGCGCAAAACCGCATTCCCGCGGCGCGCGCCGTTGCGGCGTCCGTTTCCCCGTCGCCGACGAAAACGCAGTCCCGCGGGGCGACGCGGAGCGAAAGCGCGGCGTAGCGTGTGAGCGCGGGGTCCGGCTTTACGGGGAAATCCCCGCTGTCGCCGCCGATGAAATCGAACGTTCCCGCGGGGAATTTTTGCAAAAGGGTGTGTTCCGCCGCCTCCTGCGGCTTGTTCGTGATGACCGCCAGCGCACAGCCCCGCGCTTTGAGCGCTTCGAGCAGCGCCCCGATCCCCTCGTACGCGCGGGTCTTGCCGTTTTCGCACCGCGCGTAGCGGCGTTTGAACGCGGCGAGGGGCGCCTCGATCTCGGCGCCCTTCGGGAGCGCGCGTTCCAAAAGTTTGCGCGCGCCGTTGCCGACGTATGCGCGCGTGCGCTCCTCCGAAAGCGTCGGATAGCCGCCCTCCGCGAGCGTCGCGTTGAGCTCCGCGCAGATATCGGGAACGGTATCGAGGAGGGTGCCGTCGAGGTCGAAAAAGACAGCGCGCATCACATCTTCTCCGGCACGCCGATGCCGAGCAGGCGGAGCGCGGTCGTCATCACCGTGAGCGCGGCGCGGGTGAGCCGAAGCCGATATGCGCGCGTCTCCTCCGATTCCGCCTGCAAAATTTTGCATTCGATATAAAACTTGTTGAACTTCTGCGCGCAGTCCACCGCGAAACGGGCGATCGTGCTCGGCTCGTAATTTTTCGCCGCCGCGAGAACGGCGTCCGGAAATTCGGCGAGCGATTTGAGAACTTCGAGCTCCTGCGCGTTGGGCGCGCACACCGCGTCGCCGAGGCTCGATCCCCCCGCCTTCGCGAGCACGGAAGCGGCGCGCGCGCAGGTATACTGCACGTAGACGCTCGTCTCGCCGTCGAAATTGAGCGCCTTATCGTAGGAAAAGACGATATCCTTGATCTTATTGTTGTACAGCGCGCCGAAAACGACCGCGCCCACGCCGACCTTCTCGGCGACGTCCTCCCTGTTTTCGAGGGCGGGGTTCTTCTCTTCGAGCACCTCTTTCGCCTTCTCGACGCAGCGGGAGATCACGTCTTCCAGCCAAACGACCTTCCCCTGCCGCGTGGACATCGCGCCGTCTTCCAGCGAGACCATGCCGTAGGCGACGTGCACCATATCCTTCGCCCAGTCCTTCCCCATGAGTTCGAGCACCTTGAAGAGCTGTTTGAAGTGCAGATTTTGCTGGTATGCGACGACGTAGAGGCATTTCTCGAAATCGTACGTTTTCTTGCGGTAGACCGCCGCGGCGAGGTCGCGCGTTGCGTACAGCGACGCGCCGTCCGAGCGGAGCACGATGAACGGCGGCATGCCGTATGCTTCGAGATCGACGACCTGCGCCCCTTGGCTCTCGACGAGGAGCCCCTTCTCTTTGAGCTCGTCGATGACGGGCTGCATCTTGTCGATATAAAAGCGTTCGCCCGCGTAACTGTCGAAACGGATGTGCAGACGGTCGTAGATCTTGCCGACGTACGCCATCGTGAGCGATTTGAACCATTCAAACAACTCGTTCGCCTCTTCATCCCCGCTCTCGATGAGGCGGAAATACTCGCGCGCCTCCGCCTCCATTTCGGGCGTCGCCTCGCGGTTGAAGCGGACGTACAGATCGTTGACGGCGCGGATGCCGCCCTCCTGCACCGCCTCTTTCACGCCCCAATGCTTGTAGGCGGAGATGAGCTTGCCGAACTGCGTGCCGTAGTCGCCGAGGTGGTTGATTCCCACCGTGCGGTAGCCGAGAAAGCCGAAAATGCGATACAGCGCGCCCCCCAGCACCGTCGTGGAGAGGTGCCCGATGTGGAAGGGCTTTGCGATGTTCACCGAGGAATAATCGATGCACACCGTCTTGCCCGCGCCGACGTCCGAAGCGCCGTACCGCTCCCCCTCCCGCTCGATGCGCGCAAGCGTCTCTTCGGCGAGCGATCTCCCGTCGATCTTGAAATTGAGATAGCCGTTGACGGCGGAGACGGAGGAGACGACGCCGTCCGCGGGATACCGCTCCGCGAGCTCCTGCGCGATGAGCGCGGGGGATCTGCGGAGAAGTTTTGCGAATTTGAAGCAGGGCAGGGCGTAGTCGCCGAGCGAAGTATCGGGCGGGACGACGATGCTCTCTGCGAGCTCTTCCTTGCTCACGCCCTCGACGGACAGCCGCTCTGCGATGTAAGTTTTATAATCCATGGGACCTTCCTCGTTTTTTCGTCTGTCATTCTACCACATTTTTGCCGCGAAGGCAACCGAAAGACTTGAAGTTTGGAGAGAAAAGTTATATAATGAGGAAAACCGAAGAGAGGAATCCCCATGAAATTAGGCGTAGTCGGTCTCCCCAACGTAGGAAAGTCCACGCTGTTCAACGCGATCACGCATGCGAGCGCGGAGGCGGCGAACTATCCCTTCTGCACCATCGAACCAAACGTCGGCGTCGTCGCCGTTCCCGACGAACGGCTCGCAAAGCTCGCCGACCTCTACCATTCCAAAAAGGTTACCCCCGCCGTCATCGAATTTGTGGACATCGCGGGGCTCGTGAAGGGCGCGAGCCGCGGCGAGGGGCTGGGCAATAAATTTCTTTCCCACATCCGCGAAGTGGACGCCGTCGTGCACGTCGTCCGCTGTTTCGAGGACGAAAACGTCATCCACGTCGAAAACTCGGTGGACCCCGTCCGCGACATCGAAACCATCGAACTCGAACTCATCCTCGCCGATATCGAAGCGGTGGAAAAGCGGAAGGACCGCATCCGCAACGCGGCGCGCGGCGGCTCCGACAAAAACGCCGCGGCGGAATTCGCCTTTTTAAGCCGCCTCTCCGAGCACCTCGAAAAGGAACGCCCCGCCTCCTCCCTTCCCCTCACCGAGGAGGAAAAGCCCCTCCTCGACAACCTGTTTCTGCTCTCCGCCAAGCCCGTCATCTACTGCGCGAACATCTCCGAGCGGGACATGGGCGCGGGCGAGGACGACCTTCCCTTCGTGAAGGCGGTGCGCGCGTACGCCGAAAAAAGCGGCGCGGGCGTCATCGTCGTCTGCGCAAAGACGGAGGAGGAGCTCTCCCTGATGGAAGAGGAGGAACGCGCCCTCTTCCTCGAAGAATTCGGGCTCAAAGAGAGCGGGCTCTCCAAGCTCATCAAAGCCTCTTACGAACTTTTGGGGCTCATCTCCTACCTCACGGCGGGCGAAAAGGAGACGCGCGCGTGGACCATCGAAAAGGGCACGAAGGCGCCGCAGGCGGCGGGAAAGATCCACTCCGACTTTGAAAAGGGATTCATCCGCGCCGAAGTCGTGGACTGGGAGACCCTGCTCGAATGCGGCGGGCTCGCGGGCGCGCGCGAAAAGGGAAAAGTCCGCTCCGAGGGCAAGGACTATGTGATGAAGGACGGCGACGTCGTCCTATTCCGCTTCAACGTTTGACCTTCCGAAACGAAAAAAACGCACCCCATTGGTGCGTTTTTTGTTTTTTCGCCGCATTCCGAAAAAAGATGCGGCTTACGATTGCCCCGTGGGGGCAATGTCCTCATCGTCGCGCCTGACCGCGTCCGGCATGATCATGCAGTACCGCGGATTGTGCGCGAAGTTCGTATCGACCTTCTTCTTGCGCTTGTTTTTCGCTTTCTTCGGCATACCTTCCTCCGAAAGGCAGTATGCGCAAAAATTTGCCCGTTACTCCTCTTCGGACGGTTCGGGCGCGCTCTGCGACATCTCCGCGATCGCTTCCCGCTCGCGCGCGACGCGCTCCGCCTCCCGTGCTTCCGCGTCGAAGTCCACGCGGTCGGGATTTTCGCTCTTCCGTTTCTCCATGCTTGACCTCCGCGCACAGTATAACACAAAACGGGCGCGGCGTCAACCCCTCAACAGGCGGAGATCTGTTTGCAGACCTTGGAAAAGGTCTCCGTCTTTTGGTCGAGAAGCATCTTTGCGGCGGGCTGGACCTGATAGTACCCGCGGGAGAGCATCTGCTCGAACACGGAGAACTGCGTCTCCGCGTGCGCGGAATAGTGTTTGAGGATCTCCTTGCGGAACGCCTTGCTGCTCCCCTCCGTGAGCGCGACGGAATAGTAGTTCATGAGCAACTTTTCCGTGTCGAGCAGATCTTGCAATGCGTCCTTTTCGCAGAGCGTGGTGTCCATCTTCGACTGTTTCATTTTTTCCCTCCTTCCAAAATCGCGAACAGCGCGGAGAACCTCTCCGCATGCGCCGCCGCGACGCGCTCCATCTCCTGCGCGAGCGCGGCGTCCGTGAGCGTGTTGGCGTAGATCTTCGCCTTCTTGCACGCCATTTCCTCTCCCGTGAGAACATGGGACAGCACGTCCAAGTCTTTTGCCGTCAAATTCGTCATAAAAAAACCTCCTCCGTCCTTGTTTTGACGGAGGAGCGTTCTTTTATACCTTTTGCGCGAAAAATTCGCACGAGGGCGCGAGCGGACACCGCCCGCACTCCGGCTTCTGCGAATGGCAGATCTTTCGCCCGTGCCAGATGAGCCAGTGGTGCGCGGCGGACCACTTTTCCCGCGGGATCGCGCGCATCAGCCCCTCTTCCACCCGCTCGGGCGTGTTCCCCTTCGCGAGTCCCAGACGGTTGGAGACGCGGAACACGTGGGTATCCACCGCGATCGCGTCCCCGTGAAAGGCGACGGAATAGACGACGTTCGCCGTCTTTCTCCCCACGCCCGCGAGCGTGCGCAGTTCCTCCAACGAGGCGGGCACCTCCCCGCCGTACTTTTCGAGGATGTCCCGCGAGGCGGAGAGGATATGCGCCGCCTTGTTGCGGTAAAATCCGCACGAATAGATGTAATGTTCCAGTTCCTCCTGCGAAAGTTCGACCATGCGCGCGGGCGTGCCGTGTTCGCGGAAGAGCGTCTCCGTCACCTTGTTCACCCGCTCGTCCGTGCACTGCGCCGAGAGAATGACGGCGACGAGCAATTCGTACGGGGAGCGGTATTGCAGCGCGGGGCGCGCGTCCGGATACATGCGTTCGAGCTCTTGCAAAATTTTTTCGGCGTCCATGTCGGTTATTATAGCGCGGAACGCGGAAAAAAGCAAGCGCGTTCATTCATAAACGTAAAAATCTCCCTGCGCCCGCATGAAGCCCGCGAACGCGGAATACTTTCTCGCCGCGAGGAGCGTCCCCGCGCGGGCGCGAAACCGCCCGTCGAACTTGGCGGAGACGCCGCACCCGACGCCCGCCTCCTTGGGCGTGGAGACCGCCTGAACGGGCACGCCCGCCCCTTTGAGACGTGCGATAAAATCGAGCGCCTGCGCGCGCGAACGGAATACTGCCAACAGTGTCATGAACGTTTCCCTGCCTTCGTATAATAGAATAATTTTTTTTTCGGGGAGATAACTATGACCTATCTCGACAACGCCGCGACGGGCGGCTTCAAACCCGCCTCCGTCCAAAGCGCGGTGATCGCCGCCATGAAGCAGTGCGCCAACCCCGGCAGAAGCGGACATTCGCTCTCGCTCGCGCTGGCGGAACGCGTGCTCGCCTGCCGCGACCTTCTCGACGGGCTCTTCGGCGGCTACGGGTTCGACCGCGTCGTCTTTACGAAGAACTGCACGGAGGCGCTGAATATCGCCCTCCTCGGCACGCTGGAAAAGGGCGACCACGTCGTCGCCACCTGTTTGGAACACAACTCCGTTCTGCGCCCGCTCGAATTTTTGCGCGCCGCGGGAAAGATCGACTATTCCGTCGCTCCCGCGGCGGACGGAAAGGTGAGTGCGGAGGCGATCGCCGCGCTCGTGCGTCCCGAGACGCGCGTCTGCTGCGTTACGACCGCCTCCAACGTTACGGGCTATGCGCCCGACCTCGCCGCCGTGCGCCGCCTGCTGCCGCCGCGCGTCCTCCTGTTCGCGGACGGCGCGCAGGGCGCGGGACATCTCGCCATCGACATGAAAAGGACGGGCATAGACGCGCTCGCGCTGGCGGGACACAAGGGGTTGTTTGCCATTCAGGGCGCGGGCGCGCTGCTCTTTTCCGAGCGCATCTCCCCCCGTCCCCTCCTCTTCGGCGGCACGGGGAGCGACAGCCACCGTTTGGAAATGCCCGAGTTTTACCCCGACCGCCTCGAAAGCGGCACGCTCTCCTATCCCGCGATCGTCTCCCTCTACGAGGGCGCGCTCATCGTGAAAAGCCGCCGCGAGGAACACGCGAAGCGGTTGCGCCTTCTCACCGAACAGGTCTGCGCCGCGCTCGCCCGCCGCCCTCAATACGCCCTGTATTCGGAGCCGAACGACTGCGGCATCGTCTCGTTTGCGCATGCGGGCATTCCTTCGGAGCGGCTCGCGGGGCTCCTTTCGGAGCGGTTCCGCATCGCCGTCCGCGGCGGACTGCACTGCGCGCCCCTCGCGCACAAGGCGCTGGGGACCTTCCCCGACGGGCTCGTGCGCGTCTCCTTCTCCCCCATGCAGGGCGAGCGGGACGCGGAGACCTTGCTCCGCGCGCTCACATGTTTTTGAGCCGTTCCACGATCCTTGCGAGCTTTTTGCGCTTTGCGCCGTCGAGCATGGGCGAAAAGCGCGCATAGAACGCGTCGATCTGCTCGTTGGTGAGCGTGCCGTTGCGCTTTCCCTCCACCGCGCGGGCATAGATATCGCGCAAGAGCTCGTTTTCGCCCTTGCCCGCGTATCCGTCCGCGAATTTGCGCGCCTCGTCCAGCCATTCCTCCCGCGTGCCGTCCGGTCCCGTATAGCTTGCGAAATCTTTCACGTTTTCACCTCTTGTATATCCTATGACGGGAACGGGATTTTTGCCAGCGGCATACCATGGGCGTATGGAACTTCTCGTTTTGCTCCTGCTCATCGCCATGACGAACGGCAACCGCGATTTCAAGCATACGCTCGACGACCTCGTCTCCTTCTACCGAGAAAACAGGGAACTCATCTCCCTGCTCGCGGGGAGCGTCCGCCAGACGGCTCCGCCGCCGCCCGCGGAGCGCGCGCCCGAAGCCCCCGCCGCGGCGGACGAAAAAAGCCGACCCCGAAGCGAGGCCGGCAAGGATATCCTCGAAAATTTTCTCAAAAACCGCGTCGGTTAGGAGATCGCGTCCAGCGCCGCCTGCAACATGGGGTCGGCGCCCGCCCGCCACAGAAGGGGCGCGGCGACGCTCTGTGCGCCGGATGCCGCCGTGAGCTTATCGAACTGCACGCAGCGGTCGGAGAGCGGCCAGTGGACGGTCGCCACCGTGAGTTTCATCACGTTCCCGTCCCCGTCGCGGAAGTGGGATTGCATGATGCCCTTCCCGTACGTCGCGGGGACGTCCGTTCCGTTGTCGCGCAGAAGGATGTCCGAGAACGAGACCGTACCGTAATCGACGAGCGCGCCGATGAGCGCCTCCGAGGCGGAGGCGGTATGCTCGTCCGCGAGCACGGTAAAGCGCGCGTCCGCGGGAAAGTAGGCGGCAAAATCGGAGCGCTCCGCCACATAGCGCTCCGTCTTTCCCGAACGGAACTTCGCCGTGAGCACGAGGGGATGGCTCTCGGGCGCGTTGCGCATGAGGCGAGAGGCGATGGCGACCATGTCGTCGAGGTATCCGCCGCCGTTACAGCGGAGATCGAGGATGAGGTTTTCCCGTCCCCGCGCGCGCATGAGGTCGAGCATCCCGAACACCTCCCGCACGACGTTTCCGTCGAATTCGTCGATGCGAAGATAGGCGGTCTTGCCGTCCGCTCCCGCGAGCGCGCCCTCCGTCTCGGTGAGGACAAGTTCGTCCTTCCCGCGGAACACGAACTGCGCCCCGCTGTCGCGGTAGAGCGTATAGGAAGCGAGGTAGTCCCCGCACGTAATGTAGCGCGTCTCCGCGTCCGAGCCGTCCGCCTCGAAGCCGCAGCGCAGATAATACCCGTCCGCGTGCGCGCTCTGGAAGCTCGTCCATTGCGACGCGGTCCCGCTTTGGAGCGCATCCTCCGTCTCGCCGAAGGAGAACACCGTCATGCCCCGCTCCACCCCCGCAAGGCAGGCGGGAGAATTTCCCACGACGGAATAGACGAGCGGAAGCCCGCCCTGCACGGACGTGAGCGAGATCCCGCTGCCCGTGTTGTTCCCCTCGCTCTCCCGCAAGACCTTGCCGTATTCCGCCTTGGAGTAGTAGCGGGAATAGGCGTCCGGACGGAGAGCGTCGAAAAGGGCGTCGTAGATCGCATCCTCGTCGAGCTCGGTGTAGAATTGTTCCTCGGTCGTATCCACTGCCCACATGAGATCGCGCATGCGCCCGTCGATGGCGTAGTACCTTCCGTACCATCCCGCCGTAAAGGCGCCCGCCGCCAAGGCGAGCGCGCCGAACACGCAGGCGGCGCAAAACGCCGCGCGCCTGCCGCGCGATCCTTCTTTCTTATCCTGTTTCACGGTGCCTCCTTACAGATGCAAGAGTTTGTAGAGTATGGTGATGACGCGGAAGGTGACCGCGTCCGAAAACTTTCTGATGTTCAGCCCCGTTACGCGCTCGATCTTATCGAGACGGTACATGAGCGTGTTGCGGTGCATGAACAGTTTGCGCGACGTCTCGGAGATATTCAGGCTGCTCTCCAAAAATTCTTCCGCGGTGTTCGTCATGTCCTCGTCCTCGAAGATCTCCGCCGCGTCGCCGATACGGAACTGTTCCATATAATCTTTCAGGCGCGCCTCGGGAACGTCTTCGAGCATGCGCACGAGCAGATATTCGCGGTAGGAGTGGACCTCCCCCTCCGAATGAAAGATGCCGCTCATGCGGACCGCCGTCGCCGCCTGATGGTAGGAGAGCGCGATCTCCGAAAAGGACTTCATTTCACAGCCGACGCCCACGCTCGCGCGCACGCCGATCTCCTCGTACAGCGTCTGCGCGAGAAACTGTCCGAACTCGTTCGGAGACTGCCCCTCCTCCGCGAATTTCACGACGGCGATGCGGGTGTCGTCCATCTTGGCGACGAGGTCCGCGCCGTCTTCGAGGCACCGCTCCACGTGCGCATAGGACTGTTCCACGTTCCTGTCCGGAACGAGGTCCAGCGCGTAACAGGGCGCGTCCGCGACGTTGTACTTCGTCATGAAGCGGAAGGCGTACCACTGCCCTCCCTCGCCGAGCAGAATGCTTTTGAGATATTCCCTCTTTTCGGGGAAAAAGCGGCGGGCTTCCGCCCCCGCGAAAAAGTATGCGATGAGGCTCGCCTGCCTGCGCGCGGCGTCCCCCGTCCCCGAAACGTACGCCTCCGTTTTATTGCCGAAATAATCGAGCGTAAAACGTGTTTCTTCCCCTCCGCGGGAATTGAGGTATGCCTCCGTTCCCGTGTGAAGGGCGATGTCTTTGAGGATCTTTTCGATCTCGACCGCAATATTCGGATCCATAGAGCGCGCCTCCGCGTGAAAAATTTTTAGGCAGATTGCACGAAAATCGCCTTCCACGCGAAAAGATTATACCATGTCCGCGGTAAAATAGCAAGTAATTTCTCTTTTTTCCTGTTTTTTCCCGCGGGAATTGCACAAAATATCGGTAAAATCGGCTCGGATACGGGCATCGCTGCGGGCAAAATTGTGCAAAATGCCAGAAAAAAAGACGAATCGCGGATTTTTTTACGGATAAAGTTGACACCCCGTATTTTCAATGCTATAATAGTGTGGCATAGAAAGGAAAAAATGCCCTTTTCGGGTCAAAATAAAATTCATTTGGAGCGATGATCATGAAAAAACGGAACGTTGCGGAACCCTCCGCAGCACCTGCCGAATCCAATTCAAACGCGAACATGGTACCCCCCAAGAGCGCGGCGACGGGTTATAAGGTCCTCTCCGTGCTCATCTTTGTCCTCGCGACGGGCGGGCTGTTCCTCGGATTGCTCGGAGAGGTCGTGTATGCCTTTATGGGCACGCCTCTCGGAGGGCTCTCTCCGGATGCGCCCCTCTACGGCTCCTCGATGGGAAATATCATCGGGATCTTCCAAGCGCTCTTCTCGGGCGGGTCGGTTGCCGCGCCCGCGCTTACCTTTGCAGGCGGCGCCGCGGGTCTTGCGTATTTCTTGGAATATTACCTGCATTTTGTTCTCATCGTCGCGGTCCTTCTTTCCCTCGTCCTCGGGATCTTGTCCCTCTGCCTTTCCAAAATTTCCAAGCCCTGCGCCTATGTGAGCGCGTATGTCGTAATGCTCACGTACGGCGCGATCTTCGCCTGTGAATTTTTCGTCGCATCCGCAGGATTCTCTCAACTCCTCGGAGTTCCCGTAGAGATCCTCGACCTCATCGATCTGCCCGCTCTCCTCATCTCGCTCGTTGCGGCGGCGGCGATCTGCGTCGCGGCGTTTGCCCGCAGAAAGGCTGCGGCTCTGCCCAACGTCATCCTCTTTTTGCTCTCGCTCGTCGCGCCCTTTGCGCTCTTCTATCCCAACACTGCGGGCGAGGCGGGCAACAGCGTCCTCTGCTTTAACGACGCTCTTTCGACCGCCTCAACGTTGGATCTTGCGACGCGCATCTTCATCATCATTGCCGGGATCATGCTCATTCTCAACGCCGTGATCTCCTCTTTCAGGATCTCCGCGAAGAGGGCTTACGCGCTCGACCTTGTGCGCTTTGCGGTCCAGTTCGCCGTTCTCATCGCGCTCACATGCGTCTATATATTCAGCCCGTTGGACGAAGCGTCGATCTCGGACGCCGCGGCGAACGTATTTACGCAGATCTCCTACATCGTCGTGCTGGCGGCTTCTCTTGCGGAACTCTTCTTCGGAATTTTGCTCACCGCGATCGCCACGGCAAAGAGCAACCGCGAAAAGGAAGACAAGGCGCTCGATGCGCTTGCGGAGGGCGTGCTCATCGCCCGCGCGGCGGGACAGCCTGCCGCGGCAATGCCGTCGCCCCTTGCACCCACGCCCGTGCCCGCCTACGTGCCCGCTTTCGTGCCTGCGTACGCGCCCGCACCCATGTATGCGCCCGCCCCTGCTTCTATCGCGCCTACGCCTACGCCTGCGCCTGCTCCTGCACCCGCGCCCGCGCCCGCGGAGACGCCCATGAGCGAGTTTGAAAAGTCGATGGAAGCGCTCGCGAAGGGCGAACAGCCCGAGCCCGCGCCCGAAGCGCAAGCGGACTTCCGCATGCCTTCCTATCCCTCGATCACGCCCGCGGCGCAGCCCTCCTCTCCCGCGTACGACCCGACGCAGTACACCTACGATCCCTTCATCAACGGGCTCTCGCCCAAGGAGAAGAACGAGTTCGGCGATCTGTTCATCGCGGGAAAAGCGGGAAAACTGCAAAATTTGCCCACCTACGTCATCGGCGGGGACAACACCGAATTTTTCCGCAAGGTGTTCATCTATTTGGGGCGTTACCGCAAGAACATCTCCGCGGAACTTCTCGATAAGCTCTACGTGTACGTCTCCAAAAATTAAAAACCGAAAACAAAGAGCCGCCCGAGAAGGGCGGCTCTTTTCTTATCGTTCGCCTTTTGCTCCCGCCTCTGCGGGGCGTTTTAAGCGAGAAGAATGCGGTCGAGCGCGGCGCGGAGGTTTTGCTTGCAGTCCTCGTACCTCTCCGAGGGATGCGCCTCGTACAGCTTTTCTCCGCCGTAAAACAGCGAAGGCACATAATAGTAATCGTATTTTTCGGAGATCTCGGGATGCCTCGTCTCCTCGATCCATTCGACAAAGATCTCCCCGTATTCGCGCCGCTCGGCTTTGAGCTCGCGGAGCGCGCGCTCCGCATAGCGGCAATACGGGCACCCGTCCATGCAGAACAAAATGCACTTTTTCATACCCCATTCCCCCGTTTATCGCTTCTCGAACACGACGATCACGCTGATGCCGTCCCGCTCGCTGAACGTTCTTCCGTCGCCGAGCGCGTCGATGAGATAGAGCCCTCTCCCCCGCTCCTCGTCCACGGCGGAGCAAAAACTCTCCGCGGGCGGACAAAAGTTGTTTTCGCTCTTCACGCTGATGCGGATCTCCCCGCCCGCGACGACGGCGCGCATGCGCGCCCTTCCGCCGCCATGGACAAGGGCGTTGGAAAGCAGCTCGTTCGCGATGAGCCGACTGTCGAAGACCTTCTCCTCGGGCACGTTTTCCCGGAAGAGGGCCTCGCACATGCGATGAAGCGCCGACCGCAGCGCGTTGAAATCGTCGATCTCGTAATCCATCAGTCCGCCATGCTCTTTTTCAGTTCGTCTTTGAGTTTGTCCAAAACCTTGCGTTCCATGCGCGAAACGTACATTTGCGACACGTTCATGCGCTTTGCGGTCTCCGTTTGGGAGAGTTCCTTCCCGAAGCGGAGCCGCACGAGCTCGCGTTCCCGCTCCGAAAGGGTGGAACAGGCGGCGAGCACCGCGTCGCGGTTTTCAAACCGCTCGAAATCGTCCCTCTCGGCGGGAATGGTCTCGTAGAGGGCGGGACCCTCCGCGCCGTCCGCGGGCTTATCGAGCGAGACGACGCCGCCCGCCTCCGCCGCGTTGACGACGTCTTCCTCCGAGACCCCCAGCATCGCCGCGAGTTCGCGCGCGGAGGGAAGCCTGCCGTTCTCCGCAAAGAATTTTTCGGCGCTCTGTTTGAGCGCGCCGCGCAGTTCAAACACCTTGCGCGGAAGATGCACGAGACGGGAGCGGTCGCGGAAATAATTTTTGATCTCCCCCGTGATGGTGGGCGTGATGAAGGTGGAAAAGCGCAGACCCTTCGTTTCGTCGAAGCGGTCTATTCCCTTGACAAGCGCAAGCGAGGCGACCTGATACAGGTCGTCGTATTCCACGCCGCGCCCCACGAACTTCTTCGCGAGAATGGAGGCGATGTACAGATATTTTGCGACGATCTCGTCCCGAAGGTGCCTATCCCCCGTCGCGCGATATCTTGCAAACAGCTCGGTCTCGTCCATTACTTTTTTCCGAATGTGAATTTGACGGAGGAAAGCGCGCCGTCCGCGCGTTCAAACTCCACGTCCGCGAGCGCGCTCAACAGCGCGTAAGAGATCTCGTCCTCGGAGGAGGGCGCGGCGCTCCCCCGCGATTCGCCGAGGATCTCCACGCGCAGCCCGCCGTCGTCCGAAAAGCGCATGCGCGCGCCGCGGTAGCCGCTGTGTCCCAGAAGGAGCAGGCTCTCCGTAACGCATACTTTGCAGTCCTCGCTGGCGTCGAGGTCGAGACCCGCGCGCGAACAGACGCCGCCCGTGGCGAGACGCACCGTCGTCATCATGTCGCTCCCGAGCGGGAAGCGCAATTCGAGATATTCTTTCATCCTTCTATCTCCATCACGGTGTCCAGCGCGCAGATCGTGAACAGCTTTTTCAGCCGAGGGCGCAGAGAGACGAGTTTGGTCTTCTTGCCGTCCGCCTTCGCCTTTTTCATGATCTTCACGAAGGTGCCGAGCGTCGTGGAATCGATAAATTCGAGCCCTGCGCAATCGAACACGATGTCGCGGGGCGCGTCTCCGTACGCGCGGACGGTCTCCTCGTAAAATTCGTCGGCATTGCGGGAATCGATCTCCCCCGCAAGCGCGATTTCCAGCGCGGGTTCCGTGCTCTTGATGGCTACTTCCTGCATAATGACCTCCTGCCGTTCACGGTATTCATACCGCAAAACCGCTGATTTCAAACGATTTTCTCCATTATAAACGAAAAACGGGGAAATGTCAATCCCCGTCGAAGAGCGCGTTGAGGTCGGGCAGCGTGAGATCCGGCTTATCCGGGAAATCGCGCGCGGACTGCTGCGTCGTCTCGCCCGAGAGCACGAGGAGCCCCGCGATGCCGTTGGCGTTGGCGAAGCGGATATCGGTATACATCCTGTCGCCCGCCATGCACATCTTGCCGCGGGGAACGCCGTATTCCCGTTCGAGCATCTCCGCCATGGGCGCATACGGTTTGCCGATGATCTTTTCGGGAACTCTGCCGGAAGACTTTTCGAGCAAAGCGAGAAAACTGCCCGCGTCCGGCATGGAGCCGTCCTCCGTGGGGCAAACGACGTCCGCATGCGTGGCGATGAACGTCGCGCCCCGCCGCAAAAAGCGGTCGAACGCGCGCAGTTTCGCGAAGGTGAGCTCGGTGTCGTAGGCGAGCACGCACACCTCGGGCGAATGCTCGTCGAGCGGCACGCCGAACGCCGCGAACTCCGCTTTGAGCGCCGCCGTTCCGAGCAGATACACCCGCTTGCCGCCGTAAAACGCGTTCAGATAGCGCGCCGTCGCCATGCCGGAGGTGAACACGCCGTCTCCCTCGCCGAGCAAGCCGATGCGCGCGAGCTTTTCGCGGTATTCCCGTTCCGTGCGGGAGGAATTGTTCGTGAGGAACACGAGTTTCTTCCCCATCGCGCGGAGGCGTGCGAGCGTGCGCTTCATGTCCCCGATGGGCGTCTCGCCGAGGTAGACCGTGCCGTCCAAATCGAGCAGAAACAGCTCCGTATTGTTCAAGATGTCTTCTTTCGTCATCATAGCTCCAACGATCCGAAATCGCGCAGGAGGGCGCACAGCCCGTCCGCGCACAGCTCGGGCAGGCGGACGAGCCGCGCCGCGGAGAGCGGTCTCTCCTCCCCGCCGAACTGCGTAAACGCGCGCCGCAGCGCCCCTTTCTCCGCATAGATGCGCTCCGCTTCCCGCGCAAGCTCTCCCCGCGCGCGCTCCAACGCGACCGCGCGGGAGACGTATTCCGCTACCGTGGGAATGCGGATATCGCGATACTCCACGCCCGCCGCAGCCGCGCGGCGTGCGTAGTCGGGAATGAAATATCGGCGGGGCTTTCCGTAGCGGAAGAACGCCGCATACAGCGCGGAAAGCAGGCAAAACGCACCCCATTCCCCTATTTTTCCCGCTTCGGCGGACGCCGAACGCGCAAGCACGACCCCTTCGCCGACGGGCAGCCCCTCCCGCTCCGCCTTCCGCAACGCGAGGTTGCGCGAATAAATTTGTTCGGCGTTCAGATCCGCTATCCCTTCGGTGAGCGGGAGCGCGGCTTGGTGCGGCGCGTACGCCCGCCCGTTCAACGCGGCGAGCGCGCGCGCTTCAAAGAGCGCGAGACGGGCGAGACAGAGCCGCGCAAACGCCGCGGGCAGGGAGGAACGGAGCAGTTCCCCGTCGCAGAAGAGTTCCCCCTCGGCGAGCGGAACGCGCCGAAGTTCCCCGCCCAACCGCAGTTGCGCCGTCCGCTCGAACACGCCGTCGAACGTTCCGTCCGCGGGGACGAGAAAGCAGGGCGTCCGCCTTATTTCGGCGAAACAGCGCGCCGCGCGCATCGCGGCGGGACCGCCCACGGCGACCACGCGCGAAACGTCGTCCGGCGCGGAAAAGAGCGGCAACACCTCGTCGCCTTCGAGGACCACCGTAAACGCGCGGAAGGCGGGCGGCAACAGCGCGGAGAGCGCGTTCCCGTCCGAGACAAGGAGCGCGCGCCCCGCAAACGGCTGTTTCCAGACCTCGCCCGCGGCGCGGAAAACGCGCCCCTCCCCTTCGTACCCCGTTCCGCCCGGCGGCGTCATCTTCGGTACGAAATTTTCGGCGGGTCCCAACCTTTCACCTCGCAATAAAATTTTAACGAAAAAGCCCCGCGATCGCCCCGTCAGGGCGCGCGACGGGCGGGCGTCTCCCCGCACACGTCCCGCCCCGAAAAGCCGTTACAGGGGCAATACGAGCGCGACCGCGTTCACCGCGTAACCGACGGCGGCGCCGAACGCCGCCATGCCGAGCATGATGAGAACGGCGCGCGCGGAGGCGCGAAGCCTGCGCAGAAGCACGAAATATCCGAGCCCCGCGCCCGCGACGAGCCCGCCGAGACAGCTCCCGAAGGCGATGCCGCCCATCGCGTACGTCTCGGCAAGAATGACGGAGGAAGCGCAGTTCGGCACGAGCCCGACGAGCGCGCACACGAGCGGCTGGACCCAGTACACGCCGTCCGCTTGGAGAAAGGCGACGACGTTTTCCTCGCCGAGCCCCCAAAAGAGGAAGCCGAACACGAGATTTACGAGCAGGACGAACGCCGCCACTTCCAGCGCATGGACGAGCGGCGACAGGAGATAGAGGCGGAGCGTGCTCTCCTTTTTGTGCTCGCAGACGGAGAGCTCGTCGCACGCGCAGTCGCCGTGTTCGTGATCCTCGTGCTCGTGTTCATGTTCGGGTTCGGGTTCGGGTTCGGGCTCATGCTCGTGCTCATGTTCTTGCTCATGTTCGTGTTCGTGATGAACGGGCATGGGCGCGAGCGGATGCTTTCGCAGAAGAAAATCGAACAGATACCCCACCGCGACGCCGAGCGCGAACTTGATACCGATCATCGCCGCAAGGGAGATGCCCTTCTCCGCCCAGCCCATGTTTTCGGAGAGGAGCAGAACGATGAACGCCTCGTCGCTCGTGGCGACGAACACGGCGAGAAGCGTCCCCAGCGTGATGTGGCGATGTTCGTAGAGCTTCGCCGCCATCACGGAAAAGCCGCACAGCGGAACGAGCCCCGTCGCCGCCCCCACGAGCGGCGCTGCCTTGCCCGAGAGCGCGCGGAACGGCTTCCCCACCCTCGTGTTGTGCTCCATGAGCTCGATGAGGATATAGAGAAGAAGCAGGAACGGAAAGAGCTTTAACGTATCGTAGAGCGCATCCAATATGACATCCCACCACATATTCCGTTCCTCCCGAAGATAATTTCCGTATTATCATAGCGATTTTTTTTCGCTTTGTCAACGGATTTGCGGAAAAAGAGCGTTTCCCTTTGCGGGAAACGCTCTTTTGTAGTCAGCGGAAGGAATTATTCCTGTTTTTCTTCGGGCGTCTCCGCGGGAGTTTCGCTCTCTTCCGCGGCGGGAGCCTCGGGCTCCTCCGCAGGGGTCTCTGCGGGAGCTTCGGCACCTTCCTGCGCCTTGCGCTTCGCTTCCATCTTCGCGTCGCGCTTCATCTGCTTCTTCATTTCCTTGGTAACGACGCGCGCCGCATCGATCTGCGCCTTCATCTCCTGCGGCGTAGGAGGCACGAACGCCGCGCCCTCCGCGTTTTCGGGGATCACGTCGTAGTGCTCGTCGCGCTCCAAAAGGGTGGCTTCCGTGTAGCCGTCGAACAGGTGGATGTGCTTCGCGTCGAAGGCAAGCTCGACGATCTCGCCGAGATTGACGACCGCACGGGAAGAGATCTTCGCAATCATCTGCGCCGCGTTGTCGACGACGGAGTTCTTATCGCTCTCGTAATCGAGGTCGCAGTAGATCTGCGTCTCCGCGCCGAGTTTTTCGATAACGTCGATGCGCGCCTTCACGAGCGTCTCGGGAGAGGTGGAGATGAACGCCTGATCTTCGTGAATGTCCTCGGGACGGACGCCGAGCGTAACTTCCTTGCCCGTGTTGAGGTATTCGTCGATGTTCTTGATCTTCGCGACCATCGTCTTGGGAAGGACGATCTTGTTGCCGCCGATGAAGTTCACGCTCACCTTGCCGTTCTCTTCGGTGAGGGTGGAGTTCTTGAAGAAGTTCATCTGGGGCGTTCCGATGAAGCCCGCGACGAACAGGTTGATGGGATAATCGTAGAGGTTCTGGGGCGTATCGACCTGCTGCATGAAGCCGTCCTTCATGACGACGATACGGGTGCCCATCGTCATCGCTTCGATCTGATCGTGCGTGACGTAGATGAACGTCGTCGCGAGACGGACGTGCAGTTTGGAAATTTCGGTACGCATCTGCGCACGGAGCTTCGCATCGAGGTTGGACAGAGGCTCGTCGAGCAGGAACACTTTGGGCTCGCGGACGATCGTTCTGCCGAGCGCGACACGCTGGCGCTGACCACCGGAAAGAGCCTTGGGCTTACGGGAAAGGTAATCGGTGATGCCGAGGATCTCCGCGGCGGCTTTCACTTTCTCATCGATGACTTCCTTGGGCACCTTGCGGAGCTTCAAGCCGAACGCCATATTGTCGTAGACGGACATATGAGGATAGAGCGCGTAGTTCTGGAAAACCATTGCGATATCTCTGTCCTTGGGAACGACGTCGTTGACGAGCTTGCCGTCGATGTACAGTTCGCCCGAGGAGATCTCTTCGAGGCCCGCGATCATGCGGAGCGTCGTAGACTTACCGCAGCCGGAGGGACCGACGAAGACGATGAATTCCTTGTCGCGGATATCGAGGCAGAAGTTGAACACCGCCTGGTTTCCGCCGGGATAAATTTTGTTGATGCCTTTGAGTAACAGACCGGACATAATTTTCCTCCCACAGAAAAGTAGATTTTTATGCTATTATTTTACACGATATGAAGGAAAATTTCAAGAGAAAATGATAACAAAGATTGACGGGCATTTTGTACAGTTTGCACAAAAAAAGAGGAAAAGCGCCTATTCCTTTTGTGCGGAATGCGCGATATTCCCCCCCGCGCTCCGCGCGGGGGAGAAGAAGGAAAAGCGCGGGGGTACCAACAACTTACCTCCCCCTTGAAAGGGGGAGGGTTGGGTGGGGGTTGACGGGAAGGACGAAGGGTGGGGAGAAGAAGCCACTCCCCCTCCCCTATCGCCCGCACGTATTGTGCCGCCGAAGGGCGACACGAGGAGCGGAGCGACGAAGTACCCCTCCCCCCCACCCTACCCTCCCCCTCACATCGTGAGGGGGAGGTAAAAACGAGGATGAGGGTAACAAGAACAACAAAGCGCAGGGGGAAAGTGAAACCACTCCCCCCCTCCTCTCCCCCGCGCGAAGCGCGGGGGAGTGCCAACAACTTACCTCCCCCTTTCAAGGGGGAGGGTTGGGTGGGGGTTGACAGGAAGGACGAGAGGCGGGGAGAAGAAGCCACTCCCCCTACCCTATCGCCCGCACGTATTGTGCCGCCGAAGGGCGACACGAGGAGCGAAGCGACGAAGTACCCGTCCCCCTCCCCAACCCCTCCCCCTCAATGAGGGGGAGGGTAAATAAGTAGTAATACGCGCGGGGGGAAAGAAGGAAAAGCGAGGGGGTACCAACTTACCTCCCCCTTGAAAGGGGGAGGGTTGGGTGGGGGTTGACGGGAAGGACGAAAGGTGAGGAGAAGAAACCACTCCCCCTACCCTACCCTCCCCCTCGCAAAGCGAGGGGGAGGGTAAAAGAAAGAAAAAAGGCGGGGAAATAGAGACCCCCCGCGCTCCGCGCGGGGGGTGAAGAAGGAAAAGCGCGGGGGTACCAACTTACCTCCCCCCCACTTGAAAGGGAAGGATCTGCCAACTCACCTCCCCCTTGAAAGGGGGAGGGTTGGGTGGGGGTTGAGATCTGCCGCGGCGCTCCTTTGTCTGCTCTCCCTCCCCAACCCCTGGGTGCGGCGGCAGGTACCGCCGCACCCCCCGTCGCGCTTGCCTGCGCTCCCGTCGCGGCGCGCTACTTCGTGCCGCGCTTAGTAGACAATAGTGCGCGCGGGGCACAGTCCACTGGACTGTTGAGCAGAACGCGCCGCTCCCCCCCCGCGCGAAGCGCGGGGGGGTTGACGGGAAGGACGAAAGGTGAGGAGAAGAAACCACTCCCCCTCCCCAACCCCTCCCCCTCGCAAGGCGAGGGGGAGGGTAAAAGAAAGAAAAGCGCGGGGGAGGGTAAAGAAAGAAAAGCGCGGGAAGGAAAAGACCTCCCCCGCGCGAAGCGCGGGGGTACCAACTTACCTCCCCCTTGAAAGGGGGAGGGTTGGGTGGGGGTTGACGGGAAGGACGAAAGGTGGGGAGAAGAAACCCCTCCCCCTACCCTACCCTCCCCCCTCACATCGTGAGGGGGGAGGTAAAAAAGACGAACGCGGGGGAGGGTAAAGAGGGATAGCGCGGGAAGAAAAAGAACTCCCCCGCGCGGAGCGCGGGGGAGGTTTGGTTCGTTATGGATACCGAAAGGTCGGTTGCGTATCCAATGTGGAGGGGGCTCCCCCTCCCCTACCCCTCCCCCTCAATGAGGGGGAGGGTGGGTTAAGCGTTAACGCCTAATCGGTCGAGAAGTGTTACTCTTGGGGCGTAAGCGTATTGCTGTAACAGAACGAGAGGTTATCGAGCCACCAGGTATTGCCAAGTTGCAATCTGAAAGTGAGCGCTTCCGTCGTAAAGTCATGCAAAACGATCTTGTGCTCCCAAACAGATTCGTTCTGGCTGTGCAAACTGATGAGCACCGTGAACTTACTGCCGATCCTGTAAACCGTTACCTCGTAATCCCCGATAACTTCCTCATCGCCCTCAACTTCCTCAGCAGGCTGCTGGGGTTTGGTTCCTTGGGTCGTCTCGTTGGTTTCGATTTTGTCATTAGTCAGGTCGCCCCAGATGTTACCATCGACAACATTGTAGTCGAAGTACTGATTGGCTGCATTAAAGAACTCGACAAAGCCGCAGTTGAAATACTTGCCGGCATCGCGTGTATTCGACCAAGATATTACCGCTACAAAGTCGCCCGCGGCAACTTGAACCTCGCTCGACGCGTCGCCGCCTTGTCCCCCGATAGCATTCGTATCGGCGTTATAGAAGGCATAATTTCTCTCTGCCGTTGCGTTATACGTCGTATCGCTTTCCGTGATGGTGAGTTTCCGCGCGCCGCAGATGGAGCAGACGTTCTCCTCCCACTGGTGGTCGGCTTCCACTGCGGGAACGCTCTGCGCATTGCCGCTCCTCGTGACCGTGCCCGTGAACTGTACGCCCGCTTCGTCGCCGGCGATCCCGAGCCAATACTTATCCGCAAGTTTTTGATGCTTGTCGTATGCAGTATAGGTCATCACGTTCTGATAGTGCTTATCGCTCGCGGAGAACGTCGTGGTAACGACGATCTTCGTCGAATCCGAAAAGTCTACTACGATCTGGAAGTCGGACAAGGAGACCCCCACAAAGCTCGCTTGGAAGGTTTCACGCGAAGAAGCCACGTCGTCTATCGTCGAGTTAGACGTATAGGCGAGCATCGTATCGACGTTTACCGCACTGTTGCCCTTTGCGTTGTCGTTTACAAGAATGTTGTTGGCTTCGTAAACAGAGAATGCGATATTCACACTGTCCCCGTCATTCGGCGCCAATACGGCGACAACGGAGTCCCAAGCGTGAGTGAACTGCGTAGACCCTGCGTACGTAACCGTCTGCCCATACCCGATGGACATGGAGAGCCATTCGGGCTGGAACCAACCCGTGCCGGTATAAGGCGTTTCGGTGTAGTTTACGCTGTTGAGGTCGTAAACCGCTTCGAGCGTGATACTGCCGCTCAGCGAAGAGAACTGCGAATCCGCCGTATAGGTCGAATTGTCGTTCGTCCCTTTCCAATAGCGGAAGGTACCCTTCGTGGACGTGGGATCCTCGTATCCTTCGACGAGGTCGGAAAGTTTGCCGTTCGACGTGCTCGTGAGCCCTGTCTGCTTCTTATACTCCGAACCGTCGTTCATGAGCGTGATGGTGAAGTCCTCCTTGAACACCGCAACAAACTCGATGTCGTCCATCTCGTCCGTCAGCGTAAGTTCGGAGATCGCCGTGGTATCGCCACTGCCGTCCGCGGAGTAGGTCGTGCCGTCATACTTCCAGCCGACGAGCGCGTGATCCGTCCACGTAGGGCCGTCCTCGGGAAGGGTGATCGCCTCGCCCGACTTCTTCGTTTGGGTCTGAACGTCCCACGAATCGCCATCGTAGTCTCCGTCCGTCGTGAAGGTTATGGTGTGCGCCTTCTCCCAAACCGCAACGAACTCGATGTTCGCAGTGATCGGGGTCTCATACTTTTCGCCGTCGTGCGTGTAGAGGCGCTCGCCCGAAACGTCGGTGGAGAGCTTCCAACCCTTGAAGGTCAGCTTGCCGTCCGTCGCCGTGGGATCTTCGGGCCACTGATCGGTGAGCGTCGTGTTCTTATCTACATAGAAGGACGTAGAGCCGTTGCCCTTCTCATCCGTGAAGGTAACTTGCGGGCGCTCTTCCCAAACCGCCGTGAAGGTGGTATCGGCAGTGATCGTCCCGGCGTAGGGGCTCGCCTTGGTGTACTTGGTATCGTCCCCGCCGTTCTTCGTCCAGCCGAGGAACTTGAAGCCCTCGGGCGCCGTGGGATCGTTGGGCCACTGATCGCCGATCGTCGCGTTTTGGTCTACATAGAAGGACGTAGAACCGATGTTCTTGTCATCCGTGAAGGTGATATGCCACTGCCGTTCCCACTGCGCGTTGAACGTCGTCGCGTCAATGATCGCTTCGGAATAGGGGTTCGACTTGGTGTACTTTTCGCCGTCGTTGCCGTCCTTCGTCCAACCGAGGAACTTCCAGCCCGTTACGACGGGATCTTCGGGCCAAGAGCCCGCGGGGATCGTTTCGCCCTTTACGACGGAGAGCGTCTTGCCGCTTCCGCCCTTGTTATCCGTAAAGGTAACTTCCCACACTTGGTCTGCGCTCGGCTGGGTGTAAACCGCATACGTCGCGGGTTCGCCGCCGTAGATGCCGATGCTCTCATCGAGGTAGTGCAGGAACCAATATTCGAGATCTTCGTCTCCCGAAGCAAAGCCGACGTAGCCGTAACCGCCGAGCCACATGATCGCGCCCGTCTTGGCGCCCATCGACAGGCTGCCCTCTTCGATGATAACGGTCTCGTGCTCCGCCGCCATCCACGTGCCTTCCACGTCCGAGGGTGCGAGACCGATCGGGTTCTTCGTTGCATTCGCAGAGCCGATGACGATGTGGTCCGTATCATACGTGAAGGAAAGGAGGCCGCTGTACTCGGTGGTATACGTGCCGTCTGCATAGTTGACCGCTACGAGACGCGCGGACTGGGTATCGCCCGCCGTCCAGATGAGCGCATTCGCAACGTGCGTGCCCTCTACATCCGCGGGAACGGTGATGAGAATGGTGTCGTTCCCGTTCGCATACTGCCCTTCGATCTCCAATTCCCAAACTGCGGCATACTCGTATGTCTCGCCGCCTTCGAGTTCCGTGATCGTCTCGCCGGGAGCTTTAATTGTCATCGAGCCGACGCCGTGGCCGCCCCCTTCATTGACGCCCCAACCCTTGAAGGCGTAGCAACCGAGCGACGCCGTAAATCCGAGCGCAGAAGGCTGGGGAAGGGTGAGCGAGAAGGTATCCGAAGTTTCCGTAAGGCAAGCGCGCACCTTGTTGTTTGCCTTGCCGATCGAGCCGCCCTCACCGCTGCCCGCGTTGAACACAACTTCGGGACGGATGGCGACTTTTTCGCCGTAGAGCGTGATATCTGCCGTCGGAACGTAGGTATAGTCCACAAGGGTGGTCGCATCGTGCGTCGTCTCGTCCGTATACCAATACATTTCCTGCGTCCAAACATCGTTTTCGAGCGCTTCGTCATCGACGTCGCTGAACGCCCACTCGTCGCCGATGGGCTCGCCCTTCGCGACTTCGATCGTCGCGGTGAGCGGCGCCCCCTCCACAGAGAAGGAGACCGTCCACTTGTCCTCGGCGAGAATATCGCCGTTCTCGTACATCGTGCAGCTGTCGCCGCCCAGAACGTTGACGCCGCCCGTCGTCTTTTCCACGATGTAGTAGTCGTCGTCGGCGCACGTAAGGACCGCCCACTTGCCGAGATAAATTACGGTGTAGCCGTCGCCGTCAAGGGTCGCCATGCCGCCCGTCTTGATTTCGAGACGGGACGTCTCATGATGATAGACGCCGACAAATTCGGGCGTTGCGGGAAGCGCGGCATGCTCGGTGAGTTGGAGCGTATCCATATCGCCGTACTTAAACGTGAGCGTTCCTTCCGCATAGGAGAGGATCGCATCCTCGGCGGGAAGCGCATTCCCCTGGATGCTTTTCAGCGTATACGCGCCGTCCTCTTCGTCAACTTGGAGAAGTATCGTAAAACAGTGCGAGCTCGACGAATCGTCGCGGGCAACCATCACGAGGTCGTAATCGTAGCCTGCCAACGTGCCCGCGGCTTGAATGCCGATCTCCATGGTCATCGTAACGCCGGGCCCCTCCGAATCCGTGATGGTCCAGAGACCCGGGATGCCGTCGGGAACGTTTTCCTGCCACTGCGCGGTGAACGTTACGTTCTTCTTGGGCATCGTATATTCCGCCTTGGCGGCGTACGTCTTCGTGCCGTCGCTCCAACCCGTGAACGTATGATTCTCATACGAATAGGTGCTTTCCGCAAGCTGGAACTTTTCCCCCTCTGCGTGCGTTTCGCTTTCAGGCGTCGTTCCCGTTACCGCCGTGTTGCCCGGCGCGTACGTTACGGTGTACTTGTCCCCCTCCGTCTCCGTACACGCGGCAATGCCGCACGCCAGAAGCGATACGAGAAGAACGGAGCCGAACACTTTGCACAAAAGTTTCTTCATTCTGGTCCTCCTGATATTATTTTTGCTCTATGTCCAACGGTTATGCATCTCTCCCGAGAACCCCCATTGCCGGGAGAAAAGCATCGCCACCTGTGCCGATTTCCTCGGTTTTTTTGACAATAAAAACCAATTATGTGGGTATAGTATACCATTACCCCCCCCCGAATGTCAACCGTTTTGTGAAAATTTATTTTTTATTATAAGGTCTGCGCGCCCGCGCGTGAGAAACCACGCCCTTCGGCGCACTTTTCCACCCCCACCCCTTATGAGGGGGAAAGAGAGTGTTCTCCCCACGTTGAGGGGGGGAACGAAGCCACTCCCCCCACCCTACCCCTCGGGTGCGGCGGCAGGTACCGCCGCACCCCCCGTACTTCGGCGCAATGCGCCTCGTGCCGCGCTTAGTAGACAATCGTGCGCGCGGGGCGCGCTTGCCTGCGCTCCCGTCGCGGCGCGCTACTTCGTGCCGCGCTTAGTAGGCAATAGTGCGCGCGGGGCACAGTCCACTGGACTGTTGAGCAGAACGCGCCGCTCCCCCCTCGCTTGCGAGGGGGGAGGTAAAGAGAACCGACGAGAGGGATATATAGCTACCTTCCCCCTCGCTTGCGAGGGGGAAGGTAAAAAGGAAAACGCGGGGAGAGAATATATCCACCTCCCCCCTTCCAAGAGGGAGCAAAATCTATCTACCTCCCCCTTCCAAGGGGAAACAAAATATATCCACCTCCCCCTTTCCAAGGGGGAGGGTTGGGTGGGGGTTGATTTCCTCACTCGCCTTTCCCCTCTCCTTTCCTCCCCCTCATTGAAAGGAGAGAAAAATAGAGTGTTCTCCCCTCAACGAGGAGAGAACGAAGCCACTCCCCCTACCCTGCCCTTCCCCCTCGCAACGCGAGGGGGAAGGTAAAGAGAACCGACGCGGGGAAACAAAATCTATCTACCTCCCCCTTCCAAGGGGAAACAAAATATATCCACCTCCCCCTTCCCAAGGGGAAACAAAATATATCCACCTCCCCCTTTCCAAGGGGGAGGGTTGGGTGGGGGTTGATTTCCTCACTCGCCTTTCCCCTCTCCTTCCCCCCCTCATTGAAAGGAGAAAAAATAGAGTGGTCTCCCCTCGTTGAGGGGAGACCGAAACCACTCCCCCTACCCTACCCTCGGGTGCGGCGGCAGGTACCGCCGCACCCCCCGTACTTCGGCGCAATGCGCCTCGTGCCGCGCTTGGTCAATAATAGTGCGCGCGGGGCGCGCTTGCCTGCGCTCCCCCTACCCTGCCCTCCCCCCTCGTGAACGAGGGGGGAGGTAAGAGGGAACCGACGCGGGAGGAGGGAAAAACGGCGTGGGAGGAGAGAGCGGCATAAAAAATCCGCGCGGACAGATCTGTCCGCGCGGAACGGTTTCCCTATTCTTCCGCTATGCCGACTGCTTATACACAAGCCGCGGCTTCGCGCCCTTCTCCACGCATTCCCGCGTGATGATGACCTCTTCCACGTTCTTCTGCGAAGGGATATCGAACATGACGTCCGTCATGAGCCCCTCGATGATGGTACGCAGTCCCCTCGCCCCCGTTTTCAGCCGAATGGCGGTGTTCGCGATCTCGCGGACCGCGCCGTCCTCCACCGTGAGCTTCACGCCGTCCAGCCCCACGAGCTTCTGATACTGCTTGATGATGGCGTTGCGCGGGCGGGTGAGAATGCTCACGAGCGCGTCTTCGTCGAGCGCGTGCAGGCTCACAACGATGGGAACGCGCCCCACAAATTCGGGAATGAGCCCGAATTTCGTGAGATCCTGCGGCTTCACGTCGTCGAGAAGGGTATAGTCCACCTCGTTCTCGCCGAGGCGGGGTTTGCCGCCGAAGCCGAGGCGGGAATCGTCCTTCCGCGCGCCGACGATGCGGTCGAGCCCCACGAACGCGCCACCGCAGATGAACAAAATGTTCGTCGTGTCGATGCGCATGCAGTCCTGCTGGGGGTGCTTTCTTCCGCCCTGCGGCGGAACGTTGGCGACCGTGCTCTCGATGATCTTCAAAAGCGCCTGCTGGACGCCCTCGCCCGAAACGTCCCTCGTGATGGAGACGTTCTCCCCTTTGCGCGCGATCTTGTCGATCTCGTCGATGTAGATAATTCCCCGCTGGGCGCGCTCGATGTCGTAATCCGCATTCTGGATGAGCTTCAACAGAATGTTCTCCACGTCCTCGCCGACGTAGCCCGCCTCCGTGAGCGTCGTCGCGTCGCAGGTGGCGAAAGGAACGTTGAGGATCTTCGCGAGCGTGCGGGCAAGCAACGTCTTTCCGCTTCCCGTAGGTCCGAGGAGCAAAATGTTGCTCTTTTCGATCTCCACATCGTCGTCCTGTTTGCCGCCGAGGAGGGAATTGATCCGCTTGTAATGGTTATACACCGCAACGGAGAGGACGCGCTTCGCCTTGTCCTGCCCCACGATGTACTGATCGAGCTCTTCCTTGATTTCGGCGGGTTTTTTGAGTTCGACGGGCTGCACGTTGGAAGAGGGCATCTTGTCGAGCATATCCTTGCACAGCTCGACGCATTCGTCGCAGATAAAGATGCCGTCCGGTCCCGCGATCAGCTTTTTCGTCTTGGATTTTTCCTTCCCGCAGAAGGAACAGCTTTGTTCGTATTTCGCCATATTCACTCCGTTATTTTTTCTCTACCACGCCGTCGATGAGACCGTATTCCTTCGCCTCGTCGGCGGAGAGATAATTGTCCCGATCGGTATCGCGCGCGATCTCTTCAAACGTTTTTCCCGTGTTTTCGGCGAGGATGCGCGTCATCTTCTCCTTGATGCGGAGGATGTGCTCCGCCTGGATCTGGATGTCGCTCGCCTGCCCCTGCGCGCCGCCGAGGGGCTGGTGGATCATGATCTCGCTGTTTTTGAGGGCGAAACGCTTGCCCTTCGTCCCCGCCGCGAGAAGAAATGCGCCCATGCTCGCCGCAAGCCCCACGCAGATCGTGGAAACGTCGCAGCGGATGTAATTCATCGTATCGTAGATCGCCATGCCCGCGGAGACGGAGCCGCCCGGGCTGTTGATGTACAGGCTCACGTCCTTCGTCGGGTCCTTCCCTTCGAGATAGATGAGCTGCGCCACGACGGTGTTCGCCGTTGCGTCGTCGATCTCTCCGGAGAGAAAGACGATGCGGTCCTCCAAGAGGCGGGAATAGAGGTCGTAGCTCCGCTCGCCGCCCGAGGTGCGCTCCACAACATAGGGAATGAGCACGTTCTTTTCCTTCATTTACTTCTCCTCCGTCCCGTTCGCGTCTGCCGCGGGTTTGTTTTCCGCGGGCGCTTCGCTTGCCGCGGGCTCCTCGGTGTACAACTCGTTGTTCTTCTGCAAGAAGTCGAAGAGTTTGCTGATGATGATGTCGTTCTCGATATATTCGATCTGGCGGGGATCCATCGTCTTTCTGTATTCTTCCGCTTCCTTGCCCACGCTCTTCGCCTGCTCGGCGACTTTTTCGGAGATCTCCGTCTCTTCCGCCGTGATGTTCTCCGTCTTTATGATCTTCTCGATGATGAGCTGGTGCAGGATCTCCTTCCTCGCCTCCGCCTCGAAGTTCTTTTTATACTCCTCGCGCGTCGTTCCGATGTAATTGAGATAGTCGTCCATGCGGATGCCCTGTTGCAGGAAATTAGGCTCCATCCTCTTCAAGATGCTTTCCTCCTGACGGTCGAGCATGGCGTCGGGGATCTCCGCGGTCGCGCTCTCCGCGATCGCTTCGAGAATGGAATTTTCCGTCTCGTTGACGGAGCGGGAAGCCGCGCGGCGTTCCAACCGCCCGCGCACCTTGGCGCGGTACGCCTCCACGTTCTCCGCCTGCATCTTCGCCGCGAACGCATCGTCGAGCGGGGGGATGTTTTTCGCCGTGATCTTGTGCAGCGTTACGGTGAACACGGCGGGCTTGCCTTTGAGCGCCTCCGCCTGATAGTTTTCGGGGAACACGACGTCGATGTCGCGCGTTTCGCCGATGGTCATGCCGACGAGATTCTCCTCGAACCCGGGGATGAACTGCCCCGAGCCGAGCGTGAGGTCGTACCCCTTCGCCGAACCGCCCTCGAACTCCTTCCCGTCCGTCTTGCCGACGAAATCGATGTTCACGGTGTCCTTCATCTGCGCGGGACGGTCGGAGACCTCCGCGCTCACGGCGTGGCTCTCGCGGGCGGCGTCGATCGCCTCTTCCACTTCGGCGTCCGTAACAGTATACTCATACTTCTTGATTTTTATACCCGTGTATTTGCCGATCGTAACGTCGGGCTTTACGGGCGTCGTCGCGACGAGCACGATGTTTTCCTCCGAGAAATCCTCCCCCAGCGCGACGGAGGGATCGCCGACCGCCGTAAAGGTCTCCTGTTCCTTTTCGAGCACGTCGCCGTAATTCTCCGAGAAGAGGATATTGAGCGCGTCCTCGAAGAACAGCGCCCTGCCGTAGTACATTTCGAGCACGTGCTTGGGCGCCTTGCCCTTGCGGAATCCGTTTACGGTATACTTGTTCCTGTTCTCGCGGTACGCCTTTTCGTTCGCCGCCTTCCACTCCTCGGGGGTAAAGTGCAGCGTGAGCTTTACGGTGCTCTTTTCGGCGTTTGCAACTTCGTAATTCATAGTTCACTCCTAACGTTAAGATTTGTAATTTCGCAAGCTATATTTTAGCATAACGGACTCCAAAAGAAAAGCGTTTTTATTTACAAATTTCTTTTTTTCGGTTATAATGGAGAAGATTTCCGTTTCGGCTTTGCCGTGGAGAACGTATGCCGCAGGACGCTTTTACCCTTCGCCTCGTCGCCAAAGAACTCAACGAAGAGCTCACGGGCGGGCGCGTCAACAAAATCAACCAACCGGACCGCGAGGAGGTCTCCCTTGTTATATACACGGGAAAACGCACCGTTAAACTCGTCGTCAACGCAAATGCCTCCGATTGCGGCGTTTATTTTTGCGACGACGACAGGGAAAACCCCCTCAACGCCCCCAACTTCTGCATGCTCCTGCGCAAACACTTGCAGGGCGCGCAGATCCTCGGCGTCTCCATGGTCGGCTTCGAGCGCATCTTGAAGATCCGCTTTCTCTGCCTCTCCGATTTCTCCTCGTGCGAGCGGGAACTCTGCGTGGAGGTGATGGGCAAGTACTCCAACGTCCTCCTCCTCGAACGGGATATTATCCTCGGCGCGATGAAGACGACTTCTCTCGACGAAAACCGCCGCCGCGTCATCCTCGCGGGCGCAAAGTATACGCTCCCCGCCCCGCAGGACAAAGTGGACCCGCGCGACTTCGCCGCGCTCTCCCGCGTGCTTTCCGCCGCCGAGGGGGACAGGGCGCGCTATCTCTTCACGCGCGTCGCGGGGCTCGCCCCCGTAACGGCGGAACAGATCGCCGCGGGCGATACGGGCGGGGACTTCGCGCGGTACGTTTACGACTACATCTTTTCCGACGAGATCTCCCCCTGCGCGACGGAGAGCGACTTCTTCGCGCGAACCGTGGCGGGCGCGGTCCCCTACCCCACCCTCTCCGCCGCCCAGACGGCGTTCTATCGGGCGAAGCGGGCGAAAAAAGCGGAGGACGGGCTGAAAAGGCGGCTCCTCTCCGCCATTTCCGCCGCGCTGAAAAAGCACGAAAAGCGGCTCGCGCAGGAAGAGGAAAAGCGCAGGGACTGCGCGCTCGCGGAGGAAAACCGCAAAAAGGGAGAACTTCTCACCGCCAATCTCTGGCGGCTTCCGCGCGGGGAGAAGAGCTGTGAACTGACCGACTATACGGACGGTTCCGCCGTGAAAATTTCCCTCGACGCGCGCCTCTCCCCCGCCGAAAACGCGCAGGCATACTTCAAAAAATACCGCAAACAAAAGCGCGCGTTGGAAATCCTCGATGCGCAGGAAGAAGAGACGCGCGCGGAGATCGGGTCGCTGTGCGCGCTCCGCGCCGCCGTCGTAAGCGCGGACGGCACGGAGGACCTTCTCTGCGCGGAAGAAGAGCTTCTGCTCGCCGGGCTGTTGAAGTCGCCCGAACGGGACGGTCGGCGCAAAAAGACGGCGGAATATCCCTTCCGCGTCTATGAAAAGGACGGCTTCACCGTGCGCGCGGGCAGAAACAATTTGCAGAACGAAAGGCTGGTGCGGCTCTCCGCGCCCGAGGACATCTGGTTCCACGCACAGCGGTACCATTCCTGCCACGTCGTCGTCAGGACAGAGGGACGCGAAGTTCCCCGCGCCGTGCTGCAATTCGCCGCGGACGTATGCGCAAAGTATTCGGACGGGGGCGGAGACCGCGTCGCCGTGGACTACTGTCCCGTCCGCCGCGTAAAAAAGCCCGCGGGCGCAAAGGCGGGCTTTGTTACCTATACCGACCATGAGACGCTCCTCGGCGATCCCGAACACGTGTGAGCGTTCCGAAAAGGCGCCGCCGTGGACTACTGCCCCGTCCGCCACGTAAAAAAGCCCGCGGGCGCAAAGGCGGGCTTCGTTACTTACACCGACTATGAGACGCTCCTCGGCGATCCCGAACACGTGTGAGCGTTCCGAAAAGGCGCCGCCGCCCCCGAACACGGGGCGGCGGCGCCTTATTACCCTTATTACAGCGATCCCAATTTCTTTACGAATTCGAGCGCGTTCTTCGTATAGTAGTCCGCGCCGATGCGCGCCGCCGTCTCCGCGTTGAGCACCGCGCCCCCCACGAAGATCTTCGCCCTGCATCCCGCCGCGCGGAGCTTTTCCACCGTCTCCGCCATGCTCTTCACCGTCGTCGTCATGAGAGCGGAGAGTCCCACCGCGATGGGTCGGTGCCGCTTCTCCGCCGCGACGACTTCCTCGGCGGGGACGTCCTTCCCGAGATCCACGACGCGGTAGCCGTACGATTCGGCGACCACCTTCACGATGTTTTTCCCGATGTCGTGCACGTCGCCGCGCACCGTCGCAAGGACGACCGTCCCCTTCTTTTCGCCGCTGCTCTCCGCAAAGAACGCGGACAGCGCGGAAAACGCCTCCTTCGCCGCCTCCGCCGAGGCGACGAGCTGGGGCAGGTAGCGCACGCCCCGCTCGTATTCCGCGCCCACCTTTTCTAACGTCGCGGCGAGAAGATCGGAAATTTCGAGGGGGGAACGGCGCGCTGTCTCCTCGCGGACGAGCGCGGCGGACGCCTCTTTCAGACCCCGCTTCACGCAGTCCGCGAGCGTGCGCGCGGGCTCCGCCGCGGAAGGAGGCGGGGAAGCCGTCCCGCCGCCTTGAAGGCGGATATAGTTCTCCGCGCCGCCGTCCTCGCCCGAGAGCACGGCGAATGCCCGCACCGTCTCCGTCATCCCCCCGTCGAGCGGGTCCATGATGGGCATGTCCAGCCCCGCGGCGAGCGCGGCGGCGAGAAAGGTGCGGTTGAGGAGCGGACGATCCGGCAAACCGTACGAGACGTTGGAGACGCCCAGCGCGATCTTTACGCCGAGCGATTTCACGAGGCGCACCGCCTCCAACGTCTCCCGCACGAGGGACTGTTCCGCGGACGCGGTGAGCGTGAGCGTATCGATCATCACGTTGCGGCGGGGAATGCCGAATTTTTCCGCCGTCTGTACGATCTTCTCCGCGATGGCGACCCGTTCGCGCGCCGTCGCGGGGACGCCGCGCCCGTCCATCGTGAGCCCGAGCACGACCGCGCCGTATTTCGCGGCGACGGGAAAGACGCGCTCCATCGTCTCGCGCTCCCCGTTCACGGAGTTGATGAGCGGCACGCCGCAGCAATAGCGCGCGCCCGCCTCCACCGCGCGGAGGTCGGAGCTGTCTATCTGCACGGGCGCATCCGAATATTCCTGTACCGCCGCGATCGCGCGGCGCATGGTCTCCGCCTCGTCGATCCCGGGGACGCCGACGTTGACGTCGAGCACCTGCGCCCCCGCCTCCGTCTCCTTCATCGCGACGTCGGCGAGATAGCCGAAGTCGCCCGCAAGGAGCGCCTCCCGCAATCTCTTCTTTCCCGTGGGATTGAGCCGCTCCCCGCAGACGACGACGCGGTCCATCTTCACGAACATGCGCGCCGAACAGACGGAGGTCTCCTCGGGGACCGTCCGCGCGGCGACGGGACGCCCGCTGAGGTCGGCGATGCGGCGGATGCAGGCGGGCGTCGTCCCGCAACAGCCGCCCAGCACGGCGACGCCGTCGGCGGCATAGCCGCGCATCGCGCGCTCGAACGCCTCTTCGGAGAGCGGGTAGCGCGTTCCCCCCGCCTCCGCGACGGGCACGCCGCGGTTGGGCTGGACGATGACGGGACCGTGTGCGCATGCGAGCATGCGGGAGACGACGGGGCGGAGCTCCTCGGGTCCCGAAGAGCAGTTCACGCCCACCGCGTCCGCTCCCAGCCCTTCGAGCGTCCGCACGACGATCTCGGGCGAGGAGCCCGTGAGCGTCCGCCCGTTCGCGTCGAACGTCATCGTTGCAAAGACGGGAAGCGCGCTGTTCTCCTTCACGGCGAGCAGCGCGGCTTTTATTTCGTACAGATCGGAAAACGTTTCGAGGATATACCCGTCCGCGAGCTCCCGCGAGGCGAGCACGACTTCGCGGAACGCGTCGTACGCCTCGTCGAAGGAGAGCGTGCCGAGCGGCGCGAGCAACGCGCCCGTGGGTCCGATGTCGAAGAATACCCTCTTCCCCGCCTCCCGCGCAAGGCGGACCGCCTGTGCGGCGACGTCCGCGATGCGGTATTTTCCGCGGTACTTTATGCGGTTGAGCCCGAATGTGTTCGTCGTAATTACGTCCGCGCAGGCGTAGGAACGGTGGATGCGCGCAACGAGCTCGGGGCGGTCGAGATTGAGGTCCTCGGGCACGGGCGCAAGGATGCCCGCGCGCTCCAATTCGCTCCCCATCCCGCCGTCGAAGATCAGGATCTCTTTTCCGGGGCGAAACACGTTGTTCCCTCCTCTTTCCATGTGCAATGCTCCTTTGCGGCGCAGTCCCCGCACCGCCTTTCCGCCCTCCTCCCGATGCCGACGATCCCCGCCATCGACTTTTGCGGGACCATGAGCCCCGAGGGAAGCAGCGCGATGCCCGTCTCCTTTTCGGGACGGAGCAACGCGAAAATTTCGCGCACGTCCTCCGAAGGACTGCCGCCGTAGCCCGGGCAGAACCGATCGGTGCGCGCCGCGCCGAACCTCTCCTCGTATTCGTCGCTCATCGCTTCGAGCAGCGCGCTCGCGGCGGCGTCGAGCACGACGGCGCGGGCAGGATCGCTGCGCATGAGGCGGCGGATGCGAAGGTCGATCTCCGCGCCGAGCGTCATCGCGCACAGCGCGACGCGCGGACACCCCGCGAAGTACTCCGCATAGGGGCTCTTCCGCAAAAAGGCGGGCGTCTCGTCGAAGATGCGGCTGACATAGCGGAACCGCTGGACCGCGCGCGCCTCGGCGAGGCACGCTTCGACGAGTTCCCCGCACGCGGGGGGAACTTCTCCGCGGGCTCCGAGATAGCGGTTCGTCCGCGCGGCGAGGTCAGAAAAATTCATGGATAATATTGCGGAGCCGCGCAAAGATCTCCCGCGCGACGGAGACGTTGTTCATCACGTAGAGGTGCACGCCGGGCGCGCCCTTCGCGATGAGGTCGGTGATCTGGTACACGGCGTAATTGAGCCCCAACTCCCGCATGACGGCGGGACGGGAGGAATAGATCTCCAACATATTGCGGAAGTCCAGCGGCAGTGCGGCGCCGCACATGTTCTTGATCCGCGGGATGTTCTTCGCGCTTACGAGCGGCATGACGCCGGGCAGAATGGGCGAACGGACGCCGATCTTTCTCGCCTCGTGCACGAGGCGGTAATAATAGGCGTTGTCGTAAAAGAGCTGGGTGATGAAAAACTTCGCGCCGCACTCCTCTTTCAGTTTCATGTAGCAGAGGTCGGCGTACAGCGATTCGCACTCGGTATGCCCCTCGGGATAGCACGCCGCGCCGAGGGTGAATCCGCGGGGAGAAAGGCGGCGCATGAGGTCGGTCGCATGGGGGAAGTCCTTCCCGAACGCTAGCGTCCCCTCCTCGGGCTTGTCCCCGCGCAGGGCGAGCACGTTCTGCACGCCGTGCCGAAGGAGCTCGTCCGCCAACGCGTCCACCTTTTCGGAGGAAGAGGTCCCGCCGGTTATGTGCGCGAGCGCGGGAATGCCGAGGCGCTCGATGTAAGCCGCGACCTCCGCCGTGCGCCCCGCTTCGGAGCCGCCCGCCCCGTAAGTAACGCTGATAAAGTCGGGCGAGAGCGCGGCAAGCTCCTTTACCGTCGCAAAAATTTTTTCCGCGTCCGCGTCCTCCCGCTTGGGGGGAAATACCTCAAAGGACAGCGTGCGCTTGCTCTGTAAAATTTCGTCGATCCGCATAACGTCAACCTCGTTTGCCCCATTGTACTACAAAACGCGCGCAAAGTCAAGCGCGGCGCGCTCACGGAAGATCCCCGCGGGAAAGATATCGCTCGCCGCCGTCGGGAAGGAGAACGACGATGCGCTTCCCCGCCGCCCGTTCCGCCGCCTTTACCGCCGCCGCAAGCGCGGCGCCCGAGGAGATCCCCGCAAAGATGCCCTCACAGTAGCAGAGCTCCCGCGCGGTCTCGGCGGCTTCCGCGTCCCCGACCGCGACGATCTCGTCTATGATCCCGAGATCGAGGGTCGCGGGGATAAATCCCGCGCCGATGCCCTCGATGCCGTGCGCGCCCGCCTTCCCGCCCGAGAGCACCGCGGAGGCGGCGGGCTCCGCCGCGACGACGCGCACGGAAGGACGGCGCCGTTTGAGATATCTGCCGACGCCCGTGAGCGTTCCGCCCGTCCCGACGCCCGCGACGAAAACATCGACGCCGCCCGCCGTCTGCCGCCAGATCTCCGGTCCCGTCGTGCGATCGTGCGCGCGGGGATTGGCGGGATCGGAAAATTGGTCGAGAAGCACGCCGCCGCGCGCCCGCGCGAGCTCCTCCGCCCGTGCGATCGCCCCCTTCATCCCCTGTCCGCCCGCGGTGAGCGTGACCTCCGCGCCGTACGCCGCGAGAAGTTTCCGCCGCTCCGCGCTCATCGTCTCGGGCATGGCGACGAGAACGCGATAGCCGCGCGCCGCGCCGACGGCGGCGAGCGCGATCCCCGTATTGCCCGAGGTCGCGGCGACGACGAGCCCGCCCGCTTTCAGCTCGCCCCGCCGTTCGGAGGCGCACAGCATGGAGAGCGCGACCCTGTCCTTGCACGACCCGGAGAGATTTTTCTGCTCCGTCTTTGCAAAAAGGGGCGTTTTGAGCCCCCTTCGGGCGGAAAATTTTTCAAGCCGCACGAGCGGCGTATTCCCGATGAGCCGTTCAAAGCCGCGCACCCCCATTCCTCCTTTTCGGCAAAGAAAAGCCGACGAAAGTCGTCGGCTTAAAGACGGTAAGACCCGATTTCCGTAGAGTTTTTTGTCCCGAAGGACGTTACTTTTTACTGCAAGCTCTTCCCTGCGGGTAGAGCGGGAGCTCGAAGAATCCCGAGCAGACTTCCTGCGAATATTCCTGTGCGGGCGGAATGGCGCAGTAGCCGTAGCTGGGCACGAGCAGTTCCACCTGCATGGAGACTTTGAGAATGCAGGTAAGGCATGCGCTGATGGAGAACGTCCCCGTCGCCGCGTCGAACGTGCCCTCGGGCGAGACGCAAGAGGCGACCGCCGTAACCGTGAACGGCATCACCGATGCGGGCGGAACGTACATGATGACGTCCTCTTGCAGCGTGATGGAGCTCGTTGCCTTCCCCTCCACGCCCGCGGCGTCCACATAGACGATCTCGATGGGAACGGTTACCGTCGCCTGTACGCGCGCGCATTCGCTGTCTGCCTGACGCTCCACCGTGAGATTGCTCACCGTGCCCGTCGCGGAGAGCGAGCGCGCGCTGATGAACGTGAGCGGATATGTAGGGTTGGCGGGCGTGGGATCGACGGGCGCGACGGTGTAATTTTCAAGGCGCGTCTGGATGATGCCCGCGTCGAAGATCTTTTCCGCCTGAATGCACACCTTTTCGCACAGACCGTTCAACGGATTGCCCGAGATGGTGCCGGGGCAGTGATCCGAAGAAAAATTGGAAAAAAATGACATTTGTTACCTCCGTATAAGAACAGTAAGTTCTGTTATCATTGTATGCGCAAAGCGCGCGCGCCGTTCATCCGAGATAGACGGTCTGCCCGACGTAAAAGCAATCCGTCCCGTTGAGGAGGCGGAACCGCTCGGGCGAGCCGCAGAGCAGTGTCTTGCTCTCCCCGCCCCGCACGCGGTAGGCGTTCCCCGCGGCGGGAGGAATGCACAGCGCCTGCCCCGCGGACAGCTCCTTTACCCCGCCGTTGCGGGCGGAAAGGACGGCGGGCGGCACGCCGAACGCACGGGCGACGTCCTGCAACGTCTGTCCCTTTTTCACGCGGTACAGCCGCGCTTCGCATGCGGAAAGTTTCACACGGCATGATATGCGCCCGCTCATAAAAAGGTTTCCGCGCCGAATAAAATACTCTATGAACTTGTACCGTACCGCCGCCGCCGTAACCGTATTTTCCGCGCTCGAACACTGCCTCGGGTTTTTATATCGCATCGTCCTCTCGCGCACGCTGGGTCCCGAAGGGCTCGGCGTGTACCAGATCTCCTACACCGTATTCGCCGTCTTTCTCACCATCTCGTCGAGCGGGCTCCCCATCACCCTTTCGCGCGTGATCTCCAAGCACCGCGCGGAGAAAAACCCGCGCGCGGAACACGCCGCCACGACCGCGGCGATGGCGATCTCCCTCTCGTTCAGCGTGCCGCTCACCGCTTTGCTGTTCGCACTGCGCGCGCCCTTTTCCCGCATCTTTTCCGACCCGCGCTGCGCCGACCTCTTCTATATCCTGCTCTTTTCGCTCTCGTTCACCTCGCTCTACTCCATCATCCGCGGAAGTTTTTGGGGAAGAAAGCGGTTCTTCGCCTACTCCTTCATCGAGCTCGCGGAGGAAATTGTAAAGATCCTCGCGGGCGTCGTGCTCCTTCTCCTCGTGCAGACGTCCTTGCCCGACGTCAACCGCGCCGCCGTCGCCCTGCTCATCGCCTATCTCTTCTCCTTTGCGCTCGCCGCCTTCTGGTTCTTCGTAACGGGCGGGAAGCTCCGCTCCCCGCGCGGAGAGTTTCTCCCCCTCATCCGTTCCTCCGCGCCCGTAACGGCGATGCGCGCTTCCTCCTCCCTCGTGAGTTCCCTCGTCTCCGTGCTCTTCCCCATCCGGATGATGGCGGCGGGCGCCTCGTCCGCCCGCGCGCTCGCGGAGTACGGGGTCGTCTACGGCATGGTCGCGCCCGTCATCTTCGTGCCGAATACCTTTCTCTCCTCCATCGCGCTCGTGCTCGTGCCCGAGCTCTCCGAGAGCTACTACCGCAAGCAGACGGAAAAGGTCTCCGCCCTCGTGCGCAAGGCGCTCTCCTCCGCCCTGCTCATCACGGGCGCGCTCATCCCCTTCTTCGTCGCCTGCGGCGAGGACGTGGGCGTCCTCCTCTTCGCGAGCGCGGAGAGCGGCAAGATGATCGCGGGATGCGCCCTCATGCTCGTGCCCATGGGCGTCGCGATGATCTCAACGAGCATGCTCAACTCGATGAACTGCGAAAAGCACACGCTCCTCTTCTTTCTCCTCGGCTCGGCGGCGATGCTCCTGTGCGTATGGTTTTTGCCGCCCTACCTCGGGAGCGGCGCGCTCCTTGCGGGCATGGCGGCAGACTACGCCGTTACCGCCGTGTGCTCCCTCGCGCTCCTGCGCAAAAAGGCGGGGAAGCTCGCCCTCGGAAAGCACTGCCTCAAACTTGCCGCGGCGATCCTCCCGACGACGCTGCTCGCGGCGGGACTGCACACCCTTCTCGTCCGCTGTTTGAGCTACGTGCCCGCGCTCGTTCTCACGTTTTTGTTCGTCGCGCTGTGCGAGGGCGTCCTCTTCTCGCTTTTGAAACTGTTCGACTTCCGCGCGTTTGCGAAAAAGTTCCTCCCGTCGCGAAAAAAACGGGCGGCGCGGCATTTTTTTCGCTCCCGCGCTTGATAATGGCGCGGAAGTGTGCTATAATTTTCTGCGAGAAATTTCTCGGAGGAAAAAGAAATGAAGCTGACCGAAGAACAGCGCAAAAAGATGCGCATCACGGTGGACTACACCAACATGACCGATAAGTATCTCGGGGACAAGGGCATCTCGCAAAAGACGCTCGCCGCGCACAAGCCGCTCGCGAAAGCGGCGCACGCGTACGTCGCCGAAAACCGCGGCAAGGACGAGCTCTTCATGGGCTGGACGGAGCTCCCCTACAACCAGGACGAGATCGTCGCCGACATCCTCGCGACCGCGAAGGACATCCGCAAGAAGTTCGACTGCTTCGTCGTGCTCGGCATCGGCGGTTCGGCGCTCGGTCCCTCGATGGCGTTCTCCGCGCTCTGCCATCTGCACTATAACGACCTGCCCAAGTCCAAGCGCAAGGGTCCCAAGTTCTATGTGGAGGACAACGTGGACCCCGTCCGCATGAAGGAACTTTTGGACGTCATCGACGTGAAAAAGACGTGCTTCAACGTCATCTCCAAGTCGGGCGCGACGAGCGAGACGATGACCCAGTACCTCATCATCGCCGACCTCCTCGAAAAGGCGGGCGAAAACGTGAAGGACCACGTCGTGTTCACGACGGACGCCTCCCGCGGCAACCTCGTGAAAATTTCCAAGGAACTGGGCGGCGTGAAGTCCTTCGTGCTCGGCGACGGCGTGGGCGGAAGATTTTCCGAGCTCTCCCCCGTCGGGCTCCTGCCCGCGGCGGTGCTCGGCATCGACATCAAGCTCCTCTTGAAGGGCGCGGCGTACATGGATAAGCTGTGCAAGACGCCCGACCTCAAAAAGAACCCCGCCCTCCTCTCCGCGACCCTGCAATTCATCGCGATGAACAGCGGCAAGAATATCGGCGTCATGATGCCCTATTCGGACAATTTGCGCTACGTCTCCGATTGGTACGCCCAGCTGTGGGCGGAGAGCCTCGGCAAGAACACGAAACTTTCGGGCGAACCGTGCGCCGTCGGACAGACGCCCGTAAAAGCCCTCGGCGTGACCGACCAGCACTCGCAGGTCCAGCTCTACACCGAAGGTCCCTACGACAAGGTGGTGACCTTCCTCTCCGTGGGAAGCTACAAGGAAAAGACGCCCATTCCGCACGGCTGCGAGAACATTCCCGACGTGGGATTTTTGGGCGGACATACGATGGAAGAGCTCATTCAGGCGGAGAACAAGGCGACGGCGTACGCCCTCACCAAGGCGGGGCGGCTCAATTACACCGTTACCCTTCCCGAGATCAACGAATTTACCCTCGGACAGCTCCTCTTCTACTTCGAGTTGCAGACGGCTTACGCGGGCGCGATGTTCGACATCAACACCTTCAACCAGCCCGGCGTGGAGGCGGGAAAGAAGGCGACGTTCGCGCTCCTCGGTAAGCCCGGCTACGAGGAACAGCGCAAGGCGCTCGACGGCGCCGCGCCCGACCCCGCCTATATCGTATAACTTACAACGAAAAAGCCCGCCGCGGCAATTGCCGCGGCGGGCTTTTTCTACCCCATTATGCGTTCTTCGTCCAAGTATAGAAGTCCGTCAACGCCGCCGCAACTGCGGCAGGATCGGAAAAGTCGGGCGTAACGTCTTCATCAAAGTAGTTCTTCGCCGTCCAACCCGTCGCATCGGCGAACGTCGCCCCCGTCAGACCGCATCCGGAAAACGCGTCCCCGCCGAGCTCTGCGACGCTCGCCGGAATGATAACGCTCGTAAGGTCATAGTTGGAAGCAAACGCGCTTGCGCCGATATGCCGCACCTTTTCTCCGAGCGTGAGTTCGGTGATGCCGCAGTACTCGAACGCATGGTCCCCGATGAACGTAACGTTCCCCGAAACGGTAACGCTTGTAAGATCATAGTTGGAAGCAAACGCCGCCTCCCCGATCGTCTCCGTATTCGCGCCGAGTCGGAGCCCCGTAATGCCGCAAGAGTCGAATGCGTGCGCGCCGATCTCCTTCACGTCCGAGCCGATCGCGACCTCGTCATAGATCGCCTTACCCGAGAAGGCATAGTCGCCGATCTTCCGAACGCCGTCCACGGTGAGCGCGCCGTATCCGCTCACAATGCCGATGACGAGGGTATCCGTCGCCTTTTCCACGACGCCGCACGTCCTCACCTCATAGAAGGAATTGCCCGCCGCCACCTCGATCTCGGTGAGGTTACTGTTATCGGCGAACGCCGTGGAGGCGATCTTCTCCACGCTCGCGGGCAAATGGAGCGCCGTCGTCGAGATATTCCAAAACGCGTACGGCTTGATCTCCTTCACGCCCTCGGGAATGGTGAGCGTTGTCCCGTAGTCGTTGATCACCGTCTCTACGCCGCCCGCGGTCGAGGCATAGATAGTCGCACTCTCCCAAACCAAGGGGTTCGCGCCGTCGTCCGCAAAGTCGATCTCGCACCACTTCGCAAGGTCTTTGATGTGGAAGACGGTGTCCTCGCCGAACGGCGTGCAGGAGGAGAACGCCCATTCGCCGACCCGCTTCAACCCCGTGCCGATGGTGAGATCGGTGATCGTTCCGCAGTTATAGAACGCCCGTTCGCCGATCTCCTCCACGCTGTCGGGAATGACGAACGTCGGCGAGAGCGCCGTCTGCTCGAACGTATGGGCGGGAACGATCTTTATGCCGCTCGGAATTTGCGAATTACAGCATCCGAGCACGACGGACATCGTCGCCCTGTCATAGATGCAGTTGGTCTCCGACCCGTACGCGGCATTGCCCGCGGCAACGGAGAGCGACGTGATATCCGCACAGCCTTGCAGAACGCCGAAGCCGATCTTCTCGACGTCCTTCCCGACCGTGAAGGAGGTAAGCTCCGCACAGCCCGCAAAGGTAAAGGCGTTGATCTCGGTCACGCCGTCGGGAATGACGACTTCGGTAACCTTCTGCCCGTCCGCATAGAGCAAGGCGTTCCCGCCGTTGAGCGGGTTCGCGGAGGCGTCGGGAGAGTCCTCATCATAGACGAATTCGATTTCAAGCCACTGTGCGAGGGAGGGAATGTTCACCGTCTGAATGGCGTCGCACATGGAAAACGCCGATCCCTCGATTTTTTTCAGCCCGCTGCCGAAGGAGACCGATCGCAGCGCGTCGCAGAGCATAAACGCGCCGTTCCCGATCTTGCGCAAGCTGTCGGGGAGTTCGATCTCCTCCAACAAACTGCAAAAGGAGAATGCGCTCGAACCGATGGATCTCACATTTTCCCCGAAAGTCACGTTCGCGAGGTTGGAACAACCGTCGAACACATTGTCCATGATGACCGCCGTCTCTGCCGCGATCGTAACCTCGGTGATCCCCTCGATGCTCTCGGGGTCTGCGATCGCGACGAGGACCAATTTCGGATGCTCCGCGTTGCCGAGATAGTTGTATCCCCCCTCCTCATGATAGGTGAGCGCGTCGCACTCCTCGAAGGCGCCGTAACCGATCTCCGCGATACTGTCGCCGAGGGACAGGGTTTCGAGCGCGGAACACCCGAAAAAGGCGTAGGCCGCAATTTCCGACACGCTGTCGGGAAGAACGATGGTCTCGATCTTATCGCAATAGCCGAAGGCGCAGTAGCCGATGCTCTTGATATTGTTGCCGAATACGACCTCTTCGAGCACTTTCCCGACGTCTTTTGCGTCCGCGCGGAACGCATGTGCTGCGATCGCCGTCACAGGCTTTTCGTTATGCGTATCGGGAATGACGATCTTTGTGAGGGTGTCGTTCGTCGTCCCCGTCACAGTGTAACCGCCGTCCTCGTTTTCGAGGAACCCGAGCGAAGTCGTGCCGTCCGCATGCCAATGGCAGACGGAACACTCGTAGTCGTTGATAAAGGTATGCTCCGCCTCGCCGTCACGCGCGCCGCAGCGCGTGCACGCGTAGTAATGACCGTTTTCATCCGCCGAATAGGTCGTCTCGAAGTCATGCCCGAGTTTGGTTATGGCTTGCGTTTCAATGTCGTCGCACGTCGTGCATTCGCGCTGCCGTTCGCCGTCCGCCGTGCAGGTCGCGTCCCTCGTCGTATGCCATTCGCCATAGGCATGGGTATGGGGCTCAATACCCCCCCCCGGATTTTCGCTGTCGCTTCCGCAGGCGCAGAGCGCCGACATCGAACCCGTCGCAAGAAACACAGCCGCCAAGATCGTCGCAATTTTCCGTCTCATATTTTCTCCTTCTTCCGAATGAAGCGCTCCCGCTTCGTATTACAATTATACCATAACCCCGCCGCATTTGCAATCGTTTTTCGGGAAAGAGCCCGCACGAAGCGCCGAATTTCGTGCAACGGGTGTCGGTTTTTACAAAACCTGCGCCGCCGCGGCTGATGCCGCGGCGGCGCAGGCGTCAAGTTACTTTCAAAGTTGCATAGTAATCAAAAAGGCTGTCCGTCCATTTGAGATAGTATGTTCCCGGTCCTTTGATACTTGTGGAATGATAACGACCCGGATCGGAAAACACTTCTATATAACCCAAACGGGCGCGCACATAATTGGACGAATATTCTGCCGTATAAGTAAACGCCGTCGCTGCAAAGTATTCATAGGAGACGCTTGCGGGAGAAAGCGTCGCTTCGGCGGTGTGCTTTTTACCCGAAGTGTCCGTCATCCCGCTATTAAGCATTTCGGCGCGTGTTACCGTGGAATTTGCGTCGAACAGCACGCGAATGACGCGATACCGCATACCTTTCGCCTCTTCGGCGAGCGCAGCGATCTCGCCGTCGATCGCTTCGATACGCCTCTCGTCCCCTTTTATGAGCGCCGCTTCGAGCTCGCGGTCAAGCTCATTTTGCTTTCGCATGAGCGAAACGGCATTGTCGGAATAATAGTACCATTCTCCCGTTGACTCGACGTCCGCTCTGCCGAGAATGTCCGCCACGCGAGACTGCGACGCGCCTATATCGATCTCGTAAAATTTGGATTCCAAGAAAATATTCGAGCTGACTGCTGTGCCGATCACGATCGTGATGACGAGAATGACCGACGTGGCTACCGTAAGAAAACCCGCCCACATGCGGCGCACACGGGGAAAGGATGGCGTGCGTGCGATCTCTCTTTTTAACAGCGCGGTATTTTCCGCATAATCGGTAATCTCCGTCATCTGTGCGGGAAGCTGTTTGCAAGCAACGGCGCATGTGCACGAACTGACGGAAAGAAGAAAGTAACCCAAAGCAAACAAAGGATAAATCGCAATATTGACCCAATTTTCAATATAATTGCTCTCACTGATTTGACCGAGTTGCAACGCGAGGCTATCCAAACCTTCTCCCTCTGCGGAAAACATCGGAGACGATCCAAATACAAATACAGATCCAAATACAAGATAAGCGACTGCAAAGAAGGAATACGCTACGGCGCACGCAATCATGCTTGCCCTGTTCTTCCGCAAGTATTTCAAAGGCGCTCGGGACACCTTTTCTCCGATTATTTGCTTTTTCTTTACAAGAAATATAAGCCCGACAATAATAAGAGCAACCCCGAAAAATCGGGGAAAATCCAATATGAGATTGCCAATATACCTCATTCCCACTACTACAACACCTGCACCACCGCACACCAACCACGGGCAAGCCCATTTGAGCCGCAGAACGGAGCGGACACGACCAAGCAATTTATTTTTGCCGTCGTCTGCATTTGTTTTCGTCTTCGGCGTGGCATACCTCTCTCTCCATTCGGTGCGGAGCGCCCGCTCTTCCTCCGGGAAGGCGGGGTATTTTTTCCGCAAGAAATTTTTTTCTCCAACTCTGTATTCCCGCCGCGAGCAATCCGAACAAGACGGAAAATACGATGATGAGAATGGGACCCGCGCCTACGGAAATCGCACCGCTGCCGTCCATCTCTTGTACTTCTGCGCAGATGACGCAGGCGGACACGAATGCGCCGATCCAAACGGCTTGGAACAGCCACGAAATCGGCTCGTATAGCGGAATGTCCGACCTCGGGATCTCGTGCCACGCGAGCCGTTTCACGAAAAGAAACAGCCATCCGACAAGGGCAACCGCAAGTCCAATCGCGGCGAATGCCAAAACGGCGGACGAGGACGCGTCCGAAAGATCGTAAACGGAGCCGAGGCTTTGGCTACCCGTGCCGAATAGGATGTCCTTCACCTCGGCGGCGGGCGCAAAACAGAACATGAATGTGAGGAAGGAAAACAGCCCGCACAGCGCAAGAGGCAAGACCGCAGAAATTTTATAAATAGATCTCAGCCTGTCTTCGGTAAAAAACGGTGCGGAGACGCGCACATGGCTTACGGGCACGTGCGGCTCCTCTGCATACGCGGATACATATTCCTCGGGCGCGGTCGCTTTCTCCGCGGGCACACAGCCATCGGCGGGAAGTCCGCATTCGGAACAAAATTTTGCCGACGGAGCAAGCGGAGTTCCGCACCCGCGGCAAGTGCGTTCTTCACGCTTTGTGCCGCACTCGGGGCAGAAGTTTCCTTCAAATTCCGTGCCGCAGTTTTTGCATTGGTACATCTTTTTTCTCCTTGTTATTCATTTGCGGGCAAAAAAATAAGGACGTTCCAATACGGAACGCCCGCAGAGAGTATCCCGCATTGTTGCGACACAAATGAATCTGCGGCGTGGCAGAAAAAGGATACACCTATGCCAGGTTGTACCACGCTGCAAAATCATATTCATTTGTGTCGCAAAAGATATTATACCACAAATGCACGCGGAATACAATCATTTTGCCGAAAAAAAGAAAGCCGCCGCGGCATCAGCCGCGGCGGCGCAGTTATTTTTTATTTCAAGAGCAGTACGATCTCCGCCTCGCCCGCCTTCGGCGTGCGGTATTTCGCGGCGAGCGCGGGACCGCATGCGTTCGAGCCGACGCCCGATTGATAGGCGTCGAGGCAGACGTGCGTCGCGTTGCGGGGCGGGAGCTCCCAATCGTGCGCGGCGCGCGTGTATTCCATGGGAGAATGCGGAAGCGCGGAGAACGAAAAATTCCCCTCCGCGCGCAAAACGCGCGCGCCGTCCGTGAGTTCGACGAACTCCGTCCCCCAATGGCTCCCGTTCTCCTGCGGCTTCACATAGTCCACTTCCAGCCCGCTCACCGTGTCCTCGTACACGTTCTTGATGCAGGAAAGGCGGCGGTCGACGTAGCTCTCGTAGGGTCCGTAACCGTAATACCGCACCCGTTCAAACGCCGCGGGAAGCGCGAAATACCAGCCGATGCGGGGCAGAAAATCGAGGAAGTCCGCACAGCGATAGGAAAGCTTCATCCCCAGCGCGCCTCGTTTGAGCGTATAGACAAGGGTGAAGTACACCGAAGGCATGTAGTGTGCCGTCGCGAGATACCCTTCCACCGTGATCCGATCGCCCTCCGCGGAGATCTTCGTCGCCTCCGCGGCGGCATGTTTGAGCGCGTCGTTCCAGAGCGGAACGCAGCGGATATCGTTGTCGGTAGGGGCGCGCCACACGTTGAGGCGGAGCGGCGCGGCGAGAAATTCCCCGCGCTTCCCCGCAAGTTCGGCGATCTCGCCCGAACACTTGTCGATGCGCACGCGGAGCCCCTCCGTCTGCCCGACGAGATACCGCCCCGTCTCGGTGAACGCGCAGGGCGCGCAGACCGTCTCCGTGCGGTAAGAACGCGCCCGCGTCCAGCCCTCCCGCACGAACTCGTGCCCCGCGGGGAGCACGCCGTCCGCCTCCCGCAACAGGACGGAGGCGACGGCGACGTGCGCGCGCTTTACGGGGAATGTGGCGACGCCCTCGGGCGGAAGGCGGAGCGGGAAGCGCTCCTCCTTCGTCTTTTTGCCGTCCTCGAAATAGGTGAGCGCGAGCGTTGCGTCGAGCTCCTTGAAGAGGAGGCGGGAGCGCGCCGTGAGGCAATTCCCCTTCTTTTCGAGCACGACGGGCGCATAGATCTTCTTCATCTCCAACGCCTTCTGCGTCAGGGTGCGGTCGGCGGCGAGAATGCCGTCCATGCAGAAATTGCCGTCGTGCAAGATCTCCCCGTGATCGCCGCCGTACGTCATTTTGCCGTCCGCCAGCACGCCGTGGTCCGCCCACTCCCACACGAAACCGCCCATGTAGCGGGGAGAGCTGTTTAGCAGCTTCCAATAGTCGGCAAAGTCCCCGGGACCGTTCCCCATCGCGTGGCAATATTCGCACAGGACGAGGGGGCGGGTCTCCTTCGCGTTCTTCGCATAGTTGCGCCCGATCTCCTTTAAGGTGGGATACATGGCGCTCACGACGTCGGCGACGATCCCGTACGCAAACAGCCGGTCTCCCTTTCCGTAGATGAGGGTGGAACGCTCGTAATGGACGGGGCGGGTGGCGTCGTACGCCTTTACCCACGCGTACGCCTTTGCGAGATTTTCCCCGCACCCCGCCTCGTTGCCGAGGCTCCACATTACGACGCACGGTCTGTTCTTCTGGACGACGACGTTGCACTTCTGCCGCTCGACGAACGCCTCCGCAAAGCGGGGATCTTTTGCGATCGTATCGTACTCCTTTTCGTAATCGCACCCCGGAAAGCGCGTCGCACAGCCGTGCGCCTCGATATCCGATTCGGACATGACGTAAAGCCCTACCTCGTCGCAGAGGCGGTAAAATTCGGGCATGTTGGGATAGTGCGACGTGCGCACGGCGTTGACGTTGAGCTCCTTCATGCGCGTCAGGTCGCGGCGGATATCCTCTACGGTAACCGTCGCCCCCGTGCGGCAGTTCGCGTCGTGGCGGTTGACGCCGCGCAGTTTCACCGCCTTCCCGTTGACGAGAAAGACGCCGTTTTCAATGCAAACGGTGCGGAACCCCACCCGTTCCCCGATGACTTCGCCCGCATGGGAGATGGTGAGCGGATAGAGCGCGGGCGTCTCCGCGCTCCAAAGGCGGGGCGACGGCACGGAAAAATGCGCGCGCTCCCCCTCCGAGACCCGCTTCGTCTCGCCCGCGAACGTAACGTCGGCATACTCTCCCCGTTCGAGCAGAAATTCGAGCGTTCCGTCCCGGTCCGCTTGGATGCGGTAATCGACGATGTGCCCTTCGGGGCGGGAGAGAAGATAGACGTCGCGGAAGATCCCCGTATAGCGCAGCTTGTCCTGATCTTCGAGGTAGGAGCCCGCGCACCACTTCAACACGAGCACGTCGAGCGTATTCTCGCCGTCGCGGACGAGATCGGTCACATCGAACTCGCTCAAACGGTGGGAGATCTGCGAATGCCCCGCGAACGTTCCGTTGCAGTACAGCACGAAAAAGCTGTCCACGCCCTCGAAGCACAGGTATTGCCGCATGCCGTTTTTTCGGAGGGAAAAGGTGCGGCGGTAGTGGAATGCGGGATTTTTGTTCGGCACATGGGGCGGGTCGAACGGGAACGGATAATTTACGTTGACGTATTGGATCTTGTCGTAGCCGTAAAGCTGTACGCACGAGGGCACGGGAATGAGATCCTGCGGCGTCTGCCGATAAAAATCCTCCTCCACGTCCAAAACGCTCTCGTATGCGCAAAGGCGCCACGTCCCGTTGAGATCGAGATAGCGGCTGCTGTCGCGGCGGGGCGCAAAGGCGTCCTCCCCGGGCGCAAACGGAATGTAGTAGGCGCGCGGAGGGAGCGTCCCCTCCGAACGGAATTGCTCGAATACTCTGTCCATAAATGCCTCCGAAGCATGATGTCAAACAGATTATACCATAAAATGCGCGGGAGCTCAACTGCTTTTCCAAAAAATCGAGCGTTGCGCATATGTGCGGACGGGAAGATAGAATTTGCGCCCGCGCGGCGTTGCCGCGCGGGCGCACTTTTGCTTTTGAGCGTTACGCCTCTTCGGGGCGTTCCTTGATCTCCACGATATACTTTTTGGAATCCTTGGGCGTCGCCGCGCGCACGAGGGTGCGAAGCGCCTTCGCGATCTTGCCCTGCTTGCCGATGACCTTTCCCATGTCCGAATCGGCGAGAAGAACGGTAACTGTAATGGTTTCCTCCGTCTCCTCCACCAGATAGTCTACATGCGCCTTGTCCTCGGCGAACTGTTCGACGATGTATTTGATGAGTTCCAACATTTCGGTTTCCTCCGTAAACGGTTACCGCGGCGCGGGACCGCGGACGCTTATTTCTTCGACTTCTTGCCCTTCGTCTTGGCGGGAGAGAGCTTTTCGGACTTCTCCATCGCGCCCGCACGAACGAGCAGGCTCTTCACCGTCTCGGTGGGCTGAACGCCCTTGGCGAGCCAGTCCTTCGCCTTCTCCACGTTCACGTCGAGCGTTACGGGCGTAGACTTTGGATCGTAAAATCCGACCTTGTCGATGTACTCGCCCGTGGCGGCTTTGCGCGCATCCACCACGACGATGCGGTAGACGGGAGACTTCTTGTCGCCCATTCTCACCAATCTCATTTTTACCATTTTTGTATCCTCCAAATAATTTTTTTCTTTCAGAATTTATTCCGCGGTCTTAAAACGGCAGCCGCATCTTGCCTTTTCCGCCGCGCATCCGCTTCATCAGTTCCTTCGTCTGCTCGAATTGTTTGAGGAGCTGGTTGATATCCTGCACCGTCGTGCCAGAGCCCAGCGCGATCCTGCGCTTGCGGGAGGAGTTGATGATCTGCGGATTGTCGCGCTCCTTCGGGGTCATCGAGAGAATGATCGCGCGGATCCGCTCGATGCGCTTCTCGTCCACATCGCCCTCTTTGAGCCGCAATTTTCCCGCGCCGGGGAGCATGTTCACGAGCGCGCCCGCGCCGCCCATCCTTTTGAGCGTCTCGAACTGGGTGAGATAATCGGACAGCGTAAAGGAATTTTCGCGCATCTTGCGCTCCATCTCCTTCGCCTGCTGTTCGGACACCGCCTCCTGCGCCTTCTCGATGAGGGAGAGAACGTCGCCCATGCCCAAGATCCTCGACGCCATGCGGTCGGGATAGAAGGGCTCCAAGTCGGTGATCTTTTCGCCCACGCCGATAAATTTGATGGGCTTGCCCGTAACCGCCTTGATGGAGAGACATGCGCCGCCGCGCGTATCGCCGTCGAGTTTGGTGAGGATGACGCCCGTAACGGAGAGCCGCGCGTTGAACGTCTCGGCGACGTTGACGGCGTCCTGCCCCGTCATCGCGTCCACGGTGAGAAGGATCTCGGTAACGTCCACTTCCCGCTTGATCTCTTCCAGCTCCTCCATGAGCTTCTCGTCGATATGAAGGCGACCCGCCGTGTCGATGACGACGGTATCGAACCCCATCTTGCGCGCGTATTCCACCGCCTGTTTCGCCGTCTTGGCGGGGTTTTGCGTGCCCTTTTCAAAGACTTCCGCCCCCGCCTTTCCGCCGACGATTTTCAGTTGGTCGATGGCGGCGGGACGGTAGATGTCGCACGCGACGAGGAGCGGCCGCTTCCCCTGCTTTTTGAGCTGGACGGCGAGCTTTGCGCACATCGTCGTCTTGCCCGCGCCTTGGAGCCCGCACATCATGATGACCGTGGGAGGCTTGGGATTCACTTCGAGCTTGGCGTTCGCGGGTCCCATCAGGGCGATGAGCTCGTCGTTGACGATCTTGATGACCTGTTGGGCGGGATTGAGACTTTGGAGCACTTGCTGTCCCACCGCCTTTTCGGAAACTTCCGCGATGAACTCTTTGGCGACTTTCAGGTTAACGTCCGCCTCCAAGAGCGCGATACGCACCTCGCGCATCGCCCCCCGAATTTCGAGCTCGGTGAGCTTCCCGCGCTTGGTGAGCTTGGAAAAGATATGGTTGAGCCGCTCCGAAAGCGAAGCAAAAAGCGCCATCTATTCCTCCTTTCCGCCCGAAGCGGATACAAGTTCCGCGATCTCCCCCGCAAGTTCGGGATGACGCGCCGCAATTCTTTGCAAAATTCCCGAAAACCCGAGCCGCTCTTCATAGGAGAGAAGCTGCCCGCGCGTTTTCTTGATACAGTCCGACACCGCCTGTTTGGTGATGCCCTTCTCCTCGGCGATCTCCGAAAGGGAGAGGTCGCACAGGTAGTAGAGCGCGCAGATCTCGCGGCGGCTCTTTGTGAGGAGCGAGCCGTAGAGATCGAAAAGCTGTACGTCCCCGAGATCTTTCATGTTACGCTCCTTATATCGCCATTATACCAAAGAAAAAACCGCCCGTCAAGCATTTTTACTTGACGGGGCGAAAATTTTTGCAACGCACTACAAAGTGATTTCGTCGGAGACCAAACTCAATACGCGGCGCAGAAGCGTAGAACCTTGTTCGAGTTCAAAGACGCCGCGAAAGACGAAATATCCGCCCCAATCGCTCTTTTCAAATACTGCTCTCCTTCGCACCTCGAGCCCCAAATCGATATTGTCCGGATAGGGTCGCCCGCCCACATATTCTTCGATAATTTTGCCGTTTTGCATCGTATTTCTCCAGCCCGCACGGACGACGCCGTCCAATCTCGGCATCCAAAGCATTTCTCCGACGCGCAACAGTATGTAAGATTTCATCCAAACCTTATAGTGCTTGCCGAGCAAGGTATTTAAGAGTTCCGCATTTGTTTTGGCGTAAATGGTTTCGCCCGCTTTGATTGTTTTCATTTTATTTCTCCTTTTTCATTTTCTATTTCGTCCAATAAAATTTTTGCCCGCCCGATGACTTCTTCCGAAAAAACGTCGCCGAACTTCTCGATGATGTAGTGCAATGCGCACTCTGTCAGCCCCAAATCGACAATTTTTTTCGCGGCGGTGAGGCGCACAAGCCGCTCGGGGAAATAGTGGTCGGACACGGTAATATCGGGAATGGGAAGCCGTTTGAGTTGCGGATAGTATTCGATGAAAAACTGCATACCGCACTCTTCGAGCAGCGTTTTGCAAGTGGCAATATCCTGTTCGGCTTTTTGTTTTCGGGCCTCTTCTGCTTCACGTCTTTTTCGGGCTTCGTCCGACTTTGCTATGGCTCTTTGCCGTTCTTCTTCATACTTGCCCGTGCGGTCGAACACGACGACTTCCTCGGAGGCGTCCTGCTCGGCTTTAGGGAGGCAAGGCTTCGCCTCATGTCGCTTCTCTTCCTCTTCGGTTTTCAGTCTCAAAATTTTTTCTATATCCACAATCGCTCTGATTAAAAAAAGTCCCGCGAGGATTATAAAAAGTATTCCACCAAAGATAAAGCCCCAAGAATCTTCTTCCGGAACAGTGGAAGTCCCTGTAAACATGACGATCCCCGCAATTAAGAAAAATGTGCCTATAATTGCCGCTATTACAGAACGGGCGGTAAGTTCCTTTTTATTTTCGCTTTTCCTGAACCACCAAATAAATATGTAGAAAAAAATTACTTGCAACATAACTTTTTCCTCCTCCAAAGTAAAAAAAGTGCGCCGACCGAAGCCGACGCGCTACAAAACGCAAACTCCGATCGTCGCCAAACAATCATGATGAAGCACGGAATATCATCCTACCCTCGTCATTGGAATTTGCAGTCCTGCCAAATTCGCACAAGGGTAGTATGTGTCATGCAAATAAAAAGCCCGCGCTCCCGACATGGGCTCATGATTGTTTGGCATATTCAGTATAGCACAGTTCAGGCGGCAATGTCAAGCCGAATTTTTTCCGGAAAACCTTGCAAAAACATGTATATTTCAAATATCTATTATGCGTGAAACCCGACCGTCGCCAAACGATCGCCGAAACACGAAAAAAGAGCGGGGATATTTCCCTGCTCTTTTTTATTTAGCCGCTGATATGCGGTTTTTAGATGAATCCCTCGACAAACTGCTCGGCGTCGAAGAGTTCGATATCGTCGATCTTCTCGCCGACGCCCGCAAAGACGACGGGCACTTTGAGTTCGCCGCACAGGGAAAACACAAACCCGCCCTTTGCCGTACCGTCCAACTTCGTCAAGACGATGCCGTCGAGGTCCACCGCTTCCTTGAACACTTTCGCCTGCGCATAGGCGTTCTGTCCCGTCGTCGCGTCGAGCGTCAAAAATTTGTAGAAATGCGCCTCGGGGTACTCCCGTTCGACGACGCGGTCCATTTTTTTGAGCTCGTTCATGAGGTTTTCCTTCACGTGGAGCCGCCCCGCGGTATCCACAAGCACGACGTCCGTCCCGCGCGCCTTGGCGGAGGAGACCGCGTCGAAGATGACCGCCGCGGGGTCGCTCCCCTCTTCGTGCTTGACGATGCGCGCCTTGGAACGCTCCGCCCAGACGTTCAACTGGTCGATGGCGGCGGCGCGGAAGGTATCCGCCGCCGCGACGGTAACGCTCTTTTTTTGGCGGGCGAACCAATTCGCGACTTTGCCGATGGTCGTCGTCTTGCCGACGCCGTTCACGCCGACGAACATCATCACGCAGGGATATTCAAACTTCGGAAGGGGCGCCTCGTTGAGGATATCTTCGAGGATATCTTTGAGAAGATCGGTTACGAACTGCTCGTCTTTGAGCTTGCCCTCAATCGCCTCCTCCTTGACCTCTTCGACGACTTCCTCGGCGGTATTCACGCCGACGTCGGCGGAGATGAGGATCTCTTCGAGTTCCTCGTAGAACTCGTTCCCCATTTTGTTTTTGAGGAAGAGGCGGCGCATTTTCTGCGCCACGCCGTCCTTCGTCTTTTTCAATGCGTCTCTTATCTTACCGAAAAAACTCATAGCGTTTTCCTAAATTTGATTTTTTGAGGAGGAATGAGTGCGCCCCCACGGAGAGGGCGGCGCCGCCGAGCCGCCGCACCGCGGCGCTCTGCGCGGAGCAAAGCCACGCTTTTGCGTCAGCGCACCCCATTTGCGCGACACTTCGCGCTCAATGTCGGGGCAAGCGACCGCGACGACCAACTCCATATCCCATACGGGTTACATTCCTCGCAAAAAATATTTTGCTCTGCAAAAGATTTTTTGCGAAACTTTTACATCACCGTGTCTCCGCCCAGCCTGCTCTCCACTTCGGAGAGCTTGACGGAGACGATCTTGGAAACGCCCTTCTCCTCCATCGTAACGCCGAAGAGGACGTCCGCCTGGTTCATCGTCGGCTTTCTGTGCGTAATGACGATGAATTGCGTATCCTTGGAGAACTTCTTCAAATACTTCGCGAAGCGGTCCACGTTCGCCTCGTCGAGCGCGGCTTCGATCTCGTCGAGAATACAGAACGGCATGGGGCGGCTTTTGAGAATGGCGAAGAGGATAGCGATCGCCGTGAACGCGCGCTCGCCGCCCGAGAGCAACGAGATCTTGGTGAGCTTTTTCCCGGGAGGGCAGGCGACGATCTCGATGCCTGCGTTGAGCGGATCATCGCAGTCCGTATAGTCGAGCTGCATCTCCGCCCTGCCGCCGCCAAAGAGTTCCTTGAAGATCTGCGTGAAATTGGCGTTGATGTCTTTGAATCCCTCGTCGAACCGCTTTTGCATCTCGTCGCGGAGCTGTCCGAGCACAGAAGTGAGATCTTCGATGCCCTTTTCGAGGTCCTCCCGCTGCGTCTGCATCTCCGTGTACCGTTCGAGAAGGTTTTGGTAGTCCTCCTCGGCATTCTGGTTGACGGGACCGAGCGCGGCGATCTTGTGCCGCAAAGAATTGATGTTCGTATATGCCTGCGCGATGTCGTATTCGGGGTCGCGGAGCTCCTGCGCGCTCTCGTAGGACAGCCCGTACGCCTCCTCGATGCGCTGTTTTGCGTTTTCGAGATTGGTCTCCGCGCGGGAGATCTCTATCTCGCTCTCGTGCTTTTCCTCGCCGAGTTTCATCTGGCTCGTGAGAAGTCCCCGCTTTTCCTCTTCGAGAACGCTCTGCCGTTCGTTCACCGCGCGTTTCTCTTCCTCAACGGACCGCAGCCGCTCGCGGAGCATGCCCACGGTGCGCTGTTCGTCCTCGGTGAGCGCGACTTTCTCTTCCTCGCGTTTGAGCTGTTCGATGCGGAATTGCGTCTCGCTGATGGAAGAACGGGTCTCCTCCACCTTTTTGAGAAGGCGGGCTTTTTCCTCTTCGAGGCGGCGCACGCCGTCCTCTTCCGCCGCCTGCGAGGAGGCGATCGCCGCGCCCTCCACGCGGAGCGCGTTGAGCGCTTCGGCGAGCGCGTTGCGCTCCGCTTTCAGCTTTTCGCTCTCCTTTGCGCGTTCGCCCGCCTCCGCCGCCGCCTGCGCGCGGATCCTGTTGAGGAGATCCTCGTTCTCGGCGTTGGTGAGCGCCGCGCTTTCGAGGTCGTCCACCGTGCGGGTGAGCCGTTCGAGCAGTCCGCCGTATTCGGCGAGATCCCGCTCGACGTCCGCGATGAGACTGCGCGTCGCGTTCTCCTTTTGGCAGATCGCCGCGAAATGCGCGACCTCTTCCTGCACGCGGACGCGGAACTTTTCGTACTCCGCGCGCGTCCCTTCGAGCGATTTTTCCCGCTCGTCGAGCGCGATCTTCAATTTTTCCGCCGCCGCGCGCTTGCGCGCGATGTTCTCCTCGCACTCCTTGATGCGCCGCTCGCCCGCGAGGAGATTGCCGCTCTCCTTCCTGCGGGAGCCGCCCGTCATCGAGCCGGACGTCGCGATGACCGTTCCGCCAAGGGTTACGATCTTGAACGCGTGGCGATATTTTTTGGCAATGTCGGTCGCGTGTTCCGTCGTGTCGCAGATGAGCGTATTCCCGAGGAAATTGCTCACCACGCTCTCATAATAAGGGTCGTATTTTACGAGCTTGCGCGCGACGCCGAGCGCGCCCCGCTCGCCGAGCGCGGACAGAAGCTCCGCGGAATCGCCGTGCGCGCGCATGGAATCGACGGGCAGGAAGGTAACGACGCCGCCGTTCGTCCTATCCAGATAGTTGATGAGGTATGTAGCGTCCTCCGCCGTCGCCGTGATGAGGTTCTGCATCGCGCCGCCGAACGCCGTCTCGACCGCCAGTTCATACGTCTGTTCGGTGGAGACGATGTCCGCCATCGCGCCCTTGATGCGCGAACCGAGCGCGGGATCGCTCTTTGCGTCCAGCTGCAATTTGCGGACGGAATCCCGATAGCCGTCGAACCGATTTTTGAGGTTGCGGTACATTTCGAGATTGTTGGCGTAATTGAGCGCCGCCGTATTGCAATCCACGATGTCCTGCGCGAGCTTGCGCGTCGCGCCCGTGAGTTCGGCGATCTCCTCCTCGTATTCCGCAACGCGGGCGTCCTTTTCGTCGAGGAACTTTTCGCATGTAGCGCGCTCCGCGAGGCACTCCGCGAGCTGTTTTTCAAACTGTTCCTTCTTCGCCTCCGCCTTCAAGACGGCTTCACGCACTTCCCGCACGCGCTCGCTCGCCGCGTCGCGGCGGGCGGAGAGGCTCCCCGCGTTGACGCGCGCATCCGCGAGATTTTCCACCGAGGAGATCTCGCTCGCGCGCTTTTCGTCGGAGACCTTGTCGAAGGCGGCGACGCGGACGTCCGCCTCCTGCACCTTTTTATACAGCGCCGCCGTCTCCTCCTCGATCTCTTTGGCGCGGCGGGCTGCCTTTTCCGTTTTCTTCGCGCTCTGCGCGACGAGGCTCTCGATCTCCTTGGTGCGACGGAGGGAATACTCCACGTCATCCGAAGCCATGTCGAGCTGCCGCTTGTACGACTGGATCCGTTCGCCGATGACTTTCGCCTCGCCGCTCTTGTGCTCCATGCCGACCTCGAAGAGGCGCAGTTTCTCGTTGAGCGAGCGGAGCCTGTCGTCCGCCTGCACGATGCGCTCCCTGCCCATGGCTTCCTCGCCGTCCACCTCCGCAAGGCGCGCTTCCACTTCCGCGAGCTTTTCCTCCTTTTCCCGGATGCGCTTGCGGTGCTTCTCCGTCTCATAGGCGAAGCTGTCCGAGCGGATGAGGTAGGCGTTGACCTCTTCGTATTTGAGTTTATCGCTGTATTCGCGGAACTTTTTCGCCGTCTCCGCCTGCCGTTCGAGGGGACGGAGCTGGTTCTCCGCTTCGTCCATCCGCTGGACGAACACGGTGAGGTTATCCTTCGCGTTTTCGAGCTTGCGCTCGATCTCCCCCTTCTGCGTCTTGAAGCGGATGACGCCCGTCGCCTCCTCGAAGATGGCGCGCCTGTCCTCCGGCTTGGCGTTCATGATCTGTTCCACCTTGCCCTGTCCGATGATGGAATAGCCCTCCGTGCCGAGCCCCACGCCGTGCAGCAGCGCGACGATATCCTTTCTTCGGCAGGACTGCATGTTGATGAGATATTCGCTCTCGCCCGAGCGGTACAGGCGGCGGGTGAGCGCGACCTCGTCGTATTCGATATCGAAGAGCTTGTCCGAATTGTCGAACACGAGCGTAACTTCGCAATAGGAGAGCTGGCGGCGCGTCTCCGTGCCGCCGAAAATGACGTCCTGCATGGACGAGCCGCGCAACGTCTTTGCCGACTGTTCGCCGAGCACCCAGCGGACGGCGTCCGCGACGTTGCTCTTGCCGCAACCGTTGGGTCCCACGATGCAGGTTACCCCGTCGTCGAATTTGATGGAGGTCTTGTCCGCGAAGGACTTGAACCCCACGAGCCTGATTTCCTTGAAATTCACTTGCCTGTCCTCTTTATCAACGTCCCGTACAGCGCTTTCGCGGCGGCGTTCTCCGCCGCCTGTTTGCTCCTTCCCTCGCCCTGCGCGCGTTCGCCGAGCGCAGAGACGACGCACCGAAAGTTCTCCCGCTCGCCCTTCGCCGTCTCATAGTACGGAAGCGAGCCGCCGCGCTCCTGCGCGAGTTCCTGCAATTTCGTCTTGAAATTGTCGTCCTCCGTCTTAAAGACGAACCGAAAGACGAACGCCTCGGCGGCTTCGTAGCCGCCGTCGAGATAGACGGCGCCGACGGCCGCCTCGAAGAGATTGGACGAAGTTTTGCCGCCCACGTTCTCTCCCCCGCCCGAATGGCGAAGGAAGCGCATGAGCCCCGCGCGCGCCTCCGCCTGCGTCAGCGCGGTCTGGGAGACGTAATTTTTACGGTCCTCCGTGAGCGTCCCCTCGTCCTCTCCGCACTCCCTGTAAAGCCGCTCGGTAACGCACAGTTGCAGCACGGCGTCGCCGAGAAATTCCAGCCGTTCGTTGTGTTCCCCGCCGCGCGCGTTGGCGTAGGACTTATGGGTAAAGGCGGCGCGGAGAAGGCGTTTGTCGCGGAAGGTATAGCAGAGCGCGCGCTCCGCTTCCCGCTCCGTCTCCGCCGACCAGTCCTCCCCGTTACGCATCCGTCTCCTCCGCGCCCAATCCGCCCGCCGCGAGCATCCCCGAGATGATCTCGATGAGGTTGCCGCGGCAAGCGTCCACCGCCTGCACGACGGAGGGCGCGATGCTCTTCGCCTTGGACGCGCCGTGGCTCTTCACGACGACCTTTTTGAGCCCGAGAAAGACGGAGCCGCCGAGGCTCGCGTAGTCGAGAATGTTTTTGAGCTTGGAGATCTGGCGGCGCGCAAAGAGATAGGCGAGTTTTCCGCCCGCCGAGCGGTTGAATTCGTTGAGGAGCACGTCCCGCACCGTCTTGCCGCAGCCCTCGCACGCCTTCAAGGCGATGTTGCCCGAAAAACCGTCCGAAACGACGATGTCCACGTCGCCGTACATGATGTCCCTGCCCTCCACGTTGCCCGCGAAGCGGATGCTTTTGAGGGCGGAGAGAAGCGCGAACGCCTCCTGATGGAGCGGATCCCCCTTGTGTTCCTCCGTGCCGTTGGAGAGAAGCCCCACGCGGGGCGTTTCCCAGCCGTACGCCGCCTTTCCGTAGGCGGACGCCATCACGGCGAACTGCGCGAGGTACGCGGGCTTGCACTCCGCGTTCGCGCCGCAGTCGCAAAGAAGGGTGCGGCTCCCGCGGACGTTGGGAAGCCCGGGGCAGAGCGCGGGTCTCATCACGCCCTTGATGCGCCCGATGTGCATGACGCCCCCCGTGAGCACCGCCCCCGTGGAACCCGCGGAGACGAACGCGCCCACGTTCGCGTCCTCTTTGAGCATCTTCATTCCCACGACGAGCGAACTGTCCCGCTTGGCGCGGACGGCGTGCGTGGGAATGTCGTCGTTCGTGATTACCTGCGTGCAGTGCACGAGGTCGACGCGGGAAGCGTCGAATTTATATTTTTCGAGTTCGCGCCGCACGAGGTCCTCGTCCCCCGTGAACACGATCCCGAAGTCCTTTCTTTCGCCGAGCGCTTGGAGCGCGCCCTTTACGATCTCCGCGGGGGCGTGATCTCCCCCCATCGCATCCACAACGATCTTTAACATAGCGGTCCCCTTCGGATAAAAATTCCCGTACGGAGAGATTATAACATTTTTTCGGAAAAAACACAATGGTTTGAGGGCGTTTGCGCAAAGTTTTACGCCGCTTTTTCATGTATAGAACCGCGCGCCGCGGGCAACAATTCGGGAAAAGCACCTTTTCGGGGAGGAGATACATACGATGATAGCGGGAAGCATACACGAAAGAAGGGATACGATGAACGTAAAGCGCGGAGAACTGTATTATGCCGATCTCTCTCCCGTCGTGGGGAGCGAGCAGGGCGGCGTCCGCCCCGTGCTCGTGGTACAGAACGACACGGGCAACAAATACTCCCCCACCGTGATCGCCGCGGCGGTAACGAGCAAGATCCGCAAGGCGCGGCTCCCCACGCATATCGAACTGCCCTCCGCCTTCGGGCTCGCAAAGGACAGCGTGATCTTGCTGGAACAGATCCGCACCATCGACAAGAAGCGGCTGATGTCCCGCATCGGGGAGCTTCCCCCCTCCACGATGTCGCGCGTCAACCGCGCCATCCTCATCTCCCTCGGGTTTAAAGACGCATGAAAAAAGACCTCCCGCGGGAGGTCTTTTTTTATGCCGTTACGAACCGTAGTTGTTGCGCTTCCACTGCAAGTTGTAGAGCTTGAACTGCTCGGCGACCTTTCTCTGGTTCGCGTAGTCCGTGCCGTCCGCCCCGCCGTAGAGATAGGCGCCGCTGAGGAGCCGTCCCAACTTGTCGCCGTAGGCGAACCAGCCCTCCGTCCCTTCGCGGAAGTTGACCCTGTTGAGCCCCGTGCAGCCCTCGAACAGACCCGCGCCGAGGTAGATGACCGTATCCGGGATCTCGACATAGCGGAGCGTTTCAAAGCCCGCAAAGAGGCGCGCCGCAACGGAGAGCGTCCCTTCCGCGACGATCGCTTGTTTCGCGCTTCCGCCGAAGCCCTCGCCGCCGTAGGGCGCATAGGCGTCGAGCTCGCTCTCCTTCGCCGCGACGAGCGCGACGGGCGAACCGCTCTCATCCTTCACATACAGCAAGCCGTGCTCCCAGTTGCCGGCTTCGCGATAGAACGGCGTGTTGCTTACGATGTCCGCGCCGACCGAGATGAGTTTGCTGCCGTTCGCGAATTTGACGCTCGTGAGCTGCGCGCAGTCCGCAAAGGCGTTCGCGCCGACGGACGTAACGCTCGCGGGGATCACGATGCTCTCGATCTGCGAGCCGCGGAACGCGCCCGCGGGAATGACCGTCGTCTCCGCGGGGATCTGCGGCGTTCCCTCCGCGCCCGAGATGGTGAGGTTCTTCGCGAAGTGCATGGGGCTCGCCATGTCGTTGTCGAAGCGGATGGCGAGATAGTTCGCGAACGTCCCCTTAAACACCACCGTATCGAGCGCAAGGCATCCCTTGAACGCGTCCTTGTCGATGGCGACAAGTTCGGCGGGAAGGGTGATGTGCGTGAGCTCCGCGCAGTCCATAAACGCCTCCGCGCTGATGGAAACGGTGCCGTCCTGCACGACGTACGAACCCGCAAGGCTCGTCTTTGCGCGGACGAGGTGCGGTCCGATGTAGAGCACGTCGCCCACCCAGTGCGCGGGATCCGTGAAGTATGCCGTATCCGTAAACGCGTGGTCCTGGATCTCCGTAACCAGCGCGGGGATGTTGATCTCGGCAAGTTGCGTGCATCCGCGGAAGGCTTCCTGCCCGATGTATTGCAGGGTCTCGGGGAGAATGGCGTTGGTGAGCGAGGTGCAATCTCTGAACGCGCCGCTGTCGATGCGGTTGAGTTTGCAGTCGTCGATGCCTGTCTCGCCCACGTTGTGTCCCGAAATGGAGACGCGCGCAAGTTTGGCGCAGCCCATGAACGCATAGTAGTCGATCATGGTGAGGTTCTTGGGCAGGACGACCTCTTCGATATAGGGATTCTGGAAGAAGGCGCTCTGCCCGATCGCGACGACGGGAACGTCGCCGTGTCCGTCGATGTTCACCATCTCGGGAATGACGACCTTGGGCGTGTTGATGGAAACATATCTTCCGTCGCTGACCAAGCGGGTAACGACCGCCTCCGTCTTGGGACCGCTCTCGCCGCCCACGAAGGTATAGTACAGTCCGTCCTTGTTGCAGACTTTGCAGATGTTGGATTCGGAGAAATCGTGCGGGACGGAGACGTTTTCTTGGCAGCGGTCGCATTGTCCCGTATGCGAGAGCAAGTCGGAGTCCGTATAGCGGGTCACCACGTGCCCCGTCGTCCGCGCCGTTACGACCGTGTAGCTGTCGCGGCAGGTGGGACAGGTGTACGTCGTCGTCTCGTCCGTCGTGCAGCTCATGCCCGTGACCTGTTCGTTATAGGGGCATTCCGTATACACTTTCGTGCGGCACCGCTTGCACTCCTGATAGTGGCTCTTCAACGCGCGTTCGGGAACATAGGGCTGCCCGGTAACGTCGTGTTCGAGCATCCCGATCTCGTCGCCCTCCTCCGTATACCTGCAATCTTTGCAGATCTGGATCTCCCGTCCGGGGGCCTGGCAGGTGGGGACCCGGTTGGACGACTGCATCACGCAGTCCGCCTCGTCCCTGTCCCCGCACCCGTCGCGCCCGCAGATGCGGTAGTGTTTGGATGTGCCGCCCGCGGTATCCGCGTCGTGGATCCACCCGCCGTAGGCGTGTCCGAGCGGTTCGCTCTTTTCCACCCTGTGCTCCTGTTTGCAGTCCGAACAGGTGTAGACCAACGTCTTGCCGTGTTCGCAGTTTGCGGCTTCCCATGTCGACGTCTCGTAGCGGCAGGAATAGTAAGTGCTGTTCGCTTCGCACCGATCGCACGTGAAATAATGCACGTATATTCCGTGATAGAGGATCGTCGTGTACTTGCGGGAGCCGTCGGCATTCGTTTTCCACTGATGTCCGAGCGCGCTCTGTTTATCCCCCGTATAGGTCGCGTTGCAGGTCCCGCACTTGTAGTTGGTATAGCCCGCCGTCGTGCAATTTGGCGCGACGGGCTCGCCGTCCACCGCATTGTCGCAGGGCAAAACGTCGGGCTCTTCGGGATCGGGCACGTGCTCGGGATTGGCGCAGACCCGCCTGTGCTGGCGGACGACGGTCGCGGCGCCGTCCCTGTCGCGGAGGCTGGCGTCGTACGCGTCGATATCGAAGAACCAACCGCCGAAATTGTGCCCGAGCGGATCCCCTTCGTCGTGTTCGTAGGAATGATCGCAATATTCGCAGGTGTGCACGTGATGCTCCGCCTTCGTGCAAGTCGCAGACGTGATCACGGAGTCGAGCGAGCACGGCTCTTCCTCTTCAAAGTTGCATTCCGGGCGCGTGCAATACTTGATATGGGTGCCCGCCTGTTCGGTCGCCTCGTCGCCCGCCGTCCCGAAACGATAATCGATGAGATGGGTGAGCGCGGGGATGGTTTGCTGTTGTTCAAAGACTTCCTTGCATTCGGAGCACCACGACCCCGCCGTGATGCCGTCCGCATAGCAGGTCGCATTCCGCGCATCGCCGATGGCGACGCGGGTGTGCGGTTTGAGCTCCAATTCGGTCCGCACGGAGTGTTCGCACCCCGCGCGTTGGCACTTCGTCTCCTCGATGCCGGGGGTCGTGCAGGTGGATTCGGAGATGACCTGCGGCGTCCCCATCCAATGTCCGAGCGCGGGGATCTCCTCCATGCCGCTGATGATCGCGCCGCAGACGGAGCAATCCGTCCCCTCCTCTCTGCCTGCCACAAGGCAGTTCGCGGGGATCTCCTCCTGTTCGCGGGGCGTATGGGCGAGCTTTTCGATGGGCGCGGTCTCGTACGCCTTGTCGTCCTCGGCGAGCGGGTTGCAGATGATGCAGTCGTGCCGCTGCAAGCCGAATGCGGAACAGCTTGCGGGCTCTAACTCATACCAATCGCCAAAGGTGTGGGGAATTGTCGCGACGGAGCGCGTCTGCCCCTGATGGCAGACGTCGCAGACGTTCTGCTCTTCGCCCTCTTCCGTACAGGTCGCCGCCCGCACGGAAACCCAGCCCGCCGAATAGGTATGGGCGACCTTTTCGAGCGCGGCGAACTCTTCCTCGTCGCACTCCGTGCAGACGCGTTTCTGCGTGCCTTCCGCCGTACAGGTGGCGGGTTGCACTACTTCCCAGTCGCTCCATTGGTGTTCGTGTTCATCGCATGCGGCAAGCCCGAAGATCCCGCAGACGGCGGCAAGCACAGCAAGCAAAACGATGAAATATTTTCTCATAAAAATCTCCTTGCGCCCGTAGGGCGTAGTTTTGTAGTCTCATTATACTGGATAAAAGGGAAACCGTCAAGCAGTTTGACAAAAATGTATTTCCCGAAATCGGAAAAATATGGAAAAAACAATTATCTGCCCGCACAACGCGCACCCTCTTTGCCTTTTTCCCTTCCAAGGACGGAGCAACCAACTTACCTCCCCCTTCCGAAGAACGGCATAGCCAACTTATCTCCCCTTCCCAAGGACGGAGCAACCAACTCGCCTCCCCTTCCCAAAGGTGAAGCGCCCAGTTCCCCTCCCCCTTTCCGAGAACGGAGTAGCCAACTCGACTTCCCTTTTCAAAGGGGAACAACCAACTCACCTCCCCCTTTTCAAGGGGGAGGGTAGGGTGGGGGTTGCGTCCCCTCGTTCCTCCTCTCCCCCTCCCCTACCCCTCCCCCTCGCAAGCGAGGGGGAGGGTAAAAAAACAGCAGGCGAGTAAAACAATTTACTCACCTCCCCCTTCCCAAAGATTGAACAACCAGCTCGCTTCCCTTCCCAAGGACGGCATAGTCAGCTCACCTCCCCCTTTTCAAGGGGGAGGGTAGGGTGGGGGTTGCGTCCCCTCGTTCCTTATAAAAAAGGAGCCCCCGACCGGGGGCTCCTTTTTACGGATCTGTTTACGAAAGTTTTTCGAGAAGTTTGAAATCAATTCCCTTCTCGCCGATCTTGATGATCTTCACCTTGACGACGTCGCCGATGTTGAGAACGTCCTCCACCTTCTCCACGCGCTTATCGGAGAGCTTGGAAATGTGGATCATGCCGTCCTTGCCGGGGGCGAACTCGACGAACGCGCCCATCGTGGAGAGAATGCGCACAACGCGCCCGATGAACATATCGCCCACTTCGGGATCGTGCACGATGGATTCGACGATGGCTTTCGCGCGAAGGGCAGCCTCGCTGTCGCCGTAGGAAGCGATGCACACCGTGCCGTCCTCCTCGATGTCGATCTTGGTGCCCGTCTCCGCGATGATGGAGTTGATGACCTTGCCCTGCTTGCCTACGACGTCGCCGATCTTTTCGGGATCGATCTTGAAGAAGATGATGCGCGGCGCATACTTGGAAAGTTCGGGCGCGACCTCGGGAACGACTTCGAGCATCTTTCCGAGAATGAACTGTCTGCCTTCGTTTGCCTGTTCGATGGCGGCATGCATGATCTCCTCGGAAATGCCCTTGATCTTGATATCCATCTGGATGGCGGTGATGCCCTTCTGCGTGCCCGCCACCTTAAAGTCCATATCGCCGAGGAAGTCTTCGAGCCCCTGAATGTCCGTGAGCACGCGGAACTCGCCCGTCTCCTGGTTCTTGATGAGCCCCATCGCAACGCCCGCGACGGGCGCCTTGATGGGCACGCCCGCGTCCATGAGCGCCATCGTGCTGCCGCAGACGGAAGCCATCGAGGAGGAACCGTTGGAGGAAAGGATGTCGTTCACCACGCGGATGGCGTAAGGGAATTCCTCCACGGGAGGGATCACGGGTTCCAACGCGCGTTCCGCGAGCGCGCCGTGCCCTATTTCGCGGCGACCGGGGGAGCGGAGCGCCTTGGCTTCGCCCGTGCAATAGCCGGGGAAGTTGTATTGGTGCATGTAGCGCTTTTCCGTCTCGTCGTCCAGCCCTTCGAGCTTCTGCGCCGCCGCCATCATGTCGAGCGTGCAGGTCGTGAGCGTCTGCGTCTGTCCGCGGGTGAACACCGCCGAGCCGTGCGCGCGGGGCAACACGCTCCGCTCGCACCAGATGGGACGGATGTCTTTGAGCCCTCTGCCGTCCGGACGGATGCCCTTGTCGAAGATCTTTGCGCGCACCTTCTCCTTGGTGAGATAGTAGAGGCTGTCCTTTATTTCGCGCGTGTTCTCGGGATAGATGTCCTTGAAGTGTTCGAGCGTCTCCTCTTCGACCTGCGCCTGGCGCGCCTCGCGCTCGCTGCGGTCGAACGTCTCGATCGCCCAGTCTACCTTTTCGCCCGCATAGGCGCGGACTTCCTTGTCGAGCTCCTCGGGAATGTGATAGAGCTCGATCTGCTTCTTGGGCTTGCCCACGGCAGGAACGATGACGTCCTCGATGTAGGCGCAAATTTTGGAGATCTCCTTGTGCCCGAACATGATGGCGCCCACCATCTCGTCGTTGGAGACTTCGTTCGCGCCCGCCTCGATCATGAGGATGGCGTCCTTCGTGCCCGCGAGGTTGAGGTGAATGGCGCTCGCCTCGCGCTGGGCGGCGTCGGGATTGATGACGTACTGCCCGTCTACGAGCCCTACGACGACGGAGCCCGTGGGACCCGCCCAAGGGATATCCGAAATGGCGAGCGCGACGGAAGAGCCGATCATGGCGAGCGGCTCGGGCGCGACGTCGGGCTCCACGGAGAGAGCCGTGGCGACGACGACCACGTCGTTAAAGAGCCCCTTCGGGAAGAGAGGACGAAGCGGACGGTCGATGAGGCGCGCCGTCAAAATGGCTTTATCGGACGCCCTGCCCTCCCTGCGCTTGAAGCCGCCGGGGATCTTGCCCACGGCGTACATCTTCTCTTCGTAGTCCACTTGCAGCGGGAAAAAGTCGATGCCGTCGCGCGGGGTGGTGGACATGCAGACGTTCACCATCACCGCCGTCTCGCCGCAGCGGACGACGCAGTGCCCGTTCGTCTGCTCGGCATACTTGCCCGTTTCGACGGTAACTTCTCTGCCGCCGACCGTAAACTTGAATTCTTTGTAATTGGGTGTCATAAAAATTCTCCTTTATGCTCCTATTTCTTTTGTCCGCCGCCCCGTGGCGACGGGCGATTTTCCGTATTGTTTGCTTTCGGGGCTCTTTTCCGAAGAGGGCGCCCCTGTCCATTTTGTCGGAGGCGTGCGGCGCACTTCTTCGCCCCATTTCCGAAGGAAAACTCCTTCCCTGCCTCCCCATCTTTGGAGAGAACGCGGCTTGCTTGCTCTCTTCTTTTGGGAAAGCTCGGTCTGCTTGTCTCCCCTTCTTTGAGGGGAATGCGGCTCCCTCACTCACCTCCCCTTCTTTGAGGGGGAGGGTAGGGTGGGGGTGAGGTCCCCTTCCCGCGGCTTGCTTGCCCCTTCTTTGAGAAAAGTACGGCTTCCTTACCTCCCCATCTTTGGAGAGCGTGCGGCTTCCTTACCTCCCCTTCTTTGAGGAAAGCGCGGCTCCCCTCATTTACCTCCCCTTCTTTGAGGAGAGGGAGCTCCCCTCACTTACCTCCCCTTCTTTGAGGGGAATGCGGCTCCCTCATTCACCTCCCCTTCTTTGAGGGGGAGGGTAGGGTGGGGGTGAGGTCCCCTTCCCGCGGCTTGCTTGCCCCCTCTTTGAGAAAAGTACGGCTTCCTTACCTCCCCTTCTTTGAGGGGAATGCGGCTCCCTCATTCACCTCCCCTTCTTTGAGGGGGAGGGTAGGGTGGGGG
>CANQMN010000006.1 GCA_947624965.1 uncultured Clostridia bacterium
GCGCTGTGCGCTGTCCGTCGGGGCGCGCCGCCAAAGGCGCGACTCCCGTTTCCTGCTCCAAAACGAACGGAACGCCCTTTCGGCGTTCCGTTCGTTTTTTGTGTAAGAGAGGAAACGGGGGGCGAGGGTGGAGACGAGCACAAGCCGTGCCCTACGCACGGCGCAGTGCGAAGGTTTGCGGGTACCTGCCCGCAAACCGGACAGCGCTGTGCGCTGTCCGTCGGGGCGCGCCGCCAAAGGCGCGACTCCCGTTTCCTGCTCCAAAACGAACGGAACGCCCCTTCGGCGTTCCGCTCGTTTTTTGCGTAAAGTTCCCATCGGATACAGGCGGCGTAAAGATGAGGAAATCTCACCTCCTCCCCTACCCCTCCCCCTCGCAGTGCGAGGGGGAGGGTAAAATGTAAACATCCCCCTTTGGAAAGAAGAAAGGCAGAATGTAAATATCTACCCCCCCCCTTGGAAAGGAGAAAAGCGAAATATAGATACCTCCCCCTTGGAAAGGGGGAGGGTTGGGTGGGGGTTGGGGTTTGTACGCTCCCCCGCTCCACCCCTCCCCTACCCCTCCCCCTGATGCAGGGGGAGGGTAAATAATAAAACCCCTCGCGGCGCGAGGGGAAAACGAGCCGGCGCAGGAGAGACAGCACGTGGGAGAGAAACGGCGCGGAGACGAGGGAGACAGCACGGAAGCGAGAGAAACGGCACGGGGAACAAGAGAGGCGGCACGGGACAAAAGAGACAGCGCGGGGAGATAAAATAATCCCCTCGCGACGCGAGGGGGAATGAGACAAAGAGGAAATAAGTTTGCAGGTCAGTCGGTTTCCCAGCTCAAAAGCCCGTATTCGACTTTGATATCGTAAAACCGCGTTACGTCGTTTCCGTCCGCATCCACGATCGCAATATTTTCGATGGTGTTCTGCGCCTCGTCCTCGTCGGGCATCAGTACGCCCGTTACCGCGACGGTATCCGCAAAGCGGTGCCCCTTCACGAGCTGATGGTACGAGATCCAGAAAGGCGACTCCGTATCCGTGCCCAATAGGGGCGTGTCGCCGCGGACGCCCGAGATGGACGCCGTTCTGATATGGATCACGCGCTTGGTTACGACGAGCGGCGCGGCGGCACCGTTGAAATCGATGCGGTTGACCTCTCCCGCCGCCGCCTCGACGGAACACTCGCTCAATGCGCGCACCTCGCTCATCGTGAGCCTGCCCGGTTCGGTGATACTGCCGCCGAGCGTAACTTTGACCTGCTCCCTTGTAACGTCGGGCGGGAGCTTGGAAATGTACCAATCGCTGTCGAAGAAGGTGAGCGGCGTGCCGTCGTACTCCCGCAAGACGGTGGAAATATCGACGACGACGGGAGATTTGACCCGCAACTTGCCCCACTCCGTCTCGATGATATAATTCCCCGTGCGGTCCATATGCGAACCGTCGTAAATGCGGATATTGCGCCACACGTTATCGAGATAGCGCACTTCGTCCTCCGAATCGGTGATCGCGTCGATCTGCGTCGGGGTGAAGGCGGGCGCATGCCCTCCGACGAGCCCGCGCTCTCCCTCCGCCTTCTCCGCAACGTACGCCTGCGTGGAATATGTTGCGCCCTGCTCGTAGACCCATGTCTGCGAGCCCGTCGTAATTGTTACGGAACGCTTCCCGATGCGGACGACGCCCGCCGCCTCTACCGTGATATCGTAATTTCTCGTAACGTCGTTGCGGTCCCCGTCGAAAACGGCGACGGTGCACTCGTTGGAATATTCCCCCGCCTCCGTGCGCGGCGTGAACGCGGGTACGACCGTGTGCCCCAGATCGTCGCCCTCGTAATACGTGCAGTCTATCCCGCCGAGGGACGTGTGGCTCGTGCCGTCGTACACCCACGCGACGTCCCGCGTGCGCACCGTGATGGGGCGTTGGAGAACGGCAAGCGTCCCGTACTTCCACGTAATCTCGTAGTTGCCGGCAGGGACGTTGACGCCGCCCGCCATGACGGAATACCGAACGGGGACGTTCTCCTCTTTCCCGACGTTGAGAAGGCTCGGATAGCCGTCCGCGTCGATGACGAGCGTCTGCCCCTCCGCAAACCGCAAAAAGCGGGACGGCTGTGCGTAATCCTCCTCATTGTAGGAGAAGCCGCGGGCGGCGTGAAGCTGCGCATCGTACGTCCATTCCCCCGACGCCGTCGCGACGGAGACGGGGCGCGGGGTAATATAGATCTTTTCGCACTCCCATTCGATGATGTAATTGCTCGTTACATAGGCGTCGCCCGCGACGATGTACACGCCTGTGGGGCGGTTCTCGTATTCCCCGACGTCGGTAAAGGCGGGAAATTTCAATATGGTGGAAAAGATCTGCCCCTCGGCGAGCGGGAGCGAGCCCTCTTTGAGGGAATATCCGCCCCGCTTTTCCGTTCCGTCATAGACGTATGTCCCGCCCTCCGTTACGAAGGTAACGGGGCGCCTTTCGATCTCTACCTTGCTCGTATCGTCCAAGTCCCAGCGCAAGACGTAGAACTTTGTAACGTCCGCCCCCGTCTCGTCGCGGATCGTCCACGAAAGAGGCATGTTGTCATAGACGCCCGCGAGCGTAAACGCTTCGTACTCCACTTCGATGGTCTGCGACGGCGCGAGCGGATCGCCCTCCGCCACGTCGTATGCGGGCGCGGAATGCGGCATGCCGTCGTACACCGTTTTGAGCCCATGGGGGCGCAAAACAAGCTCCCGCTCGGTGATGACGAGCGTGCCGTACTCGAACGTGAGTTGATAGTTTTCGGTAACGTCGCGCGCCGAGGCGTCGAAGATCTTGCGGGCGGTCAAGGGAATGTTGGCATACTTGCCGACTTCCTTCGCCGAGGGATATTCCAGTTCCAAACGGTGCCCCGCAGCGAGCGAACCGAGCACCTCGGTGTAGCCCGCCGCGCTGTGGAACGTTCCGTCGTAACGGACGGTGAGCGACTGCGTTTTTAATTTTACCGCGCGCGGATAGACTTCGAGCGTGCCGTAAACGACCGTTTTTTCGATCTCGTAGTTGCGGGTAACGTCCGCGCCGCCGCCGTCGACGATGCGCGGCGAGACCGCGAACTCGTTGGCGCAGTTCCCGACGTCGAGAAGGGAGACGGGCGTCCCGATCTCGCACGCGAGGCTGTGCCCGGGCGCGAGCGTCGTGCCGCCTGCGGGGATCACCTCGCCGCGGGCGTGCGGCGTGCCGTCGTACTCCCAGCGTCCGCTCTCCGTGCCCAGCGAGAGCGGGCGGGGCAAGATTTTGAGCGTGCCGAAGACGGTCTCCGCGACGATGTAGTTTTCCGTAACGTCGTCGCCCCTTTCGTCGGCGACGAAAAAGTCGATTCTGTTCGTCTCCTCGCCGATCTCGGTGCGCCGCGTGTTCGCCTTCACTTGGAACGACTGCCCCGCCGCGAGTTCGTATCCCCCGCCGCCCGAAAGCGTGAACACTTCGTCGCACCCCTGCGGGGTCCCGTCGTAGACGAACTCCTCCGTCCCCGTCCCCACGCGGACGGTGCGGCGGAGAATGACGACGGCGCCGTACTCCGCACGCGCGATGGTATAGTTGCGCGTTACGTCCTCCGTGCCGTCCCAGACGGCGATCGCCGTCGGCTTGTTCGTGTATTCGCGTGCATCCCTTGCGGCGAGCGGACCCGTATAGCGCAGCGTCTGCCCCGCCGCGAGCTCGCCCGAAGCGAGCTCTTCGGGGGTCGCCTCATAGACATGCTCCCTGCCGTCGTAGAGGAACGTCTCGCCGCGCGTTTTTACGGAGATGACGAGTTTGGAAATCTCGACCGTGCCGAACGCCTCCGTGATGAGATAGTTTTCGGGCGAGATGTCCCGTCCGCCGCCGCGGATGCGGTATGCGGGCGTGTTGGGATAGACGCCGGCATCTTTTGCCTGTATGCTGTTCGTGCGTTCGAGCGTCTGCCCCGCGGCGAGCTCGCCCACGACCTCGATGTCGCTGTATTCGTTGACCGTTCCGTTGTAGTCTAACCTCTCGCTCTTCGTGCGGACGGTGATGGAGAGCGGCGTGATGACGACCTTGCCGTATTCCGCGTTCTCGATCGTATAGTTGCGCGTTACGTCCTTCGCGCCGTCCCAAACGAAAATCGCCGCGGGCTCGTTGACGTATTCGCGCGCGTTCTCCGCGACGAGCGGGTCCGTGAAGCGGATCTCCTGCCCCGCCGCGAGCGAACCCGCCGTGAGTTCGTAGGTGCCGCCGAGGACCGCGTCAAAGACGTGTGCCTTGCCGTCGTAGGGGAACGTGCCGCCGTACGTTTTGAGCGAGACGGCGAGCTTCGTGATGACAACTTCGCCGTAGATCGGCGTAATTTCGTAATTTTCCGTAACGTCCTTCGCGCCGCTTTGCACGGAGATCTCGGGGGCGTTTCGATACTGCGCCGCGTCCTTGAAGGCGCGCAGTCCCGAGAGCGCGACCGCCTGCCCGTCCGCAAGCTCGCCCTCGCAAGTGAACGCGGGGAAGGTATGTTCCCTGCCGTCGTAGGGCAGCGTGCCGCTCTCCGTGGTAACGGTGATGGCGAGCGGGGTGATGACGACGTCGCCGTACGCTTCGGTGATGACGTAGTTTTCCCGCGAGATCTCCCGCCCGCCGTCCGTGATGACATATGCGGGCGCGTTGGGATAGGTATCCGCGTTTTCGGCGACGAGCGCATCCGTGCGCACGAACGTCTGCCCCGCGGCGGGCGTGCCGATGACCTCGATGTCGCGATAGGTGTGCGGCTTGCCGTCGTAGGGAAGGGTCTCCCCCGCCGTTTTCAGCGTGACGGGGAGCTTTACGATCTCCACCGTGCCGAATTCCTCGGTGATGGTGTAGTTGTTCCGCGAGATCTCCCGCCCGCCGCTTCTTATGACATAGCGCGCCGTATTGGGATAGACGCCCGCGTCTTCGGCGACGACTTCGTTCGTCCGCGAAAGCTCCTGCCCCGCGGCGAGCGCGCCGATCGTCTCGATGTCGCCGTATGTATGCGAGACCCCGTCGTAATCGCGGCGATCGTCCGCCGTTTTAACGGTGATCGCGAGCGGGGCGATGACGAACGCGCCGAACCGCTTGGTGACGGCATAGTCGAACGTAACGTCCGTCTCCCCCGCAAAGACGGAGACGGAGGGTTCGCTGCGGTAGACGCCCGCCTCCGTCGCGGAACCGGGCTCCGAAAAGCGGACAGTCTGCCCCGCGGCGGGCTCGCCCACCGTGATGGAGGGCGAGGGAAAGACGTGCGTCAGCCCGTCGTAGGGGACCTCCTGCGCCTCCACCGAGACGGTGATCTCCCGCTGCGCGATCTCCACCGCGCCGAAGTCCTCCATGATGAGATAATTTTCCGTTACGTCCTCCGTTCCGCTCCAAACGGAGATCTTGGGAGCGTTCCGATAGCTCCCCGCATGTTCGGCGACGAGCGTTTCGGAGAGCACGACGGTCTGCCCGGGCGCGGGCGTGCCGTGGGGAAGCTCGTACGCCGTGTATTCGTGCGCCTTTCCGTCGTAGATGAACGCGTCGGAGCGGGTGCGGACGGTCATTCTGCGCCGTTCCACCGTGAGCGTGCCGTTCGTGATGCCGAAGGCGTACCGCTTGGTAACTTCCTCGCCGTTTTCGTCGTAGATGTGCACGGACTCGCGCGCGATCGCATTCTCGCAGGAGCCCGCCTCGGTACGCGCGGGCAGGGAGAACTCGACGGTGTGCCCCTCCGCAAGCCCGTCGAACAGGACGTCCGCCGCCGCACTCCCGTGCGGCAAGCCGTCGTACTCGAAGGAGACGTCGGGCGTGCGGATGCGGAGCGGACGGAATACGTCCTCCACGCTCCGCTCGACGGGGATCAGTTCGTAACACGCGGTAACGTCCGCGCCCTCCGCGCTCGACACCGTGATGGAAGCGGGGTCGGCGGAGACCATCACCTTCTCCCCTCTCAAATCGGCGAAGAAGTTGCCCACATGGAGCGTATCGGCATAGCAGAGATTGGCGGTGAACGAGGGCTCGTCGCCGAACGTGAGTTTCTCGTCCTTGACGCACACTTCCCTCTGCGCGGGAAGGATGCGGAAGGGATAGACGCCGCTCACGCGACGCACGCCCGCGACGCTGTACCCCACGGCGCGGCACTCGTATTCGCCCGCGCGGCGGGGCGTCTTTTCCGTCCATTCGCGTTCGCCCGCGGCGCGGTATTCAAACTCGGCTTCCCCGAATACCGCCTGCGCCGAGACGGCGAGCGGTTCGCCGTAGACCGCCGTCTGCGGCACGTCCACGCCGAGCACCGTGCCCTTTACGCCGAGAAGGGTCGCCGTGAGCGCAAGGAGCAGGGCGGCGCCGAGGAAAATGGGCACGCGAAAACGCCAGACGCGATCGAAGATGCGCCTGCGCCTTGCAAGTTTGTCCCGATATTCCCCGTACAGCATTCCGTTCTCCTATGGCGTAACGATGAGCCAGCCCCACTCCACCTGCACGGCGTAGTTGCCCGTTACGTCCTCGCCCGCCGCATTGACGATGCGGAACGAGACGATCTCGTTCTGGCGGCGCATCCCGCGGTCCGTTACGCTCTCGCCGAACACGACGTCGACGAGGCGATCTCCTCCGACCAGTCCCTCCACGGTATAATCGTCCGGCTTCCCCTCGTCGCCCGAGAGCGGCGTGCCGTCGTATTTCTTTTGCTTTGTCTTGGTGCGCAGTACGATCTCCCGCTTGGTGAGTTCGAGCGTGCCGAACACCTTTTCGACATAGTATTGCGAGGAGACGTCGCGCCCCGCCCCGTCGATCACGCAGACTTTGTTGACGAAATAGAAACTGTTCACCGCCTTCCCCAGCTCACGGCACTTTGCGAACCGCAGTCCCGCCGTGTTGAGCATGTGCCCTTCGAGAAGGGAAGCGGAGCCCGCCAAGAATACGGGGACCGTATCGCCGACGAGCGGTTCGCCGCTGTACTGCGCGCTTTTGCTCTCGCTCATCAGAATGAGGCGGCGGACATGGCACACCCCGCAGATCCCCTCTTCGTCGAACGTATGGAGGTTGGTCGGCTTGATCGCGCGGTGGATCGTCCGCTTGCAGAGGATGCACTCGTTGATCTCCTCGCCCGCCGCGCCGCACGTCGCGGGCGAAACAAGGACCCAGTCGCCCGAAAACACGTGCTCGTGCTCCCATGCCTCGGGATAAAAATCCTCCGGGAACGCATCGTCCGGCACGAGCGCGGGCGGGATCGCGAGCCAGGGCAAAAGCTGCCAGGGGAAGTTTTCGGGGAGCTCTGTCCACGGAAAATCCTCCCAGAGCTCGGGCGGCGCCTCCGACCACGGCACGTCCTCCCACGGGAAATCTTCGGGCAGTTCTTCCCACGGCACCTTCTCCCACGGGAAGTCCTCGGGGATCTCGTCCCAAGGCACCCTGTCCCACGCCACATCGTTCCAAGGGACTCTGTCCCACGGGAAATTTTCGGGGGGATCCTTCCACGGCAGTTTTTCCCACGGGAAATTTTCGGGCAGGTTCTCCCAAGGGATGCTGTTCCAATCGAAGTTTTCGGGCAGATCGTCCCACGGGAGCGTATCCCACGGGAAATCTTCCAACATATCGAAGGGGAAGTTTTCCCACGGGAACTCCTGCCAGTTGAAATCTTCGAGAAAGTCCCGCCAAAATTCCTTGGCGTTCCTCCCGCGGCTCGCTTCGTCGGTAAACCCCAAGAAGGAAAGGATCGCGCCTACAAAGACAACGATCGCCATCAGAATGATGCCCAATAGATAGAGAGGTCTCCAACGCTTCATACTTTGCTTCCGTGCCGCGTTTGCGGACTTAAAGTTTTGCTACGCGCGCGAGATATTCGCGGCAACGGGGCATGCTTCCCGCCCCGAAGAGGGTCTCGAAATAGGCGGACGTCTCCCGCAGTTGTTTGCGCATGAGGGAGAGGTCCTTATAGGCGAGCTTGCGGAGCACCTTCTTGCAGAGGATATCGTCGAGCGCTTCAAGCTCCTCCCCGCCGCAGCCCACATAGACGGAAATATAGTTCCTGATCTGCCGCATGATGCGGTTCCCGAACGTGATCTGGAACTTGGAGATGAGAAATTCGTCCAGCTCCCGCAGTCTCCGCTCGTTGCGCCTCGTGAGTTCGTACCCCGCCTGCGCCTGCGCCGCGAGCGCGGTAAATTCCGCATAGGAGAGCGGGACGGCGGGCTCCGTCTCGCCGCCGCCGAAGGGCGCCGTGCGCGTTTCGAGGTCGATGATCATCGCGCGGTCGTACACCTTGTCGGAGATGGCGAACGTCGAATCGTCGTTGTTCACCGTCCCGACGAACCACATGTTCTCGGGCAGCTTTATGCGTCCGTCTTTGAGCCCCGCGGGGTCGTCCTTCCACGTATCCGTTACGACTTCGAGATAGCGCATCTGCGGGTCGGGGATTTCGAGAAGGGACAAGAACTCCGCAAAATAATATTCCACGCGGGCGATGTTCATCTCGTCGAGAACGGTGATGTAGATGGCGCCGCTGCCGTTTGCCTCGTACATTTTGCGAAGGAGCGGCGTCTCGTTGTATTTCTTGGTAAATTCGTTGTAGTAGCCGAGAAGATCGCTCCGCTCCTTCCACATGGGCTGGACGGGGATAATGGTGGCGGGATTGCCCAAAAACTCCCCGAACGCATAGGTAAGCGAAGTTTTCCCCGTGCCCGACATGCCCTGCAAGATGAGAATGTGCGAAACGGCGAGGCTCGCGACGAACTCCCGCACCTGTGCTTCGGTGTAGTAGAGGTGCAATTTCCCCGCGGCGAACATGCGGAACCGCGTGCAGAGCGCGCGCAGGGAGCCCTCTTCGAGCGCGGGCGCCGCCGCGCGGGGTCCCTCCCCGCAGGCGATCTCGTTGAGGGTGCCGAACCGCTTGGTATGCTCCTCCCTCTCCCGCTTCGCCTCGTACGCCAGCCGTTCCTCCTCGATCGCGATGCGGAAGGTATCCTCCCACGTCTTGCGGTAGTGCGCGAACTTGCGGCGGCGCAAGATGTTCGCGACGAGAATAAACAGCAGCAGGAGCGGGATGACGAGGAGCCAGAACACGATGAGGAAGCTGTCGATCCCCTTGGCGACAAAGAACGCCTCGATGAGCGTAAAGATATCGCTCAAAAGCCCCTGCGATTGCAGGTAGATAACGACGGCAAGCAGAGAGCCGCCCGCGAGGATCACCGCAACGAGCAGAATGACGGAGACGATATTGTGGCGGCGGGCTCGCCGCCTGATGCTATTCGGCGTCGGTATTTTTTCCGGCGATCTGCGTTTCGCCATCCGTTGCTTGCTCCTCTCCGATCTTTCCGTCCGTAACGGACCCTTCCGCCGCCTCGGGCGCGGGCGCGCGCAGGGCATTCACCTGTTCGCGCAGTTCCAAATATTCCTTGCTCTTTTGCGGCTTCTTCTTGTGCATGGCGGCGCGGATACCGCCGTAAAATTCTTTGCGCAAGATCTTCTTCACGTCCGTCCATTCGTCGCGGACGAGCCGCCCCAGCACCTCGAACTCGTGTTCGAGCGCGTTGAAGCCCTCCTCCGTGGTGAAGTCGTCCGAAGCGTTGAGAAGCCCGTATTCCTTGCGGATCGCGGTCATCTCCGCGCAGAGCACCTCGCATCGGCGGGACACGACGGAGAGCCTCTCCCGCGCTTCCGCGAGCGTCTCTTCCGCTTGGGCGGCTTCCCGCCCGCGTGCGGCAAGCGCGCTCTCCCCCTCTTTGAGGCGGGCGTCGTATTCAGCGAGGAGGCGCGCCCGCGCCTCCGCATGCGCCGCTTTGAGGGACTCCGTCTCCGCGCGGTGCGCTTCGTTTATGCGGGAGAGCGTCTCCGCATGCGCCGCTTTGAGGGACTCCGTCTCCGTGCGGTGCGCTTCGTTTATGCGGGAGAGTTCCTCCCTTTGCGCCGCTTTGAGGGACTCCGTCTCCGCGCGGTGCGCTTCGTTTATGCGGGAGAGTTCCTCCGCATGCTCGGTGCGCAGGGCGGCGAGCTGTTCCTCGCACGCCCGCTGCATCTCTTCGAGCTTTTGGCGGTGTTCCTCCTCCGCCCGCTGCATTTGCTCGGTGAGGCGGGAGATGTCCTCTTCCCGCGCGCGGACTTCCTCCTCCAACACGCCTATCTCGGCATGCAGGCGGTCGCGCTCGCCGTGCAACTCTTCGATGTCCGCCCGCGCCTTTTGCAGCGCCTTTCTGTCCTCCGCGAGCGCGGCGTTGGCGCGTTCGAGCAGGAGCATGTACGCCTCGGCGCCCCCTTCCGTCTCCTTGATGCGCTTTTTGAGCGCCTTCAATTTGCGGGCGAGTTCTTCCTTCTCCTCTTCGGCGCGGCGCGCCTCCTCTTTTCGGTATTCCTCCGCGAGATATTTTTCCAAGCCCAGCCCGTGCTCGTAGACGGCGTGGGCGGTGAGGACGGCGGGAAGGGCAAACGCCCGCGCGACGTCCTCCGTTACGGGGTCTAACTTCTCCACGCGCTGTTCGATCGTATAGCCGTCGCCGTCGTAGGCGAGCAAAAACTCATAGAGGTTGAGCGCCGCGCGGAAATTTTTATTCATGCGCAGAACGTTGGTCTTTGTGATCTTGGACTTGATCTTGTCCGCGTGGGAGACCTCCGTCATGAGCGGCGTGCGCAGGTAGAAGGCGACGCTCTCGCGAATTTTGTCCAGCCGTTCGAGGCAGTCGGCACACGCCCTGTCCGCGGGTGCGGAGACGGCGTCGTTCTCCTCGTCCGTGAGGCGCACCTCGTAGGTGAGCCGCCGCGTGCCCGTTACCACCGTCTTTTTGCCGATGTATTCGCCGCGGTACGTGCGGTACGCCCGCATGATCGCCTCGTAGCGCACGGCGACGAAATCGCGGATGCGCAGGAGCAGGACATACAGAAACCTGTTCTCGTACACGGCGTAATCGTTGAGCCGCTCCACCGTGTAGAGCTTGTTGGGGACGATGTCGTCCGTCTTCTGCTCCTCGGGGATGAGATCGCTGTGGCGGGAGAGGTGCTGTACCGATTCCTTGGAGACATGCCGCACCTTTTCGATGGGCTGTACCTCGCCGTTCGAGCGGATGAACTGTCTGTCCTCGTCGATGGCTTTGCCGATAAAGACGAGCCCGCGCTCGATGGCGGCGATCCAGTCCTCCTCGACCGTGCACATGCTGTGCGTAACGGTGATGTTCTCTGCCTCGGGCGACCTCGCGACGGCGGAGACGAACGAAGCCGTCCCATGCTCCCCGCCGAGAAGTTTTTCGAGTTCGCGGTATGCGCGGTAAATTACGTCTGCCGAAGTCATCTGTGCTCCTTACCCGTTGCGCGCGATGCGGCGGATGACGGAGAGACACCGCGCCATGCGCCCCGCGCCGAACAAGTCGTTGAAAATATCGCAGAGGGTGTTGAGATCGGACTTGCGGTAGGTCATGTTCTGCGTTTCCAGTTTGCGCAGCACCTTCTTCGCGAGGATATCGTCGAGCGCGTCCAGCTCCGTGCCGCCGCAGGCGACGTACACGGGGAGATAAGCGCCGATCTGTTTCATGATACGGTTGCCGAAGGAGATATGATATTCTTCGGAGAGGTGCCTGTCGATCTTTTTGAGAAGGTCCGCCGTCTCGGGGGAGACGGGGTAGTCCGCCATTGCCTTGGCGGCGAGTTCGCGGAATTTCTTCGCCGAGACGGGCATCGTCCCCTCGGAAGCCGCCGCAAAGGGCTCGGACTTCGCGTCCATGTTGATGACCATGGCGCGGTCGTACACCTTGTCGGAGATGGCGAACGTCGAATCGTCGTTGTTCGCCGTCCCGAGAAACCACATATTCTCGGGAAGGAGCACCGCGCCGTCCTGAATGCCCTTGGGGTCGTCCTCCCAGTGATCGGAGACGACTTCGAGCTTGCGCGAGGAGGGCTCGGGGATTTCGAGAAGGGACAAAAACTCCGCAAAATAATACTCCACGCGCGCGATGTTCATCTCGTCGAGAATGGTGATGAAGATGTCCTCCCGCCCGTTCGCCTCGTAAATTTTCTGCAAGAGGAGCGTCTCGTTGAAACGCTTGGTAAATTCGTTATAATAGCCGAGAAGGTCGCTCCGCTCCTTCCACATGGGCTGGACGGGAATGACGGTGGACGGGTTGCCCAAAAATTCGCCGAACGCGAAGGCGAGCGACGTTTTCCCCGTGCCCGACATGCCCTGCAAAATGAGAATGTGCGAAACGGCGATGCCCGCGATAAATTCGCGAATGACCCCGATATCGTAATAGAGCCCCAGTTTGCCCGCCGCAAAGTTGCGGAACGCATCGCAGAACGCGCGCAGATCGACGTCCTCCGCGAACGCCGTGGGGACGCGGGTCGCCTGCGCCTCGTCTAAACGGTTGAGCATGTCGAACCGCGCGGCGGGGTGCTGTTTTTCCTCCTCCCGCTTGTGCGCGCCCTCGTCCACGCGCTTCGCGAACTTGGTGAAGCGGCGCTCATTGAACATGACGGAGACGACGATCGCGATCATCAAAAACACGATGACGGCGATATAGATGACGATGACGAGGGGGTTCGTCAGCACGTCCCAGAGGTTTTGCAGGGATACGAGCAGGTTCATTGCGCCTCCTCTGCGGGCGCGATCGCCGCAAGCCCGCGGCGGACGTTCTCCCCGCCGAACACTTCGTCAAGCGCCTCCGCGAGCGTCTTTCCGCACGCGTCGTCCTTCCACACCGCAAAAAGCCACGGCAGAACTTCCGCGGCGAGCGCGCCGTCGAGCGCGTCCTCCGCCGTCCCGCCGCACGCGGCTTCGACCGCCGCATGCAGTTCCAGTTTCAGCCAGAGGCGGTTCCCGATGCGCGCCGAACGGCACAGCCCGTCGAGAAGATCGACGTTTTTCCAGCACGTCTCGTCGAGCGGGTAGTCGTCCCGCACCGCCTGCCGCATCGCGGCAAAGCGTTCATATCCGACCGCCTGCAAAATTGTCTTTTTGGGTGCGGGTTCGCAGTGTCCGCACACGGGCGAGAGGACCGCCGCCACCTCCGAGACCGACGCGGGCACGTCCGCGTGCGCCGCCTCGAACTCCGCCACGACGACAAGGTTGGGCGGCAGGACGACGCTCCCGTCCCCCGCAAGCGGCAACGCCGTTCTGCGGCGGGCGATCGCGTCGGCGACGGGCAGGAAGAGCTCTTCGAGAAGGTCGGGATCGACGTGGCGGATGAGCACGGTGTGAAGGTAAGCGCTCTCCGCCTTCGCCGCGGCGAGCGCGGCGGAGAACTCGGTGGAGACGTTCGCCCGCCCGCCCTGCTTCCACTGCGAGAAGAGGTCGCCGTAGCGGCGATACCGTTCGGCATTGTCGATATAAGCCTTCTTCCCGAAATATTCGGCGACGGCTTCGCACAGCGCGGCGCCGTCCCCCGCGGGAAGGAAGATGAGGCGGGCGGCGGAGAGTGCTCCGAGATAGCCGCGCAACGTCTCCTCCGAAACGCCGAGCCCGCGCTCCGCAACGAATGTGCGGCAGTCGCCGAGGAGCTGTTCGTAGGTGAGGCGTCGGTCGTAAAATTGCGGGACCGTCTCTTCCTCGGGCTCCGCTTTTTCCTGCCTTGCGGCGGCTTCCGCCGCTTCTCTGGCGGCGCGGGCATGTTCCGCGGCGCGGAACGCGTCCTCGAACGCCTCCTCGGAAGTCGTCTCGGCGTCGCGCTTGCGCTCGAAGTAATATTTATCCCAATGGTTGTTCCCTGTCTGCGTGCGCCACATCTCCCGTTCGACGAAGGTGGCGACGACGGCGAGGATGGGCACGCCCACCGCAAAGCACGAGAGCACGCGCAGTGCGATCTCTTCGCCGACGTCCCCGCTCGGAGAGAACATCAGAAGCGCGCCCAAGATAAAGCAGGCGACGAAGAGCGCGGGGAAGGCGAACAGCGCAACGGTGCGGATGCGCTCCACCCGCTTCCTGTTCAAGCCGAGAAGGAGCGGGATAACGCCGAGCACGCCCACCGACGCCACGTAGAGGATCCACTTCATCGTCTCCTCGCCCGCCGCCGAGAGCAGTGCGTAATCGAGCGCATAGGAGAGAATGAGAATGGTGAGAACGACGAAGAACAGGATGGCGACGACGGGCATCGCGTAGATCGCCGCCTTGCGCGCAAGTTGCAGTTTTTCCGCCTTGCCCTTTTCCTCCCTCTCCTCGCTGTGGACGCGGTGTTCCCGTCCCACGTTGGAGACCGTGATATAGTCGCCGTTGGGGAAATAATCCGCCGCGGTCTCCGCGCAGGGCTCCCGCTTGACCCCCGCGAGCGTACGCTTGCCGTACAGGCGGATGTCGAGCGCGGATGCGCCCACAAACACGCGGTACACTCCCGCCTCCACATTCCCCGTAAAGAGACGGGGATCGAAGGTCTCGAACCGCGCGGCGGGAAGATCGAACGAGACCGTTCGGCTCTCCCCCGCCCGCAAGAACACCTTGCGGAACGCGATGAGCTGCCGCTTGACGGCGACATGCGTCGTCTCGGGCGCGCCCATGTAGATCTGCACGACCTCACTGCCGTCGTATTCGCCGATATTCGTCAGCGTGAAGGTGAGCGCGTCTCCCTCCGTTTTGAGGTCCGTATAGATGAATTTGGAATAGCCGAGCCCGTAGCCGAAGGGATAGCGCACCCGCTTGTTCTCCGCCGTATAGCGGCGGTAGCCGACGAAGGAGCCGACGCGCATGCGCCCGCTGTCGCGGTCGGCGCGATAGGCGCAAAAATAGGCATCCGCATCGTCGTACGCCGTGCGGACGAGTCTCCCCGACGGATTGACTTCGCCCGAGAGGATGCGCGCGATCGCCGCCCCCGCGTACGGTCCGTCCGCGGGAACGACGAGGGTCGCCGCGAGCGCGGCGTCGAACTTCATATCGACGGGAAGATCGCCGCAGACGAGGGCGATGACCTTCTTTTTTGCCTTTTGCAGGGCGTCGAGCAGGGCGATGCGGTTGGCGGGCAGGGCGAGCATGCTCCCCGAAGCCTCCGGGTAGAGAAAGACGAGCACGACGTCTGCGCGGTTGGTCGCCCGCACCGCTTCGGGAATTTCTTCGTCGCTGCGGGAGCCCGCGCGGTCGTATCCCGCCGCCTGTCCGACGATCTCGAACCGCGCGCCGAGGGCGGAGAGATCGGCGTACGCCTCGCCGAGCACGGCGATCTTCGTCCCTTTTGAAAGCGGGAGCGTCCCGTCGTTTTTGAGGAGGACGATGCAGTCCTCCGCCGCCGCCCGCCGCGCCGCATCCGGGGATACGGACGCCGCGGCTCTGTATTCCTCCGCGGGGGCGGGCGCCCCGTCCGCCGCGGAAACGGGCTGTTCTGCTTCGGGCGCGGGCGCGTTCTCCGAAGAAGTCTCTTCTTCCTCTTCTGCGGGAAGCGGGACTTCCTCCGCGGGCTCCGAAGCGGGGTCGCGGAGCTGTGTGCCCGAAAGGCGCAGCGCAAAGTCGACGATCTCGTCCACCGCGGCGTTCAGCGTCTCTTCGTCCACCGCGCTCCCGTCGCGGAGCGCCTCTTCGAGGTCGCGCCGCTGTACGCTCCCCTCCGCCTCGTAAGCGGCGAGCTGCGCCCACCGCCGCAGTGCGCGTTCGAGCGGAATGGCGATCCCGCCCAGCGAAACTTTTCCGTGCAAAAGTTTTACGGCATCCGCGGAGGGATCCCCCTCGCCGACGGCAAACGCGTCGCCGAATGCGCCCGCCAAAACGTCCGAAAAGAGGGCGCGGTTGGTGTGATAGTAGCCCGTCCCCAGCCGCTTGGGGTCGGAGAACACGACTTCGCAGCCCTCGCGCTCCGTCGCCTTCAAGAAGGGGACGGAGACGAGATCGTAGACGGCGGAGGGCTCCTCCTTTCGGTCGAGATAGGAGGTCTCTTCCGCGGTGAGCGAGAGGCGGGAGAGCGCGGCGGCGCCGCCGACGGCATGGATGGCGCGGACCGTCTCGCCGCCCAAAACGCCGTTCAGATACCCGTCCTCGGAGAGCCCCTCCGCATACGGGTCGACCGCCGCTTTGAGATCGGGCGTGATGAAGAGCCGCGCGCCCGCTTCGCCCGCGGAGAGCGCAAGTTCCTCCGTCATGCGTCCGATGAGTTCGGGATCCCATGCGCGCGCCGCGCTCCCGTAGGAGACGCCCGCCTGCTTCGCATATGCGCCGAGATCGGCGCTCCCGACGGCGGGGACGCCCGCCTGTACGAACCGCTCCCGCGCAAACGCGGAGGTGAGGATCGCCGTCTTTTGCAACGTATCGAGTTTTTCGATAATCTCCGGGTGCTTTAACATGATAGCGTCTCCTCGATATAGGCGGTCTCGCGGGGCGGCTCCTCCGCGCCCAAAGCCTCGAATGCGCCGACCCTCCACGCGACGCCCGCCGTCAGCAGGGCGGCGCCCAACGCCGCGAAGAGCGCGATGAACGTAAATATCTTTTTCCGCTTAAAGACGGAATAGGTCGCCTTCTTCTCGAAGTAATATTCGTGCCCGCGCGGTCCGACGCCGTATTGCAGGCGGACGCCGTCCCCCTCCGCAACGTATTCGTACGGATCGGAGACGACGGACTGTACGCGCACCTCCACCGAGGCGCACGCCCCGTCTACGGGCGCGTCGGCGACGGCAAATTCGACGCCGCGCTCGGCGAACAGCCCGAAGCGTTCAAGCGGATATTCGGCGAGCGTCTTGCCCGCCGCGTCCCGTTCGGTAACGCGGAGACGGAGCCCCGTTACGAGCGCTTCGCTCGCATTGAAAAAGCGCATGGCGACCCGCGGCCGCTCTCCGCCGAAGATGACGTAGCGCGCGAGATAGACGGGAAATCCGCCGGGGTAGGGAAGCCGTTCGCCGACGGGCTGTCCGCAGGCGGGGGGAATTTGCACGCGGTCACGGCTCATGGAGATACCCCCTCCTGCGCAGGAAAAATCCGCCCAGCGAAAAGGCGCACGTAACTGCGGTTACGGCGAGCGCCGTAGAGACGAGCATCACCGCCCACGTCGCCACGGGCAGATGGTATGTCATCGTGAAATTGTCGAGACAGTTGAAAGCGAACGTGAGACTGAACCAGAGAAGAAGATCCGCCGCAACGGAGAGACACAGGCAGAGCACGGCGAGCCACACCGCATACGAACGGCGGAGGGGCTGCGGCTCTGCGGGAATGGGCGTATCGTCCACGCACAAAAGGCGCAGGGCAACGTAGTCCGTCCCCTCGGGCAGGCGCGTGATGTGCGTCTCGCGCCCGCTGTTGAATTTCTCCGTAACGCGATAGATGTCGAGGATCTTCCCCGCGGCGTTGAACACGGTGAGCTCGTACGCGGCGTATGCCGAGAGTCTCGCCCACTCGCCGCGGAAGTACATGCCCTCCCCGTCGCGGGCGATGAAATAGCGCGAAATATACGGGCGCACGGAGTCGGCGGGCGCATAGCAAAGCACGTCGCCCTGCGCATCGGTAAGACGCCCGACCGCCTTGTCCCGCAGGGGGAGCGTGGCGGCGCGCACTTTGAGCATGACGCGCGGAATGACGAGCGCCGTAAACAGCAGAATGGCGGCGACCCCCATGATGAACCAAACGATCCAGAATACCATAGGTCATCATTTTATCATGGAATGGGCATTGTGTCAAGTCATACGCGCGCCCGCGATTCTCCTTTTTATGGGATTTCCGAAAAATCCCGCGAAAGTTTGCGGGAAAACGAGTGCGCCGCGGAGGGAAAAGGCAGCAAAAAAACGCACCCATCGTGCGTTTTTTTACGTTCATGATACACGCGCGCGGCAAAGGCGCGCCGCGGCTTTTTATGCTCAATCGTACAGCGAGAACAAGTTCGACGACGAAAAGGCGAACGTCAATTCGATGGGCGCCTCCTCGTCCGCGCGGCTGACGGTGAGTTTTATGCTGTCGCCAAGCCGCACGTCCAAGAGAAGTCCGTCCCAAATGAGCTTTCGGGTGATGTACGTCTCCTTCACGGGGTTGCCGCTGCGGATGAGTTTGGCGGAGATGAGCGTATCGCCGTCCTTCAACCCCTGGCGATAGGCGAGCCCGTGGGTGCGCATGACGTTCTGCGCGACAACCTTTTCCTCCACGTAATATTTCCCGAGCATCTCGTTATACACGCCCTTGCTTTCTGCAACGGACGCCTCAAACCCCGCGTTCGCGGCGAGCGCCCCGCCGCTCTGCGCATTCGCGAAGAGATTGTTTGCGAGCGGCAACACATAGGAGGCGGGGAGCGCATACCCGAACCCCTTGATGTCGCTCTTCTCGGAGCGCGCGTTGACGATTCCGACGAGCTCTCCGTTCCAGTTGAACAATCCGCCGCCCGAATTGCCGTGGTTGACGTCCGCGTCCGTGCGGATCTCGGGCAAGCGCGTCGTGCCGTTCTCGTCGCACCGCCGAACTTCGATGTATTCGCTCAACACGGAGACCGCGCCGCCCGTAACGGAGATGCCCTTGTTGTCCGCATTGCCGACGGCATACACGCGCTCGCCGACGGTGAGGCTCTCGGAGTTCCCCCACTTCACGGCGCACGCATCCGAATTTTTGAGGATCTCGCTCCCGCTGACGGAGAGGAGCGCGACGTCGTTCGCCTTGGAGCCCGCAAGGAAGGTCGCGGGAACGGCGCGGGAGGCATACTGCCCGCCGTACAGATAGAGCGCGATCTCGTCGCCAACGTGGGCGGTCTTTTCGTTTCCCGTGCTCGAAGCGTAATAGACGACGTGATAGTTGGTAAGAACGACGGCGTCGCCGCTTGCAAGGTCCAACGAACAGATGACGCCCGAGCCGCCGACATACACCTTGCCCGACTCCGCGACGCTCACGGGGACATTGAACGTCGCGACGACGGAGACGACGCTCCGGAGGGCGCTGTTCACGGAAGCGGTCTCGTCCGTGCGGACGCCGATCTGTTGGAGGAACTCGAAATACGTCCCCGTAAAGGAACCGCTCTCGACCGCCTCGTCGTACAGCCTGCGCTCGTGCGTGGACGGCAAGTCCGATTCGGCGAGCCACTCGCTCTCCGAACCCGTATAGCCCTCTTCGACGGCGACGTCGTAGGGATAATTCGCGTCCGCCTGCGGCACGTCGAACCAACTGCATGCGCCCAAAGAGAGGGCGAGAACGCCCGCCGCCGCCGCGGCAAGAACCGCCGTAATCGTTTTTTTCTTCATGATATCATCCTCACCGATCCCGCGATATGGGGAACATTCTCTCATATTATATCACGCAAACGGAAAAAACACAACCCATCGCGGCGCTTCTCCGCCGATTTGCACGCGGCTCCGCAAAAAAAGAGACGAAAACTTTCGTTTTCGTCTCCCCTGCGCTCTATAAATCGTCCGCGTCCTGTACGGGCTTCTCGTACGCGCTGTCGCCGCACACGCCCGTGTAACTGCCGAGCGCGTCCTCATCCGAGAGCATCTTCGCCCCTCTTTTCAGGGGCGCCTTTTTCGACGCCATTTAACGGCAGTCCTTGGAACCGGCGTCGCACTTGCCGCCGCACTTGGAATTTTTCACGCTCTTCGTGTTCTGCGCGCTTTCCGTGTTCTTGGCGTTCTGCGTCTTGTTCGTGGTCTTTTTCATATATTCTCCTTTTTGAAGGGAAGATGCAGTTCGACTTCACCCTGCGACGCGCCGCACAGCGGACAAATGTTCCATGCCTCCTTCGCGGTGTGCATATAGCCGCACTCGCCGCAGATCCACAGCATCGGTCGGTCCGCTTGATAGAGGGAGCCGTCCTTGAACGCCTCATAGAGGTATTGGAAGATGATCCGATGATTTTCCTCCACCTTTGCTACCTGTCTGAATTTGAGCGCAAGTTGCCCAAACCCCTCTTCCTCCGCGATCTTCGCGAACGAGGGGTATAGGTTTTCCGCCTCGTCCTGTTCATCGATCGCGGCAAAGCGCAAGTTCTCATCGAGCGTACCCGCATGAAAGGGATAACTCGCCTCGATGCGCACGTTATCTTGGCTGCCCGCATTCTGCAAAAGCGCCTCGAAAAACACCTTCGCATGGTTGGTCTCGTTCTTTGCGATCGTGCGGATCGTGTCCGCGAGAACTTCATAGCCCTGCTTCATTGCCATCTTTACCGTAAGTTGGTATCTCATGCCCGCCTGACATTCCCCCGCGAACGCTCTCGCGAGATTATGAAAGGTCTGCGTCTTGGTAAAGTCCATTCCGTTTCCTCCCTACAACGCTATTTTGCGCGGGACGTCCCCGCTTTATGCGCCGCGGGAGCTTTTTCGCGGAAAACCGCCGAAAAAAAAGCGGAGCGGCGTCCGCCGCTCCGCTATTCTTTTTCTTCGGGCAAGATCTCGTACTGTTCTTCCACGAGGTCCCCCACGAGCGTAACAAGGGAAGTTACGTATTCGTCCCTGTCGTCGGGGGAGCCCTCGACGGTAATTACGTCCCCCGCGTACATTTCCGTCGCGCCCTTGGGGACGATGGTCGCGTCCCCCCGCTTGATGCCCGTGACCACGGCGGTGAACGGCCAGAGGATATCCCGCACCGCGCTCCCGTCCAGCCGTTCGCCGACGCGGAGCTTCACCGTGATCCTGCGCACGTCGTGGGCGCGCTCTTCGAGCATTTCGTCGAGCAGTTTGTCGTAGAGCGGCTCGGTGTGGAAGAGCATGCCCGCGAGATACCCCACCGCCACGCCGATGATCGCGGGCAGAAGGAAGGTGAAGTTCCACGTGAGCTCCACGAGCATCACGATGCCCGTGATGGGCGCTTTCACGACGGTCGCGAAGAAGGTAACCATGCACACGGCGACGAGCGCGTCGCACAGCGCGGGGTCCATTCCCATCGCCTCGCACGCGATGCCCATCAGCGCGCCGATCCCGCCGCCGATCGCGAGCATCGGGAAGGAGGCGCAGCAGGGCACGTCCGCGCCCAAATTGACGAGCGTCGCGACGAATTTCACGACGATAACGACGAGAAGGGTTACGAAAACGGGAGAGGAGAACAACGTCTCCAAGCCCGCCGCGCCGCTTCCGAGCGCGCGGATAAAGTGCAGTCCGCCCCCCATCGCGTACACGGTGAGAAGTCCCGCCGCCCCCGCGAATACGAAGGGAACGGTCATTTTTCCCACGCCGTGCCAGAAGGTGATCTTCTTGAAGAGGCGGCGGAAGACGAACACGAGATGGTAGAAGGCGACGCCCGCGAGCGCAACGACGACGGACGCGAGCAGAACGTACAGGCAGAACATGAGCCCCGTGTTCTCCGCGAAGGAAAAGCTCGAAAGGACGGGCTCGACCGCAATCCCCATCGCGGTGAGGAGAAGATTCCGCACGACGATGGCGAACACGACGGAGGAGAAGGAGCAGACGAACACCTCCGGCGTAAAGCGCCTGTGCGCCTCCTCGTAAGCGAATACCATGCCCGTGAGCGGGGCGTTGAGCGCGACGGCAAGCCCAGCGCACGCGCCGCCCGTTATCTGGTACCGCCGCACGAAGATGTTCCGCCTCAAAACGCTCCCCACGCCGTTCCCGCACGCGCCGCCCAGCATGAGGCTGGGACCTTCGCATCCCGCGGAGAGCCCCATAAAGATGGTGAACAGGCTCGCGGCGAACATGCCGGGGAGGATCTCGTACCACTTGAACCGCATGAGCCCGCGCGTCGCGCCCTCCGTCTGCGGGAATCCGCTGCCCCGTATCATGGGCAAAAATTTCACGACGCCGCCGATGACGATGCCGCCCAAAAAGAGGGCGCAGAAGAGGAGCGGGATAAAGGCGGGATTGTCGCGGAAAAAGGAATAATAATCCGCGGAGAAATCCTCGCAGTAATTGACGAGCACGTTGTAGAGCGTTACGACGAGCCCGGCGAACAGCCCCGTTACCGCGCCGACGCCCACGATCTGAAAACAGTAATTTACTTTCTTACGAAATTTCCCTGCTTTGCTTTCCATAAACTTTTATCCGTTGTTCAACCTGCGAACTGCGCTTCGTACAGTTCCGCGTAAAACCCGCCCTTGGCGAGAAGTTCCCGATGCGTACCGCGCTCGACGATGGAACCGTCCCGCATGACGAGGATCTCGTCCGCCGTCTCGATGGTGGAGAGGCGGTGCGCGACGATAAAACACGTCCTGCCCCGCATGAGCTCCGCAAACGCCGCCTGCACGATGCGCTCCGTGCGGGTGTCGATGCTCGACGTCGCCTCGTCGAGAATGAGCATGGGCGGACGGGAGAGCATGACGCGCGCGATGCAGAGGAGTTGTCTCTGTCCCTGCGAGAGGGTCCCCTCGCCGCCGATCTCGGTGTCGTACCCTTGGGGGAGCCGCATGATAAACCCGTGCGCGCGCGCCGCCTTCGCCGCCGCGATCATCTCCTCTTCGGTCGCGTTCGGTGCCCCCATGCACAAGTTTTCCCGCACCGTCCCCTCTTTGATCCACGTATCCTGCAACACCATGCCCACGTTTTTGCGCAGAGAGACGCGCGTGATCTCGCGCACGTCCATGCCGTCAACCTTTACGCTCCCGCCGACGACGTCGTAAAAGCGCATGATGAGATTGATGAGCGTCGTCTTGCCGCACCCCGTGGGACCGACGATGGCGATCCGCTTGCCCGCCTCCGCCGTAAAGTTCATGTGCTCGATGAGCGGGCGTTCGGGCGTATACGAGAAATCCACGTCGCAAAATTCCACCCTTCCGTCCACCTCGCCGAGAGAGGCGAGCCCCTCGTCCGAACGCTCCTCCTCTTCGGCGATGAGCGCGAACAGGCGCGCCGCGCACGCGAGCGCGTTCTGAAATTCGGCGACGACCTCGGAGATCTCGTTGAAGGGGCGGGTGTATTGGTTGGAGTAGGAGAGGAACGTCGTGAGGCTCCCAACGCTGAACGCCCCGCCCGAGCCGATCGCGAACAGCGACCCCGCGAGCGCGACCGCCGCATAGACGACGGAGTTGATGAACCGCGTCGTGGGATTGGTGGTGGAGGAATAGAACACCGCGCGGAGAGAACTCTTGCGCAGCGTCTCGTTCTTTTCGCGGAATACGAAGACGTTCTCGTCCTCGTGTCCGTACGCCTTTACCGTTTTGAGGTTGCCGATCATCTCGTCGATGAACGCCGTCTGGTCGGCGCGCGCGACCGCCTGTTCGCGGAACATGCGGTAGGTGCGGGAGGCGATGAACCGCGCCGTGAGAAGGGACGCGGGCGTGAGCACGACGACGATGAGCGCGATCTCCCAGCGCAGCGCGAGCATGATGCCGAGCACGCCGAAGATGGTGAGGAGCCCCGTGAAAAACTGCGTGAAGGCGAGAAGGAGCCCCTCGGCGAACTGGTCGGCGTCGGTAACGACGACGCTCGCGACTTCGCCGTACGCGCGCGCGTCCAGCGTTTTGAGCGGAAGTTTTTCTATCTTGCGGAACGCGTCCCTTCTCACGTCCGCGAGGACGTGGTAGACGACGCGGTTGTTGCAGAGATTCATGAACCATTGCGAGGCGGTCGCCGCCGCCACGCACAGCCCGATGCCGAGAAAGACGCGCGAAAGGCGCGCATAATCCACATTCCCCGCGCTCACGATGCAATCCACCCCCCTGCCCGCGAGGAAGGGGACGACGAGCTGTCCCGCGACGGCGACGAGCGCAAAGACCGCCGAAAGGACGAGATACGCCGCGTGCGGCTTCAAATAGCGGAGGATCCCTCTCGCCGTGTCCTTGGTCGCGCGCTTCATACGCTTGCCTCCTTGAACTGCGTGAGATAGATCTCGCGGTAGAGCGCGCAGGTGCGGAGCAGTTCCTCGTGCGTGCCCACGGCGACGGCTCTCCCCTCGTCGAGCACGACGATCTTATCCGCATGCAAAAGGGAAGCCGCCCGCTGGGAGACGATGAACACCGTACTGCCGAGCTCCTTCAACGAGGCGCGAAGCCTTGCGTCCGTCGCATAGTCGAGCGCGGACGCGCTGTCGTCGAGAATGAGGATCTCGGGCGCCTTGACGAGCGCGCGGGCGATCGCGAGCCGCTGCCGCTGCCCGCCCGAAAAATTTCTGCCCTCCTGCACGACTTCGCCGTCCAGTCCGCCCTTCGCTTCGAGCACGTCCTCCGCCTGCGCCCGCCGCGCCGCTTCGAGGAGGGTCTCCTCCCCCGCGGCGGGGTCTCCCCACAGAAGATTGGAGCGGATGCTCCCCTTGAACAGCGCCGTCTTTTGGGGCACGACGCCCACGATACGCCTCAATTCCCGCGCGGAGACCGCCTTCACGTCCGCGCCGTTCACGCGTACCGTTCCCTCCGTCGCCGCATAAAAGCGGGGAATGAGGTTGACAAGGGTGCTCTTTCCCGCGCCCGTGCCGCCGATGACGCCCACCGTCTCCCCCCGCCGCACGCGGAGGTCGATATCTTTGAGGGCGGGCGCGCCGCCCCCCTCATAGCAGAACGTAACGTGCTCGAAACTCACGGCAAGCGTTTCGTCGCCGCCGCCGTCCGAAGGCGCGAGCACGTCCCGCTCGCCCGCCTCGTCCAGCGTCTTTCCGATGCGCTTCTGGCAGGCGACCGCGCGGGTGACCGTTACGATGAAATTCGCGAACTTGATGAGCTCGACGAGGATCTGCGAAAGATAGCCGTACAGGGCGACGACCTCGCCCTGCCCGATCGCGCCGCCGTCCACGCGGAGCGCGCCCGTGTAGAGGAGCGCGATCACGGCGACGTTGACGAGCGCGAAGGTGAGCGGCCCCGAGAGCGCGGAGACGAGACCCGCGCGTTTCTGCGCCCGTTTCAGCTGTTCCGTGCGCGCGCCGAAGCGGGCAATTTCGTCCTCCTCCTTGCAAAACGCGCGGATCACGCGCGCGCCCGAGAGGTTTTCCCGCGTGGCGCCGTACACCTTGTCCAAACGGTTTTGTACCTTGCGGTAGAGGGGCAGGCATGCCGCCATCACGCCCGCCACCACCGCCGCGAGCAGCGGGATCACGGCGACGAACACGAGCGCGGACTGCGCGTCCACGATGAACGCCATCACCATCGCGCCGAACACGATGAAGGGGGAGCGCAAAAGAAGGCGGAGCGTCATGTTCACCCCCGCCTGCACTTGGTTGACGTCGCTCGTCATGCGGGTGATCATCGCGGACGTCCCCGTCCTGTCGATCTGCGCATACGAAAACGATTGCAATTTCACGAACAGCCGCTCACGCAGTTCGGAAGCCACGCCCACCGCCGCCTTCGCCGCAAAGTATTGCGCCGTGAGGGCGAACGCGAGCCCCGCCACGCCGAAGGCGACGAGAATGAGGCACCCGTGCACGATGAACTCCGTCCCCTCCCCGCCGTTGACGCCGCGGTTGACGATGGCGGCGACGACGAGCGGAACGACAAGTTCCATGCACGCTTCGAGGAACTTGAACAGCGGCGCGAGGATCGCCTCCGTGCGATAACGTTTGAGACAAGAGAAAAGATGCTTCAAGAGGACTCCTTATGCGGGGAGAAAGAAGAGATATGCGTAGTATGCGGCGAACGCCGCGAGCATGACGCCGCCGCCGATCCGCCCGATTGCATGGCGGTTCAGACAGGAACAGAGGCAGAGAAGGAGCACGGCGGCGAGCGCGACGAGCGCGTCCACGAGGTTGCGTTCGGGGAGGAAGGGCAGCGGATAGACGAGGGAGGAGATCCCAGCGACGAGGAAGATGTTGAAGATATTGCTTCCGATCACGTTCCCGACGGCGATGTCCGTCTCCCCCTTGTGCGCGGCGACGACCGAAGTTACGAGTTCGGGCAGCGACGTGCCGATGGCGACGACGGTGAGCCCGACGACGCGCTTGTCCGCATGAAAATATTCGGCGATGCGCTTCGCCCCCTCCACGAGGAGGGTCCCCCCGCCCACGACGAGCGCAAGCCCCCCGAGGGTGAGGAGAACGAGAAACCACGTCTTGCCGCGCGCCGCGGCGAACGGCTTCCCCTTTTCTTCCCGCGGCGGCTGCGCTTGGGCGATCGGCGCGGGGGATGCGCGCCGCTCCCGCTTCGCGTTGAGAAAGAGCAGCGTCATATAGACGGCGAACACGGCGAGCATGATGAGCCCGTCCCACCATTCGAGCGCGTTTCCCCACAGCCCGAGCCCGATGAGGAGCGCGCTCGCGAGCACGAGGACGGGCAGATCGAGCAACCGCGAGGACCGCTTCACGGGCAGCGGACGGAAGAGCGCGGACAGCCCGAGAATGAGCAGAACGTTGGCGATGTTGCTCCCGACGACGTTCCCGATGGAGATGTCCGCGACCGTGGGGTCCGAATAGCTCCGCGCGGCGGAGGTGATGCTCGTGGCGAGTTCGGGCGTGCTTGTCCCGAACGCGACCACGGTGAGCCCGATGACAAGGGCGGGCACGCCGCACTTTGCGGCGATCCCCGCGGCCCCGTCCACGAACCAATCCGCCCCCTTCACGAGAAACGCAAAGCCCGCAACGAGCATAAAGATCCAAAGCAGGAGCAACCGATCCATACCCTTTTGCCTCTTTTCGCATGCGTTTTTGCCGAAAGTCTTGTCGTTCATACGAACCGCCTCAACACGGGCAGGACCCGGGGTATGTTGCCGAGGCGCGGGGACTACTCCCTTTTGGCACGAAAATCGTACCATGTTCGCAAAAAAAAGTCAAGCGCAATGTGCGCCCGACTTCTTTTTTCCGTCCTCTTTTTTCAACATTTATAACAGCGCTTCGAGCAAAATTTTTATTCCGAGCACAACGAGCACGACGCCCCCCGCGATCTCCGCCTTCTCCGCATAGGCGTTCCCCGCGCGTTTGCCGAGCGCGACGGCGGGCAGGGAGAGAAAAAAGGTGATCGCGCCGATCGCCAGCGCGCACAGCACGGCGTGGGCGGGGAGCCCCTCCGCCGTCTCCTCCGCGAAGAGGGTAACCCCCACCGCGAGCGCGTCCACGCTCGTCGCGAACGCCTGCGCGAGAAGTTTCCCCGCGCCCAGCGTTTTTTGCGCGTGCGCCCGCACCGCGCCGTGCTTCTTTGCAACGGCTTCCGAGACGCCGTCCGCGAACATCTTTCCGCCGATGAGAACGAGGAGCGCGCAGGAGAGCCACGGGGCGATCCTTTCGACGAGCGCGGAAAAGGCATACCCGCCGTAATAGCCGACGACGGGCATCGCAAACTGGAAGAACGCGTACGTCGCCGCGACGGCGAGCATCTTCCACCCCTTCATCCGCGGCTCGCTCATGCCGTTCGTCATGCTCACCGCCACCGCGTCCATCGCGAGCGCCGCGCCGATGAGGATCAGCTCCCAAACTTCCATAAACGCCTCGCTATGTTATACTGCCGCGGGAAAGAAAAAAGACTTGTGCGCGGAAAAAAACCGTGCATAAGTCTTACCGTTTGAGATAATACCCGCGGAACGCCGCAGTATGTGGATATTATCGCGCGCCGCAAGGCGCGCCGATTACTCCCCTATGGCTTCTTCATTGTATCACGGCGCGGCGGGCGTGTCAACCGTTTTTTCGTCCTTCGGAAGAACTTCCGAGAGCTCGCGCACGCGGTTCATCGGGCAGGGCGCCGTCTGGCGGGTACAGCGCTCCGTCCGCTCGACGACGCCCCGCGCCGCTCTTCCGTCCCGCCCGAAGGGCGCGAGCACGCAGTCCCCCGCCTCCACGGGAAAGGGCGCGATGTACCAGTAGGGCGCGCCGCCGATGCGCACCTTTGCGAACAGATATTCCCCGTTTTCGGCGATGACCCCGCCGCTCAACGAATGGATCATTTGTTTTCTCCCGTCAGAACAGCGGCGCGAACGCCTTGGCAAATTCCGTCAGCCCGCGCCAGACGATGTTTTTCTTCGCGTCCTCCTCCGTTTGGAGCTGCGAAACGGCGAACGTCTGCCCGAAATCTTCTTTGAGCTGTCCGCACACCTTCGCGCGGTGGAACAGCACCGCGTTCTCGTAGTGGTGGAGAAGGGAACGGTAGTCGAGATTGATGGTCCCCACCACGGCGACGTCGTCGTCCGCGAGGAAGTTCTTCGCATGGATGAACCCGGGCGTGTATTCGTAGATCTTCACCCCGCCGCGGATGAGTTTGAGATAGTTGGAGCGGGTGAGCGCGAAGGGCAGCTTCTTATCGGGGATGTGCGGCGTAACGATGCGCACGTCCACGCCGCGCGCCGCCGCGGCAAGGAGCGCGGCGCGCAGGCGGTAGTCGATGATGAGATAGGGCGTCATGATCCAAACGTACCGCTCCGCCGTGCCGAGCAAGTCGAGATACACTTCCTCGCCCAGCGAATTGGAATAGAGCGGCTTGGGACCGTCCGCATACGGCTGTACGACGCCCTCCCCCCCGAACTTCTCGTACGATTCGGGAATGTATGCGGTGAAGTCCTCCGTCGTGTGCTTCTGCATGTTGAAATGCCTTAAAAACATGACGATGAGATTTTTCACCGCCTCCCCTTCGAGCCGTACGCCCGTATCTTTCCAATGCCCGAAGGGATGCGTGATGTTGAAATATTCGTCGGCGAGATTGATGCCGCCCGTGTAGCCGATCTTGCCGTCTATTACGGCGATCTTTCTGTGGTCGCGGTTGTTGTGCACGTTGGAGACGACGGGCACGAAGGGCGCGAACTTCACGCACTCGATCCCCGCCTTTTGCAGGGTCTTATAGTAGCGCACGTGCACCTTGCTCATGCTCCCGATGTCGTCGTACATGACGCGCACCTTTACTCCCTCGGCGGCTTTGCGCTTCAAGACGTCGAGCACCGCGTTCCACGCGACGCCCTTTCCGATGATGAAGTATTCGAGGAAGATGTACTTCTCGGCGCTTTCGAGGTCTTTGAGCAAACTTTCGAGGTATGTCTCGCCCGTGGAGAAATATTCCGTCTTGGTGTTTTCATGGGCGACGCAGACGAGGTTCTTCCGGTAAACGCCCTCGCTCACGCCCTCCCATTGTCCCATCGCTTCCCGCAGCGGTCCCCGCTCCACGGCGCGGATGACGTACCGCTCGTACCCCTTGTGCAGGGCGCGGAAATACCGCCGCTGTCTGCGCGAGGGACGGTTGCGGGAGAAGAAGGCGTAGATGACGATGCCGAACTCCCCGAGCGCGACGACGCAGATGATCCACGGCAATTTGGTATCGGGCATCATATCGCGGTTGACGATGTTGAACACGGTGATAACGAGGATGAGCCAGTGCAGGGCTTCCCATGCGATCCAGATCCAAATGCCCGCGTCGGGGAACGTATCCAAGAGGAAGGAACGCAAAAACCAGAGCCCCGCCACGATCGCGCCCGCAAAGGCGGTGAACAGCAGGAGGATCGCCAGCGCGACGATCGTAAACCGTGAAAAGAATTTTTTCAGCAAAGTGATACGCCCCTCTTTCGTAATGTCTCTTCTATTGTAACGGACAAACCCGATTTCGTCAAGAGCGGAGGACAAAATTCCATAAATTCACTCCGCACGTTCGTACAGCGTGCACCCGCAGGGAAGGGCGCGCGCCGTAAACGTTCCCCGCAGCGTTACGTCGGCGCGCGGCGTGTGGAGGGTGCGGAGAGAAGTGCAGTCGACGAACGCCTCCGCTTCGATCTGTTCGGGCGCGACGCCGCAGGCGTCGATCTCCTCGATCATGCGGCAGCGGTAGAAGGCGTGCGCCGCCAGAACGCCGCCCCGCACGCGGACGGCGCGGAGCGTCTGCGGGACGTCGTAATCCCCGTTTTGCAGGAACCAGTGGGCGAACAGATCGTCAAACATCGTCCCCTTCCCCGATCTCGCGCTCCCGACGAACGGGACGTCGGCACGGACGAGCGAGCGGCAGGCGCAGAGCGCGCCCGCATCCGCAAAGTCGGCGTCGCAGACAAAGAGGTCGGAGACGGGAAGCGCGGCGACTACCCGCCGCCCGCCCGCGGTGTCGAGGCAGACGACGTCCCCTTCCGCCGCGTAGGGCGCTTCCGCGGTAACGCGCTCCACCGCGCTGCCGAGAAAGCTCGCGGCATTCAGGCGGGCGGCAGTGCAAATGTGCGCCTCCTTCGCGCCGAGCGAGGCGAACGTCCCTGCGGGGAGGTTGCCCGAGACCCAGACGAACCGCTCGCACGCGCCGCTCATCACGGGGCGGAACCGCGTGCCCGCCCAACCGTAAAATGTGCCGTCGTAGAGGACGGTCCCGCGCGCCTCCATCGTAAAAGCGACGCGGAAGAGAGGAGCCATCTCTTCCGCGTCGAGCGCATACAGTGCGGCTGCGTCGCCCGAAACGAGGGCGGCGTGCGCACGTTTTAACGCCTCGGAGGGGACCGCGGCGGAGATCCCCCCGCGCAAGACGAGCGCGTCCCCTTCTTCGCTCACGCCCGCAAGATAGGGCAGGAGCGCGGAGAGCGGCTCCTCCGTACGGGTCCCGTTCTCCCACGCGCAGGCGTAGCGTTCCGCCCCGCCGGAGACCGTTCTCGGCAGGGGCAGAAAGAGAGAAAAAGTCGCCGCGAGCGACAGAAGAGCGGCGCAGACGGCATGGAGCGCGGCGCGGAGTTTTCCGCGGTTCACCACGTCAGGCGGTGCAGTTCTCCCCGCCCGCAGAGTCCCCGGAACGCATTTTGGCGCAGTCCCTCATAGACCGCGACGGCAACGGCGTTGGAAAGGTTGAGCGAACGGCTCTCCGCGATCATGGGAATGCGCACGCATTCCGCCGCGCGGGAGACAAGAAGCTCCTCCGGGAGCCCCGCCGTCTCTTTGCCGAACACGAGCGCGTCGCCCTCCGCATACGCCGCGTCCGCATAGCATGTCTGCGCCTTGGTGGTAAAAAGGTGCACGCCCGCGCCCGAAAGCGAGGAGAGGACCTCTTCGAGACTGTCGTGCACGTGCACCTCCGCAAGGCGCCAATAGTCCAGCCCCGCGCGTTTGAGATATTTATCCGAAAGTTCAAACCCGAGCGGGCGCACGAGGTGCAGAACGCACCCCGTCGCGGCGCACGTGCGCGCGATATTGCCCGCATTCTGCGGGATCTTCGGTTCGACGAGGACGATATGGAACATGGTTTCCCTCCCCTTTTTCCCTATTTTACGACAAAATTCGACAAATTGCAAGAAACGCCGAAAAGTTTTTGAAAGAAAGCCGAAAAGATGTTAAAAAACATTGACAATTACGTTTGAATCGCTTATAATGTCATCGTCGTCCGAGAGACGACCCGAAAAACGCCCACACTTCCCATATTTTTTCTCATTAAAAACCCGAGCCGTAGGCTCGGGTTTTTAATCTGCTCTTCAAATCTTGTCCGCGTCCCGCGGGAAAGATCGCTTATTCGAGATAGCTGCCCTGCGCGCTCTTGCGGACGCGGAAGAGCTGTACTTCTTCGCCCGAATTTGCGTCGATATAGGCGACGTACTCCTCGTCCCCGTACGTGCAGAGGAACTCGTAGCACATTCTCTCGCCGCCCGCGGCGGGGATCACGGCGCGGTTGGCGGACTGCACGGTGAGCTCGGCGGAGAGGAATTGCCGCGCCTCGCTCTCGGTGAGGTCGGACGCGGTGTCCCGCTCCGTGCCGCCGTTGAGAAGGTACCCCCGCGCGTCGATGCCGACCACTCTGCCCCGCTGTTCGCAGACGCGGACGCGCACCATTTCGGGATACATCCTCACGCCGTCCCGTACGCCGACATAGGTGAGATTCGCGACCATGCCGCCGTCCGAGAGCCAAACCGCCTCCACGTCGTCCATGCCGAGCGTCGCAAGGAACTCGCGCGCCAGCGTATCGCACGTTTCGAGGTCGAAGTTCTTCTGCGTGCATTCCTCATAGGTGTCGAAGAACACGAGCTTCCCGCCGTTCTTCGCGATCTGCACGAAGATCTCCGCGTCGCTTTCATCCGTGAGCACGTAGTTGTAAGCGGTGAAGTCCCGCGCGATCGTCTCGCCCGTATATTCCGCGCGCTTGACGTTGTACCCGCCGAGATATTCCTTCGCGAGCTCCTCGCCGCGCGCGGAGGAGATCTCCTCGTACTGCGCCAATTTGTTCTCGCCCACGTTCGCCTGTCCCGAGAAGGGCGCGTCTACGATCTCTTCCGGCTCCGCATGCGTGCCCTGCCCGATCTCGCCGAACTTCTGCGACATGCTGCCGTCTCCGCCGTTGAGAAAGTCTCGGAAATCGCGCTCCGTCATCGTCGTCGCGAGCGTATTGAGCTCGCCGTACAGTTTGGCGTTGACCTGATAGAGATAGGCGATGGTGTTCTTCTCCGTCTCCGTGAGCGTCTTGCCCTCCGCGAGCCGCCCCAGCAACATGCGGGCGTATGCGCCCGTGCGGTTGACGAAGGAGGAGATGTCCGTGCTCGTCGCCGCGTCCACGGGGATCTTTTCGAGCGCGCTCTCCATGATCGCGCTGTCTACGACGATGTCCGTGAGGAGCTTTCTCTGCTCGGCGGCGCCGGAGGCGACGCGGAGCTTATCGAGACTGTCGTCCAGCCCTTCGGAGACGGAGACCATCTCGTACAGGGTGGCGCGCGCGCCGTTCTCGGCGGAGAGCGAGATCTCGTTCATCCGCACCGCGCCCGCCGTTACGACGGCGCCGAGCGCGAGGCACGCCGTGCCCAGCGTGATGACTGCCGCGAGCCAGCCGCCGAACCCGCGGCGGTTTTCCTTGCGCTCCGTCTTTTGTTCGCGCTTGTGCTTTTTATCCGCCGCTTTGCGGGCGCGCGCCGCCTCTCTCGCCTTCAACTTGTCCTCGCGCGCCTTGGCGCGGGCGTCGTGCTTGCGGCGGCGGAGCGCGATGCGCTCCTTCTTTTCGCGGGCGATCCGCTTCTGCTTTTCCGCCTTGCTTTCGTTTTTCAGCATCTCGCGGCGGGCGGCGCGCTCGGCGCGGCGCTCGACGCGCTTTTCTTTGAGCGCGGCTCTTTTTTCGAGCTTTTTCTGCTTGCGTTCGGCGCGACGCTTGGAGACAAGCTCCCTGTGTTCAAGCTTTTTCTGCTTGATCTCCGCCTTCTTTTCGAGCTTCTTTTGTTTGAGCTCCGCCTTCTTCATGAGCTTTTCTTCCTTCTTTTTTGCCTTTGCCTGCGCCTTGTCGAGGCGCTTCTCCGCGGCGGCGCGCTCCTTCTTTTCCGCCTTCTTTTGATGAGAGATCGGCTTTTTTGCCGTCTTTTTCGCGGGCGCGCGCTTCTTTTGCGTCTTTTTGGGCGCGCCCTCGTTCACGCTTTCCGCCGTGAACTTTTTCTCTTCCACGCGCTCCACCTTTTCCGCTCCGCTGGATACGTTATTTCCTATCTTCTTTTCCATATCTCCTCCTTAAATGGCAAATACGTGTTTGCCGATGACGGTCACCGTTTGGCGGTCGAAGATCCACGCGCTCGTGGCGACCGCGGGATTATAGTAATACAGGCACCCGTACGTGGGGTCCCAGCCGTTCATGGCGTCGCGCGCGGCGTTGTACGCCGTTTGGTTGGGTTCGAGGTTGATCTGTCCGTCGGTCACCGCCGTGAACGCGCCCTGCTGATAGATGACGCCCGAAATGCTGTTGGGAAAGGACGGGCTCTTTACGCGGTTGATGATGACCGCGCCGATGGCGACCTGTCCCGTATAGCTCTCTCCCCTGCCTTCCGCATAGATCGCCTTTGCGAGGAGATACAGATCGGACGAGGTATAATTCGACGTACCCGAAGAGGACGAGCCCGTACTGCCGCCGAGCGCATTGTAAGAACTGTTCATGCCCAGCGCCTTGTAGGTCGCCCTGCCGACCACGCCGTCCGCGGTGAGCCCGTTCTTTTTCTGAAACGCGATCACCGCCTTCTTCGTTCCCGAGCCGAATATCCCGTCCACGGCTCCCGTGTAATAGCCCCATTGTTTCAATCTGCGCTGGACTTCTTTCACTTCGTTTCCCGTGCTTCCCTGACGGAGAACGGCGGTTTCGACGATAGCAGTCTGCGCCGTATCGGCTGTCGTCTCGCGGGAAGCGGTATATGCCGCAACGCCCGTTGCCGCGCCCGCGGAGAGCGCAAGCGTCAACGCGCCGATTGCCAAAATCTTCTTCATAAGAACCTCCTATGCGCAATGTGTGCATTGGAATAATTTTTATGCGAAATTCGGCGAAAGGCGCAAAAGAAGCCCCGATTTTCCCGCCGAAATGGAAAATCGGGGCAATGGGTGCCGTTATTCGCCGAAGAACGACCGTATGAGCTCGGCGATCTTGCTCTTGTATACGACGGGAACGTTCCCTCCCGTAAAGCACAGCGGGGGATAGACGACGCACCACCAGTTGTCTCCCTCGCCCGCGCCGAGCTCGACGATGAGCGCGTCGTACACGCCCGCGGGGAGCGTAACGTTCTCATAGACGCGCGTGGGGAACTCCTCCCGGCGGAGCGACGCGCGCGCCCCGTAGAAGAAGCCGTTCGCTTCGAGCGTGCGCGCGGCGACCTTCTCCGCCGCGGGAAGTTGCTCCCCGATGCGGGAAAGCGCCTCCTCCTTGCCCGTGCACTGCGCCGCCGTCGGCGCAAGGAATTTCACGATCTCGTCCCGCACGAGATATTTTACGCGCTGATCTTCCTCGCTGTTGGAATTTGCGCGGATGTGGATGCGCAGATAGGAGGAACCGTCCCCCGCGTTCTCCCCGCCCGCAAAGGCGAACGCGAATCCGAAGAGCGCAACGACGAGCGCCGCGACGACCAATGCTTTCTTCATAAAAAATAACCTCCGCTTTTCCTGCGAAGGTTATGGACGGATGATCGAATTTTTATACCTTAACGAATTATTTTGCAAGAAAGCGGCTCTCCTCCACGAGCCCGAGGAGCTCCTCCGCGGAAAACGTCCCGTCGAGAAGCACGGTCGCCCAGTGCTTTTTGTTCATGTGCCACCCGCGGAAGAAACGCTTTCCGTCCACAAGGAGATCCAGCTCCTCGGGCGCCATGCGCACGTCGAGGATCTCGGCGCGCCCCTCGCCCGCCGCCCCGAGCTTTTCCCGCTCCGTCGTGAGGACGGCGGCGTACCACTTTTGGTTGTCCTTTCGGCGGAACACCGCGTTGTCGGGGAATTTTTCCCAAAGATATTCGGGCTCGTCGCCGTATTTTTCCCGCACGAGTTCGATGAGCTCCTTCGTCTGGGCGAAGCGGAACACGTCTTTCACGAAGCAGTTCTTCGCGATCTCGCCGAGCGCGGCGCGATACGCCGCGCGCACGCTCCCCACAAATTCCCCCTCCGCCGCCTCGACGAGATGGAGGGTATACGGCTCTTCCGAGAGCGCGTCGGTGAGCGAAGTTTTCACCGCGCCGCCCGCAATTTCGACGTCGAGCAGAAACGCGCCGTCCAAAATTTCGGTGCGGAAACGGAGCGCGCCGCCCTCCTCGACGAAACCGTATGCTTTCAGCCGCCCCACGTCGGGCGACATGTCCCGAAAGAGTTCCATTCAAACCTCCGCGCCGAACGTCTCCTCTATGACGCCGCCGCCGAGGCACTGCGTCCCGTCGTAAAGGACGGCGTACTGCCCCTCCGTTACGGCGCGCTGGGGAACGTCGAAGAAAAGATCCAGCGTGTTTTCCCCCGTCCGCACGGCGCGCACTCCCTGCTCGCCCTGCCGATAGCGGAACTTCGCATAGCAGGAGAACTTTTCCTCTCGCGGCGGGAAGGGAATGAAGTTCATGCCCGAGACGCGGCACCCCCGCGAATAGAGCGGGGTCTCGTCTCCGTGCGAGACGTAGAGCGCGTTGTTCGCGACGTCCTTTTTCACGACGAACCAACGTCCCTCTTCGCCCTTCCGCCCGCCGAGGTCGAGCCCCCTGCGCTGTCCGAGCGTGTAATACATCAGCCCGAGGTGTTCGCCCACCTCTTCCCCGTCAAGCGTGAAGATTTTCCCCGGCTTCGCGGGAAGATATCCCTGCAAAAACTTGCGGAAATTGCGCTCGCCGATAAAACAGATGCCCGTGGAGTCCTTTTTGCGCGCCGTCGCCAGCCCGTTTTTGCGGGCGATCTCGCGCACTTCCGCCTTTTTGAGGGACGCGAGCGGAAAGAGAACGTCTTTGAGCTGCGCCTGCGAGAGTTGGTTGAGAAAATACGTTTGGTCCTTCCCCGCGTCCGCCGCTTTGAGGAGGCGGTGCACGCCGTTTTCGTGCGAGGCGCCGCAATAGTGCCCCGTCGCAACGAAGTCCGCGCCGAGCTCCCGCGCGTAGTCGAGGAAGGGACCGAATTTAATCTCGCGGTTGCACAGAACGTCGGGATTGGGCGTTCTGCCCGCCGCGTATTCTTCGAGAAAGTGCGAAAACACGCGTTCGAGATATTCCTTGGAAAAATCGACGGAATAATAGGGAATGTCGAGCATTCCGCACACGCGCACGACATCATCGAAGTCGGCGTCCGCGGTGCACGCGCCGTTGCCGTCGCGCTCCTCCCAATTCCGCATGAAGAGCCCCACGACGCGGTATCCCGCCTCTTTGAGAAGAAGCGCGGCGACCGAGCTGTCCACCCCGCCGCTCATGCCGACGACGACCGTTCCGTTCATTCGCGCTCCTCCCGAAAAATTTTTCTCTATTTTACCATATTCCCGCAAAAATATAAAGCATTTTTTCCAAAGATATGTTATAATGGAGAAGATTTTACGGCGCGCCGCCTTTGCCGCGGCGCTTCCGCAGAGATATGTGTCCGTAGCTCAGTTGGATAGAGCGCAAGCCTCCGGAGCTTGAGGCCGCAGGTTCGACTCCTGTCGGGCACACCAAAACAGGACAGGCTTTTTGCCTGTCCTGTTTTGGTACGTTCAAGGAGGCGAACCTGCGGTTCGACCGCCCGAGGTTTCTATTTGTGCTACCAAGGGCGGCACAAGCGCCATCGGCGCGAAGTACTCCTGTCGGGCACACCAAAATTCCCGAACAGCTTCCGCTGTTCGGGAATTTTGTATTTGCACAAGGAGGCGAACCGTAGGTTCGACCGCCCCTCGTCGCCGCACGCGTGCTCTTTACGCTTTTCTGGCGAAAAGGCTCTTTTTGCCCGCGGCGTCTCCTCTTCCCAAAAAATCTTTGCTGCGCAAATCTTTTTCGGGAGCCCTGTTCTCTACCAAGGGCGGCACACCCCGCCCGCACTATTTTCGACTAAGGGCGGCACAAGCCGAAGGCGCAGTAGCGACCATCGGCGCGAAGTACTCCTGTCGGGCACACCAAAATTCCCGAACAGCTTTCGCTGTTCGGGAATTTTGTATTTGCGAAAGGAGGCGAACCGTAGGTTCGACCGCCCCTCGTCGCCGCACGCGCGCTTTTTACGCTTTTCTGGCGAAAAGGCTCTTTTTGCCCGCGGCGTCTCCTCTTCCCCAAAAATCTTTGCTGCGCAAATCTTTTTCGGGAGCCCTGTTCTCTGCCAAGGACGGCACGCCCCGCTCAAACAAATGTCTATCAAAACAGGGCAGCGTTTCCGCTGCCCTGTGTTCTTTCCGGAAACGGGTCCGCTATCTGCGCTTCCCCTCCGTTAAAATTTTCACCGTTTCGCAATCGAATTTCGGCGTTCTGTCCGCGTAGAGAAGTCCGTTCACTTCCTGCTGGACGTCGGTGAGCTGCGTGTAGCAGAACCCGCGAAGATCGGGGTGCGCGTAGATCCCCTGCATGAGATTTTCGTACCGCGTGTAGAACGCTTCGTCGCTCGACGCGCCGTCATTATAACCCCAGTTGCCGTTTTTCGTCTCCTCCGCCTTGGCGATGCCGCCGAATTCGGTGAGCAGAACGGGCTGTCCCGCATACTTACAGCCGTACGCCATCAGCCGCCGCGTCTGCGGATACAGATCGTCGTAGCGGTCGGGGCGGTACTTTTCGGCGAACGCCGCGCTGTCGTACGCGTAATCGTGAATGCCGAGGATATCCGTCGTCTCGGGGCTCTCCCAGCCGTCGTTGCAGGAGACGAGCCGCGTCGCGTCCAACGACTTCGTCATGTAATAGAGCGAGCGGGCAAAATTCTGTTGCGCCGCGTCGGAAGCGATGTTGCGCACGCCCCAGCTCTCGTTGAGCGGGACATAGGCGATGACGCTCGCAAAGACGCCCGCCTCGCGCACGATATCCGCCCATTCCGAAGCGATGCGCTTCTCCTCCTCCGCGCAGAAGTGATAGGCGGAGGGCATTTCGCACCACGTGAGAAAGCCCAGCTCGTCCGCATAATAGTAGAAATAGGGGTCCTCGAATTTCTGATGTTTCCGCGCGCCGTTGAAGCCCATCGACATGGCGAGCTCGATATCCTTTTTCAACGCCTCCGCACTGGGGGGCGTGAGCCCGCTCTCCCGCCAATAGCCTTGGTCGAGGATGAGCCGCTGATAGAGCGGCGCGTTGTTGAGGACGATCTTATTGCCGTCCGCGACGAGTTTGCGGATGCCGAAGCGCGTCTTTGCGCTGTCCGCCGCGCGCCCGCCGCAATAGAGGCGGAAAACGGCGTCGAAGAGCGCGGGATGTTCGGGCTGCCATGTGTAATCGGCGTCTACGCAGTTGCATTCGTTCAGTTTGAACGAATAGCGCGTGCGCTTCCCGTCCAGCGAGAAGCGCGCCGTCTTGACGTGCTTCCCCTTGAAGGAAATTTCGATCTCCGCTTCATCCGCGAGCCCGCGCGACGTTACGATCTCTCCCGAGACGGATGCGCTGTCGTAATCGGCGAACAGGGTGTGCGAGACGATGCAGTCCTCCCCCACCCAGTCGATCCATACGCTCTGCCACAGCCCCGTGTTGGGAATGTACCAGCACGAAAACCGTTCGCCCGTCCAGCTCTGTTTCCCGCGCGGAACGGCGGGATCGAGGGGGTCGAAGCACCGCACGACGAGCGCGTTCTCGCCGCGCGGCTTCATATACTTCGTGATGTCCGCCGAAAACGGGGTAAAGCCGCCCGTATGGGTGAGAACGTGCTTGCCGTTCACCCATACATCCGTCCGATAGTCCGCCCCGTTGAAGCACAGGAGCGCGCGCCGCCCCGCCTTTGTGGGGAAGGTCCGCCTGTACCAGACGATCTCATGCACCGCCTTGTCGCCGATCCCGCTCGCCTCGTACTGATAGCTAAACGGGACGACGATGGAGAGCGGAAGGCGCACTTTGCCCGTATCGTATCCTTTTGCGAGCCCCTCGTCCGTGTCGTCGAAGGCAAATTCCCACACGCCGTTGAGGGCGAGCCAATCCTGCCGCCGAAACTGCGGACGGGGGTACTCTGTTCTCTGCCACATGGCTCTCTCCTTATCCGTTGAGTTCGGCGAGTTTCTCTGCGACGGTGGTAGGATCCTGCGTTGCGCTGTAATTCGTGATCTTCATGGGCGTATTGAACCCGAAGAAGCCGACTGCCGAGGGACGGTCCGCCGTAAAGAAGTTGTACGTGAGCGCATCGAAGGCGGGCGCGCCGTTGCAGAAGAAGTAGAACTTATCGCCGTCGCGGATGACTTCAAGGGTGACCGTGTTGCCGTTTTTATAGGAAATATTTACGCTGTTGTTTCTCCGCTCTCCATGGTCCGTGCCCCAGAGCCAGTCGTTGTCCGCGTTGTTGCGCTGGACGCAGCCGATCTGCTTCATCGTGAAGTTGCCCTGTCCGTCCACAAAGTACGCGATGGTGTTGCGGATGCCCGCCACGTTGTCCTCGCAGCGGATGGCAAACCCGAACTTGGGATACTGGTCGTTTGCGTACCCCTTGTCCGCCGTAACCGTGAACGTCGCCTTGGCGTAGAACTTCGTGGAGAAGACGTCCTTGAAGAAGGCGTACTGGTCCCACGAGCCCTTCTGCTCGATGTAGGCGTCCGCGGTGCCGTCGTCGTGCGAGAGGTCGTACCCGTACATCGTGGTGATGTAATCGGAGGGCGCGCCGTCCACTACAACGTTGCCGAACGTCCTGCTCTCGTTGATGATGTGCGGCGAGCCGTGCGTCGGATTGGTGAAGGTATACTTCGCGAAGCCGTCTACGCCTGCGCAGGGCGTATCCTTGCCGAGGACGACGATCTCGTTGATGGCGAGCAGTTCCGCGTCATCGGGCGAGGTGATGGTGATTTTGATGGATTTGACGGGAAGTTCGGCAAACTCCGCGATCGCCGCGCCGCCGGGGCACAGGAACTCGCTGCCGTCGAGGAACCAATCCCAGTCGTAATCGAGGTCCTCGATGACCGCCGTCGCGGTAGAGCCGCTCTTCGTGAGGTACTCCATCTCGATCTTGTCCACGCTGACGAAGGAATAGAAGTAATCGTACGAGTTGTAGATCATGAGCCCGCGCACCGTCTTATAATTGTCCCATTTGAGCTCGATGACGGATTTGCCGGGATCGGCTTCGTATTCCTCGGCGATGTCGAATTCCTGATATTTGATGATGCCGTCGGTGAGGAGCGCCTTGTCGCTGCCCTGCGCCGTCGCGGAAGCCGTTACCTCGGCGGAAGGCGCGATGTTCTTATACCCCGAAACCACGGCGGGGAGCGGCTGCAACGACCACGAAGGTCCGTTCGTGTGCATGACTTTCTGCCCCGCGTTGTTCTCCGTCCAGACGACCTTATCCACGGCGAGCGCTCTGCCGTTGTCGACGGTGAGGCGGTCCTTGAAGGTGTGGTAGGCGATGAAGAGTTCGTCGCCGAGCTCGATAAAGCTATGGTGCCCCGCGCTCTTGATGTGGTTCCAGTTCGTATCCGAAGAAATGACCTTCCCGCCGTCGTCCTCGTCCACTTTGACGAAGTGCCCGAGCGGGCTGTCCGCAATGGCTTGCACGACGTGATATGTCTCCTTCGTATAGTCGTTTACGCTGAATGTGAGGTAATACTTTCCGCCGTGGTAGTACATGAAGGGACCTTCGTTGACGTGCCCTTCGCTCTCGGAGCGGTTTCTCGACCCGCCGAGTTCCTCATATCCGGGCGCGGTGAGCTCGGTGATGGAAGAATAATCGGGGGTGAACCAATCCTTCATCTTCATGCCGAAGAGGTGGGTGCCGTCCGCAATGCCGCCGCCGACGCCGCCGAGACCGTACCAGCCGAAATAGAGGTACTTCTCGCCCGTGGCGGGATCGACGAAGGGGCTCGCATCGAGCGCGCAGTCGAGCCCCATGTTCCGATACTGTTCGGGGATCCTCGTGTTGATTTTCGTGATGTGGCCGTCCGCGGGATCGGCGTGCAGGTCGATGACGGGCTCGCGCGGCGAAATGGGATCGCCGTCCTCGTTCAGGCGGGTCGGCGTAACGAAGGGACCCGCGGGATCCGCCGAGTAGGCGACGGAAAGGCAGAGTCTGTGCTCGACGCCGAGGTCTTCGTTCTGGTTCCACGCGTTGTACACCATGTAGTAGAGCTCATCCTCTGCGTCGTAGATGACTTCGGGCGCCCAGTAGTTGTCCGACGCCCACGTCTCGGCAAAGTCCGGCCAAAGGGCGACGCCCGTCGTCTCCCAGTGCGCGAGATCCTTGGAGCGCCAAGCCTGAAAGCCGTGGCAGTTGATCTCGTCGCTCGTGCCGTAGGCATAGAACCAACCCTTGTCCTTCCCCTCCGTGATGTAGATGACGGAAGGGTCTGCAACGCCGAAATCGAGGTTGTTGAAGTAGTACAGGGAAGAGTTGTACTCCGCGGCGGGGTCGCTCATCTCGCTGACGAGGTTATCGATGTAGTTGAATTCGCCCGTCAGAGAGGGATCGGAGGGATCGGAGGGGTTAGAGGGATCCTTGCCATCATCGGCGCATGCCGCGATGGAGGCGAGCGCGCTCATGCTCATGCAGAGCGCAAGCGAGAGCGACAGAATTTTAAGATTCCTTTTCATAAATTACTCCTTGATTAGTCTTTGAGACCGCTCGAAACGATGCCCGAAATGAAGTACCGCTGGGTGAAGAAGTACACAATGAGCATGGGTATGAGCGCGATGATGCTTGCCGCCATGGCGACGTTGGGCATGTTGTCCCCGTATGTCCCCGCAACGTCGCGGAGCGCGATTTGCAGGGTGTACAAGTCGGAGGACTGCAAATACATGAGGGGACCGAGGTAATCGTTATACCCTCCGATAAAGCCCAAGAGCCCCTGTGCGAGGAGCGCGGGCACCGAGAGCGGCACCATGATCTTGAAGAAGATGCCGAAGTACCCGAGCCCGTCCAATTTCGCCGCCTCGACGAGGCTGTCCGGAATGCCCGCATAGAACTGCCGCATAAAGAACACGCACGCGGCGGCGCCGAACATACCGGGGATCATGAGCGGGAGCGGCGTATCCACCCAACCGATCATATCGTAGATGGAGAACTGCGGAACGATCATGATGGTGCCGGGGATCATCATCGTGGCGAGCAGGGCGGGATACATCCACTTCTTTGCGCGGAAGCGCAGTTTGCTGAATGCGTACGCCGAGAGCGACGAGGTGAAGAGCCCTATGAGGGTGGGCGGCAAAATGTACAGCAGGGTGTTGAAAAACCCGCTCAACAGCATGGGGAGCGCCGCGTCCACATTGGCGTATTCGTTAAATGCCATCGAGTAGCCTTCCAGCGTAAATCCCTGCGGGGGGATCCACGTAAATACGAGGCTGCGCGCGTCCTCCCACGTTTTCAGCGACGTGATGATGACGATGAGGAAGGGCAAAAGAATGATCGTCGCGTACAGCACGAGGACAAAATAGATGAACACCTTCGAGACGATCGCGCCCGTCTTTGCGCTGTGATATTTTTGTTTCTGCCTTTTGGGAACGTCCTGTTCCGAAAGGTCCTGCTCCAAAAGATCCTGCTCCGAAATTTCGCTGGAAAGTTCCGTCTCGGGCAGATCCGAAGAGAGCCCCTCTTGCGGGAGGGCGACGGCGGTTTCGTCAATCATACTTCACCCACCTCCTTGATCCGAGGAATTGCAGTCCCGTAACGGCGAGGATGAGCGCCGTAAGCACCCATGCCGCCGCGCTGGCGACGCCCATCTTGCCGTCGTATTCCATGATGTAGCGATACATATAGAACACGATGGTAACGCCCTGGTTATCCGGTCCGCCGTTCGGCGTTAAAACGTTGGTAACGGCGAACGCCTGCAAGAGACCGATGACGCCCATGATGAGGAGATAGAACGTCGTGGGAGAGACGGAGGGAAGGACGATGCGGAAGAACTGCGTAAACGGACCCGCGCCGTCGATCTTCGCCGCCTCGATGGAGGACTGGTTGACGTTCGTGAGCGCGGCGGAGTAGAGCAGAATGCCATAGCCCATGCCCGACCATACGCTCATGATGATGACGGTAACATAGTACAGTCCCGGTTCGCCCAGCCAGTTGATCGCCCCGTTCCCGAGACCCCCTTTGCCGAGGATCTGGTTGATGATACCGAACGAGGGATTGAAGATATTCCGCCACATGAGCGTGATCGCGACGACCGAGCACACATAGGGAATAAAGTAGATGATGCGCCAAATCCCCCTGCCCTTGATGTCGCGGCTCAAAAGGTACGCGATCGCAAGCGCAAAGATCTGGCTGATGAACGTGGACGCGCCGAGGATGATGGTGTTGAGAATGGACTCGCCGAACAGAGGATCCTCGAAGATATAGACAAAATTATCGAAGCCTGCCCATTCCGCGCCGTCTATGCTGTATCCCGGGATATCGAGAAACGCCATGGCGAACGCAAGCACGAGCGGGATCGCCCCGAAGATGAGGAACCCGATGAGCGGAACGGCGGCGAACGCCGTTCCGTATATCTCTTCGAGGTCTATTTTGAACCGCTTTTTGGGCGATTTTACGGGGATCTTTTCCGTCATCTCGGAATCGGTCTCTTTCGGAGCGTCCAAGCCGAGCCCCTCCGCGAGGGCAACATCGGCGGGATCTTCGTAAACCTGTTCCATGAGAATGCTCCTTACAAGTTTTGTTACGCTTCGGTGTAATCCTTCAAGCGATTGGGCGTATCCTTATACTTGCTGTTCGCCTGCAACTGTTCGAGCGTTATTTTGCCCTCGCGGAACTGGCTGTTGAGCAGATCCGCCCAGTCGGCGATCCAGAGGTTGTCTTCGAGATACCACCAGTCGCCCGGCGTCTCGTACTCCGCCGCGCGGACGAATACGATGGAGTTGCGGGGGTTTTTATCCGATTGCAGGAACACTTCGCTGTTGGCGAGGTTCTTCTGCGAAGGAATGGCGAAGCCCGATTTTGCCTGCGCTTCCTGTCCCGTCTTGCCGCCGATGAATTCGGCAAAGAACCATGCGGCGTTCTTCTTCTTGCTCTTCGCGTTCACGCAGAGCGCGACGGAACCGGAGTGTCCCGCCTCCACGCCGTGCACGGTTACGTTGCCCGACGCGTCGTACTCCTTGTACATGGGAAGGGGCGCGACGTCCCATTCAAACTTGTTGCCCGTCTGCCCCGGTTTTTCGCCGATGAGCTTGCGGAAGTTGGTAACGTTCCATCTGCCGTCTACGAGCATGCCGAGCTTGCCCTCCGCAAACGTCGTCGCCTTCGCGTCGTTGCCGCCCATATCCGCGGGATAGGGGCAGATGCGGTAGCCGTTCTTGCCGGATACGACCTCTACATCCTTCTTGGTGCAGAGACGTCCGAACTCGATCATGGCGTCGCGCTGGGAAGGAAGTTCGTTGAGCTTGCCTGCCGCATAAAGCTGCGTTACCTCGGAGTTGATTGCCTTGACGTCCGTCTTGGGGTCCTGAATTTTATCCGCCCATTCGATGATCTGTCCCGCCGAATAGCTGTGCCCCTTTACGGTGACGGGTTCCGTTACGTCGTCCTTCACGATATAGTTGGGGGTGTCGTCTTCGAGGAGGGTAAATTCCCAATAGCCGCCCTTGTAGGCGGGATCGTCCGTCGCGACGTATTCGACGCAGTCGCCGCCGACCGACCAGCCGTAGTTGAACCACCACTCGGTGTAGTAGCCGAAGTACTCGCTCTCCGTCGTAATGCCGTTGAGGGTGCGCTCGCTCGTTTGAACGACCGTCGAAAGCGCGACGCATTCGTCCCAGCTCATGGGAATTTGGTTGTTGAACCACTTCTGCGTGCCGTCAACGAAGTACCCTTTCTCCTTCACTTCGCCCGTGATGCCGTACTCCGACTTCGTCGTGCCGCGGGCGTCCGCCTTCGTGCCCGCGTTGAACGCCGCGAGGTCCTCTTTCGCGACGGAGATGACCTTGACGCCCGCGCGGTTGAACATGCTCTCGTTGTAGAAGATGACAACGGGACCGATATCCTTGGGAATGCCCCAATAGTGGGCGTTGGGACCGTCCTGCGTCGTCGTATCCACATCGTACTTATAGCGGTTGATGGAACTCGCCCACATGTTGTCGATTTGAATTTCTTCGCTGTTTTGGATGTAGCTGTCGAGCGGTTCGAGATAGCCCGCCTTCGCATACCGCTTTACGTGCTCGTCGTCCACATAGAGGACGTCCACGTTCGCGCGGGAGGCGCGCAGACCGTTGAGCGCGGCGGTGTTGTAGTCGCCGGGCTTGTGCTCGTACTTTACTTTGATGGTGTCCTTGTACAGCTCGTTGAATTGGTTGACGAGGTCGGTGAACACCTCTTTTTCGTTTTGATCGCCGTATCCCCAGAAGGAGATCTCGGTGGGGCCGTCCGCCCCCGGACGGGGCTTGCCGTCATCGCCGATCTCAACGTCGTTTGTATTGCCGCCGCACGCGGCGAGCCCGGAGACCGCCGAGATGCACAGGCAGGCAGAGAGCGCAATCGTGCCGAATTTCAAAAACTTTTTATTCATAATTTCTCCTTTTTTTACGGGCGCCCCGCCCGCGGGCGGGGCGCCGCGTTTGTTCCGTTAAGCCTGACGGGTGAGTGTTGCACCGGTCGCAAGCACAGTCCAAACATTAGCCTCCACTCCATCCGTTGTCTTAAATAATTGTGTGCCGCTATTGAACGTCATGGATTGCGATTCCGCATTTACATCGATGAGGTTGGGATAGGCGATGAAGATCTCATAGACGAGCTTATCCTTTTCGCCGCCGTTATCGGCCGCTGCGGTGAACTTCGCTTTCGCCTCATTGATAAACATTGTGTGATAGGTTTCGCCTTTGATATAAGCAACGATACTCCTATGCGAATTCACGCCTGCTTGGATTTCAACGTTCTGGTTTTTCCACCCATCGCCGTTGTAAAATTCACGTTCGGTAGCGAGATTCGAGCCTTCGGCCTTAAATGCGAAATACATACCGTCCGTTCCGAACTTGTAAGTCCATTGAATGGTGCGATCATCTTCGCCGCCTTTTGGCACGTTCGTCCACTGCGCGCCCGCCCATTCGCTCTCGTCGCCATCAATGGTCACGGACTTATCCTGCGCCTTCAAAATACCGTTGCGGGTGATGAGCGTCCCTTGGTTGCCGTTTTCGGCAGTGTCCTCGGGTCTCCACCAGTCGCCGCCGACCCACAGAGCGCCATCGAGCCCGCCGACCTTGAACATGAAGCGCGCGGGAACGTATGCGCTGTTCTTGTTGTAGCCGTTGCCCACGTCCTCGTACGGGACGAACACTTCCGCCTTCGTATTGTACAGGCTGTTGCCCGAAGGATCGTCGGTGTGCATATGGATGTACTGCTCCTGAATGCTGTTGATGTAGTCGCCCTTCGAGTTCTTCGCATACTGCTTATCCGCGTTGCCGCCGAGGCGGAACTCGATGTTCGTGTTGTTGAACCAGTCGGTTTCCGTCGTCTTGTGCACGGTGTGGAGCACGTCGTAGTAGATCCAAACGCCGAAGTCGTCCAAATAGCCGTACACCGTAACCTTCATGCCGTTACTGGCGGGCATGATGAAGGGATTCGTCTTTTGTTCGTCCGTCCAGTCGAGGACGCCGTCGACGAGGTTCTTCCACTTCGGAACGACGGTGATATTTTCCGTCACCGTGTACGATTCGTTGAACTCCGTTTCCGAAGATTGCAGTTTCCAGCCCTCGAACTTGTACGCCGCGCGGGCGGGCGTATCTTCGGGCATGGTTACGCCGAATTCCGCCATATCCGCGAGCGTCTTGTTCTTGTCGATCCAGATGGGAGCGGGCGGGTCGCCGACGCCGCCGTCGAGCTCGAAGGTAACCTTCGCCTGCTCGATCCAGCTTGCCTTGACCTCGATGTTCGCAGACACTTCGGTGTTCGCCGTAAATTCGTCCTCACCGTCCGGTTTCAGCCACTTTTCAAAGCGGTAACCTTCGCGTACGGGCGGGGTGGGCATATTGTCTACGCCGACCGTCTCCCCTTCCGTTACCGTGCGCGTCTGATAGGTCTCGTTGTCGCCGTAGCCGAGTTTGAACTCTACCTTGTGGGTAACAACGCCCGCCTGCGTCCACTTCGCGGTGATTACGACCGTCGCGCCCGGTTCAACGGTGATCTGCGCGTTCGCGTCGTACGTGTTTTCCGAGCCGTTCACGCTCACGGACCACTGATCGAAGTCGTGATCTTCCCACGTGTAAACGGTCCCCGCGGGAAGGGTGATGGTGTAGTTCTTCTCACCTTCGTTCCACTGCGGTACCACGGAAGGAGACCCGGTAGCATCCCCCCCCGGTTCAAAGGTGATGGTGGGAGCGACGGGGTTCCACTTCGCGGTGAGCGTAACGTCGCCTTCGGGCGTGTACTGTCCGAGGTCTACCTTCGTGCCTTCTTTATACCAACCGTCGAACGTCCAGCCTTCGTGCGCGTCGGGCTCGGTGAGCGTAACGGACTTGCCCTTTACGACCTTCTGCGTCGTCGTTGTCTCTGTGCCGTATTCGTTCTCGAACGTCACCGTCCAGCGGGGTGCCCATACTTCCTTGTTGGTGAAGTAGACCTGCCAATGATCTGTCCCTTCCGTCGCTTCGGGATAGAGCTGTCCGCCCATCGTAAACTTGGCGTTCTCGGCTTCCGCGCTCACATTTGTAAGCTGTTCGCGGGCGATGAAGAGCTCGAACACAAGCTCGCTCTGCGTGAGTTTCGCCTTCGCCGCCGTGATATAGGCGGAGTGATACGTCTGCCCGTTGTACAGGAACACCTTGCCGCCGTGATAGTTGTCGCTTCCCTGCAACTCGATGTTTTGGTTGAGATACCACGAATTTTCCCTGCCGATGTTGCGCTCCGGGAGATCTGCCTGCTCGAATTTGACAGCCATGTACACGCCGTCCTCTTCGAGGCTCGCCGCCCACTTCGCACGCCCGTCGTTCTGCCAGTCGGCGCCTTCCCAATCGGTGAGTTCGCCGTCCACCGTGTAGATGTCGGACGCGCCTTCGCCCTTGATACCGTTCCGCGTAACGACAAAGCCTTCGCCGTTTTGATCTCTATCATTCATATCGTCCGTTCTCCACCAATCGCCGCTGCACCAAAGCGCGCCGACCTCGTTTTCCGTCTTGAAGGCGAAGCCCATGAGCGCGTACTCGCTCTCGGCGGTGTAGCCCTGGATGGCATCGTAGGCGAGGAAGCCCTCGATCTTGGTATGATGCAAGCCACCCTCCTGGGAAGTAACGAACTTCGCCTCGGTGATCGTGTGCTCATTCGCGGTCACATGGTACTGTTTGCGTCCGATCCAGAACTCCGCGTTGGTGTTCTTGGACCAATCGGTGGAATCGTCCTTATAGATTTCGTGCAAGGCGTCGTAGAAGACGTAAACGCCCTTTTCGCCGAGCGTCGCATATACCTTGACGCTCCTGCCGTTCGTAGCGATGATCTCGTCGTAATACTTCGTCTGCTCCGTCGTCCAATCTTCAAGATTGCCGTCGATGGTCTTTTCGGCGACGTGCTCCGCGAGCGCTCCTTCAAGCGTAGTGCGGTAGGTGTCGAGGTTTTCTTTCTCCACCTTGTAACCCTTCGCCGTCAATTTGACCTTGAAGGAGAAGAGCCCCGCGTACATGATGTCGTTTTCGCCGACGTCGCTCATGGTAACAGCGTCGAGCGGCGAACCGTCGAGATAGAGCTGGAAGCTCGATCCTTTGCGGTAAATGCCCATCGTGATGTAGGCGTTGTCCCCCGTGTAAACGGAAGAATTTGCGCCCGCTTTCGTCGTGATCGTGTTGTATCCGCCCCACGTGCCCGTGTAGTGCGCATAGCCGAGGTCGGCAGAGCCGCTGTTGATGTGATTGCCGCCATCTTCGGTCGCGACCGCGTCGACAAAGAAGCTGTACCCCGCGGACTTATCCGCTTTGACGATCTGCATACCAAACTTCGGCCACTGGTCATTGCCGAGCAGTTCGCTGTCGGCATGGAGTTGGACTTCCGCATAGAATTCTATCGCACCCGAACGCGTCATATAGATGTTGTTGTCGCCGTTGTGCGATTCGAGGACAATGTGCGCGTTGTCCGTGTCGTCGTCTCCCGAAGTATTCCAACCCGTGTCCGCAGGAAGCGCGGCGCCGCCGTCTCCCCAGAAGGTCCCGATCTCCACATACGGGTTCGCGGCAAACGTGCCGTCCGCCGCCACCGTCATGTAGGTGTGCACCTGCTCGGGATCCGTGCCGTAGGTCTCTTCATAGACGAGCGTGCCGTTCGCGGCGTTGGAAGCGTTCTGCACGCCGAGCGCAACGCTCGCGTCGTGCGCCGCCAGCGTGAAGCCCGCCGCGTCGTCGCCGTAAGGCATCGTGATGATCACGCGGTAGCCCGCGAGCGTCTCGCCGTCGACCGTGAAGTACTTGGCGTCCGTCGTGAGCCCATCGATCTCAACGCCGTCGCCCTCGTACATATTGCGCACCGCGGTGTTGCCTGCGGCGTCCACGCGGACGGAAATGGTCTTTTCCGTGTAGCCTACCGTTCTTCCGCTCTGCGCAAAAAGAACGACAATGCCGTCGTTGGCGCTGACCCCGCCCTTGGCATAGACCGTTCCGTCCTCCACCCATGCGGTGATGACGAGCCCTTCGGTCTGATACTCGGCGGTCCAATGCGCCTTGGCATTGCCGTTCGTGGTTTGAAGCGTCCCCTGCGGCACGCTCTCTTGGGTAATGGTCCCGTCGGGGAGCTCTTCGGGCTCCGCTTCGGTCCACTGCGCGGTGAACGTTACGTTACGCGCAGGCATCGTGTACGACGCGCCTGCGTCGTACTCGACGGAGCCGTCGCTCCACTTCGTAAACGTATACCCCCCCCCGCGAGAAAACGCATCTGCGGCGCGCAGCGTGAACTGCTCGCCTTCCTTATGGCTTTCCGTGAGGTCGGGATCGGTTGCGCCCGTGTACCCCGCGGTATACGTAACGGTGTACGTATTCCCCTCGGGCTTGGGCTCAACAGGGTCTTCGCTGCAAGCGACCGCCGCAATGAGCGTTCCCGCACAAAGCGCCGCGGTGATCGTCGCCAACAACATCCTACCTTTCCGCAACATGGTTACATTCCTCCTTATCCTTATCACTTTTTATTTTCTCATCTTTCGATGGAATTGCCTTACGTTATCGATAACGGAACGACGAAAAACCGAGCGGGGAGTTTTCCTCTCCCCGAAAAATTCAGATCGCCGAGCCGCCGTCGTACCCGCTTACGCCTACGCTCTCCGCACAGCGGGGCGCCGCGTTGCGCTCCACCCGCTCCACGATGATCTCCGCGGCGCGCTCCGCGAGCGCGCGCTTGTCCGCGCCGATGGAGTAGAGATCGTAGGGAATATGCACTTCCTGCGCGACGCAGTCGTACCCCACGACGTTTACGCGGGGCAAGCGGTTTTTGAGAAGCGCATAGATCGCGTCGAACGCGATCATATCGTTGAAACAGAAAATGCCGTCCGGCGCGCCCGCCCCGTCCGCAAACAGACCCTTGATGATATCGTTCATGGGCGCGGCGTACGCGTCCGCGGTGCGCGGCGGTTCCAGCCCGCGGCGCGCGAACTCGTCGCAAAATCCGCGGTAGCGGTCGTATGCGCAGGAGATCTCCAACGGAACGGTGAGATAGACGGGACGCTTGCAGCCCGCATCCGCCAGGCGGCACGCGGCGAGCCTTCCCCCCTCTTCGTCCTCCGTGCGCAGATAATCTACCCGCGAGAGCTGTGTGCGCCGCCCGATGAGCAGCACGGGAATGGCGAAATCTTCAATGAGCGCCTCGATCTCCGCATCCGGTTCGAGGAAGGTGATGATGCCCGCCGCGTTGTGGGAGACGGCGCTCTTATAAGCCGCGCTGTTCAGCCGCGCCTCCGCGACGGAGAGCATGAGAATGGAATATCCCCGCGCACGCAGACTGTTTTGCAGATAGTCTATCATAACGGAGAAATAAATATTCACGAGGTTGTCGTACACGACGACGATGACGCGGCTGTTTCCGCCGCGCAGAGAGCTCGCCGTGCCGTTCATCACATAGTTGAGTTCCGCCGCCACTTTGAGAACTTTTTCGCGGGTCTCCTCCGAGATGTCGGGCGCATTGCGGAACGCGCGCGAGACCGTCTGCGACGTAACATGCGCCGCCCGCGCGACATCCGCCATGGTAACTCTCGTCCGCTTGGTCATCCTCTCTCCCTCACGCGCGGATATGGAACACGCCTTGCTCGTCGAAGCCCGCCTCCGCGATGCACATGCGGCGGTTGCCGCTCGGCTTTGCGGGATCCGCATGAATGTGGAAGGCGGTGTAGAGCGCGTCCCCCACGCGGAAAAAGCTGTTGTGCCCGGGACCCGAAAAATCCCCCTCCCTGCGCTGTAAAACGGGGTTGTGCCCGTACTTTTCGTACGGACCCATCGGGGAAGCGGAGACCGCGCACCCCACCGAATAGCGCGGGGAATCGTAACAGTTCACCGAATAGTTGAGATAATATTTCCCGCCGTGTTTCAAGAGCGCGGGTCCCTCGTTCCAATGCCATTCGGGGTCCGCCTCGGTCTCCCACGCGGCGTCGGGGGAGAGGATCTTTACGGGCTCCGTCTCAAAGGAGAGCAGATCGCGGGAAAGCCGCGCGCAATAAATTTCGCTGATGTGCACGCCGTTCACGATGTTTTCGCTGCAATCCCGCACGAAATAGAGGTAAATTTTTCCGTCGTCGTCGAAAAGCAGCGTCGCGTCGATGCAGGCGAAGCCGAGGTCGAAGAGCGGACCTTCCCGAAGGTCCTTAAATTCGCCGCGCGGACTGTCCGCCGCGGCGAGCCCGATGCGCAGGCTGTGGTTTTTCTTCCACCGCCCCGTATAGAGAAGATAATAACGCCCCTCGTGAAAGTACACTTCGGGCGCCCAAAAACAGTTTTCCGCCCACGGGCTGTTGCGGTAACAGTAGCCCTCTTCCCGCCAATTCAAAAGGTCCTCCGAGGAGAAATAGCGGAACCCGTCGGGCGCGGAGGTGGCGTAAGCGTAAAATTTGTCGGCTTTGAAAATGAATGGGTCGCCGATCCCCGTAATGTCCGTTCTTATGAGCATAATTTTCACCGTTATCGATAACGCAAGAACAATATAACACGGTTTTTTTACCTTGTCAATACTTTTTGTGAAAAAATTTTTCCGAAATTATCAAAAAAAGCGGGAAGCCCGCTTTGCTTCCCGCCGAGAGCGCCGCTCAATCGTCGAAGCGGTGCCGCACGCCCGCCGCATCCTTGTAGGCGATGACGGTGGCGAGGTTTACGTTCTCCACGCTCTTGAAGATATTCTGCTCGATCTCGGGGTCCTCGCGCCGCAGGGTGCGGATGAGCGTTTTCACCTTCTGCCGCTTGGAGCCCTCCCCGTCGCACGCGCTCCGCTCCGTAAAGCGGCAAGCACAGCGGAGAAAGCGCAGACCGTTCGCGTCCCGCCACGCCTCGACGTCCTCCTCCCGCACGAGATACATGGGGCGGATGAGCTCCATGCCCGCAAAATTTTCGCTTTTTACGCGGGGCATCATCGTCTGGATCTGCCCGCCGTACAGCATGCCCATGAGAATGGTCTCGATGACGTCGTCAAAGTGGTGCCCGAGCGCGATCTTGTTGCATCCGAGCTCCTGCGCCTTGGCGTAGAGGTGTCCCCGCCGCATGCGGGCGCAGAGATAGCAGGGCGATTTTTCTACCGAGGATACGCGCTCGAAGATGTCCGAACGGAACACGGTGAGCGGGATCCCGAGGCGCGAAGCGTTGCGCTCGATGAGCGCGCGGTTTTCCGCGCTGTACCCGGGGTCCATCAGGAGAAAGACGAGCCCGAACGGAAATTTATCGTGCCGTTTGAGCTCCTGAAAGAGCTTTGCCATGAGCATGGAGTCCTTCCCGCCCGAAATGCACACCGCAACGTTGTCGTTCTGCCGCAGGAGCCCGTAGGAGACGACCGCCTGCGCAAAGCGGCTGAACAGCTTTTCGTGAAAACGGCGGCGGATGCTCTCCTCCGCGCGGAACATCGCGCCCGCGTCGTCCTGCGCGTGCGCGCGCAGCCAGCTCTCGAACCCCCCTTCGAGCGCATACGCGTCCCGCCCCTGCGCGCGGAGCGCTTCGGCGAGCGCCTCCGAACGCAGACCGTTCCTGCAACAGAGGACGACCGTCTTTCCCGCGAAAGTGTGCGCGGCGAGCTCCTCCGCGGGGACGTTCCGCGCCGCGGGGATGTGTCCGTAAGAATAGGAACGCGCGTCGCGCACGTCCAAAAGTTCGTACGACTGCGGATCCCTTTCGGAAAGTTCTCGGAGTGAAATACGCATGAATTTCTCCTTTTCCTCTATTATATCCGCGGCGGCGCGCCCCGTCAACGATTTTCGTCTGCGCGCAACCGCTTGTTTTTTTCCGCGAAACGTGATAAAATACTTGCGAGGTGCCGCTATGAAGATCACAACGCGCGGAAGATACGCCATAAGAATGCTCACCCTGCTCGCGGAGCGCGGGCGGGACGAATACGTCTCTCTCACCGAGATCTCCGAAGCGCTCGGCGTTTCCAAAAAGTATCTCGAACAGATCGTCCGCCTGCTCGCAAAGGCGGACATTGTGCTCGCCAACCGCGGTATCCAAGGCGGCTACAAATTGGCGGACGCGCCCGAACACATCACGGCGGGAAAAGTGTTGCGCCTCACCGAGGACGATTTCTTCCCCGCGGAGTGCTTCGGAAAGGACGGCAAACGCTGTCCCGACCCGAACTGTTCCGCATTGCCCGTATGGCAGGGGCTCTCCGAAGTCGTGTACCGATATCTCGACGGCGTAACGCTCGCCGACCTCGCCTTCCCCAAACGGTAAAAAAAGACGCTCTTCCGCAAACGGAAGGGCGTTTTTTTGAGATGGGTGCGAATTTTTGCTACCGCGCGCCCCGCGCGAGGAGAGCTTCCGCCTCGGCGCGCGTGGGAATGGACGGCTGCGCGCCCCTGCGGGTCACGGCGACGGCGGACGCCGCGCTCGCGAACAGCATCGCCTCCCGCGCTTCCGCCCCCTCGGAGAGCCGCGCCGCCAGCGCGCCGATAAAGGTATCCCCCGCCGCCGTCGTATCCACGGCATCCACGCGGAAGGCGGGCACGGAGAACTTCTCCCTGCCGTCCGAATAGTACGAGCCCCGCTCCCCCAGCGTGATGACGACGCGCCCGACGCCCATTTTCCGCAGTGCGGCGGCGCACGTCTCCGCGCGCGCTTCGCCGTCCGGATAGACGTCCGTGTAGAACTGCGCCTCCGTCTGGTTGGGCGTAAAATAGTCGCATGCCGCGAACGCCTCCGCCGAAAGGGGCGCGGCGGGCGCGGGATTGAGCACGGTCGTCATGCCGCGCTCTTTCGCCGCCTTCAAGGCGAACTCCGCGGCGGAAACGGGGATCTCCAACTGCACGACGAGCAGGTCTCCCCGCGCCGCCTCCGCGAGCGCGCGGCGGACGAGCGGGACGCCCAACCTGCCGTTCGCGCCCCTGTCGAAAATGATGCGGTTGTCCCCGCCTTCGACGACGATGACCGCGATGCCGCTGGAAACGTCCTCCGCGCGCTCCACGAAGCGCGTATCCGCGCCGCTCTCCCCGAGCGAGCGGACGAGCTCCCGCCCGAACGGCTCGCCCACGCAGCCGACCATGCGGACGTCGCCGCCCAGCTTCGCCGCCGCAAACGCCTGGTTCGCGCCCTTGCCGCCCGCGCTCGTCATGAACCCGTCCCCCGCGACCGTCTCTCCCCGCGCGGGAAAGCGCGCCGTGCGGACGGCGAGGTCCATATTCAAACTTCCCACGACGTAAATTTTCATGCCCTATTTCCGTACGATATAGCCGTTCTTGCGGGGCGGCGCCTTGCGGGGCGGCTCCGCGGGATAGCCGAGCACGCAGTGCCCGATGCCCTCCAAATCCCCTTCTATGCCGCATTCTCGGAGGATGCACTTGCCCTCCTCGCTCTCGAATTCCTCGCGGGCGCGGTGGATCCAGCAACTCCCCACGCCCTCGCTCGCCGCCGCGAGCATGAGATTGCCCATGACGAGGCTCCCGTCGTACACATAGGTGGGCGCGCTCCTGTCCGCGAGCACGACAACGACGACGGGCGCGCCGTAAAAGGGATCTCCGTCCGTGCCGAGAATGCGCGCGTTCATGCGGGAGAGCCTGTCGCGCAGGGCGCGGTCCCTCACCGCAAGCAGAACGGGCGACTGCCTGTTTTTGCCCGTCGCGGCATACGTCCCCGCCTCCAAAATACGGTCCAGCACGTCTTCGGGAATGGGATCGGGACGGTACGCGCGTACGCTTCTTCTTTCGAGAATGGTCTGTTCGGTTTCGTTCATATGATGTCTCCTTTCCCCAAGTATAGCAGAATCGGCTCCGCCGCGCAACCCTTCGCGCGAAAAAAAGAGGGGGGTTCGGCGCGAAATTGTTTTGTTTTTGCGAAAAACGAAATTTATTTTCTCCTTCCCTCTTGATTTTTGCCGCAAATTCGTTATAATGGAACTATCGGGCGCTCGGAAGGGCGCACGGGAAAGAGAACAAGGAGAAACTTAAATCATATGAGCGTTTCGGCAAACAATATCAGAAACGTCGCGATCGTGGGACACAGCGGCGAGGGCAAGACCACGCTGTGCGAGGCGATGCTCTTCAACGCGGGCGCGATCGAGCGCATGGGCAAGATCGAGAACGGCACGACCGTCTCCGACTTCGACGAACAGGAGATCTCCCGCAAGATCTCGATCTCCCTCTCCGTCGCCACGATGAGCTGGAAGGACGTCCGCATCAACCTCATCGACGTCCCGGGATTTTACGACTTTGAAGGAGAGTTCAACTCCGCGATGCGCGCGTGCGGCGCGGCGCTCGTTGTTACGGGCGCGAACGGGACGGTCACCGTCGGTGCGGAGAAGGCGATCGCGCAGTGCCTGCGCGTGAAAAAGCCGACCATCCTCTTCATCAACGGCATGGACAAGGAAAATGCCGACTATCACGGCACCATGCGCGCCTTCCAGGAAAAATACAAGCGCACCATCGCCCCCATCCAGATCCCCATTATGGAAGGGAACAAGATGACGGGCATCGTGAACGCCCTCACGGGGAAGGCGTACCGCTTCACCAACGTGGGACCCGAGGAGATCCCCCTGCCCGAAGCGTTGGGGCGCGACCTCGAAGAGATGCAGGCGGCGCTCATGGAGACCGCCGCGGAGAACGACGAAGTGCTCCTCGAAAAATACTTCGAGGACGGCTTCCTCTCCCGCGAGGACACCATCCACGGCATCCGCAAGGGGATTTTCTCCATGAGCATCATCCCCGTCATGGCGGGGAGCGCCTTGCTCAACAAGGGCGTCATCAATCTCCTGAACGAGATCGTGAAATATCTGCCCGAAGCCGCGGAGAGAAAGGAACTCCCCGCCACCGACCTTAAAAAGAACACCGTTACGGGCGTCATGTGCGAGGAGAACGGTCCGCTCGCGGCACAGGTATTCAAGACCGCCGTGGACCCCTTCGTGGGAAAAATGAACTATCTCCGCGTGTGCCGCGGCGTTCTGAAAACGGGCATGAACGCGCTCAACCCCAACACGAACACGGTGGAGCGCATCAACGCCGTCTACCTCGTGCGCGGCAAGAAGCTCGAACAGGTCTCCGAGTTGGGCGCGGGAGAGATCGGCGCGGTCTCCAAACTCGCCAACACGGGCACGGGCGATACGCTCTGCGCCGAGGACGCGCCCGTCCTCTTCGACCCCATCCCCTTCCCCAAGCCCGTGCTCTCCATGGCGGTCTCCGCCACCGTGCGCGGCACCGAGGACAAAGTGTTCGGCGGGCTCAACCGCCTCACCGAGGAGGACAAGAGTTTCGCCGTCGTGAAAAATCCCGATACGGGCGAGACGCTCGCCTGCGGACAGGGCGAAGTGCACCTCGACGTCATCCAGAAAAAGCTCAAAGCGAAGTTCGGCGCGGACGCGATCTTCAAGACGCCCGCCGTCGCCTACAAGGAGACCATCCGCACGGTCGCGAACGCCGAGGGAAAACACAAGAAACAGACGGGCGGACACGGACAGTACGGCCACGTGAAGATGCGCTTCGAGCCCTGCGAAAAGGACTTTGAGTTTGCGGAAGAGGTCGTCGGCGGCACGGTGCCCAAGAACTACATCCCAGCCGTCGAAAAGGGCATCATCGAATGCCTGCCCCACGGTGTGCTCGCGGGCTTCCCCGTGATCCGCGTGAGAGCCGTCCTCTACGACGGAAGTTTCCACCCCGTGGACTCCTCGGAAGCCGCCTTCAAAGCGGCGGCGGAGCTCGCCTTCAAGGACGGCATGTCCAAGGCGTCCCCCGTCCTTCTCGAACCCATTTCGCGGATGAAGATCGCCGTGCCCGAACAGTATGTCGGCGACGTGATGGGCGATCTCAACAAGCGCCGCGGGCGCATCATCGGCATGGACACGCAGGAAGATATGCAGGTCATCACGGCGGAGGCGCCGCAGGGAGAGATCCTCACCTATGCGACCTCGCTCCGCTCGATGACGCAGGGCAGAGGCAAGTTCTCGGAGAGCTTCGCCCGCTACGAGCAGGCGCCCGATCTCGTCCTGCAAAACCTCAATAAATAACACCGTATAAAAAACGGCGGAGCGCGCTCCGCCGTTTTTTTGATGCAAAAAAGTTTCCGCGTCGGGCGCGGAAGCCGTTATTCCACGCTTTTGAGCGATTCCGTCATGCTGATGCGCGAGATGACGACGCCGAACAGCGCATAGATGACGGCGGACGTCCCCGCCGAGAGCAGGATGGCGTACAGATAGGAGACGGGGCGCAGCGCGACGAGGAAGTTTATCACGCTCACCTTGTTGATCTTCATCACGAGCGTGAGGAGCGGAAGCCCGCACGCACAGCCGAGCGCCGTTCCCACGCACGTCAGGATCATGATCTCAAAGACGAGGGAGAGCGCGATCTTGAAATGAGTAAAGCCGAGCACCTTCATCGTCGCCATATCCCGCGCGCGCTCCCGCACGTTGAGAAGGGACAGATTGTAGAGCACGACGACGGAGAGGAGCACCGCGAACGCCATGAGCGTGTATTTCATCGTACTCGTCGAGGAGATGACGCTCCCGATCTCGTCCAACCTGTCCTCCATCGTCTTGGCGACGGTCATGCCCGCCGCCTCGTTGAGCGCGTCGCGCACCGCGTCGGGGCGGGACGTCTTGATCCAGACGTTCTGCGCGTTCGCCTGCGCGGCGAACGGCCGCTCCCTCGTAAAGAACCCGTTCCACGCCGCCGTCTCCACGATTGAACGAACCGTTATCTCGCAGACGTCCCCGCCCGCCGTGAAAAGGACGGTATCCCCGACTTCTACGCCGAGCTCCTCGGCGACCGAGCGGGAGAGCGCGTTTTCGCCCGTGAGGACGGAGGACATCTCGCAGTCCGCGGGGAGAAGATAGACGGTAACGTCCTTACTCACGCCCCCGTGTTCCGCCACGGAGACGTACGTCTCCACGATCTCCTTCTTTTCCACGCCGAACGCATCGTCCCCGTCCATTTCCCCGAGGCGCGCCTCGACGACGGAGGTATAGGGCGCGATGACGTCGAACGTGAACAGATTCCCGAAGTCGTTCTGCACGGAGGCGTCCAGCGTGTCGCCGATGCCGAAGCTCGTGAGGAGCAACGCACTGCACCCCGCGATCCCCAAGACGGTGAGCGCGGGTCTCCAAATGTTGATACGGAGATTGCGCAGAGCCATGCGGAAGGAGAGCATTCTGCGCGGGTCGATGCCCTTGCTTTTCCCGCCGACGCGGGGATGGTAGGCGATCGGCTTGGGGCGCATGCACTCGGCGGGCTGTCCGCATACGACGGAGCGGGAAGCCGCCGCGCCGATCGCGAACGACGCGCCGCTCACGACGGCGAGGGTCGCCGCCGTCCAGCCAAAACTGAACGCCGTCCCCGAGAGCATGGGCATGGAAAAGACGATGCCGTATTTGATGTTCATGACGGTCGGCACGATGAGCGGTCCGAGCGCCGCGCCGACGAGGCACCCGACGAGCGCGACGACCGCGCTCAACGTCGCATAGTGGACGATGATCCTGCCGTTTTTGATGCCGAGGGCTTTGAGCGTGCCGATCTGGATGCGCTCCCGCAGGATGAGACGGCTCACCGAGGAAGTTACGACGAGCAGGGAGACGAAGAAGAAGATGACGGGGAACACATACAGCATGTTCAGCGACTGGTCCACTTCCGAATCAATGGTAACCACCGCCTCCATCGTGCCGTGGTCGAACACGGAGACGAGATTGCTCGCGCCCCCCTTTTCGGCAAAGTGCGCGCGGATCTCTTCCTTGACCGCGGCGGGGCTTTCCGCCTTCAACACCGCCTGCGTGCGCAGTCTCGGCAGAAGGGGCTCCACTACCTGCCGCACGAGTCCGCGCTGATTTTCGTTCGCAAGATCGAAGTTAAACGCCCGCATGGCGAGGTCTATGACCTTCTCCTCGAACACGTCGGGCGCGATGACGAGGGGGGAGACGGAGTAGATGTTCACCCCCTCGACGGAGTGCATGAGCCCCGTGATCTCCGCCTCGAAAGCGGGCTCGATCCCGTAGGAGGAAAACGCATCTTCGAGCGACGTGAGGCGAAGGACGATGCTGTCCCCCACGCGGTAGCCGTGGAGCTCGGCGACGCGGGCGTCCACGAGGATCCCCGCTTTCCCTTCGGTGAGATAGGGCTTGTTGAGCTGACCGTCTCCGATGTAGAAGCGCGCCGTGTCGGGCGTGCCGCCCGGCTTTGAGAAGCTCCCCTCCGAATAGATGCGGTATTCCGCGCCCAACCCGTCGAGATAGGCGACGTCCGCATCGTCGAAGCCCGTCGTCTGCACGATGAGGTCGGCGAGGTTTGCCGCCTCATAGTACCGCTCCGCGCGCCTGCGCAGCGTGAGCGAATTGGACACGAACCCGAGAAAGAGGGTCGTTGCGAGCACGGTGATGAGAAACATCGCGAGATATTGGTACCAGTTTTTTTTCAGCTCGCGGAACATGAGCTTGAAAAGAAGCGCGTTTACCACTCGATCTCACCTGCCTCTTTGGGCGTCGGGTTTACGACGTTCTCCTTGATCTCGCCGTCCGAGAGACGGATCACGCGGTCGGCGAGCGCGGCGAGCCCCGCGTTGTGCGTAACGATGACGATCGTCGTGCCGTACTGCCGTTTGAGCGATTGCAAAAGCGCGAGAATGCGCTGTCCCGTCTTGGAATCGAGCGCGCCCGTCGGCTCGTCGCAGAGGAGAAGGCGGGGCTTTTTCACGATGGCGCGGGCGATGGCGACGCGCTGCTGTTCTCCCCCCGAAAGATGGGAGGGAAAGTTGTTCGCGCGCTCTTCGAGCCCCACTTCCGAGAGCGCGGCAAGTTCGTCCATTCCCCCTTCGCACCGCGCGATGGCGACGTTTTCGCGCGCGGTGAGATTGGGCATGAGATTGTAGAACTGGAACACGAAGCCTATTTCCTTCCTGCGGTATTCCACCAGCTCGCGCGCCGTCGCCGCGGTAACGTCCCTTCCGAACACGACCGCGCTCCCCCCGCTCGCGCGGTCCATGCCGCCCAACACGTTGAGAAGAGTGCTCTTGCCCGAGCCGCTGGGTCCCAAAATGACGGTAAATTCCCCCGCGGCGATCTCAAAGCTCACGCCGCCGAGCGCGACGATCGCATTCTCTCCGCTCCCGTATATTTTTTTGAGATCTTGTATGCGGATCTTGTCCCGCTCCACGGTTTCGTTTTCCAACTTCCGCGCCTCCGAAATTTTTCACGGAATATTATAACACACTCCGCGCAAAAGAACAACTTTCCGCGCACAAAAAAACGCCGCCCCGCAGACGGGACGGCGAAATTTTTCACGCGTCAGGTGAGGATGAACGTCGCAAGGAAGAGCGCGCCGATGACATACGTCGGGATAGAGATCTCTTTCACCTTGCCCGTGCAGAGCTTGATGAGCACATACGCGAGAATGCCGATGCCGATGCCCTTGGAGATGGAGTATCCGAGGATCATCACGATGAACGTCGCAAAGCCGACGAGCGCCTCTGCGGGATCGTGCCAATCGATCTTCGTGACCGAAGTCATCATGAGCACGCCGACCCAGACGAGCGCGGTCGCCGTTGCGCTTCTCGGAATGAGCTGGGCGATGGGCGAAAGGAACATCGCGATGATGAAGAGAACGCCCGTCGTGAGGGCGGTAAGACCCGTCCTGCCGCCTGCGGCGACGCCCGAGGAGCTTTCGACGAACGTCGTTACGGTGGAGGTACCCGCGATGGAACCGACGCTCGTTGCAATGGCGTCGGCGAGCATCATGCGCTCCATGCGGATAGGGGTCCCGTTCTCGTCGAGGAGATTGCCCCTTGCGCACGCGCCGTAGAGGGTGCCGATGGTATCGAACATATCGATCATGCACAGCGACAGCGCGGAGGTGATAAGGACAACGGCAACCGTAGCCGCTCCGCCTTCCACGCCGCTGAAATTAAATCCGTCTACAAAGACTTTTCCGACCGCTTGCGTTCCCCACTCGCCGAAAGCATTAAAAGGATTGGAAATAGAGATGCCGTCGAAGAAGGCGACACAGGTCGGATCGCTCCACGCACAGCCGAGCCCGGTGAGCGCATAGTAGAGCGCGGCGGAGCCGAGAATGCCCCACAAAATCGCACCCTTTATGTTCTTTTTGGAGAGAACGGCGATCGCCACCACGCCGAGAAGGCAGATGAGCGGGGCGATCATCCCGCCGTACGTCCAACCGTCTTTGAGCACGTTGAAGGAAACAAAAGTAACGAGAGTGGAATCGTCGTTGACAATGACACCCGCTTGCTGGAAGCCGATGAAGGCGATGAACATGCCGATACCGACGGGGATGGCATGGCGCACGCCTGCGGGAATTGCCTCGAAGATCTTCTTGCGAAGACCGGTGACCGTGAGGATGATAAACACCACGCCTTCAATGAGGGTGAACACCATGCAGTTCGCATACGTAAGACCGCTGTAATTCAAAAGCAGAGTATATACGATAAAAGCATTGATCCCCATGCCCGAAGCCTGCGCAAGGGGCATCTTCGCGAGGAACGCCATGAGCAGGGTGCCCGCGATGGCGCCGATCGCCGTTGCGATGTACGCCGCGCCGTACGAAAGACCGACCCAGCTTTCCGAAAACATACCCGCGTTCACCATCAGGATGTACACCATCGCCATGAAGGTGGTGAGCCCTGCGATGATTTCCCGCTTAAAGTTGGAGCCGCTCGCCGTTATGCCGAAATAATTATCGACTTTCCCGAGAAAACCCGTTTTCTTCGCGGCGGCTACATCCCCCCCCGCACTCTCGGCGGGTTCGGCGGAAGTTTCGGGCGATTGGACGGGTGTCTCTTCGCCCTGGACGTCTTGCTTCTCTTCTTCCATTGTATCTTCTCCTTTGTGGATTTGTTAAGAAAATTATATCATATTCTGCAAACGGCTGTCAAGCAATCGCTTTGGTTTATGAAAATCTTTTTCACATTTATAAGGCATAACGCGAGAAAAAAACCCGCCTGCGGGGCGGGCCATTTTTCTTACGTTTCATAGGTGCGCGCTTCGAGGAATTTGAGGACCTTCTCCGCCGCCGTTTCGGTGAAACTTCCGCCGAAGCCGTGTCCCGTCCCGGCGAGATCCGTGCGCTCCACGCGCTCCGCGCCGTACACTTCCACCGCGCGGTCGATGTACTCCTTCCTCACGATAGCGTCGTCCGTCCCCCAAACGATGCAGACGTCCTTTTTGTAGTTGCCGATGACGTCGAAGAGGTCGAGCGAACGGATGGAACGGATGTATTCCGCGCCGATCACATACCCCATTCCGGGAGGAGAGGAGTCCTTGATCTCCGCATTCCGCCAGTCGTCGGGAATATTGAACGCGGGGAAGTACATCGCGATCGCCGCGACCTGCTCCTTCACGGCGTCGTCCGCCGCCGTGAGCGCGGTCACGAACCCGCCCTGACTGCCGCCGAAGAGAAAGATCTGCGTGGCGTCCACGTTGGGAAGCTGTTTTATGTTCCCGATGATGGCGATGAGGTCCTCCTTCATCGTATAGGGCGTGTACTCGTTGGAGGCTCTGCCCGTGCTCAAACCGTCCTGCTGCGCGCCGCAAAAATCGAAGGCATAGCAGATGTATCCGCGCTTCGCCCACTTTGCGCACTCCAACCCGAAATCCGAATAATGTCCGTTGTAGCCGTGGCTCAACACGACGGCGGGGAATTTTTCATCCTTCACCGGCTGACAGATCTGTCCGTAAATCGAGATCGCACGCCCCTGCGCGTCGGTATATTCCACGGTATGATCCTTCGTTTCGATCTCGTAGGAATAATAGTCCGGCACAAAGCGTATCTGACGTTCCGTTTCCACCGTTTCCTCCTCTTTTTTGTCGTCGCATCCTGCGGCAAGCCCCATCACGGCGACCGCCGCCGCAAGCGCAACAACAAACAGCCTTTTTTTCATATTCGTCCCCCCATTCCGCACGCGTGCGGTTATTTCTCCTTCAAATTGCGCGTTACCCGCGCCAGCATGGAAAGGAGCGCTTCCCGCTCCTCGCGGGAGAAGCCCGAAAAGCCGCGCGCTTCCAACGCCTCCACTTCGTTTTCCAGCCGTTCCGCCATCGCCGCCCCCTCTTCGGTGAGGGAGACGACCACGGAGGACTTCCCGCCCGCCGTGCGCCGCCGCTCCCGCCGCACGAGCCCCGCCCGCTCGATTTTTCCGAGCAAAACGGTGAGCGTGGACTCCTTTACGTTGCAGAGCGCGGCAAGCTCCTTTTGGACGATGCCGCCCGTACGGCGAAGGATATACAGTACTTTTGGCTGCCCCGCCGAGAGCCCGAGCACGGAAAATACCGCCCTGCTCGCCTCCGCATGCGCCGAGGAACTTTCCAACAATGCCAAAAACAGTTTGTCGTACATTGCGCCCTCCGCAACCATTGTTTCGTATTCTAATTTATCCGCATTATATCACATTGTTCCCGCCCCGTCAAGCGCAAAAACAAAAATCGCAGGCGCAAAAGGAAAGAAGTTGCCCTTTGGGGCAACTTCTTGCAAAATACGCCTTGCATTATCGGGCTCCCGAAAAAGATTGCGTAGCAAGATTTTTCGGGAAAAGGAGCCGCAGGCGTAAAAAGCAAAGAAGTTGCCCTTTGGGGCAACTTCTTGCAAAATACGCCTTGCGGCGACGTGGTGCGAGTAATCGGATTTGAACCGATATGGGATCTCTCCCGAAAGATTTTAAGTCTTTTGCGTCTGCCGATTTCGCCATACTCGCATAAAAACCGTCTGTTTTTCGGAACGCGCAAGGGACTTAAAATCCCTTGCGTCTGCTGCGCAGAAAAACCAAGATCAGCGCAACCAGAGCCAAATGAGGAGCGCCGTGAGCGCAAACGCGGCGATAATGACGAGCATCCTCGGCAACATCACCGCAAACATGGCGCGGATCATGGCGCGCCGCTCCTTGCGGGAGAAATCGCTCTGCCCCTTCTCCTTCGCGACGCGCTTGTTTTCGCGGTTCATAAAGAACGCGCGGCGATATCCCGGGAGCTCCTCCCCCGTCATGGGCGCGATCGTCCTGCCGTCGTCCCAATCTTCCTTTTTCTCTTTCTTGCGCATATCGTGATTATACCATATCCGTGCGGGAAATGCAACTTGCTTTCGTCGGGGAAAAATCGGCGCAGACGCGCCGATTTTTTATTCCTGCGGATATTTGTGGCAAGCGACGAAATGTCCGTTGCCGTAATCCCGATAGACGGGGGCGACTTCCTTGCAGATGTCCATACATTCGCGGCAACGGGTGTGAAATTTGCACCCTGTGGGCGGATTTGCGGGGGAAGGGATATCTCCCTCCAAAATGATGCGGTTCATCTTTACGTCGGGATCGGGCACGGGCACGGCGGAAAAGAGCGCCTGCGTATAGGGGTGCATGGGGTTGTTGAACAGGTCCTCCTTGGAGGCGTATTCCACCATGCTGCCGAGATACATTACGCCGACCTCGTTGGAAATGTGTTCGACGACGGAAAGATCGTGCGAGATGAAGATGTAGGCGAGATTGTCCCGCTCTTGCAGGTCCTTGAACAGATTGATGACCTGCGCCTGAATGGACACGTCCAGCGCGGAGACGGGCTCGTCGCAGATGACGATCTTGGGACGGAGCGCAAGCGCCTTCGCGATGCAGATGCGCTGGCGCTGACCGCCCGAAAATTCGTGCGGGTAGCGCTCGAAATAGTGCGGTTGCAGACCACATTGCTTCATGATGTCGATGATGTAATCCTTATACTCCGACTTCGGCACGATTTTGTGCACGCGCACTGCCTCGCCGATGATCTCCCCCACGGGAAGTCGCGGCGACAGCGAGGAATAGGGGTCCTGAAAGATCATCTGGAAATTGGGGCGGAGCTTTCTCAACTTCTCCCCTTTGAGCTTGGAGATATCCTGCCCTTCAAAGAGGATCTCGCCGTCCGTTACGTCGTAGAGGCGGAGGACCGTTCTCCCCATCGTCGTCTTGCCGCAACCGGACTCGCCCACGATCCCGACCGTCTTGCCCGCGTCCAGCGTGAACGAAATGTCGTCCACCGCGCGCAAAAATTTGCGGTCTCTTTTCAGAAAACTCTTATTGATCTGGAAGTATTTTTTGAGGTGGTTGACTTCGAGGAGGTGCGTCTGTTCCGCCGTTACGGGAATTTCGCTCATTTCGTTTCCTCCGTGCTCTTTTCGGTCTTTTTCCGCGCGGGCTTTTTCGCCTTTGCCTTCGCCGCTTCCTCTTCCGCGCGCGCCTGCGCCTCGCGCTCCCGCAGCGTCTCCTCCGCGCGCCAGCACGCCACATAGTGCGTGGGGCTCACCTGAATGAGCGGAGGATAGTCTCCCGCGCATTTTTCACAGCGGCGGTTGCACCTGCCGCGGAAATAGCAATAGGAAGGCATGTTGATCGGGTTGGGTACGTTGCCGGGAATGCTGTAAAGGCGGTCTACCTTGCGGCGGACGACGGGCTTGCTCTTCTGCAACCCGACGGTGTACGGATGGAGCGGATCCTTGAAGATCTCGTTCACCGTGCCCTTTTCCACGATGCGCCCCGCGTACATGACGACGACGTAGTCCACCATCTCCGCGATGACGCCGAGGTCGTGCGTGATGAGCATGATGCTCCCGCTGATCTTTTGCTTGACGTCGCGCAAAAGGTCGAGGATCTGCGCCTGAATGGTAACGTCGAGCGCGGTCGTGGGTTCGTCCGCGATGATGAGTTTGGGATTGCAGCAGAGCGCCATTGCGATCATGACGCGTTGCCGCATGCCGCCCGAAAGCTGGTGGGGATACGATTTATAGACATGCTCGGGCATGGCGATGCCGACAAGTTCGAGCATTTCCAGACTGCGCGCCTTCGCGTCCGCCTTCGTCGCGCCGTTGACATGCAGAAGGGTGACCTCGTCCAACTGATACCCGATGGTGAACACGGGGTTGAGGGAGGTCATCGGCTCCTGGAAGATCATCGCGATCTCCCTGCCGCGGATGGAAGTCATGTCCTTGACGGGCATCTTCGTGACATCGTACACGACGTTCTTCGTCTCGAACATCGCTCCGCCGTTCTCGTCGCGCAACTGGACGGGTTTTTTGCAAACTTTGAGGCGGACGGGTCCTTCCTCCCCTTCGCCCGAGCATACGGGGCTCTTTCTGCCGCGCTCGTCCGTTTCGTGCACGACGTTTCCCTTTTCGTCGCGCGCATAGACGGGGACCTTCTTCGTCCCGACGAACGTTACCGTCTCCTCGGTCGCCGTGCGGACGGGCTCCTCGCAAAGGACGCCGTCCTTCGTCTCGTAGGCGACGAGCGTCTCGCCCTCCCCGTTTTTGCGGAACACGGGAACGAGCGTCTCCGCGCAGAGCAAAACTTTCTCCTCCGCGACGCGCTTTTTCCCCTCCTCTCCCGTCATCCGAAAGACGGGGGAAAGCTGCCCGTTCGGCGCGGTCTTGGCGACGAGCCGACCTTCTTCGTCCCGCAAGAATACGGGGCGCACGACTTTTTTGCCCGTGCGCGTCTCGATGCGCTTCTCCTGCCCGATGCCGACCGTCTGCTGTTTTATGCGGAGCGAGACGGGGTCGAACTTGACGCAAAAGACGCCGTCTACATATTCCGTTTCGTACACGGGAAAGGCGTTCCCCTCCCCATCCTCTTCAAAGAGATAGCCGTGCTTTCCGCGCTTGAAGGCGGGGAGCCAAGCCCAGCCCGCCGTCTCCACCGTCTCGCTCTCCTTTTCGGGCGCGGCGGCGAGCGGCTCGCACGTTAAAACGATCTCCGAGCAGAGGAGCTCTTCCCCGTCCTTTGCATAACAGGGGACGGCGCGCCCCTTCTCGTCGCGCTGAAATTCCTGCGACTTGAAGCGGATACTGCCCGAAACGATCTGTCCGCTCGGTCCCTGCACGAGCTGCATGAGGGAGAGGCTGGAAACGGATTTCCCGCAGCCCGATTCGCCCACGACGCCCACGGTAGAGCCCTGCGGCACGTCGTAAGAGACGCCGTTGACCGCCTTTACGACGCCGTTATCGGTGTAGAAATAGGTATGAAGGTCCTCAAACTCCACGATGTTACGATTGTCGCGCATCTGCGTTACGTAATCCTCGCGGCGGTAGGAGGCGCGCTTCTTTTGCAGCTCCTTTACGGCTTCGCGGTTTTCCTTCGCGATCCTGCGGGATTCCTTCCCGGAGATATAGTGTTTTACTTCCTTTTCGCTCTTGCCGTTCTCCTTCTCGGGAAGGGCGGCGGGCGTTTTTTCTTCTTCGCTCATCGGTTACCTCCTCGCCTTGGGGTCGAACGCGTCCCGAAGACCGTCGCCCACGAAGTTGAACGCAAGGACGGCGAGCACGATGCAGATGCCGGGCGAGATCCAGAGATTGGGATAGAGCGTTAGCGCCGTATTGTTCGCCGCCGCGGTGATCATGTTGCCCCACGTCGCGTACACGGTGGGAAGCCCGATCGCGAGATACCCGAGCGTCGCCTCCGTGAGAATGATGCCGCCGAGCCCCAACGTCATCGAGACGATGAGTTGCGGCATGACGTTCGGAACGAGATGTTTCACGATCTTCCGCCACGCGGGCAAACCGCTTGCCTCCGCGCTTATCATAAATTCCTGCTCCCGCAGCGACAAGATCTGCCCTCGGACGAGCCGCGCGGTGCCCGCCCAGCCGAATAGGGTGAGCATCGCCATCATGATATATAGTTTCGGCGCGCCGTCTATCCCGTTTGCGGTAAGTCCTACGCCGACGATCATGAGCATCGGCATCGTCGGCACGCATTGGAAGATATCCACGATACGCATGATGAGCTGGTCGACCCACTTCCCGAAGTAGCCCGCGAGCCCGCCGAACAGCACGCCGAGGACGGTTTCCAGCACGACGACGACGAGCCCCACCGTGAGCGAGATCCTGCCGCCGTACATGAGACGGGAGAATACGTCGTACCCCTTTTCGTCCGTCCCCAAAAGGTGCGTGGGTGAAGGCGGACGGTAGTTGCTCGGCGTATACTGCTGGATATCGTAGACGATGTGTTCGTTGCCCTCTTCGTCCGTATAGACGATCTCCGTATAGGCGGATTCGTTGGAGACGGACGTCTTATCCTGTTCCTGCTCTCCCCAAATGAAGGGCAAAAACGTGAGCGTGGGTCCCAAAAAGGAGAAAACGAACAGCACGATGAGGATCACGAGCCCCGTTACGGAGAGCTTGGAGCGGAAGAACCGCTTCAACACCATGCGCCCCGGGGAGAGCGTGCGCGTTGTTACCTCTTCCACTTCGTCCTCGAAGGGCGCGTCCTGTTCCGCGGCGCTTGCCGCCTGTTCTTCGGGCAGAAGTTCTGTTTCCGAAACGATCTTCTTTTCTTCTTCTTCCATGACTTCTCCCCTATTTCGTAAGTTTCACGCGCGGATCGACGACCGCGTACATGAGGTCGCTGAGCAGGGTGCCGATGACCGTCATAATGGCAAGGAACATATTGTATCCCATGATGAACGGCACATCGGCGACGATCAAAGCGTCGTAAGCGAGTTTCCCGATCCCCTCGATCGCGAATACTTGCTCTGTGATCATCGCGCCGCCGAACAGCGAAGGCAGGATGCCCGCCATGAGCGTAACGAGCGGGATCATCGTGTTGCGGAACGCGTGCTTGTAGATGACGGAGCGCTCCGAAAGCCCCTTGGCGCGAGCGGTGCGGATATAGTCCGCATTGAGCACTTCGAGGGTGTTCGTGCGCGTGTAGCGCATGAGCGAACCGACGGAGAGCACGACGAGGACGAACATGGGCAAGACCATGTGCCACAGCACGTCGCCGAACACGACGTACCACGGCGCGCCGAAGGACATGTTCGATGTGAGCCCGCCGACCTCGAACCATCCCAATTCGACCGCGAACACGCGGATAACGATCGCGCCGAGGAAGAAGGTGGGAAGGGAGATCCCCATGAGCGAGACGACGGTTACGGTATAGTCCACCACGCCGTACTGGTGGGTCGCCGCCTTGATGCCGAGCGGAATGGCGATGAGGAACTGCAAGATCGTCGCGACGAACATGATGCCGAAGGAAATGCCCATATTCTCGACGATGACCGTCCCCACGGGCTGTTTGTATTTGAACGACATGCCCAAATCGCCCTGCAAGAGATTGCCGAGCCAAGTGAAATATCCGCCGAGAACGGCGCCCGCCTTATCCCAGAAGGAAGCGACGGAATATGCGGAGCCGAGCGCGTACTGCGTTCCCCCCACCGTTACGGAGACGGAATATGCGCCGCTTTCCCCGTTGTAGACGAGGTCGTATGTACCGACTTGGATGAGTTCGAGCTCTTCTTGCATCTGAATGGTGGAATCGTCCTCGGTCTTGTTTTCCGTCTTGTCGTCTGCATTTTCGTCCTCGACGACGTCCACGGAGCCGCTCGATTTCACGAGCATGAGCCGATACAGATTGCCGACGACGGAGGGCGCGTCGAGATAGATACGGTAGACCTTCCCGTCCGCCTCCCCTTCATAGGAACCTTTGAACCACGTTACCGCCGCGGACAGCCTGTCCGATTCGAGCGCTTCGGGCGCGGTCGCGACGAGAAACCGCTCGTAATCGCTCTCCTTCACGTTCTTGCGGAAACGGATGTCGGAATATTCGTTCCCCTCGCCGAGCGTAACGTCGAGATACGCCTCCGGCATGTTCAAGCCGTACAGCCCCTTGATACGGTCGATATCGCCCTGCGTCATCGTGCCCTGCGCGACCGCCGAGGAATACTGGTTATCCACGTAGTCGGTGGGCATCATCCGCGCGAGCGCGTAAATGATGATGGAGACGCCGAGCAAAATCACGACGGCAAGGAGCAATCGCTTGACGATGTATTTCACTGTATCCATAAAACCTGCCTTTTAACGCCGAAAAGACGAGTTGCCCCGTCTTTCGGCGTCGCTGCCGTAAATTTCGGTTAATTGAACGTAACTTCCCAGATGTGCGAGAGCAGTCCGTTGTACGGTCCGCACTTATCTGCGGGCATCATGGAATCGCGGTCCAACACGTCGGTGAAGGCGAACATATCCTTTCTCTGATAGGTGGGGAATTCGACGGCGAGCTCCATCACGAGGTCGAGCGCGGTCTTATACCGTTCTTTACGGATCGTCTGGTCGTCCGTCTTGCGCGCCTGCTCGATGATCGAGCTCAACTGGGTAACGATGCCCCACTCGTAGCTGTACAGGCTGGATTGCTGGGCGCGCATGTAGGGATAGCCCCAGTTGTTTATGCTCGTCGCGTTGGAATCCTTATGATAGACCTGATACATATCGGGGTCTACCGCCGCCGTCCACGCAGCCGCCCACACCTCCAATTTTCCCGTGGTGAGATCGGAGAGCGCGGTGGCGGATTGCACGACTTTCACGTCGAACCCGATACTGTTGAGAAGCGCCCTCGCGTCGAGGAACACGCGGTAAGCGGGGTGATCGGTGCTCGCGCCCGCGATGGTGAAGGTGTAGTCGAGACGGTCCGTCCCGTAGCCCGGGATCTCCTTCTGGTAGACGCCGTTGACCTTCGTATAGCCGTCATTTATTATCATTTGCTCAATTTGATAACCCGTCGCGTCGAACGCATAGCTCGTGCCGTCGTCCTTCGAGGTATACGTCGTCGCGGCTTCGGGATACGCCCAGCTCGCCTTGGACATGGAGCGGTAGATGGGCTCCGCAAGTCCGCCCGCGTAATAATCGTTGAAGATGGTGCTCGTATTGAACGACTTGATGATCGCGCGGCGCACGATGATGTTGGGCACGAAGTGCGCGTTGATGCCGATGTAGCCGTAGCCGGACGTCTGGTATTCTTCGTGGTTGACCTTGCCGCTCAACGCGGTGATGTTCTCCTGCGTCGCGCTGGGTTCGCCGAAGTCGATGCCTCCGCTGATGAGCTGGTTGATGATCTGGTCGGCGGCGACGACGCGGTATTGCATGTACTTTATCTTCGCGTTCTCGATCCCGTCGCCCACCGTCGTGAACTGATCGTTGCGCTCGTAGTACACTCTGCCGAGGCTCATGAAGTCCGCGCCGCTCTCCGCGGGCGTGCCGTCCGAAGAGGACGCCTTATAGGGACCCGCGCCGACGGGAAGCCCGACTTTGCCGGGCGCGTTGAGAATATCCGTCATGAATCCGGAATCGGAGAAGGGCAACCCGAAGTTTCCGTTTTCCGCATCGAACGCGTCGACATATTCTTTGCTGGAATAGTAGTGCATGGGCGCGACGCTGAACGCGAGGTTCCAAAGGGTCTTGGGGTCTACGCCGCGGATCTTCACTTGAAGGATGTCGCACTCTTCGCCGAGCGACTTGTTGCCCTGCAACGTATCCGAACGCAACGTCGTAATGCCGCTGACGCTCTTTACGACGCGGTCCACGGAGCTGAAATAGTTCGTTCTCGCCTCCGCGGTGAACTGCGTGCGGAGTTCGTCCGCCGTCGCCCAGTAGTGCACGATCTGATCGAAGTTCTGCGCGATCGTGTGCTCGATCTGCTCCGTACCCGTGTACAGCGGCGAGAAATAGCCGTTGAACACGTAATCGACCGCCCAGTTCTGCGTGAGCACGTCCTCCGTCGCCTCGTTCGCATGTTCTTCGAGATAGGCGTCGAGGCTCTCCTGCAACGCCACCACGTCGCCGTCCTCGTCGAAGATATAGTTGCCGTTTTCGTCCTTTTTATAGATGCCGCTACCGGGCGACGTCTCTTCGAGGAGCTCGCTCATCTGCCCGTCGTTGAACAGGAAGGGCTGCCAAGGCTGCTTAAAGCCCCAGTCGTAATACGTCTCCATCCCCGTCACCGTGGAGGTGTAGTCGCGCACGAGTTCCTCGCGGAACTTCGTTTTGGTCGTCTCATAGTCCTTGATCGCGATCTCACCGACCGTGGTCTGCTGTCCGTTCACCGTTTGGACCTCGTCCCAATTCGTATTGAGGGACTCATGGTCCAGGGGCGCGATGCCGTGATCGTAGACATATTCCGCAAGCAGCTCGATCCTGTCGTTCGCGTCGTCTATGAAGCCTTCTTCAAACTGCGTCATGCCGCTCGAAGTCGTATACTGTCCGTTGGTGCGGTACGCTTCGAGCCCCTCGAATTTGGTGGAGTAGACGGTCGCCGAGCCCGTGTACGCGGGATCGAGATAGACGTAGAGGTTGAACAAGACGTCCTTGATCGTGAGCGGCTCGCCGTCCGAGAACTTGATGCCGTTTTTGATGGCGATCTGATAGTAGGTATACCCCGTATCGTCCTCGCCGTTCTCCTCGTTGGTATGCCACGACGTGTAATCCTTCACGACGCACGCTTCGTCCTCGCCGCAGACGAGGTTGCCGTTTTCGTCGGTGGCGAACATGCTCAACTGCGTCCATTGAAGAATGTTGGAGTCATATTGCGAGGTGGCAAAGAAGGGGTTGAACACGCGGTCGGGCTCCTGGATCGCCATCACGAAGGGACGCTGTTCGGGATCCGCTTCCTGGGACGCACAACCGACGAACACGCTCGCGCCCGAGAGGGCAAGCACCGCGGCGGTTGCGATACAGACGATTTTGCCTTGTTTTTTCATATATTTTTTTCTCCTTGATTTTCTCGGTTTTGCTTACCCGATGTTCGGCGGAACGGTCGACGTAACATCGAACGACGTCTCCGTCGCTTCGTTTTCGCAGATATCTTGGGAATATGCGATATGCTCCGCGGGTCCGATGTCTCCCTGTACGATCTCGCCCGTAACGGTGACATTTTCGATACGCGCGCCCGCGTATGCCTTGTGCGCGACGAGGGAGACCCGATAGAGGCTGGCGGCGATCCCCGTTTTAAACGTCGCGCGGACGCCGCTGAACGTGATGTCGTGCACATAGGAGCTCGCGGAGAGTTCGTTGAACAGTACGCCGATGTTCCGAGTATTTTGGCTCCCCTCGACGATGACGTCGATCCCGAAGAGCGTGTGCCCCTGCCCGTCCAGCTCGCCCCTATACATCTTATTGGGGACGTAGGGCGTCTCGGCGGTGAACGTGATATCCGCGTCTACATAGACTTTGTTGCTGCCCGCCAGCGCGCTGTTGAACTCCGACGGCGTATCCACGATCTTCCATATGCCGTTCAAAAATTTCGCATAGACGATCTCGTCCTTGCCCGCCTCGAAGGTGTAATTCCATTCGTATTTTTCGGTGAAGTCGGGATCGGCATAGTAATCGTAAAACGTCTTGTTCTCAACGGACGGATCGTCGATCTCATCCGGGCGGCGACGCGTCGTGCCCGGCATGCCGAGATATTCTTTCACGACGTTCTCCCCGTCCATGACGAGAATGCGGGGCTTGTTCAGATAGGCGGCATAGAGCGTTGTGTCGCCCTCGACGCGGTCTTCCTTGAAATCCCACGCCCTGCCGAGCTTTACCGTGCCGTCCTCGTTGCGGAGCGGCTCGCCCGCCTCGTCCGTCTCGGGCAGATGCCAGCTTCCCACATATTCCCGCTCGAACGCCTCCACGGGCCACTTGCTGTCCGCCCCGGGTTGGAGAAGATAGGGATCGCTCGCCAAAACGCCCAAATGCTCGGGCGGGCGCGTATCCTGCCACGTCTTGCTCTCTTCGTCCCATGTAAACAAATTATAACTGAACGTTACCGTATAATCGTAAGGCGCTTCCGTTTGAGCGGCGCATGCGCAGATCCCCGCGCACATCGTCGCGGCGATCAATGCGATCAGCGTTGCTTTCAACCATTTCCTGCTCATGGCATGCTCCCGTAGGCTTCCGTGATTTTTTCATTATACCTTGTAACAAGGCTTTTTGTCAACGATTTTGACCCCGCCGCGGGAAATTGTCCCTCCCCGCGGCGGGATTTTTACAAATTTATTCGTCTTTTCCCGTATCTTTTTCCTCGGGCGTTGAGGACGCGTCCTCGGAAGGCTGTTCGGCGGACTGTTCTTCGGAATGCGCTTCGCGCTCGCTTCCCGCCGCCTTCGCGCGCTTCTTTTTGAGAAGGAGCACCGCCGCGACCGCCCCCGCCGCGCCGAGCACGACAACGCCGCCCACGACGCCGAGCGCGATGTAGAGCGCGTCGTCTCCGCCGCCGCCCTCCGCATCCGTGCCCTCGCGGGGCGAGACGCTGATGCGCACGACCGTGGTAAGCCCGCCGTAAGAGATGACGACTTCATGGTCGTCCTCGGTGAGCGCGCCCGTAACGGACAGCGTGTAATCGGTAACGTCCAAACGGGAAAGATCGTCGTACACGGCGGTGATCGTCATGCCCGTAGGATCGAAGGTCTCGCCCACGAAGTATTCCGTCTTGGGAAGGGAAGTAACGTCGAGGGAGACGAGCGCCGCGGGAATGCCGAGCTCCGCCTTGATGGCGCGCACTTCCGCCTCCACCGCGAGGAACTTGGAACGAAGCTCCGCGGAGACAAAGGCGAGCTGGCGCGCATCCGTAATGGCGTTCAGCTTTATGCGGACGGGCCGGACCTGTTCGAGGCTGATGCGCCCGATCTCCGTCCTCTTTGCCGCCGCATCGGCAATCGCGTCGATGGCTTGGCGGATCTCCGCCGCCGTGGGCAATCCCTCGATCCCCGCGATCGTATCCTTCGTGTTCGTATCGGCAGCGTACTCCGTGAGGATTGCGCCGTCCCCGCCGTTGTTGAAATATGATGCCCACACGACGGAGAGATCGTCGTACCCTTTGCCGTTCTCGGGACGGTGCAACACGATCCCGAGTTCATAGTACGCCGCCGTCACCCAGTAGTCGCGGAACTGCGAATAGTACATGCCGTACTGCCAAAGCGGATAATATTCCTCCGTCTGGAAGATGACGTCGTCGGCATACGGGCATTCGAGCACGGGCGCATCCACGCCCTCGAAGTAGTAATCGACGAGGTTGTTCGCAAGGAAGAACGCATACGCGCCGATCGTGCGGACGGTGTAAGGAATGTGCACTTCGGTGAGGTTCCTCGCGCCGTAGAACGCGCCGTAGGCGATGCGGACGGTGCCGACCTTCACGGAATAGCTCGTGCCGACCTTGCCCGCGGGGTACTGTTCGAGCACGAAGCCGTCCTCCGCGCGGGAGTAGAGCACGCCGTCCTCGGAGAAGAACACGCCGTCCCCCTCCACGTTGATGGAGCGGAGCGAGCTGTTCGCGCCGAACACGCCGCCGCCGAACGTTGCGCTGTATTTGCCGCGGCGGTCGAGATCTTTGCCGTTGAGGCTGTGATACTGTTGGACGTCCTCGAAGAGCGTATTGCACAACGCCGCGGGAATGGTAACTTCCGTGAGCTCGTTGTCGCGGAACGCCTCCGTGCCGAGAATGAGCGAATCGCCCGTTCCGTTCGCGTTGCCCGTGCGGTCCGCGTCGCTCGTGAGGCGGATGGACGTGAGCCCCGTGTTGATGAACGCGCCCGCGCCGATCGTATCCGCGCCGATGACGAGCGTCGTCCCGGACGCGGCGAGCGGACGTGCGTCGCGGAGCGCGCCGCTTCTGCTCTCGTCGCGCATGAACGCCTGTCTGCCGATGTAAACGGTCCCCGAGAGCGTGTCCGCGCCGATTTGCAGGTAGTAGCAGTTTTCAAACGCGCTGTCGCCGACAATGAGGTCGGTCGCAACGCCGTTTCCGCGGATTTCGAGGGTGCGAAGTCCTATGCTCTCCGGGTGCCCCGTGGCGTCGCCCGAGATATAGGCGGGCTCCGCAAACGCATACGCGCCGATCGTGCGGATGGAATCGGGCAGAGATACCCGCGCGGGATAGCTCCCGTTAAAGGCGTATGCGCCGATCGTCGTCGCGCCGTCCGCAAGGGAGACCGCAGGCGTAGACGCGGTGGAGCGGAGCGTTTTCAAACCCTCCATCCCCGCGAGAGCAAAGTTGCCCATGCGCGCGATCGCGCCGAGGGAGACGGATGTGATCTTATTACTGCCGAAGAACGCGAACGAGTCGATAAGCGTCGTCCCCGGAAGGGAGACCGCGCCCGTGAGCTCGGTGTTCGCAAACGCCCGCACGCCCACGCCTTGAAGCGCGTCCGCCGAGACGGAGGTATACCCCGTGCCGTTGAAGGCGTTCGCATAAATATTCTCCGCCACGGGGAGCGAGAGCGTGCCCGTGAGCGAGGAACAGCCGTAGAACGCATATTCGTCCACCGTTACGACGGCGTCGAGGTTGATGGTATCGAGCGCGGTACAGCCGTAGAATACGCCCGCGTTGAGAACGGTCATCGTCTCGGGAAGGGTAACCGACGTGAGCGACGTGCACCCCTCAAAGGCGTACGCGCCGATTTCCGTGAGCGCGGCGGCGTCGAACTCGTCGATGTTTCTGCGCGCAAACGCGCCCGCGCCGATCTCCTTCACGTCCGCGGAGAGCGTTACGCTGCCCTCGAACGTTACGGGCACCTCGTCCAGCCTCTTTCCGCCCTCGATGGCGGTGTACAAGATATGGTTTTCGTCCACGCTGTGGTGCGCGTTGGAGCCCGTGATCGCGAACGCGCCGAGCGCCTGACAGCTGCGGAACGCGTTCCTGCCGAACGCGAGGACCTCGGTGTTCTCTCGGAGCGTCACCGTCGTGAGCGTTTCACAGCCCTCGAACGCACTCGCGCCGACTTCGTAACTTCCCGCGGGGAGAGTGATGGACGAGAGCGCGGGGTCGCCGTGGAAGAGGTACGCGCCGAAGTAGTAGACGTTCTGATCGCCGAACGCCACGTTTTGCAGCGCGGCGCAGCCCTCGAACACGCCCTCCTCGAAGCGGGGCATTTCGAGAACATATTCGTCGCCGCCCTTCGGCGTGCCGACGTGCGCAAGCGATCTGCAACCGCGGAACATGTACGGTCCGAGCACGGTGTGCTCGCTCGTCTTTACGGTTACGACCCCCGATGCCTCCGATTCCTCGATGAGCCCCCAGCCGTATTCCACCTGTCCGTCCGCGCCCACGCGGGTGCCCGGCGCGGTGCCGAATACGGATGTTCCCGCGACGCGCAGTCCGCTGATATCGATCTCTCGGAGGGACGTACAGCCGCTGAACGCGTAATCGTACGCCGTCGCGATGCTCGCGGCGTTTACGATCGTTTCGAGCGACGTACAGTTGCGGAAGCAGTTTCTGCCGAGCGCGACCGCGCCGACGCCCGTAACGCTCGGATCGATCTCGTCCGTATACAGCCCGAACTCCACTTCGGAGAGATTGGCACAGCCCGCGAACGCCGCTTCGCCGATGAAGGTAACGCTCTGCGGAATGAACACGTATTCGAGGTTCTCGCAGCCGCGGAATGCCTCCTCCGGGATCTGCGTGAGCCCGAAGGGCAACGTTACGCGGCGGATGGTCTTGTTGAACTGGAACGCCTGCTCGGACATCGTCATGATGTTGTAGCGCTCGGGGACGATGACTTCGCCGTCCTCCCCGTCGCCGTAGAAGTGGAGCAGGTTATAGCCGTCCACATCGTACTCGTTGTTGACGTTGACTACGATGGAACGGGTAACGCGCGCAAGCCCGTTCACCGAGACGCGGAGCGTCGTCCTGCCGCGCTTTTCGGCATGGAGCGTCCCCTCGGCGGTAACCGTCGCGACGTCGTTCGTTACGCTGTACGAATAGGTGTAATCGTTCACATAGGCGCAATACCACGGCGAAACGGTGGGCTCGAAGGTAACTTCCTGTCCGGGATTGAGTTCGAGCGTATTGGACGAGAGCGTATTATATTGCATCTGCGCGTCGAACACGGGTTCGAGATCGACGCTCTCGGGCACGGGCGCCGCGCGCGGCGTGCCCTGTACGGTAACGACGATCTGCGCCACCACCATGCGCTGTGTGCTCTGCGTTTCGCCTATGGAAACGGGGACGTCCATCACGACGTCGAGCGTCTCCGTGCCGCCCGAACCGAATGCGAATATTTCGTGCCCCTTCGTCGCAAGGAGGGAGGAGGACCCGTTCGTTACGACCTCCACCGCGCCCGCGAGGTTGGGATCGGCGACGCCGTCGCGCGTCGTGTTGACGACGACGTTATAGCTCTCGTACTGCGCGATGGTGAGGGAGTACGCGTTGTACGTGAAGGGCGTTTCGTCGGGACGCGCGCCCGTCCTCGTTTCGAGGAAGTGCAACTTGTTGTCCTCGCCGAGCGTAACGAGATCCTCGGTAAAGCCCTTCGCCTGCGTGATGTCGAAGATGTACACGCTCTGGTTCATCGCGTAGTCTTCGATCGCGAAGTAGACGCCGTCCGAGAAGACCCCCTCGCGGCGGACCATCTGATCGTAATAATCGGTGATCTCGAAGGAGAGCGTGCTCGTCGCGCCCTTCCCGCCGTAGCAGGGAATGGGATATTCCGTGAGAAGGGAGAGCTGTTGCGCCTGATGCGGCGTGTAGCGCCCCGTTTCGGGATCGTATTCGTACTCGTATTCCCCTTCCATGTCGCGCAGGTAGCACGGCATGCCGTCCATGACGTACTGGTTGTCGCTGACGTCGACGTCGAGATAGATCCTGTACCGCGTTACGTTCGCGCTGTCGGTGTACGGCTCGTAGCGGACGCGGTAATCCCTGAACGAAGGGCTCTCCGTATCGACGGTAAAGTCGAACGTAAACGTATCCTTGGGGACCTGTTTGCCCTCGGCGACGGGATAGTCCAGCTCCGCCTTCATTTCAAGGCGGTACACGGTGTTGCCCGTGAGCCCCCATTCGGTGGGGCGGAGTTCCAGACGGACGTTCGCGCCGCGCACGGTGCCGCCCATCGCGTACGATTTCCCGACGTTCTCGCGCACGCTGTCATAGACGAGCGAGCCCGTCTCGGTATCCCGTATCGTGATGCGCAAATGCTTCGCGTTGCGCATGAGCCCCGCCGAGATCATATAAAGTTCATAGATGGAGCGGGACGACGTGTCGTCGAACGTGGAGATCGCCGCCTTCTTCTCGTCGGGGAAGAGCTCGACGTCGAAGGGAGACACGTCGTAGAGGTAGGAGCCGAGCGGGATGACGTACTGCGCATCCCAATACAGCCCGAGCGGACGGGTGGATTCCGCCTGCGCTTTGAGCTTATCCTGCTCCTCGATCGTCTTGTCCTGTTCGCTCGCCGCGATCTCATAGATGGTGTAGTCGAAGATGGGCGAATCCGTCCAGTCGCCGTAGAACGCGAGGAAGGGAATGCCGAGATCGACGGTGGAGACGTTGCCGCTCCCCCCTTCCGCTTCGAGGCGGACGAACCCTTCGACATACATGCCGTTTTTGAACGTGCTCTCGATATAGTCCCTATCCTTCCCCGAGAGGGAGATGACGACGCGGACGGTTACCGTTCCGCTCGCGGGAACGGAGATCTTTTCCTCCGTGTTCCGCTTTTCGCCGTTCACGTACAGCTCGATATCGGGATCGAGCATGCGCGCCTTCTCCGCGACGGTGATGCCGTCGCTGGACAGCGATTCCGTCATCACGTAAAAGGCGGGCGTATAGCGCACGTCGTACGATTTGAGGTTGTGGACCTCGAAGGTCATATCGTAGAGACCCGAGCGGGTGGGATCGTCGCCGAATTCCACCTTCACTTTGTCGGAGACGACGGCGTCGCTGCTGCGGTATGCCTCCGTCGTGCCCGTCTTATCGAACGTATCGTAATCGAAATCGGAATCCGGGGACTCGCCCGTAATGTGCGTGGTGCCCGGAATGCTCTTCACGGTGAGATACCCCTCCGTGTCCATTGCCGCTTTGATGCCGCCGAGCCCCGCGCCCTGCTTTCTCGGCGAATAGGGATTGCCCTCTTCGTTGAGCGCCATCGTCGCCGTGCTCATGAGGAGCTGGTTGGTGAAATCCCGCACCTGGACAGCCGTCCAGCCCGCGTGGTTTTTCTGCACGTACTGGCGGAGAAGGGCGACCGCGCCCGCCATGTTGGGGGACGCCATCGAGGTGCCGCTCTGCGTATCGTAACCGCCCGGGACGGAGGAGAGGATCTCCCCGCCGTGCGCGGTGATCTCGGGTTTCAACTTCAAGTCGGGCGTGGGACCCCAGCTCGAAAAGTCGGACATGAACGGTCCCGCCTGAAAGCTCGGCGAGAAGGTGATCTGCCCCTTGCCGCTCTTCGCGTTCGAGAGGAGAAGATTGCCGTCGTCCAAGCCGATGGAGCAGGTGGGGATGGGATCCAAAGCGTCGCCGAGGGACATGCGGATCTCGCCCGAAACGTTGTTGTAGATGATACAGGCGATCGCGCCCGCCGCCTTCGCATAGTCCACCTTCTCCGCGAACGTGATGTCGCCGCGCCGCACGAGCGCGATGGTGGGCGTCTGCGCGAGCTGGCGCTGAATGCTCGACGTGTACTGTTGGGCGCGCCCCACGCCGCCGATCACGACATAGGGAAGGGTGAGAGAACCGTCCTGCGAGACGGCGTCTTCGAGAACGCCCCCCTCTCCCGTCATGTCGTAGAGCTGTTGCATGAAGTCGTAGGGATTGCCGTGCCCGTCCGAGCATTCGGTCATCACGACGCTCTCCGCCTGCGTCTCGTCCGCCGTCGCCCCCACGAGGAAGTAGCGGGACTTCGCGCCCTGAATGGACGCGACGGAGAGCGCGGACGAATAGGTGGAGGGAGAGCCGACCGTGCCCGAATCGGGGTTGGTCGTAAGGTTGGTGCCGTAGCCGCCGCCCGTGCCCGCGCTGTACTCGTTGCTCGCCGCGACGACGAGGCTGATGCCCGCCTTCTCGATCTTGCCGTAGACGTTCTTCACATTGTCCACTTCGGCGGGAATGGAGAAGCCCGCGCTCGTTCCCAGCGACATGTTGATGACGTCCACGCCCATCTCCACGCAGTCGGAGAGCGCGGCGATGATATCCACCTCGTCCGCACCGCCGAGCATCGGGCTGTCGGGATCGTCGGTGAACACTTTGCAGATCATGAGTTGCGCCATGGGCGCGACGCCGATGAACGTCTGCGTCTTATCGGCGTTTACGTACTTGGAATCGTCCCTGCCCGCCACGATGCCGGCGACGTGCGTGCCGTGCGTCGAATAGGAGGGGAACACGATGGGGTCGTCGTCCGAATAGTCGTAGGCGAAGGGAATTTTCGCATTGTAGTACACCTGATCGACGGAGAGCCCGCGGGTCGAAGTCGCCGCCGCGGTATTCGCGAGGTGATCTTTGACAGTGTTCTCCGTCCAGATCCCGTCGAGCTCGGCGATCTCGTCGTAATTCTGGAACGCCGCGTGCGTATGATCGATCCCCGTATCGAGAATGGCGACGACCATTCCTTCGCCCTGCACGTTGTAGGGCTCGCCCTTCACGGAGCTGGAATCGTAAATGCCCGAGGCATAGGCGTTCGCGTTGTTGTCCACCGCGGCGGGCGAGGCGTACGCCTCCGAATAGAACGCGGAGGAGACGCCCTCCATGCCCTGCACGGTGTCGAAATCTCGGTTCTTGATCTTGATTGCGACGCCGTCCATGAGCGAAGTGTACGAATACTTGCACTCGTAGGAGATGCCCTTCGCGGAGAGCTCGTTGAGGAAGTTCTTATGCTTGCGTTCGAGCGCGACGGTGAGATTGTGCGCCTCCGTCGTCGCGGCGTATTCCGCAAACGTTCCCGCGGTTTTCTTTCCGAGGTATTCGTCCATGACGCTCGTCCCGCCGAAGTCGACGACGATCCACCGCTCCGCCTCGGGCGCGAGCACGTTCTTGCTCACGAGGTCGGTATTGAGATATTTCATGCGGATTTCGTCCGTGCTCACTTTGCCCGTTACGTCCTCCACCGCGGGGCGCGCCGCGGCGACGCTGCCGTTCGCGGAAGCGCTCCCTTCGGGGAAAGATACGGCGATCCCCGCGCCCAAAAACGCCGCAAGGGCGACGGAAAGGGCGCGCACGGAGTATTTTCTCGCTTTGATGTTCATGTTGTCCTCCTGTTATCCACGGGATAATTTCTTCTTTTTGCGGTCCGCTCTGCGCGTACGCGCACGCACGGACATTATAATAGGATAGAATACAGCATTTCTATCCTATCACAACGCCCGATTTTTTGCAAGTTATTTCCCCTCTCTTCTCCTAATTTTCACAGAAAAAAGAAACTTATAACCTTCTCGGACCGTTTTTATAAATTACTTATGAATTTATGCAAAAATATGCGTGCTCGCGCCGCTATTTCGTGCGGATCATGAGACGGATGATCTCCTCGTCCGTCGAGCGCATGCCGTTGCGGGCGAGGTCGCCCACGTTGCGGATGGTGCGCTCCACGCTCTCCTCGACAATGCCGTCCCCGCCGACGAAGCGGCTGCCGCTGCGCTCCATCTCCATGCCGAGAAGCCCCGCCTCCACCGCGGAGGCGATCTTCGCCGCACAGCTCGACTTTGCGCCGTCGCAGACGATGCCCGAATCGATGGCGAGCGCATTGACGACGGTATGGGCGATCTCCTCGTATCCGCCGCCCAAAAGGTAGCAGACGCCCGCGCCCGCGCCGCACCCCGCGCTCACCGCGCCGCAGTAGGCGGAGAGCCTGCCGATGCCCGCCTTCAAGTGAATGGTGATGAGGTCGGAGAGCACGACGGCGCGGTACGTCTTTTCCTCGGACGCGCCCAGATCCCGCGCATAGACGAGCACGGGAACGGAGGCGGTGATGCCTTGGTTGCCGCTCCCCGAGACGATGACGACGGGCAGATTGCAGCCGTTCATGCGGGCATCCGAACCCGCCGCCGCGCTCGCCCGCGCGCGGTTGTGCACGCCGTCCCCGAACGCGGAGAGGAGCACTTTCCCGACCCGCGCGCCGTAGTCGTTTTTCAACCCCTCCTGCGAAATCGCGGTATTGTAGGCGATTTGCCGCCCCACGCATTCGCGGATATCGGCGAGATCGACGCACTCCGCAAACTCGCAGATCTCCTTTACGGAAAAGCCGTTCTCCTCCTCGACGCCCTCCTCGATCTCCTCGTCCGCAACGAGCGCGACGCCGTTCTTTTCGAGGCGGACGACGTTGGTATGGTGCCCTTCGATGCGGGCGTACGCCTCGTCCTCCCCGCAAAAGACGCGCACGCCGATATCGAAGATGCGGCGGCTGTTCATGCGGGAGAGCGAGATCTCCGTATTCTGCAAAAAGCGGGCGATCTCCGCGAACTGCTCGTCCGAAATGTCCGAGAGCGTTTCGAGCTTGCGGGAGGCGTCCCCCGCGACGATCCCCGCCGCGGCGGCGGCTTTCACGCCGCGCATGCCGCCCGTATTGGGCACGACGACGCTCTTCACGTTTTTGAGAATGTTGCCGCTCACGGAGATCTCCACGCGGGAGGGAAGCGCGCCGAGCGCATCTCGCGCGAGCGCCGCGCAGTAGGCGACGGCGATGGGCTCCGTGCAACCCATCGCGGGCAAAAGTTCCGCTTTGAGCGCGGAGAGATATCTTTGGTATCTTTCTCTGTCCATGGTTCGTTTTCCTCTCCCCTACTATACCTTTTCCGCCGAAAAATGTCAAGCGGGGAAGCCTGTGAAATTTCCGTGCGAAAAAAAGAAATGCTTGACGAAACGGCGCATGTATATTATAATGGTGTGGAAAGCGCGCTTGCGCGCGCGCAAAGGAGGTTCGCGAAATGGATAAAGCCAAAAAGATACGGCTTTATTACGGTATCGCGCTCGGCGTTCTCACGTTCGTCGTGGGCATTCTCTATATCGTGGAAGTCGCCGAAATTTACTACGGCGTCGGACATTTTTCGCGGGAGATCGTATGGGATCACCTCATTCTCCCCCTCGTGTTCACGGGGATCTGGGCGGCGGCGATCGTCGCGGGGTTCCTGCTTTCCGTCATATTCCCCGTAAAAGAAAAACTGCGCGCCCTGCCGGACAATAAAAAGACGCTCGCCCGCCTCAAAAAGCGGATGCCCGCGGAGGGAAAGGGCGAGGACTTCCAACAGGCTTCGCACATGGTGCGCTATCACGAGCGGATGCGCCTCCTCGTTTGGGCATGCGCCCTTCTCCTGTGCCTCGCGGCGGCCGTGGCGACCCTCTTTTACGTGTTCGACACGGCGCACTATTCGCTCGTCTCCGCGGCGGGGGAAGAGATAAACAAGGTCATCAACGCCAACACGCTCGCCATGCTGAAAAACGTGATGCCGTGGGTGGGCATCGCCCTGCTCGGCTGCATGGGGGCGACTGCCTACGAGGGATTTTCGGTAAAGCGGGAACTCGGCTATGTCAAACAAGCCGTCGCCCGCGGCGGCATTGCCGCCGCGCCCGCGGCAAAACCTTTTCTCGCGGTTTCCGAGCGCGGGGAAGAGATCGCCGTCCTTCTCATCCGTATCGCCGTATTCGCCGTCGCGGTCGCGTTCATCGTGCTCGGCGCGCTCAACGGCGGGGCGGACGACGTTCTGAACAAGGCGATCAGGATCTGCACGGAATGCATCGGGTTGGGTTGATATGAAAAAGATAGGCGAAAAATTAAAATTTTGGTACAAACGGTATCGGCGCAAACTCATCCAGATCTACGCCGCGCTTCTCTATAACGCCAACTTCAAGGGATATTTTACGGGGAACATCTATAAGGGCTCCACGAAATATGCCTGCGTGCCCGGGCTCAACTGCTACTCGTGCCCCGGCGCGGTCGGCGCATGCCCGCTCGGCGCGCTCCAAAACGCGCTCGCGACCTCGGGGACCAGAACGCCCTTCCTCATGATCGGCATCATTCTCCTCTTCGGGCTCCTCTTGGGGCGCACGATCTGCGGCTTCCTCTGCCCCGTCGGGCTGGGACAGGAACTTCTGTACAAGATCAAGACGCCCAAACTCAAAAAGAGCCGCTATACCCGCGTGCTCTCCTACCTCAAATACGTTATTCTCATCGTCTTTGTCATCGCGATCCCGCTGATGTACAGTTTGAGCGGCGCGCCCATCGCCATCCCCGCGTTCTGCAAATACATTTGCCCCGCGGGAACGTTCGGCGGCGGCGTGGGGCTTCTGTCCAACGCGAACAACGCGGATTATTTCGCGATGCTCGGTCCGCTGTTCACGTGGAAATTCGCGCTGATGGCGGCGATCGTCGTCGCGTGCGTGTTCGTGTTCCGCGCGTTCTGCCGCTTCCTCTGCCCGCTCGGCGCGCTGTACGGCTTCTTCAATAAAATCGCGCTCATCGGCGTAAAGCTGGATAAGAACAAGTGCACGGATTGCGGGCTCTGCATCGCGCACTGCAAGATGGACATCAAGCGCGTGGGCGACCACGAGTGCATCAACTGCGGCGAATGTATCGACGTCTGCCCCGCAAAGGCGATCCGTTGGAAGGGTTCGGGATTCTCCCTCCATAAGAACGCGGTGGAAGCCGCGGAGGGTCCCGTTGCGGAGGAAAAGCCGCTCGCTTCCCTGCTCGGCGGCGTGGCGACGGCGGAGACCGTCCGCGCGGAAGCCCTGGCGCAGACCCCCGAAACGGAGATCGCCGTCTCCGAAAGGGCGCCCGCGCCCCAAACGGCGGCGCCCGCAAAGCGCAAAAAGTCCGCGTCATTCTGGATCCAACTCTGCGCGTGGATCGCCGCGCTCGCGCTCCTTTTCGGCGCGATCGTGTACTTTAACTTCTTCGCGGAGGAGGAATCGCGGGCGGAGGTCGCGGTCGGCGCGCCCTGCCCCGACTTTACGATCCGTACATACGGCTACGATCAAAGCGGAACGTACGATCTGCTCGAAGATACGTTCACGCTCTCCGAGCACCGCGGCGAGGTCGTCGTCGTCAACTTCTGGGCGACGTGGTGCGGACCGTGCATCGCGGAAATTCCCCACTTCGAGCGCGTACAGAAGGAAAATCCCGATATCACGATCCTCGCGGTCCAAGGGATCAAGGACGTGCCCAGCGTGCCCGATTTCATCATCGAAACGCAGGAATGGGGAGAATACACCCTCACGTTCGCGCAGGACAATATCGACGACAAGGGTACCTCGGATATTTCGGACGACGTCTGCGAGACGTTCGCGCTCCTCGGCGGCAAGGACGCATGGCCCATCACCATCATCGTCGACACGGAGGGAACGATCTCCTTCATCCGCCAAGGTCCGCTCTCCTATGCGGAACTCACCGAACAGGTCCGCATCGCGCGCGGAGAATAAACGGAAAAAACGGCATGAAAAAGGGAGGCGGTTTGCGCCTCCCTTTGATTTTTGTCCGAAAGCGGTTTATCCCGCCGCCGCGACCGCGACCGTAACGTCCGCGTCCGCGCTCGCGCCCGTGAGCGCAATGGAGAAGCTCGTGTAGTTTCTGGTATCCTCTATCGCGCACGTGAACGTTACCGTTCCCCCCGTGGTCTGATGGGTCTGCCCGCCGACGGTGATCGTCGCTTCGCCCGTGAGCGTTACGGTGAAAGTATAGCTGCCCGCCGCGGTGGGACGGTATTCAAAATACGTTTCGCCGCTCGCCTTTGCGGAGACGGTGTTCGTCGCGGAAGTGAGGCGGTAAGCGTTGCTCTGCGAGCCGTCCGCATAGACGGAGCAGAACCACAAGAAGTACTGTTCGGGACCCGCGCCCGCCGCTTCAAACAGGGGCAGATACTGGCTCTCCATGCCGTTGTTCAGGAAGGACTGCGAAGAAGTGTAATGATCGAGGAAGTTCTTCAACTCCTCGGTGAGCGGATACACGCCGTCGTTGTTGCACACGAGCGCGTACGAATGCATGAAGGAAAACTCGCCGTTCTCGCCCGTGTTCGTGTACGAATAGAACGTGTAGGGGTCTTCGGGATCGACGTAGGAGAACGACTGGGACTGCGCCATCGCCCAGAAGCTCGCGGTGAAGGGCGGCACGCCGCTCGTGGCGGACGTCGAACCGCTCTCGTCCTCGCCGAGCCCGTCCCCTTCCCCGCCGAAATGGACGACGAGCATGGGTCCGTCCGCCGCGGTCCCGTCGGACGACAGGTAGTAAATATTATCTGCGGGGTTGAGCGCGACTTTCGCATTCAATCCCGCGAAGCCGTGCGCGGATTTCAGCACCGTCGTGTTCGTGGCGGGGTTCTTATATCCCTGCACGGTGATCGTGCGGGTGGACTGGTTGCCCTCTCCGTCCCATTCGGTGATGGACGCTTCCCTCGCCTCCACGCGGGGATCGCCCGCCTGCAAGAGCTGCTCTGCAAGCAGAGCATTGACCGTATACTGCGGTTGCGGTTCGAGGTTGCCGCGGCGAACGAAGGTGATGCAGAAATCGACATTGAGGCTCGCCTCGTCCATCACGGTAACGCCGAAGTAGACGACGCCGCCCGACTGCTGCATGTTGGAGCTGTCCACCTCAAATTCGTAGCGGAAGTTCTTATCGCTCTCGGAGCGGTTGTCGTTGCCGTAAGGGTCCTGCGCCGTGCCGTCGCCCATGTCCCATACACCCGTTGCGACCGAACCCTGCAACTCGCGCACCTTGGCGTCCGCCGTTCCCGTAGAGGACACGCGGTACACGCCCGTCTGCCCCGCTTGGAACGCAAAGTACACCCACTGCCCCAAAGAGGACACGCGGACGCGGTAGGAACCCTGCGTAACCGCATAGAAGTTATCTACATTCTCGAACTGGTTGCTCGTCTCGCCGAGCCCCTGTTTGAACGTCGCCGTGCCGTTGCCGCTCTGCGGTTTGTTCTCGACGAGCGTAACGGTGAGTTCCTCTCCGCGGTTCATCTCCTTTTCCTCGTACGAATAATAGTCGAGGATGTCCTGAATGTGCACGACGAGCCGATTGCTCGCGTTCGGGAGCCCGACGACCGCCTTCCCGTTTTCGTCCACATTGACGCCGTTGTAGCACACGGCGCCTTCGCCGATCTCGCAGAGCTGGACGCGCACGCCCGTAACGGCGGCGCCCGTCTCGTCCTTGACATAGACGGTGAACGAGTTGGGATCCGGACCGTCGTTCTCTTCATCGCCGTCGCACGCCGCGAAGATCGCCATGCCGAGGGTCGCCGCAAACAAGGCAAAAAGTATTAAAAGTTTTTTGGTGAAAGATTTCATTCCGTTCTCTCTCCTCTTTTATGTTCCCCTATTTTAGCACAAAAAAAGACGGACGGCAATTAAATTGCGTGATAAACGGATAAAAATTTGTTTCCGCCCCCTCTTTTTTGCGGATTTTCCGAATTTATTCGTCCGAATACGCATAAATATTTTTCGGCGCACGAAAAAAGGAGAGCGATCGCTCTCCTTTTCGTTTTGTTACGCTTTCGCCTGCTCGATGCGGTCGAGGAATTCCTGCGGCGGCGCATCGTCGCCTTCGGGCGCGGCGCACCATTTGAGATAGTTCGTGTAAGACCCGATGAACTTGTAATGGAAGCACAGGCGCATCCAGTCGTATTCGAGATTTTCCCAGCCGTACCGCTTGGCGTACAGGTCGAAGATGTTCGCGATCTCGGACGTAACTTCGAGCGAGCCTCTGTTGCGGGGGCTTCCCGCCCACGCGCCCGCGCCGCTGTAATACTTGTCGTAATCGACGCCTGCGGGCAGATTTAAGGGCGCGCTCCCTTCGCCCGCATTTGCGCTCGCCACGAGCTGGGTGACCCTTGCCGTATAGTCCTGCTTGCGCGATGCGTCGACGTTCGTCGCAAACGTATAGTCGCGGAAATCGAAGGCGTTCATATACCCTGCGAGGATATCCACGATGTCCTGCAACGTCGCCGCGTTCACAAGATCATCGTAATCCTGCGCGGAGATATCCATATCGCCGTACGACGTGAGGAGATTTTCGATATAGAGCGCGCGGTCGTCCGCGGTGAGCGTCTTGCCCGCCGCCGCTTCGAGCGTGCTTGCGATATCGTACCGCTCCGCCCAGTCGAGACGGAGTTGGCGATTTTCCGCATCGTAGATGGAACTGTACTTGAACGTATAGTCGATGTACTGCTGCACCCTGCGCAAGATCCCGCGGTTCCCTTCCACCTTCTGCATGACGAGCACGTCCTCGATGGAGGTCTGCAAGCTGAAATGCGTGCTGTTGACGAGATCGATGTAGATGGGATCGTTGAGGTTGGGATAGCGGTATCCGTCGTTGTCCACGTAGACGCTTCCGTCCTCGTTGCGGAGCGCGTCGTAATATTTGCCCTCGTACTCTATGGGATAGATGCTCATGAGCGAGACGAGGGAATCGATCCCCTGCTCCTCGTCGTACGTCGCGTATTCGCGCGAGGCGTACTGCCACGAGAAGTAGCTCTCGCCGAGATATTCCACGGTGAGCGTGAAACTGTTGCGGATGCCCATATCCGCGAGCGCCGCCGAAACGTAATAGGGCTCCTCGCGCTGTTCAAAATAGTAGGTGAGCACCGCGTCGAAGTCGTTCTCCGCGTCTTCGAGCTGCTGGTCCGTTTCGAGGAGCAGTTTTCCGTTGATGCTCCCGTCGTCCTCGTACAGCCAGAGCATGGTGTCCACGTCCGTCTTGCTGTGCGTCTTGATCCTGTAAACGCCGCTCTTGGCGGGTTGGATCTTGTAATAGAGCCCTCTCGGAACGAGCATGCGGTCGTAGACAACTTCGTTGAAGTACTGCGCGTCTCCGGTCACCGAGGTCGAGGGAACGTACCCCTTCTCTTCCGAGATCGTCGTCTCGTAAGCCGTTTCAAACATGAGCCCGAGCACGGGGTTTTTCTCCGCCGTGTTGTATCCCGTATCCTGCGGATCGTTTCCGAAGTGCTCGAAGTAGATGCAGAATTCGAGCCAGCTGTTCTCGTTCGCCGCCGCGCCCTTGACGGACCGCGCGAGCTTGTTGAGCATCTCTTTGAGATCCTCGGTAACCACGGTGAGCCCGTACAGGCGGGAGTTGTTCGCCGCGCGCGCATAATTCGTGATGGCGTCCGTATCGTCCTCTGCGGAATCGTAGGCGGGGTCGTCCTTGTCGTCCGTCGTGTTGTAGTTGAAGTCGCCGTTGACCGCGTACTGCGAAACGGAGAACTCGTCGCCGCGCGCCCTGTTGAACGCGGTAACGCCCATGAGATCGGCGAACACGAAGTAGCCGTCGGCGTCGTCCTTGCGGTAGTAGCCTTGGGCGTCGAGCGCGGTCTCGATATGATAGTCGTAATTCCCGCTCGTGCGGTTGAGCCCCCACACCGCGTCGCGCGGCATGTCGAGCGAGCCCGCCTGCGCGTTGAGTTCGTTGCGGCTGAGGCGGCGGAGATTGCGCACCCTCACCATGTCCTGCGTCATAGCGGATTCGTCCGCCTCGTCCTTGTTGAACATGAGCGTGAGCCTGTAATCGCCCGCTTCCGTCGCGACGAGCGGATAGCAAGTCGTCCACACGTTCATCTGCTCGTCGCCCGTGTATTCGTACATGAGCATGTTGTCGAGAATGACGTAGAGGAAGTCGTACCCGTTCTCGATGGCGACCTTCAAATCGAAGGCAAGGACCGTCTTGCCGTCTGCGCCCGCGTCGATCTCCGCCTGCGAAACGGAGAAATCGATATGCAGGGTCGCAAAAGAATAGTCTTTGTCGAGGTTGGCGGGATAGATGTACTTCTGTCCGCCCTCCTCGCCGTTGAGCCAGGGCCACGAATACTCCGCGTCGTCCGTGCCCGTCTCGGGCGAATAGGAGAAGCCGCTCTCGCCCGCGCCCTGCACGGCGTCCGCGATGAGGGAAGCGTCGGGCATCGCGACGTCGGGCTTTTCGCGCTGCAAGGCGGGCGCATCGGGATTGTCGCCGCCGGGCAGGAAGTTCTGTCCGTAGTCGTCCGCGGTGTACTGCGCGAAGAGCAGTTCAAAACTGCGTTGCGTCATCGAACCGGTGTGATCGTACACAAGTACGCCGTAGCGGTCGACGATGATGGTGCGCGGAATGGACGTGATGCCGAGCATATAGATCGAGTTAAAGACCCTGCTGTTGTTCATCGCGACGGGGATCGTGAACGTAACGGGGTTCTCCGCGTTGGCGGCAAGCCCGTCGATGAAATCCTCCACGTCGGAGACGGTGTCGCGGTTCATGAGCCCCACGTCGATCGCCACGATCGCGACGAGATCGCTGTAATTGTCGTAAGCGCGCTGCATTTCGGGCATTTCGCTGACGCAGGGACCGCAGCCGGTATCCCAGAAGTTGAGCATGACCATGCGCTTCTCCTGCAAAAGCCCGGAGAGCGAAATGCTGCCCCCGCTGATGTCCTGCAATTCAAAGTCATACATGACGTCGCCGACGCGATACTGCTTATCGGCGGGCGGCGCTTCCTGAATGACGGCGGAGTTCAGAACGCAGTTTACAGGCGTGAAGTCTTTATCCGTCTTGTATGCCGCGCCCTCGGGAACGAAATAGCCCGCAGGGTATTCGGAGAGCACGATATCGTACTCCCCCGCGGCGATCGTGTCGCTGAAACGGACGGAACCGTCGGCGCCCGTTTTTCCCGCGCCGACCTCCACGGTGCCGTTCATCAGCTGAACGTTTACGTTTTCGAGCCGCGCGCCGCCCTGGCTGTATACGTTGACGACATACGCTTTCCCCGTTCCGTCTTCGGGATCGTTTTCGTCCGTCGTGCAGGCGGTAAAGATCCCGAGGGCGAAAGTGAGCGCGGCAACGATGCCGAGCGCGATCCCCAACCACGTTTTTTTCTTCATGCCATCTCCTCGCCCGCGCTTACGCGGGCTTCCGTAATTTTCTGTTCAGAAAAGAATTTGGTGTAAAACAGTTTATCACATCTCGGGCGGAAAGGCAAGCGGTTGCGTCCCGCGCGCCGTGAAAATTTTATCACAAACCCTTTTTTTTCATTAGTTTGCGGCTTTTATGCGAAATTTTTACATATATTCGGGCGACCGCGCCGCGCGCGGCGCGGAATACGGACCCCGCGGGCAGATCTTCGCAAAAGGCGCGCATAAAAAACGGCGGCCGCCGAACGGCAACCGCTTCAAAAAGCCGCTTTGCGCGGCTTGGAGGCGCCACCCGGATTTGAACCGGGGAGTCAGGGTTTTGCAGACCCTTGCCTTACCTCTTGGCTATGGCGCCAAAAAAAACAGCGCGGAGCTGTGTTTGGAGCGGGAAACGAGACTCGAACCCGCGACATCCACCTTGGCAAGGTGGCGCTCTACCACTGAGCTATTCCCGCATAAATTAGCCTTCCGCGCTGTATGGTGGAAGTTATAGGGCTCGAACCTATGACCCCCTGCTTGTAAGGCAGGTGCTCTCCCAGCTGAGCTAAACTTCCGATTTGCTTGAATAATATAGCACATTCGGGAAAAGATTGCAAGCGATTTTCTCCCGATTTCACAATTTTTCGCAAAATTTCTGAAAGGCGTTTGCGGCGGCGTCTTTTTTATGGAAAATTTTTCCCGCCCCGCTTGACAGCCTTCCCGAAATGTGCTACATTTTTCTTACCGATTTTAACTTATAAAAGGAGAACAAGTATGGCAAAGAACCCTTATTCGGGAACGAAAACGGAAAAAAACCTTTGGGAAGCGTTTGCGGGCGAGAGCCAGGCGCGCAATAAGTACACCTATTTCGCCTCCGTCGCGAAAAAAGCGGGCTACGAGCAGATCGCGGCGCTCTTCTTAAAGACGGCGGAAAACGAAAAGGAACACGCGAAACTCTGGTTCAAGGCGCTCGGCGAACTGGGCGACACCAAGGAAAACCTTCTGCATGCCGCGGAGGGCGAGAACGCCGAGTGGACGGATATGTACGAGCGCATGGCGAAAGAGGCGGACGAGGAGGGCTTCCATGAGCTCGCCGCACAGTTCCGCGGCGTCGCGGCGATCGAAAAGGCGCACGAGGAGCGCTACCGCGCCCTTCTCAAAAATGTGGAGACCGCGCAGGTGTTTGAAAAGAGCGGCGTACATGTTTGGGAATGCCGCAACTGCGGACACATCGTCGTCGGCACCAAGGCGCCCGAGGTCTGCCCCGTCTGCAACCACCCGCAGGCGTACTTCGAGATCCACGCCGAAAATTATTGAGAAAATTAGTATGAAAGCGGCGCGCCGAAAACGCCCGATTTATTCCGAAAAAAATACGCGGTACATACCGCGTATTTTTTTCGGACCGCGCGCCCGCCCGCAGCCGCAAGATGAAAATATATCTTTTCGGAAGGCTTGATTTTTTTCGCGGGTCGTGATATACTGATAGTGCCAAACCAACTGAATCATCGGCAAGAGCTATTTTTGTCTACAAGGGCAATTAGCTTATTTATGTTATTCTTTTTGGATTTGATAAAACGCAAATCCCTTTCCGGAATAGCATAGATGAGTTCTTGCTTGATCGGTTGGTTTGGCGACTATCGGGGTTTGTGTTTTTGTGCGCTTGCTTCGGTAGGCGCACTTTTTTATTTTCGGGGGAGGAAAATCACGTTGATCAGAACCTATTCGGACAAAAGAATTTATAAGTATTTTAAGATAGCGCTGGGTCTGTCTGTCGTTTCGCTTTTTATTGCCGTGGTGTCTATCGTTGCGCACGCCTGCGCAACTTTTCTGCGCGTGCCCAAGCCGTCAATGGATTCCACGCAAATTGCTGAAATCGTATTTTTTTATCTTTTGATGATCATGATCCCGCTCGTGGTTCTTTCTTGCTCTGCAATATCTTTGAAGCCGGTCAAACAAAATGCCGACAAAGCAATCAAAGAAACGAAATGGCGCAACGACGTAATCCGTTTGTTGTTTCCGATTATTTTTTCGTTTGCCCCATATATGGCTCTCGGCGGCTATTTTGTCGGGTGGATCATATCTCTTTGTTTCGGTCATTCTGATATTTCCTCTCTTGCCGCTTGCGCCCGCATGTGCGGCTATATGTTGCCATCACACGTGTTCGCTTATTTTGCCGATGTTTTTTTGAAGAATAGCGGCGTTTTGATTCAACGGGAATGGATAAATGATATGCCTGAATTTGTAAAACAAAAATATGCCGAAAAAATCAAGAGGCGAGAGGAGAAAGAAAAACGGCAGGTAGAGAGGGAAAAACAAAGAGAGGAAATGCAAACACAGCGGAATGAAACACAATGCCGTGCCCTACTTCAAAAGTGCGGAATGCGGTTCTTTATCAAATACTACCGTCAAATCAAAACGTTGCCCCTTCGGGATGTCGTCCTGTCCGAGACCTATTCTCCCGAGGAAAAAGAGGAGAGGCTGTCTGCCGCCCAAAAAATCATAAACCAAAATTTGTCGGCAGTCGCGCTGGAAACGATCATCGGCGAGTATGGAAGCAGTTTGGAGAGCGAAGAGATCGAGCAGGCAAAAGAATTGCTCACCGACATAAAACCCGAAGATATCCCCGAACCCGTCGAACCGCACGTCGCTGAACAGGAGACGGAATCGGAACTCTACGACCCGTATGACGAATAACCGTTTGTCGGGCTGCCATTTCCATGGAGGGCTTCTATGAAAACACTGCAAGCGGGAGACATCATCCCCGTCAGGACTAATGCGGAGCTGTTAAACACATTGCTCGGTACAACCTACAAAGCGTGGATGAAAACGATCTATCATTTGGGCAACGGCGAATTTATCTGGATCGTCGAAATAGACGGAAAAGTGCGTTCGGGGTGGTCGAATACTTGGCAAAACGGAAAAATCGTCGAACGCTACGTCTACGCCCCTCCCTATCCGCGCAATATCTACGACGGACTTAACATAACGAGAAGAGCGGTATTTGAAAAATGCACCGCGGGCGGGCGGCATTATATCTTTCGCGGCATATTTCAACTTGAAGAAGGAGCTACGCTGACGCACCGCGTTTTATCTTTCGCTTCCCGACAATTCTCATAAAAAACCCTCCCGTTTCGGGAGGGTTTTTCTCAATAGACGCTTACTTGTTTCTTGTCTCTGCCTTTGCGCTCGAATTTCACGACGCCGTCTTTGAGAGCGAAGAGCGTATCGTCTCCGCCGATGCCGACGTTGTTGCCCGGGTGGATCTTCGTTCCCCTCTGGCGCACGATGATGCTGCCGGCGAGAACTTCCTGTCCGTCCTGCCGCTTGACGCCGAGACGCTTCGCTTCGCTGTCTCTGCCGTTGTGCGAGGACCCGGTACCCTTTTTATGAGCGAACAAACCGATGAAAATCATATTCGTTTCTCCTTCCTTAAAATTGTTCGGGCGTATGCCCCGCGCGGTCAAAGGGAGATCTTTTCGATCTTGACCGCAGTGAACGGCTGACGGTGTCCCTGCTTTTTGCGCTCGTTCTTCTTCGCCTTGTACTTAAAGACGATGATCTTTTTGAACTTATCCTGCGCCTGCACGGTTCCCGTTACCTTCGCGTTCTCGACGTCCTTGCCCAGCTTGACGCCTTCGTCGCCGGCGACCATCACGACGTTGAAGGAAACTTCCGCGCCGACTTCCGCGGCGAGCTTTTCCACTCTCACGACGTCGCCTTCCGCGACCTTGTACTGCTTCCCGCCGTTTTCGATGACAGCGTACATCGCTTTTACCTCCTGTTAGTTCTCGCAAGACAGACGGGCGGTCCCCGAAAGGACGCTTTCAGAGCCCGTTCTTAGCGGCACGAAATACAATTTATCACGGATATGCGGAAAAGTCAAGCGGTTTTATCCTCCGTTTGCATACTTTTCGCAAAAAATCTCAAACTGCGGATAAGGAGATCATATCTTATGGAAATCAAAAAGAGCGAGGAACTCCTCGCCGAAGTGCACCGCAACTGCCAACTCGCCCTGCAATCCATTTCGGACATCCTGCCCGAGACGGAGGACGGGGACCTTCGGGAAGAACTGATGCGCCAGCATGAAGAATACGAAAAGATCGGCGGGCGCGCCGCGATCCTCGCGAAGGATAAGAACATCGAGCTCAAAAACCCCGGTCCCATCAAAAAGGCCATGATGTGGTCGAGCATCAAGATGAGCACGATGAAGGACGATTCCCGCGCGCACATCGCGGAGATGATGACGCAGGGTACCGTAATGGGGATCACCGCGCTGAAATCCTCCCTCGGGGAGATGAGCCGCGACCTCGCCGATCCCGACGTAGAGACGCTTGCGCGCGAACTTCTCTCCGCGGAGGAAAAGTTCGAGCAGGTCTGGAAGAGCATGATCGCGTGAAGGGTTTCGTGCGATTTTTTGCTGACGAAAAAAATCGCACGAGGAAACCTTCCGCGCCGCTGTAACTTGCTCGCGCTCTTCTTCGTCCTATCGGACAAGAAGCCGAAAGGGTTCGGCAAATTGGGTGCGCTGCCGCAGGGAGACCCTGCTCCGCGCCGTAAATGGTTCGTGCGATTTTTTGCTGACGAAAAAATCGCACGAGGAAACCTTCCGCGTCGCTGTAACTTGCTTGCGCTCTTCTTCGTCCTATCGGACAAGAAGCCGAAAGGGTTCGGCAAATTGGGTGCGCTGCCGCAGGGAGACCCTGC
>CANQMN010000007.1 GCA_947624965.1 uncultured Clostridia bacterium
AACGGGGGCGCAAGCCCCCTTTTTTATGCCGTGCATGACAGACGCCTGCGGGTCTCAACAGGGCTCCCGAAAAAGATCGCGAAGCGAGATTTTTGGGGAAGAGGAGCCGCCGCGGAGAAAACAGCGTCTGCGGAGCAGACGCGCAAAAGCAAAGCGCGCGGCGACGAGGCGGCATGGACGGAATGTATTAAAAAAACGGGGGCGCAAGCCCCCTTTTTTATGCCGTGCATGACAGACGCCTGCGGGTCTCAACAGGGCTCCCGAAAAAGATTGCTTGCAAGATTTGAGCCGCCGCGGAGAAACAGAGTCCAATCTATCAATAATGATATTAAAAACTCGGAGCCGAAAGACCCCGAGTTTTCCTTTTGTTCTGTGACATAAAAAAAGCGGTCCCAACCGCTTTTTTTATGTCAAGATCTTTGCAGTTTTTTCTCGAAAGCATACAGCTCTTCGGGCGTGTCCAGTTCGGCGATCTGCCCTTCCGAGACGGCGTGCACCGTTAAGGGAAGCTCGTGCAAATTCTCGTTGACGACATCGTCCCAGAAGAGTTTTTCGTACCCCGGTGTGCCAAAACGCTGCTCGACAGCGTCGGCGAGGAGACGGGCTTCCCGTGCCTTCAAGTAGGCAACGCCGACCATGTTATAGGCGTCGTCCCCCCTCTTTCCGACGCGCGTGATGCGCCCGTCGTCATCGATCCCGAACACCCAATCCTCCGAATGCCCCGCGACGAATTTCCCGAAATAACAGGAACCGCCGAGTTGCGCGCAAAAGAGCGCGGGATCGGCGACGTACAGGTCCGATTCGCACACGAAGCAGTCCCCTTTCCGCAACACCTCGCGCGCGACATAGACGGAAGAAAGATTGTTCACCGTCTCGTAATAGGGGTTTACGATCAAAGAGATCTCGGGATATTTCCGCGCGAGCGGCTCAAACTGCTCCGCGAGATATCCCACGACGACATAGATCTGCGAGACGCCGCGCGCCCGCAGTCCTTCGACGACCGTTTCGATCATCGGCTTTCCGCAGACGGGAAGCAGCGGCTTCGGCGTATTTTTTGTCAACGGATACATGCGGCTCCCCAAGCCGGAAGCCATGAGAACGGCGCGCTCCATTACAGCTCCTCGATGAGCGTGATGATATCCTTGATGGGCATGAGACGGTCGTCCACTTCCTTCGCGCGGTGATAGCGCAGGATATCGCTCGCCGTCTGTTGCATGGCGGGAAACGCGCTTCTCGTGAGCTGGTTTGCATAGATGACGATGTTCACGCCGTGCGCATGCAATTCGCTCTCGGTGATCGTGTTGAAAGAGGTCGGTACGACGACGATAGGCGTCGTCTTGTTGACGGAACGAAACGCGTCGCAGAATGCCAGGATCTCGTCGGGCGACTTCTTGCGGCTGTGGATCATGATGCCGTCCGCGCCCGCGGCAACGTAAGCGTGCGCACGCCGAAGCGCGTCGTCCATTCCCCTGTCGAGAATGAGGCTCTCGATCCGCGCGATGATCATGAAGTCGTCGGTGAGCTGAATTTTTTTGCCCGCCGCGATCTTCGCGCAGAAATGTTCGACGGTGTCCTGCGTCTGTTCGACTTCGGAACCGAACAGCGAATTCTTTTTGAGCCCGATCTTGTCCTCGATGATGACGGCGGAGACGCCCATGCGTTCCAACGACCGAACGGTATAGACGAAGTGCTCCGCAAGCCCGCCCGTGTCGCCGTCGAAGATGATGGGTTTCGTCGTTACCTCCATGATATCGTCGATGGTGCGGAAGCGGGACGTCATGTCGACGAGCTCGATGTCGGGTTTCCCCTTCGCGGTGGAATCGCAGAGCGAGCTCACCCACATCGCGTCGAACTGGTCGTACTCCCCCTCGTGTTCCACGATGGTCTTTTCGGCAATCAACCCCGTGAGCCCGCTGTGGACTTCGAGCGTCTTGACGACGGGGCGCAGTGCAAGCAGTTTTTTGAGGCGGCTCCTGCGGAGCTCGGGCATCGCGAGCCGCTCGCGGATGCGCAGATCGACGCGGCGGACCTCTTCGTTATAAGTATACGGGATATCGACGATCGTTCCGCCGTACTGCGCGAGCAGTTTTTCCACATTGTCGCGGATGGCGCGGAGCGGTCCCGACAGCCAATTATCGCCGTGGACGACGTAATCGGGCTTCAATGCCGCGATGACCCCGTCATACATGATCTCCGTCTGCACGACGACGTGTTTCACGCCCTCGATCGCGCGGACCATATTCAGCCGCTCCTCGAACCCGACGACGGGAAAGCGGTTGAAACGCACCATCGCCTCGTCGCTGAGCACGCCCACGGTAACTTCCCCGTACTTCGCTGCCTCGCGAAGCAAGTTGAGATGTCCCTCGTGAATGACATCCGTACAAAAACAAGTATAAACTTTCTTCATCTTTTACCTCAATTGCGATAGCGAACGGGAATAGCGATCCCCTCTGCTTGGAGCGCTTCGCGGAAAACCTTGAAAAATGCCTCGATATCCTCCGTGTCGATGGCGCCGAGCGCGCACAGGCGGAAGGTGTTCGTCGTCGAAATTTTCCCGGGATAAATCGTAAAGCCGCGCGCGTAGCAGTAATCGTGCACGCGGCGGAAGCTCCAATTCTCGTCGTCCGGTTCGATCGCGGAAGCGACGAGCCCCGCTTGCAGTTCGGGCTTGATATATTCGCGGAACCCGAGCGAAGCGAGCCCGCTGTGGATGGCGTTCATCACGCGGGTGTGCCGCGCCCATTTCCCCTCTTCGCCCTCGGCGAAATACTCCTTTAAGCCTTGGATCGCCGCATAGATGGTCTGAACGGGGGGCGTAAAGTGCATCTGTCCCGTCTTTTCAAAAAAGTCGTATTGCAGGAAGAGATTGCAGTAATACGAACGCTTGGGATAATTCGCCGACTTCAAGATCTCCGCCGTCTTGCCGATGATGAAGGAGAGCCCCGTCATCGCCATAATGCCCTTCTGCGCGGAAGCCATGCAGAAATCGATGTTGTCCCTGCCGACGTCGATGGGACGCATCGCGAGCGAGGAAGTGGTATCCACGATAAACACCGCCCCGTATTTGTGCGCAAGCGCGCCGATCTCCCGAATGGGATTGAGAAGTCCCGTCCCCGTCTCGTGATGGGTCGTATAGACGAGCGCGATGTCCCCGTGCTCCGCGAGCGTGCGCTCCACCGTCGCCAAATCGGGCTGTTCGTCTACGGGGAACTTCAAATCGATATGGTCCAGCCCGTAATACGCGCAGATCTCCGCGGCGCGCGTGCTGTACGCGCCGTTGTCCACGATGAGCGCCTTTTTGTCCGCGGGAAGCAGGGAATTGAGACATACGTCGATATTCAGCGTCCCGGAGCCGCAGAACAGAACGGAGGTATACTCCGCGGGGTCGGCGTGGACGATCTTCAAGAGGTCCCGCCGCAATCCCTTCATGAGCGACGCAAATTCCTCTTCGCGCGGGCAGATATCGGGAACGACCTGCGCAAGTTTTACGGTGTCCGTCGTCGTGGAGGGACCCGCGTTCAACAAGATGTTTCTCTTTATTTTCATTCTTCGCCTCGCAACGTTTTCATGAAATCTATTTTATTCTGCCGCGCGGACGTTGTGGGACGTCCCAGATCCTCCCGCGCGCCGAGCGCGCAGAACGCCTCTACGAGCGCGAGCGTCCCGCTCTCCTTCGCCCGACGCAGGGCGGTTTCGAGCTCTTCGTAGGTCTCCGCGCGGAGCACGAACGGATATCCGCAGCCCTTTGCGATCTCGCCGAGATCAACCTTCCCCATCGCCGTGGGCATGCCGCCGACCGTCTCGTGCGCGCCGTTATTGACGACGACGTGGACGAAATTCGCGGGTCTTCTCGCCCCGATGACCGCCATCGCGCCGAGATGCATGAGCGCCGCCCCGTCGCCGTCCAGACACCACACCCGTTCCTGCGGGCGCGCGAGCGCGATGCCGAGCGCGATGGACGAAGCGTGTCCCATCGAGCCGACGGTGAGAAAATCTCTCCCATGTCCCTCTTTTCTGCTCTCCCGTAGCTCAAACAGCTCGCGCGACGCCTTCCCTGTCGTGGAGACAACGGGATCCGTTCCGCTCGCTTCGAGCACGCGGCGGATGACTTCCTCCCGCGTCATCGTATGGGAATTGCCGTACTTCGCCCGCTCTCCGTAAGAGAGCGCGCCCTTCCGCACGACGACCGCCGAACTCATGCCCGCCCGCGCGTCCGCGCTCGCCTCCGTTACAAATTCGATGAGCGCCTCTTCCGGCGTATCGTCGGACAGGATGAACGTGCGGAGATTGAGATGTTCGAGAAGGGATACGGTGATCTCCCCTTGAAAGACGTGCTGGGGCTCGTCGTGCACGCCCGGTTCGCCGCGCCACCCCACGATGAAAAAGCAGGGGATCGCATAGACGCGCTCGTCGAGAAGGGACGCGATGGGATTGACGGCGTTCCCCTCGCCGCTGTTCTGCATGTAAACGACGGGTACGCGCCCCGTCGCAAGGTGATACCCCGCCGCGAGCGCGACGGCGTTCCCCTCGTTCGCCGCGACGACATGGCGGGGACCATCCGTTCCGTAGACGTTCACGAGATAATCGCAAAGCGGTCTCAAAAGCGAATCCGGCACGCCCGAAAAGAAGGGTTCCTTTCCGATGAGCGGTGATAATATATTCAAGAATTCTTCGACTTGCATCCGTTCTCTCCTTCCGTATCTCTTACGCGCAAGCTGTGCGAAATGCGCTTTCCCGCGGGCGGCGGCGTCATATAGTCGCCGTACAGTTTCACGAGCCATTCGTCCCACGCCGTTATGGCGCAAAACTCTTTCCCCTCAAACGCGATCCGCTCCGTGTTCTTGAACGCATCCCGCGGCATCAACCACTTTTCCGTCCCGAAACTGAACGTACTGCACATTTCGCAGGCGTTGTAATCGTTCGCGGCGGCGACGGCGTTGCCCTTCCGCGCCGCGCGCGACATGCCGTACAGCGTGGCGGCAAGATAAAAGGGAAATCCGATGCCGCGCAGGATGACGGTCCAATGCTTTTCGGGCACCGCCCAGCGGGAAAGCGCCATCACCGCGCTGTAAAAGAGACGCTTGCGGTACAGTTTTTTGAGCGCCTTTTTCCCGGACGGCGCGCCGTCGAGCGGGAAGATATCCACAAAGAGATAGGGAACTTCCCGATGCGACCAACTCTTCACGCGATAGCGCTTGTCCATGAGCTTGCAGAAGGAATAGAACGCGTGCTTGCCGCGGTCCTCCGAGAGCTCGAACCGATCTTTCAGGTCGATCGCTCCGCTCCGCACGAGCGCATACAATTTCTCGTAATCGGGACGGGGCATCACGAAATCCACATCGTCGTCCCAAGGGATAAACCCTTTATGGCGCACCGCGCCGAGAAGCGTTCCGTATGCGATGGAATAGCGGAGCCCGTGTTCGGCGCATATGCGGTCGAACTCCGTCATGATCCCCAAAAGCGCCATCTGGGTCTCCCGCAAATCGAGATAATTTTTCTTTTTTTTCATATTCTTTTCCGCGTCGGCTCTCCCGCAATCACGCTTTGAAAACTCTTCCGCAAAATTTTCGGTCCCGACGTTTCTCCTTCGCCCCTTTCAGTCAATAATCTTTCAGCCCCAACAAATGGTCGGTCGAACAGTCGAGGATCACCGCAATGTGCGCAAGACATTCCAACGTCGGTTCCGAAGTGCCGTTCTCATAACGCGCATAAGAAGGCTGCTTGATGCCGAGCATCGCCGCCATATCCCGTTGCGTATAGTTGCACAATTTGCGCATTTCTTTTAGACGTTCGCAAAACAGCTTCATTTCCATTGACAATTATAACAAACTGTTATATACTGATTAAAAATATAGCAATTTGCTATCAAACAAGACGATGATCCCTCACATTATTCATTGCGTTTGGCTGGGCGGCAAACAGATGCCGAGCGAATTCTGCGGATACCTTTCCGGTTGGAAAGAACTCCTGCCCGATTGGGAGCTCCGCGTATGGAACGAAACCAATTTTGACTTTTCAAACTGCCTTTATGCGCAGCAGGCTTACGAATGCAAAAAATACGGTTTCGTCTCGGACTATATCCGCGTCTGCGTTCTCGAACGCTACGGCGGCGTCTATCTCGATACGGACGTGGAACTTCTGCGCGCCTTCCCGCAGGAACTGCTCGAAAAACAGCTGTTTATCGGCTTTGAAAACGACGCGCACGTGGAGACGGCGGTGTTCGGCTGCGTTCCGTCCCATCCCCTCGTCCGCACCCTGCGGTCGATGTACGAGCGCATCCCCTTTCTGCGCAAGAAGGGTCCCGATCTGACGCCGAACCCCATCTACTTCACCTATTTTCTCCGCCGCGACTACGGTCTGCTCCTGCGGGAAAGCATGCAGGAACTTCCCGCCGCGGGCTCCTCCGTCTCCGTTTTTCCCTGCGAATTTTTCGCGCCGCTCAATTTCAATACGAAAAAGGACAGCCGAACGGCGCGCTCGGTCGCCGTTCACCACTTTGCGAACAGCTGGTCGCCGCCCGGCGTGAAGTCCTGCCAGCGCGCCGTCAACGCCCTGCGGAAGCTCTTCGGAAAGCGCATCTTCGCAAGTTTTACCCGCCTCTATGTAAAGAGCGAGCTGAAAAAGACGGAAAGAAAATTGTATGAAACAAGCGGTCCGAACCCATAAGGTTCGGACCGCTTCATTTGTTTTCGTCGATCATTTCTTTCTGTTCAGCCATTTCTGCATGAACGCGTGCATTCCCTTGTCGCCATCGTCCGTATGAACGGGCTCCTCGGCGGGCGGCGACGGTTCCTTGGGCGCGCGGACGGGCTGCTGTTGCTCGTAAGGCGACTGCGGCGCGGTGCGGTAGGGATCCGCGTACGGCGCGGGTTCGGGGACGGGCGCGGGCGCGGGAACAACGGGTTCGGGCTCCGCGTGCGCACGCACGATGGGCTGTTCAAACACCGCGGGTTGCGGTTTGCGGCTGGGCAGGACTTTTTCCGCGGAAGGAAATCCCGTCGCGATGACGGTAACTTCCACTTCGTCGCGGATATTTTCGTCGATGCACGCGCCGAAGATGATGTTCGCGGAATAGTCCACCACGCTGTGGATGAGGCTCGCCGCCGTCTTGACTTCGTCGAACGTGAGATCGTTCCCGCCGACGATGTTGAGGATCACGCCCGTCGCGCCCTCGATCGTCGTATCGAGAAGCGGGGAATTGACCGCAAGGCGCACCGCCTCGACGATCCTGTTCTCCCCCTTTGCGACGCCGACGCCCATGTGCGCCAGCCCTCTGTCTTTGAGAATGGTGCGAACGTCCGCAAAGTCGAGATTGATGAGCGCGGGCGTAACGATGAGGTCTGCAATGCCGCGGATGCCCTGTTTCAACACCTCGTCCGCAACGCGGAACGCCTCGGGGAGCGGCGTGTTCTTGGGCACGACTTCGCTGATCTTCTCGTTGGGAATGATGATGAGCGTATCCACATAGCGGCGGAGATTGTCCAGCCCCTTCGCCGCGTTTTCCCCTCTGCGCTTCCCTTCAAAATCGAAGGGTTGGGTCACAACCGCGACGGTGAGGATCTTTTTATCCTTCGCGATCTTCGCAATGACGGGCGCCGCGCCCGTTCCCGTTCCGCCGCCGAGCCCCGCCGTGATGAACAGAAGGTCTGTCCCCTCGATGGCGCGCGCAAGTTCTTCCTTGCTCTCCTCCGCGGCTTCCCTGCCGATCTCGGGCTCCGCGCCCGCGCCCAATCCCTTGGTGCGCTGGACGCCGATCTGGATCTTTTTGGGCGCCAAATTGCACGCGAGGATCTGGGCGTCCGTGTTCACCGCGATATATTCCGCGCTCGTGATGCCGGCTTCTATCATGCGGTTGACCGCGTTATTGCCCGCGCCGCCCACACCGATCACTTTGATGTGCGCTTTGCCGTCCGAAATGGTTCCGTTTTGCGAAGCGGGGCGTTCCGCTTCGGCGGGATTATTTACTCTTTCAAAGAAAGTGTCGTTGTCGTTGAACATATTCGATTATCCTCCGAATCCGTTTATTAAGCGATAAATTGCACCGCGTTTGCGGTTATCTTCGTATGCCATATCCAAAAGCGCGATGCGCGAACTCATCTCCGGTTTATTGTAATAGGGCACATCGGGAACGATCTGCTCGCACACGCGGCTCAACCACTTGGAAATGTATTCGAGCGCGCCGCGGATCTTGCAGATGCCCTCCCCCGTGACATAGATTGGCTTGTATTCGAGCGCGGGGATCAGATATTGGTATTGGTCCAAAAACGCGCTGACCAATTCGCACAGCTCGTTCAACCCCTCTTTCGCCGTTGTTACCAGTTTTTGCGTGGAGATCTCGTGCGGAACGTTCTGCCATAAAAATTCCGTAACGTCGTCCGACGTCTTCGCGTACAGGTTCGCCTTGCAAAGCAGCGCGATCGCCCCGTCGATCTGGTTCAACGGATTGTTCGCCGTGGGGAACTTGTCCTTTAACGGTAAGGCAAACTGCCCCGTCCCCATCCCGAACGTCTTCTGCGCGAGCACGCCGTTGCCGAGCACCACGCTGATCGTGGTGGACATCGTTCCGGCGTCGAGAAGAAGCGCGTGCTCGTCGCGCGTTTCGGACGGAATGAGAAAGTTTGCCAGCGCGAGTTGGGTGGGAAGATAACGGAGCGTTATCTTCTGTTTCCCGAAGAACTTCTCCATCTTTCCGATAAAATAATCGGAGCAATAGAAGTAGGAAAAATCGCCCGTGATGCCCGTGGAAACGATACCCTCGGGATCTACCGTGCGGCGGTTGTCCGCCGTGGTATAATAGACGCTCGAAGCGCGGATAAAGGTGTAGCCTTCCACCTCCTCTATGCCGCTTGCGCAGAGCATATCGAGCTCCTTCTGCCCGATCTTGCGCCGCTTGGAGAAGCCCGTCTCCTGCCTTTTGGCGATAACGCGGACAAACTCCCCGGGGACGCCGATGTAGAGTTCCTTCAAGCGCGCGCCGATGACCTTTTCCACGAAGGAGACAGCGCGGAAGACGGCGTCGAAAAGCGCCTCTTCGTCGTTGAACGTGCCTTCGCCGTAGCCCATATACCGTTCGACTTTGTTCGCTTTGAAAACAAACGAGCCGTTTACGCCGCGCTCCCCCACGAACACGGCGATATCGTGGGAACGTATATCCAAAACCGCTACGCTTTTGCGACTCATGATCTCCCGTTCTTCTCCTCTGCGTTCTTTCCCTATTATAACAAATACACGGATATCTGTCAACAGATTGTGCGACTTTTTCCTCCCGACCACAAAAAAAGCGTTCCCGCAACGGGAACGCGATGTGTTTCGGAAGGTCAAGAAAGTTTGTAATCGGTATCCGCTTCGCCCCACGCGTTTTCAAAGACGGTGAGCGTTCCGCGCACGCGGCGCGCGTCCTCCATGTCGCGGTAAGTTTCCGCGGCGAGGGCGGCTTTTTCCGCGGTGTCGGAGGCGACGTCGGCGATCTCGATGAGGAGCCCTTCCCGCGTGCGGATGAGAAAATCGTAAATGCCGCTCGACGGCGCGCCGCCGAGGCGCAGGGAAACGCTCGCGAGATTGGCGCGCGCGTCGCCCAGCGTTTCGCCGAACGTCGCGAGCGTCAGAAGAAGCTCGTTGAAATACCTGCCGCTCGCGACTTGTCCGCGCGCGGTGTCGATCCGGAAATCGATCAGTTCCACGCTTTCTCCGCCCGCGCGGTTCCCGCGCGTCGCCTTATCGTAGAGATAGTACCCGTCCTCGTCGAGGATCGCATAGCCGCCCTCCTCGCGGGCGAACGCATACGCCTCTCTGCGCTCGACGACGCGGAGCTCCACGGAAGAGGGAAACTTCTTTTCGATGCGGTCGAGACGGAAACAGGGATAATTTTCCACCTCGCTTTTGAGATCGTCGAGGTCAAGGAAGGTCGTGCTCGATCCGACGAAGCCGTCGAGCTTTTCTTGAAGCTCTGCGCTCTCCGCGCGTCCCTCCGCGGAATACACCGCGAAATCCGTCCGCACGATCGTTACGGTGAACACGGCGTTGAGCCCCGCCGCAACCACGGCGAGGAGCAACACAAAGGCAACGAGCGTTGTAAGGATCGCTTTTTTCGTCATTCGTATCTCCGAACGGGGCTACACGCGGACGCGCCGCACTTCCGCCCCGAGCTGTTTCAATTTTCCCTGCAAATCGGCATAGCCCCTGTCGATATGGGAGAGGTCGAGCACTTCCGACGTCCCCTCCGCGCCGAGCGCCGCCAAAACGAGCGCCGCGCCGCCGCGCAGATCTCCCGCCGAGACGGACGCCGCATGCAACCGCGGCACGCCCCGCACGAACGCATGTCTCCCCTTTACCTCGATATCCGCGCCCATCTTCTGCAACTCGGGCACGTATTTGAACCGCGTTTCAAAGAGATTTTCCACGATGAGAGCGCCCCCTTCGCACACGGCGTTGAGCGCGGTCGCCTGCGCCTGCAAGTCGGTGGGAAATCCCGGGAAGGGCATCGTTTCGATGCGGCGGTTGCATTTCAGCCTCCCGTGGCTCTCTATCCTTATTTTATCATTTTTTGTATGTATTTTGCAACCGTTTTCACGCAATTTATGTAAAAGCATTCCCATATTTTCCGCTTTTGCGCCTACAACTTCCACTTCTCCGCCGCATACGGCGCACGCGATGAGGAAAGTTCCCGCCTCGATGCGGTCTTTTATAGGGCGGTAACTCACCCCCCGAAGTTCTTTCACGCCCTCGATGCGGATGACGTCCGTCCCCGCGCCGACGATCTTCGCGCCCATGGCGTTGAGAAAATTTTGCAGATCGACGATCTCCGGCTCCTTCGCCGCGCCCTGCAAAACGGTCGTCCCCTCCGCCTTGACGCTCGCGAGCAAGATGTTTTCGGTCGCGCCGACGCTGGGAAAATCGAGAACGATCTCCGCGCCGCGCAACTTCTCGCAACGGCAAAGGATGAAGCCGTCGCGCTCCGAAATGCTTACGCCTAACCGTTTGAGCGCATTGAGATGCAAGTCGATGGGTCGGAGCCCGATGTCGCACCCGCCCGGGTAGGCGATGAGGGCGCGGTGAAAGCGCGTGAGAAGCGATCCGAGCATGAACACGGAGGAGCGCAGTTCCTTGGTGAGCGCCGAAGAGATCTCGTGAGAACAGGCGTTTGAACTGTCTATCGTTACGTCGGAACCGTGAAAGCGCACCTCCGCGCCGAGCTCGCGCAAGATCTGCGCCATGCACGCGGCGTCCGAAATGAGCGGCGTTTCACGGATCGTTACCGGTTGATCCGTTAAAACAGACGCGGCAAAAAGAGGCAGAACGGAATTTTTCGCCGATTGCACGCGAACGCTTCCATACAGCCTCTTCCCCCCGTCTATCATAAATTTATCCATAAGTTTCTCCTCGTACGAATGAAAAATGCGTCTGCATAGGCAGACTTCCGCATTTTACCTGGTATATCTTATGAATTTCCTCTGTTCGCTGTGCCTCGAAACGCCGTATACGACGCCCATGCCCGCCATCGTAACGATGAGCGACGTGTTTCCCGCGGAGATGAGCGGCAAGGGAAGCCCCGTGGGCGGGATACAACCGCTCACGACGAGCGCGTTGAGCGCGGACTGTACCGCAAAGGCGAGAACGATCCCCGAGACGAGCATGTACCCGTAAAAGGTATTGCAGGAATTTGCGATGCGGAATCCGCGGTAAACGACGAAGGCAATTACGGCGAAGAGCAATAAAACGCCGAAAAAGCCTGTCTCCTCGGCAATGACGGAGAGAATGAAGTCGCTCTCCGCAAACGGGAGGAAGCGGTATTTTTGGCGGGAGCGGAACAGCCCCGTCCCGAAAAAGTTCCCGTTCCCGAGCGCATACAGCGACTGGATAAGCTGGTAGCCCTCGTCCTTGGGGGACGCCCACGGGTCCACGAACGCGGAGAGGCGCTGCAAGCGGTACGGTTCCGCCGCGATCAGCGCGGGAACGGCGAACAGAATGGGGATACAGACGATCGCGAGCGACTTTTTGGAACAGCCGCAGAGAAAGAGCATGCCGAGCATGATCGCGCCCACGCACATCGTTACCGACATATTCGGCTCCAACATGATGAGAACGCAGACGGAAAGTCCCGCCAAAAGGACGGGGATCGCCCCCTTGAACGTGCGGATCCGCGCGGGATCTTTCGCAAAATATCCCGCCGTAAACAGGACGAAGCCGTATTTCGCGATCTCGGAGGGCTGGATCGTAAACGAGCCGAAGCCGATCCAGCGCGTCGCGCCGTAGTTGCTCTTGCCGAGCCCCGGGACAAAGACGAGCGCGAGCAGGACGAGGGAGAGGATGAGCGCGGGGATCCCGCATTTTTGCAGTTTTTCATACGGGAGGAACGCCGCGCCCGCCATCGCTGCCGACCCGATGAGAAAGCCGAGGAGCTGCTTGCGGAAAAAATACGCGCCGTCGCCGTATTGCACCTCCGCGTTGTAAATGCTCGCGGAATAGACGCACACCACGCCGTAGGCGGCGAGCAGAATGACAGCGGCGAGAAAAAGAAGGTCCCCCTTTCCTCCCCTCTGTCTTTTTCCGATGAAATTATTCCGCTTCGGGTTCTTCACGCGCCTCTTCCCCCGCCGTCGGCAGAACGGTCTGCGCCGCGCGGGCAGATTCCGCGGCGAGCGCGCGCATGAGCTCGGCGAATTTATCGCCGCGCTCCTCGTAGCTCTTGAAGGCGTCGAAGCTCGCGGAGGCGGGCGAAAGGAGCACGTTCTGTCCCGCACGCGCCGTGAGGTAGGCGACGCGCACCGCCATCTCGAAGGGACGGCAGAGCGTTACGTTATGAAATCCCCTTTTGAGCGCGGCGTTCAGGATGCGGAACGCGTTTTCCCCGTACAGCACGGCGTGCACGACGCCCGAATCTTTCAGCGCATCGAAGAGCGGCTCGTAGGAATAGCCCTTGTCCTTTCCGCCCAGCAACAGGACCGTCTCCCCCTTCACGCTCTTTACCGCCTTGATCGCCGAATCCACGTTGGTCGCCTTGGAGTCGTCGATGAAGGAGACCCCGTTGACGGAGCCGAGTTTTTCGAGGCGGTGTTTCACACCGCGGAAATTTTTCAGGCTGGTCGCGATCGCGGCGTTGGAGACCCCGAAGAGTTTCGCCGCACAGATCGCCGCGAGCGCGTCCGCGCGGTTGTGCTCCCCGTCGACGGGCAATTCGCTCTCCGCGAACAGTTTTTCGCCGAAATACCAAAAATACCCCTCCGAGAGATACCCGCCCTCCACCTTCTCGCGAAGGGAAAACCAGATCGGCTTCGCCTTCGTCTTTTCGGCGAACCCGCGCGTTACGGGGTCGTCGTAATTGAGCACGGCGTATTCGCTCTCCGCGCAGTTTTTCAGGATGCGGGATTTGAGGAATATGTAATTCTCCATGGTGTAGTGGCGGTTCAGATGATCTTCCGTAACGTTGAGAACGACGGCGACGTGCGGGCGCAGGGAATACAGCGTTTCCAGCTGGAAGGAAGAGATCTCCGCGACGGCGACGACGTCCTCGCCGAGCGCGTCGAGACACGAAGTAAGCGGCTTTCCGACGTTCCCGCAGGCGAGCGCCCTTTTCCCCGCGGCGGTAAAAATCGATTCGATCATGGTTACCGTGGTCGTCTTGCCGTTCGTCCCCGTCACCGCGATGACGGGACAGCGAAGCGCGAGCGCGCCCAATTCCGCCTCGCCGATGATACGCTTCCCCGCGCGGCGGAAGGAGACGGGAAGCGGATGGTCCACGGGAATGCCGGGCGAGAGCACGAGCACGTCGCACGTCGCGGCGGCCTCTTCGAGCCCCTCCTTGGGGATGACGCGGCAGCCCCGCTCCGCGAGCGAATTTTCCGCCGCGACGACGTTCTCGTTTTCCACATCGTCGAAAACGCACACCCGCGCGCCCTTGGAAAGCAGATATTCGCTTGCGGCGATCCCCGAACGGGACAGCCCCGCGACGAGAAAAGTTTGTCTTGTAAACAGCATGTTTCACTCCTCCTCCCGCCGTCGGGCGGGGATCAGGCAAACGGAAGCAAAACCGCAACGCCCGCCACCGCCGTGATGACCGCGTACGCGTAGACGATCTTCCCCTCCGCGTACCCTTTTTCCTGAAAATGGTGGTGTATGGGCGCCATCAGAAAGATCCGTCTGCCCGTTTTTTTATAGTATATTACTTGCAGAATGACGGATATGCTTGAAAGGACAAACATTGCGCCGACGATGGGGATGAGGAGCGCATTGCCCGAAAAAAGCGCGACGCACGCCGCGAAACCGCCCAGAGAAAGGGACCCCGTATCCCCCATGAACACGCTGGCGCGGTGCGTATTGAACACGAGATAGGCGGCGAGACTGCCCGCAAGACAAAACGAAAGGACGGAGAGTTCACGGTCGCCGCCCTGCATCGGCAAGAGCGCGCCGAACACAAGGAAAAATACGCCGCTTACGGAGCCCGCGAGCCCGTCCAGCCCGTCCGTCAAATTGACGCTGTTCACCGTCGCGATGCAGACAAGCACGCCGAGCGGGAGCATGCCCCAGCCGATATCGAAAGTTGCGCGCGTGAACGGAAAGTACAGCACGGTGAGCCCGTTGAGACAGCAATAGACGGAGGCGAGCACGGCGACGCCGAACTGGAAAAAGATCTTCTGATAGGGACGGAGCCCGAGGTTGTCCCCTCTGCGCTTTTTTAGAAGATCGTCCAAAAAGCCGACGAGAAGGTATGCAAGCCCCACGGCGACGGCGACGAGAAACGGCTTGTCCCGCACGCCGCAAGCCGCAAGCGAAACGGCGCAAGCCGCAAAGACGAAGGCGATGCCGCCCATCGTGGGCGTCCCGCTCTTGTTTTTATGTTCTTTGACGTACCGAAGAATGTTTTGCCCCGTCCCGAGCCGTTTGAGAACGGGGATCGCCGCCGCGCAGAGCACGAAAGACAGCGCGAACGACAGAATGAGACACCACAGAATTTCCCGCGTCATGAGAGTTTCCCGAAGAGAGACTTTATCACATCTTTGTCGTTATAGCTGTATTTTATTCCCATGATCTCCTGATAGGTCTCCCCGCCCTTCCCCGCGACGAGCAAGACGTCCCCCTTGGAGAGCATCTTCAAAGCGTACTCCGTGGCGCGTTCCCGCTCCTCCACGGCGACGTAATTTTTGCTCACGGGGCGATAGCCCGCCTCGATCTCCGCGATGATCTCGCAGGGGTCTTCGTAGCGCGGATTGTCCGACGTGATCACCGAAAAATCGCTGTATGTCGCCGCGATCTCGCCCATGAGCGGGCGCTTCCCGCTGTCACGGTTTCCGCCGCAGCCGAAGAGGAGCAGAAGTTTTCCCTTGCAATGCGCGCGTAGCGACAGCAGGGACTGTTTGAGCCCGTCCGGCGTATGCGCGAAATCCACGAAGATATCAGCGCCGCGGAAGGAGGCGACGCGCTCCAACCTTCCGTCCACCCGCTCCGTGCGTTCCAACCCGCGCGCGATCGCGCCAAGGTCCGCCCCCATCCGCCGCGCGGCGACCGCCGCGGCGAGCGCATTGCAGAGGTTGTGCTTGCCGGGGAGACGGATCTCCGCCTCGCAGAGCTCGTCGTTCAGATTGAGCATCGCGTACGATCCGCCGAGCGATTCGTCGTCCGCGAGCGCAAAGGCGTCCGCGGGTGTATCCAGCCCGTATGTCGCGTACGGCATTCCGCCCTTTTCGAGCGTCGCGGTGAAGGGATCGTCCGCATTGAGCACGGCGAATTTGCACCGCTCCCGCGTAAACATGGAGCGTTTCGCCTCGCCGTACCGCTCCATATCGCCGAAGAAATCGAGGTGATCCTGCGTGAGGTTGGTAAAGACGCCCACTTCGTACACGATGGGAAGTTCCTTTTTGAGCGCGAGCGCGTGCGCGGACGTCTCCATGACGACGGTGGAGACCCCGCTCTTTTTCATATCCGCAAGGAGCGAGAAGAGAAAGACGGGATCGGGCGTCGTGAGCGCGGGCGCGACCGTCTTGTTGGCGTAACCCGCCCCGAGCGTTCCGATGATCCCGACGGAGACGCCCGTCTCCGCCAATATGTTCCGAAGCATGTGCGCGACCGTCGTCTTGCCGTTCGTTCCCGTGATGCCGACGATGCGGAGGGAGCGCTCCGGATGGGAAAAGAAGGCGGCGGAGAGCTCCGCCATCGCTTTCCGCCCGTCCGGCACGAGCAGTTGCGGACAGGAAATATCGAGCGGGCGCTCGCAGACGACGGCGCACGCGCCCCGTTTTACGGCGTCCGCAGCAAAGGCATGGGAATCGACATTTGTCCCCCGAAAACAGAAAAACAGGTCCCCTTCGCCCGCCACGCGGCTATCCACGCAGAGCGAAGAAACTTCCGCCTCCCCCCTCATTTCGCATTCCGTCAGTTCGTTTGCAAGTTCGGAAAGTTTCATACCACTCCTCCCACGGGCGCAAGCCGTTTGATTTTGACGATCCCCTCGAAAATTTCCTTTGCGCAGGGCGCGGCGACCGTACTGCCGTAATACGCCCCCTGCGGCTCGTCAATAATGACGAGCGCAAGATATTTGGGTCTGTCCGCGGGAAAATAGCCGACGAACGAAGAGACGTATTTCCCCTGCGCGATCTGCCCGTTTTCGTACTTTTGCGCGGTCCCCGTCTTGCCCGCAACGCGATATCCTTCCAGATACGCCTTTTTGCCGCTCCCGTCCCGCACGACGCCTTCAAGCATGCGGGAAAGGATCGCGGACGCCTCCTCGCTCACCGTTCTGCCGAGGAGCGCGCGCTCCGTTTTTTCGCGGACGGAACCGTCGTCCGAAAAAATTTCGTCCACGATGCGGGGCGCATAGTAATATCCCCCGTTGACGGCGGAAGCCGCCGCGCACGCGAGCTGGATGGGACTCACCGCAATGGTCTGCCCGAATCCGATGCGCGCAAGATCGCTGTCCCGCACGCTCCCCTCGGGCAGCAACATCCCGACGGATTCCCCCGAAAAGTCGAGCCCCGTCGTCTGCCCGAAGCGGAATGCGGCGAGATAATCGTAAAATTTCTCCTTGCCTAGGGCGAGCGCGATGTCCACAAAGCAGGGATTGCAGCTGTTGTTGAGCGCCACCGCGAGCGTCTGCCCCGCATGCTTGCCGTTCTTATGGTCGCTCCAACAGCGTATCGTCGTTCCCCCCACGACGCGCGTCCGCGCGCTGGAAAAGACGTAATTCTCCGCAAACGCCGCGGGGTTCCCCCGCAGGCGTTCCTCGATGTTTGCCGCCGCGGTGACGATCTTGAAGGTGGAGCCCGGCTCGTAGATGTCCGAGACAAGGCTGTTGCGCGAGAGCGCGTTGAGCGCGGCGAGGTCGTTCCGCGGGATCTCGTTCAGATCGTACGAGGGAAGATTCACCATGGCGAGCACGGAGAAGTCGCTCGGGTCGAGCACGACGGCGCGCGCCGCTTTGGCGGAATGTTCGGTGAGGGCGCGCCGCATCACGTCCTCCGCAAGCGATTGGATCCGATAGTCGAGCGTGAGGCGCACGTTCAGCCCGTCCGTCGCGGGAAGATACGCCGCGGTCGCCCCTTCGAGGTCCACGCCGACGAGGTCGGTCTCGAAGAGGATCTCGCCGTTTTTTCCCGCGAGATATTTGTTGTAATATTGTTCGACGCCCGTGCTGCCCGAGGCGTCGTAAGAAGTAAAGCCGAGGAGCTGGCACGCAAGATCTCCGTACGGGTACACCCGCGTATTGTCCCGCGCATAGTATACGCCCGTGAGCCCAGTGCCCTCGATGCGCTCCGCCACGCTCTTTTCGGTGCGTTTGGCGAGCGTTATCTCCGATTTTTTCTTATCCGTGAGCTTTGCGAGCATCTCCTCGTAGGAGACGCCGAGGGCGGCGGAGAGCGTCTGCGCGCTCTTCTCCGCGTCCGTAACGGCGTTGGCGCGCGCATAGACGGTGTACGAAGTTTTATTTCCGGCGAGGAGTTCCCCGTTGACGTCGTAAATTTTTCCCCGCTCTGCGACGACGGGGATCTCCCGCGTCCATTGGTCGAGAGCGCGGTAATGCAGTTCATCCTCCCAGATGACCTGAATATAGAAGAAGCGGGCGAGAAAAAGGCAAAAAAGAAAGGCTATCGCCGCAAGTACGGCAAATAACCTCTTTCGTAGGACAGATAACGAATAATCCGTCTTTTTGATATGCAGTTTCCTCCGAAACGTTTACGCCTGCGCCAACCCGCTCGCCTGCGTCATCCCGTTTGCCTGCGCCCACGCGTCGATGTTCTCGGGGTCCGTGATGCGGTCGATCTCGGCGGTGAGTTCATAGGAACGGCTTTTGAGTTCGTTGAGCTCCGCTTCGCGCGCGGCGATGCCTGCGTCGAGCGAGTTGAGGATCGCGACGTTGATAAAGACGAGCGCGAGAATGACGAATGCGGCAACGGCGACAACGAGCATCGCGATCTTCGCCTTGGGCGAGATGGAGGCGAAAAAGCTCGTCTTGTACACCGCGGCGGTCTCCGACTTTTGGACGTTGTGGCGGAGCGTCTCCATCGTGCGGCTCGTGGGCGTCGCGTCTTCCTCGCTCTCGCTTTCGGTCGCGACGGAAAGTTCGCCCGCGGGCTCGTTCCCGTCCAAGAGCTCCCCTTCCTTATAGGTGAGGTTCTCGAACAGCAAATGGCGGTGCGCGGCGGGCGCCGCGATCGGCGTATAATCTGCAAACCGCTCCGCGGCGTTCGCTTCGGCGGCGGGCGCTTCGAGCACGACCGCTTCCGCCGTCGCCCTCTGCGCCTCTTCGCTCTGCATCTCTGCGGCTCCCGCGAAAATGAGTTTCCGATAGTTATCGGCAATGCGGTCGGCGTGTTCGCTCTCCGCCGCACTCTGCACACGGCGTTCGGAAAGTTGTTCGTCTTGTTTTTCGATTTCTCTTTCGAGAGTTGCCAAACTTGCCATCTTTCTGCTCCTTACATTTGTATTCTTTTCCCGCCCGTTTCATTCCGTAATTTTTCGGGCGATCCGTAATTTTGCGCTCTTGCTGCGGGAGTTTTCCCGCAATTCCGCCTCGCTCGCCGTGATCGGCTGTTTCCCGACAAGTTCTATCTCCCGTTTCTTCCCGCATACGCACACGGGGAAACTTTTGGGACAGACGCATGCGGCGTTGAGTTCCGCGAACGTCTGCTTGACGATCCTGTCTTCGAGGGAATGAAAGGTGATGACGCACCCCCTTCCTCCCTTTTTCAGCCTGCCGACCAGCCCTTTCAAACACGCGCGGAGCCCTTCGAGCTCTCCGTTGACTTCGATCCTGATCGCCTGAAAGGTCTGCCGTGCGCAGGCGGGCGTCCTATATCGCGCGGGGTAACTCTCTTCGGCGAGCCTCGCAAGTTCCCCGCAAGTCGAAATCTCTTTTTTCGCTCTCGCCGACACGATTTTTCTCGCGATGACGGGTGCGAAACGCTCTTCTCCGTATTCCCGCAGGATGCGAACGAGGGACAACTCGTCGTACCCGTTCACGACTTCCCTTGCGGAAATCGGCGATTGCCTGTCCATTCTCATATCGAGCGGCGCATCCTCTTTCAAATAGGAGAACCCGCGGGACGCGTCGTCGATCTGATGGGAAGAGACCCCGAGGTCCAAGAGAAATCCGTCCAACTGCCCGACGCCCTCTTCCCGCAACGCTTCATCATAATTTTTGAAATCGGTATGATAAAGCGAAAATCTGCCTTCAAACGGTTTCAGCCGCTCTTTCGCCGCCGCGATCGCCTCTTCGTCCTTGTCCGTCGCGATCAGCCTTGCGGTCGGTTCGCGGGACAAGATCTCATAGGAATGCCCGCCTCCTCCCGCCGTGCCGTCCAAATAGACGCCGTTCGGTTTTAAGTCGAGCCCTGCGATCGTCTCTTCGAGGAGCACGGGGCGGTGATAAAACTGTGCCATGCGTTAAATCGGAAGTTGGAGGAACGCCTTGTTGAGCGTTACGCCGCCCAACGTTTCCGCGTAGTTCTCGGGCGACCAGATTTCGAGATAGTCGTACATGCCCACCGTGATGACGTCCTTCTTGATGTGCGCGTATGCGCGCAACCCGGCGGAGAGCAAGATCCTTCCCTGTCCGTCCTCGTTGCAGGGCTCGATCGCCGCAAAGAGCGAACGTTTCAGCCCCTGCCGATCCCGATCGTCCGATTTGATGTTCGCGTAGTCTTTCAACCTCTCGCTCAAAACCGAAGCGGGGAACACCGCGATACAACCATCCGTGTACTTCACGAAGTAGATCTCGTCCCCATCGGGAAACGCATCGCGGAAGCGCTTGGGGATCCTTATTCTGTTTTTATCGTCGAGCTGGTGCTCGACGCTCCCCATGAACCCGCAAAAACCGCTCATGTCTACTCCTTCCAAACTTAACGGAACCATTATAACACCACTTTTAACCACTGTCAACCCTTTGAAACCAATTTTTTGGATTTTTTTACATTTATTTTAATTTTTTCTAAAAACAAATGTTCGGAAATATACCTCTTTATTGACGTTTGCCCCCTCTCCGAGGAAGAAAATCCCACTTTTCTTTGAAATTTTTGTCAAATAACCCTGCGGGGATATTGGTGGTTTTTTGTGGTTTTCCGTTTCAAAACATTCGTTTGCGTTTTGGCGCCGAAGCGTTAAAATCAGCTGCCGCGCCGCGCCTTCGTTGCCGTCGAACACGGGCAGACGGTAAAACGCGGAAATCTCGCGGCGCAGAAAGCAGTAATGCGTACAGCCGAGCACGACGCCGTCGAAGTCCCCTTTGGGCAGGTGCGGCTCGTAGTCCGGCGTTCTCCCCTCGGTCAGCGCGCGCTCGATCTCGCCCGCCAGCCCCTCCGCGCCGTACAGCGTGAAACGGCACTGCGGAAAACGCGCCGCGAGACGTTTCAGCCGCGCACTCTTCGCCGTGCGGGGCGTGGCGAGCACGAGAACGTTGCGGCAGACTTCGGCGGCGGGCTTTACGGCGGGTTCCAACCCGAGCACGGGAAAGGCAAATTCCCGCCGCATCGTCTCGGCGCAGACGGCGGTCGCGGTGTTGCACGCGAGAAGAACGACTTCCGCGCCGAGCGCGCGGAATTTATCGAGCGCCTCCCTCGTAAAACGGGCGATCTGCGCGGGACGGCGGGAACCGTACGGCGCGCGCGCATTGTCTCCGTAATAGAGATAGACGTTTTGCGGCGCAAGACTGCGGCAGGCTTCGAGAACGGTGAGCCCGCCGATCCCGCTGTCGAATATGCCCACGAGATGCGTTGAGACCGTTTCGCGCACGGGCTTCCTCCTTTTCGCAATTTTTCCGAAATTTTTGCCTCTTTTGCATGAAAAACAGTTTACAAGCATTTTATTTTATGTTAAAATAGCAACGGTTATTAAGATAAGTTCAAGAGGAAAGGAGTAAATATCGTGCCCAACATCAAGTCCGCTAAAAAGCGCGTTCTGGTTACCGAGAAGAAGACCATGGAAAACAAAGCGGTGAAATCCGCCTTGAAAACGCAGATCAAGAAATTCCTCGCCGCCGTTGCGGAAGGAAACAAGCAGCAGGCGAACGCCCTCTATCCCGAGACCGTCTCGGCGATCGATTCCGCGGTAAGCAAGGGGATCCTTCACAAGAACAACGCCGCCAATAAGAAGGCGAAACTGGCGAAGAAACTCGCCTCGATCGCTTAAATTCAAAACAGAAAACGGAAAGCTCCCGAAATTTCGGGAGCTTTTTTTCGTGCGCGCGCGGCGGAGCGGACGCCGCCGCTCCCCCACCGCATCCGAGACACGGCAGATCGTTTTTATTTTTTGAAAATTCCCCTTTCAAAACAGTTGACATTCTTTTCCTTATATATTATACTGACCGACGTCGTGTGTTTATTTTTAGTAAACTTTTCGTTTAGTACTGCGAGAGTTTCGTAAAAATGTACGAAAAGTTTACAAATACTAAACGAAACGCACGGGAGGACGAAAAAAATGGAATTGGGCGCGAAACTGCGCGACATGCGGCAACGCATCAATTTGACGCAAGAGGAGCTCGCCGACCGCTGCGAATTGACGAAGGGATATATCTCGCAACTGGAAAACGACCTTACGAGCCCCTCTATCGCAACGCTGTGCGACCTTTTGAATGCGCTCGGCAGTACCCTCTCCGACTTCTTCCACGAAGAAGCGGAGGCGAAGATCGTTTTTTCGCAGGACGAATTTATCGAAAAGCAGTCGGACGGCATGCTGTGGAATTGGGTCATCCCCAACGCGCAGAAGAACATGATGGAACCCGTGCTCGTGGAGCTCGAAGCGGGCGCCGCGACGCAGACGGACTTCCCCCACGAGGGCGAGGAGTTCGGTTTCGTCCTCGAAGGGCGGGTCGCCGTCGTCGTCTCGGGAAAAAGCCATATCGCCAAAAAGGGCGAGAGCTTTTATTTCACCGCAGACAGAGAACATTATATCGTAAACAAGGGCAAGGGAAAGGCAAAGTTCCTCTGGATCTCCACCCCGCCCAATTTTTAAGGATTTCGCTTACCGAGGAGAACGCTATGTCCGAACACATCATCGAATTGCAGGATGTAACCAAGTACTACGACGACAATCTCGTCATCGACCACGTGAGTTTTTACGTGAAGAAGGGAGAATTTATCACCTTTCTCGGTCCGTCCGGGTGCGGAAAGACGACGACGCTCCGCATGATCGCGGGGTTCGACCTTCCCACGAGCGGAAAAATTCTGCTCAACGGGCAGGATATATCCCTCCTCCCGCCCAATAAACGCCCCGTGAACACCGTGTTCCAGCGGTATGCGCTGTTCCCCCATCTCAACGTCTTCGAGAACATCGCGTTCGGACTCAAATGCAAGCGGGTCGTCAATACCTACCGCAACGCCAAGGGCGAAGAATATACCAAAAAGGAACGCCTCTCCAAAAAGGAGATCGCGGAAAAGGTGAAAAAGGCGCTCGAACTCGTCGACCTCGAAGGGTTTGAAAAGCGCGCCGTCTCCACCCTCTCGGGCGGACAGCAACAGCGCGTCGCCATCGCGCGCGCCATTGTAAACGAACCGGAGATCCTTCTTCTCGACGAGCCGCTCGGTGCGCTCGATTTGAAAATGCGCAAGGAAATGCAGCTCGAACTGAAAGAGATGCACAGGCGGCTCGGCATCACCTTCATCTATGTTACGCACGACCAAGAGGAGGCGCTCACGATGTCGGATACCATCGTTGTGATGGCGGACGGCGTCGTCCAGCAGATCGGGACGCCCAAGGGCATTTACGACGAGCCCGCGAATACCTTCGTTGCGGACTTCATCGGCGAGAGCAACATCTTCAACGGGACGGTCGTCGCAAACCGCAAGGTGCGCTTCTGCGGCAAGACGTTCGACTGCGTGGACGACTTCGGCGAAAACGAGCTCGTGGACGTCGTCGTCCGCCCCGAGGACTTCGAGATCTGCCCACCCGAACAGGGGATCGTCCACGGAAAGGTCATTTCCGTCGTATTCAAGGGCATCCACTACGAGATCACCGTGCAAGTCGGCAAATTCGAGGTCATCGTCCAATCCACGCAAAAACGGGAGGAAGGCGAGGAGATCGGGCTCAAAGTGGACGCCGAAAATATTCACCTCATGAAGCCGCGTTACACCACCAACGTGTTCGACGGCGTGATCACCAAGCACAATACCGTGGAGTTTGCGGACGGCGAATTTGAATGCGACGTTACCCGGCTCTATCCCGGCAGCCATCTGGACGAGGAGGAATACCTCATCACCGCGGAGGGAGAAAAAATCGACCTCACGGGCGTGGAGGTAAAGGTGGAAGTCGGGCTCAACGACATCTCCATCAGCGACGACGCGGAAGCGGGCGGCACAATGGGACACATCATCTCCATCATCTATAAGGGCGACCATTACCGCCTCATCGTCCGCACGGACGAATCGGAGGAGGATTTCGTCTTTGCGACGGACGATCTCTGGAACGAAAACGACTACGTCTCCGTCATCATTCCCAAGGATAAGATCAAGCTCACGCTCAAACACACGGAGGAGAAAAAGAGATGAAAATGCCGCGCTTTTCGCGAAAGACGCTCTGCATCCCCTATGCCGTCTTTCTGCTCTTTTTCGTCGTCATCCCGATGTTCGTGATCCTCTTCTACGCGTTCACGGACAGAGAGATGCACTTCTCATTTATGAATTTCGTCCGTTTCTTTTCGGATCCGACGAAGCTGTCCACCATCGTCTATTCGCTCGTGATCGCGCTCATCACGACGGTCGTATGCATCCTCGTCGCCTACCCCGTCGCCTATATCCTCGCGCGGAGCAAGATGAAGAAAAAATTCGTGATCCTGATGCTCTTCGTAACGCCGATGTGGATCAATTTCGTCCTGCGCGTGAACGCGATCCGCGAGCTCTTCAACTGGATCGGGATTTTGGGGGAAGCGAACTACTTCAATACCGTATTCGGCATGGTGTACGACTTCCTCCCCTTCATGATCCTGCCCCTCTACACCACGTTACAGAAAATCGACGTCAGCCTCTATGAGGCGAGCGCGGACCTCGGCGGAAACGCCTTTACCGCCTTTACGCGCATCACCCTTCCCCTCTCGATGCCCGGCATCATCAGCGGCGTAACAATGGTCTTTTTGCCTTCGATGACGAACTATGTCGTCTCGGATATGCTCGGGAACTCCAAAGTTACCATCATCGGGAAGTTCATCTACGAATATTTCGGGACCGACTGGCACATGGGCTCGATGGTCGCGCTCGTTCTGCTCATCGTCGTGTTCGTTTCCAGCCTGCTCTCGGGCGGATTCAAGTCGGAAGAAAACGTACGGGGGGCGAACTTATGAAAAAGCAGATCGTCATCAAATGCCTCAAAGCGGGATTCGTCGGGCTCATTCTTCTCCTTCTCTATGCCCCCATTCTGCTCCTTGCCGTGTACTCCTTCCTCTCGACGGATCTCATCGGCACGGCGGGCTCCTTCTCCTTTGAACACTACACCAAACTGTTCGGCGATCCCGTCATCCTCGGCATGATAGGGAATACGCTCCTGCTCGCGCTTGTGGCGGCGACGCTCTCCACCATTCTCGGAACGGTCGGCGCGCTCGGCATGTACTACTGTAAAAAACGCATCAAGACGGCGCTGCACGGCATTTCGCAGATCCCCGTCATCAATGCGGAGATCGTTACCGCGCTCGCGCTCGCGATCACGTTCGTCGCGGTCGGCATCGGGAAATCCTATTTCACGCTCATCGTGGGACACATGGTCATCTGCACGCCCTTCGTTGTGCTCTCCGTGATCCCGAAACTGAAACAGATGGATAATTCCCTCTACGAGGCAGCGCTCGATCTCGGCGCAAGCCCCGCGAAGGCGCTCTTCAAGGTGGTGTTGCCGCAGATCATCCCCGGCGTCATCTCCGGCTTCATGCTCGCCATCACCCTCTCCCTCGACGACTATATCGTTACCGTCTATACCCGCCCGAGCGGATTTGAAACCATCTCGACCTACGTTTTCAACGCGACGATGAAGGGCAACGCGCACACGGCGGAGACGCTCTCCTCCTTCTGGGCGCTCACGACCGTCATCTTCGTCGTCATCGTGCTGTTCGTCGTGATCTCCAACCTCACGGGGCTCCGCCGCAAGGAGGCAAAAAATGAAAAGTAAAAGGATCGCATGCGTTGCGCTCGCGGCGGCATTTCTGCTCCCCTCTCTCTCCCTGCTGTGCGCCTGCGACGGCGGGAGCGCGGACGTCGTTCTGCGCGTTTATAATTGGGAAGAGTACATCGACGAAGGCGGCGAGGGCGCGTTCATCTACGACGAACTGCACCTTACGGACGAGGAGACGGGCGAACCCGTAGAGTCCGACCTCGTGAACGACGACTACAAACAGTGGTATTCGGACACGATGGGCGTCGAGCTTTCGGAGGACGGTCCCGCCATTTTGGACGATTTCTGTCTCTGGTACGAAAAGACGTACGGGGAAACCATCCAAGTGGAATATTCCACCTTCGGGACCAACGAGGACATGTACAACGAAATCGTCCTCGGCAACGAGTACGACCTTCTGTGCCCCTCCGATTACATGATCATGAAGCTCGCGGCGGAGGACCGCCTCGAAAAGTACGACGAAAGTTTCTTCGACGCGAGCAAGGAAGAAAACTATTACATCCGCTACGTCTCCCCCTTCATCCGCGGAAAATTCGAGACGAACGCCGGTCTGGAAACGGGTGAAAACACCCCCCGTTGGAGCGAATACGCCGCAGGCTACATGTGGGGCACGACGGGCTTTGTGTACAATCCCGAACACGTCGAGAAGGAGGACCTCGAACAGCTCGGCTGGAACGTCTTTACCAACGAAGCGTACCGCAACCGCATCACCGCAAAGGACAACGTGCGCGACACCTATTTTGCCGCGCTCGGCGTTACCTATCAAAACGACCTGCTCGCCCTCGACCCCGCTTCCGAAAACTATGTCGAGACGCTCACCCGCTACTTCAACGCGACCGACGAAAAGACGGTCGCCGAAGTGGAGCCCACGCTTATGAAGATCAAGAAGAACATTTACAGCTTCGAGACGGACACGGGCAAAGCGGATATGGTGAGCGGGAAAGTGTGGCTCAACTACGCTTGGAGCGGCGACGCCGTGTACGCGCTCAACCTCGCGGAAAGCGGCGAGGACGAGAACGGAGAGTCCGCGGCGTCCGTGGAACTCGACTACTACGTTCCGAAGGCGGGGACCAACCTCTGGTTCGACGGCTGGGTCATGCCGAAGGGCGCAAACAAGAAGGCGGCGCAGGCGTTCGTCAACTTCCTCTCCATGCCCCGCAACGCCGTGCGCAACAGCTATTACATCGGCTATACTTCCGCCATCGCGGGCGAGGATATGCTCGACTATGCGAAATATCTCTATGAGGACGAGGAGGCGGAGGACGGCGATTATTACGACCTCTCCTATTTCTTCGACGGAACGGTGGAGGGAGAAGCCTCCGTGTTCGCGGGCGCGGAACAGCGGGAATGCCGCCAACTGTTCGCGCAATACCCCTCCTCCGACGTCATCTCCCGCAGCGCCGTCATGGATTATTACGGCGAGGAAGCGAATATCCGTATCAACGAACTGTGGTCCCGCGTGAAGGCGGAGACATTGGACGCTTGGGCAATTATCGTCATCTGCGTCTCCGTGCTCGCGATCGTCGCTTTTGCCGTGTTTTTGAAGTTCGGCGGGAAGATAGACTTCTTCCGCAGAAAGCCGAAAAAAGGATATGAGATCGTAAAGCAGGATCCCGTGAATTAGAAAAAAGCCTCGCCGCTCGGCGAGGCTTTTCGGTTATTTGCTTACTCCCATGAGTTGCAGAGGCGTATCCCCCGCCGTTACTTCGAGCTGTGCCCGCAGGCGCCGCATCGTCATGCGCGCTTTTACTTCCGTTCCCTCCACAAAGGCGCGAAGGGTGCAGACACTGATGTCCCGCGCGCCGAGCTCGTCCTCGATGTTGCCGTCCACATAGAGGCGGACGCTCCGCGAAGCGATCTCGAAGACGATCTCGTGCGACTGCCAGCGGTACATATACTTTTTGCGAAGCCTTTTTATCAGCACGATCTCAAAGATAACGATCCCCATTACTGCGGCGAACATCACGAGCGCCACGACCAGCGAGACGATCATGTCCTCATCCATCTTTTTTCTCCCCCTTCCTCTTTTTCACACATTCCGTCAATAAAAACTCGATTTGCCCGTTGAGCGAACGGAAATCCTCTTCTGCCCACCGCATGAGGTCGGCAAAGAGTTGGGACGAAAGGCGCAGAGGCACCTGTTTTTTGATTTTTTCGGTATCCTTTTTCCCGTCGTCCATACCGCGGCTCCCTTTGGGCTGTTGCCCGCAAATCATGCGTTTTTCCCTCTCGTTCCCCTTCGGGCGCGCAACGTCAATAGATGCTCCCCGTGCCGACGACGGGCTGCGCGTCCCGATTGCCGCAGAGCACCACCAAGAGATTGCTCACCATCTGCGCCTTGCGCTCGTCGTCGAGCTCGACGACGTTCTCCTCCGAGAGCTTGTTGAGCGCCATTTGCACCATGGAGACAGCCCCTTCCACGATCTTCTGCCTTGCCGCGATAATGGCGGATGCCTGCTGGCGTTGGAGCATCGCCGCCGCGATCTCGGGCGCATACGCAAGGTGAGAAATGCGCGCTTCCAAAACGTCGATGCCCGCCATTCCCACGCGCTGCTGCAACTCTTCGCGCAGGACGCCCGCGATCTCCTGCGCACTGCCGCGGAGAGACTCTTCATCCCCGTTCGTCGAGACGTCGTAGGGATACTGCCGCGCGACTTGGCGGATGGCGGCGTCGCACTGCGTCGAGAGATACGCCGCGTAATTTTCGACGTTAAAGACGGCTTTCGCCGTATTCGCGATACGCCAGATGACGACGACGGAGATCTCGATGGGATTCCCCTCTTCATCGTTCACCTTCTGTTTGTCGTTGTTGAGCGTCATTGCCTTCAAGGAGAGCTTCCTGCTCCCCGCGCCCAGCGTCATTCGTGCGGGATTGACCGCGCCGCAGAAGGGATTGACCCAGAAAAAGCCCGCCTGCTTGATGGTGCCGTGGTATTTTCCGAACAGCGTGAGCACATAAGCCTCGTTCGGCTGCAACTGTTTGAAACCCCCGATCAGGATCATGGAGCATGCGAAAAGGCACAGCCCCACCCCGATGAGCGCGCCGATCTCGGGCGTATCTTCCATGAGAAGGACGCCCGCAACGATCAAGCCGATCGAAGCCGCAATGCAGAAGATGATGACAAAGAGCATCACCCACCCGCTTTTCTCGCGCGCGGGCTTTTCCGTAATGTTGTCGAACTCGGCGACCTTCACTTCTGTCTTTTCCATAATACCCTCCGAAATGTGATATCATTTTGATATCATCATAATATCATATGCCGCGCCGCCTGTCAAGCGTTTTTCCAAAAATTTCCACGAAAAAAGGCGGCTTCGCGCCGCCTTCGGACCGAACCTGCTTACAAGAGGCTTTCCAAGATCGCCTTGCAGGCGATCTTGCAGTGCTCGTAGGTGAGCCCGCCCTGAAAATACGCCGTATAAGGCGGGCGGATGGGCGCGTCGGCGGAGAGTTCTATCGTCGAGCCCGCGTTGAAAGTTCCTGCCGCCATGATGACTTTGCAATCGTACCCCGGCATATCCCACGCCTCGGGCGTGGCGAAGGAGTCCACGGGCGAACACGCCTGCACCGAACGGATAAACGCGGTGAGCTGCTCTTGGGTATCGAAGCGGATCGCGCGGGTGATGTCGGCGGGCAGCCGATCGAGCTTGGGGAAATTCTCATACCCGAGCGATTCCATACATTTGCCGATGAGAAGCCCCCCTTTCAGCGCCTGCGCGACGGCGTGCGGCGCAAGGAAGAGCCCCTGAAAATACAGTTGATATCCGTGCGCATACGAGCCGATCTCCCCGCCCACGGAGGGCGCGGTGAGCCGATTTTCGCACAACCCGATCTCCTCCCGGTTGCCCGCGATATAGCCGCCCGTGGGCGCGAGCCCGCCCCCGGGGTTCTTGATGAGCGATCCCACGATGAGATCTGCGCCGACCTCCGTCGGTTCCCTCGTCTCGACAAATTCGCCATAGCAGTTGTCCACGAAGATACATCCGCGAAAGCCGTCGCCGCGGAGCGCGGAACACGCCGCGCCGATCTCCTCCACCGAGAACGCGTCGCGGAGCTCATACCCGCGGGAGCGTTGTAGGTAGACCATTCGGCAGCCGCCGCGCACCGCCGCGCGCACCGCGGGAAGATCGATTTTTCCCGCTTTCGTCAGCGGAACGGTCTCGAACGTTATGCCGAAATCTTTCAGGGAGCCGTTTCCCTCCCCCCAGACGACGTCGCGCAAGGTATCGTACGGCGTGCCCGTGATGCAGACGACGCGGTCCCCCGGGCGCAGGATGCCGAACAGCGCGACGGTGAGCGCATGCGTCCCCGAGAGAAGCGCGGGAGAGACGATCGCGCGCTCCGCGCCGAATGCGCGCGCATAGAGACGGCCCAGCGTCTCCCTGCCCTCGTCGCCGTAGCCGTACCCCGTCGTGGGGACGAAATGACGGAGCGCGACGCGCTCCTCGCGAAATGCCGAAAGCACCTTTTCCTGATTGAAAAGCGCAATACGGTCTATCTCGGCGAATTGTTCGCCGAGCGCGCGCTCGGCGCGCGAGATCCTCTCTTCAACGTCCATAAAACTCCTCCGCATCCTTTGCCGCATCCTCGATCCGCTTGGGCGCGATTGAAAGAAGATTGGGCATCTTCTTAAAGAAAGTGCACTGCCTTTTGGCATAATTGCGGGTATTTTTCTTAATTATGTCTGACATAGTACTTAAATTATCGCCGTTTTTCAAACATTCGACGACCTCTTTATAGCCAATTGCCTGCATGCTCTGCGCGCTCGACGGCACGCCCGCGGCGAGCAGCCCCTTTACTTCCTCCACGAGCCCCCGTGCAAAAAAACCGTCTACGCGCGCATCGATGCGGGCGTAGAGCGTTTCCCTCGGGTAGTCGAAGGCGACCGCACAGAACGGAAACCGCGGCTGTGCCCCGTCCCGCTGTTCGGATTTTTTCTTCCCCGTGAGCTCGAAGATCTCCAATGCGCGGACGACCCGCTTGACGTCGTTCGCGTGCAGAACGCGCGCGCTCTCCGCGTCCGCTTCCGCAAGCATCGCGTGGAGCGCTTCCTTGCCCTCCCGCTCCGCAATGCGCAGATACTTCTCGCGCACGGCGGGATCCGCGGGCGTTTCCCCGAATGCGTGTTTGAAGAGCAGGGCGTTCATATAAAATCCCGTGCCGCCGCAGAGGATGGGCGTCTTCCCCCGCGCGAGGATATCCTCCACGATCGGAAGCGCGGCGCGCTCGAAATCGCTCACCGAATATGCGTCCGTGGGAGAACAGACGTCGATCATATAGTGCGGAATGCCGCCCCGCTCCTCCGCCGTCGGCTTTGCCGTGCCGACGTCAAGACCGCGATAGACGAGGAACGCGTCGCACGAGACGATTTCGCCGTTGAGCCGCTTGGCGCATTCGACGGCGAGCGCGGTCTTGCCCGTAGCCGTCGCGCCGCAGACGGCGAGAAGTTTTCTCATACGATCCTCTTGAACAATTTTTCGAGTTCCGTCTTCTTCACTTTCACGGCGATCGGTCTGCCGTGCGGGCATTTGAGCCCCATATTTCCCTCCGTCTGCTCCACAAGGGCGCGCGCTTCGTCCTCCGTAAGGCGTTCGCCCCCCTTTACGGCGGCTTTGCACGCCGCGGAAGCGAGTTTATCTTTGAGGATGTCCGCAAGTTTTACGGCGCGGAGAGATTCCATCGAGGCGAGCACTTCGCCGAAAAACGCATTGAGGTCGATGCCTTGCAGTTCCACGGGCACGGCGGAGACCTTTACGCTCGTCCCGCCGAATTCCCCGATCTCGAACCCGAGTTCGGTGAGAAGCGGGAACTGCTTTTCCAAAAACGCAAACTCCTGCGGATTGACGGTGAGCACAAACGGCATGAGCATGGGTTGGGACACGACTGCCCGTTTTTCGCACTTTTCCCGCAATCTGTCGTATATGAGCCGCTCGTGCGCGGCGTGCTGGTCGATGAGATACGCGCAGTCCCCCGCCTCGTAAAAGAGGTAAGTGCGGAACAGTTCCCCCTTATAGACGAGCGTCGCGGGGTCCAGCCGTTCCTGCGCCGCCTTTTTATTGCGCTCCGCGAGGAACTTTCTGTTCTCTTCAAAATAGTCCGTCTGCGGCGCGGGCGCGGGTTCCCGCACTTCCAAAACGTTGGGAGTAAACTCCGAACGCGCGGGCGGGAAATAGGAGGACCCGCCGACGGGCGAGACGTCGAACGCGAGCTCTTTTTTCGCCTGCTCGTACGACATCTCCGTTTGCGGCGACGTCGGAACGTGCGGCGGCGTAGGCGCAGCCGTCGGCGCGGGAACGTTCGCGAGATATTCGAGCGCGCGGGAATTTCCGTCGAGCACGGCGGAGATCACCGAATACACGCTTCCGTAGATCACTTGGTTGTCCGCAAACCGCACGTCCGCCTTGTTGGGGTGCACGTTTACATCCACGATCTCGGCGGGAACGTCCAAAAAGAGGACATAAAACGGATATTGCCGCTTCATGAGGTAGGCGCCGTAGGCGTTTGCAATCGCCGCAGACACCGTTTGGTTGACGACATATCTCCCGTTTACAAACAAGCTCTGGTAGCTTCGGTTTGCCTTGGAGAAGTTCTGGTTGCCGATAAAGCCGCGCAGGGCGATGCCGTGCTTGTCCGCATTGAGCTCATAGCAGTTATGCAGGACGTCCGTCCCATACACAGCGGCGATCGCGGCGGGCAACCCGTCCCCGAACGAGCGGTATTTCACCTTTCCGTTGACCGTATAGGTAAACGAAATGTTCGGGCGGGAGAGAAGAAAACGCGCCATCATGTTGGAGACGTCCCCCTCCTCCTGCGCGTCCGATTTGAGGAATTTGAGCCGCGCGGGCGTGTTATAGAACAGATCCTCCACGGTAACGAGCGTTCCGTTCGCGCCGCCCGCGGGCGAGACCTCGCCCAATTTTCCGCCCTCGCAGGAGAGAGAAAAGGCTTCGCCCTCCGCCGTCTTGGAAACGATGCACATCCGTGAGACGGAGGCAATGGAGGCGATCGCCTCCCCGCGGAACCCGAGCGTGGAGACGGAAAACAGGTCCTCCGCCTTCTCCAACTTGCTTGTCGCATGCGGGGAATAGGCGCGGGGCAGGTCGTCGCGGGCGATCCCGCAGCCGTTGTCCGAAACGCGGATGCTCTTTTTCCCGCCGCTCTCGATCTCCACCGAGATCTCCGTCGCGCCCGCGTCCACGGCGTTTTCCACGAGCTCCTTCACGACGGAATACGGGCGGTCTACGACCTCCCCCGCCGCGATCCGATTATAGACGTCCGGCGTCAAAATATGTATCATTTAACGTATTTCTCCTTCCACTCCGTGAGAAGCGCGAGCGCCTGCAACGGGGTGAGCGCGTTCGCGTCGATGCCCGCGAGCTCGCGCACGAGATCGGGCGTCTCGGGCGACGGCTCATTTTCCTCCTCCGCTCTCGCCGCGCCGTTTCTGTCCTTTTTTTCGAGTGCGCGCAGAATGGCCTTGGCGCGCGCGGTAACCGCTTCGGGAACGCCCGCGAGCGCGGCGACTTCCACGCCGAAACTCCGCGAGGCGCCGCCCCGCACGATCTTGCGCAGAAAGACGATGGACCCCGCGATCTCTCTGACGTTGATCTTGTAGTTTTTTACCCCTTTGAGCTTGCCTTCCAGCTCGGTGAGTTCGTGATAGTGCGTGGCGAACAGCGTCTTTGCGCGCACGTTCTCGTTGAGATATTCTATCACCGACCACGCGATGGAGAGCCCGTCGAACGTGCTCGTTCCCCTTCCCACTTCGTCGAGAATGAGCAGGCTCCTATCCGTTGCGTTGCGGAGGATGTTCGCGACCTCCGTCATCTCCACCATAAAGGTGCTTCTGTCCAGGATGAGATTGTCGCTCGCGCCGATGCGCGTGAAAATACGGTCGCAAATGGGAACGACGGCGCGCTTTGCGGGAACGAAAGACCCGATGTGCGCCATGAGCACGATGAGCGCGATCTGCCGCAGATATGTGCTCTTCCCCGCCATGTTGGGTCCCGTGATGATCATCGTGCGGTTTTCGTCCCCGTCGAGCAGACAGTCGTTCGGGATAAACCGTTCGCGGGAGATGGCTTCCACGACGGCGTGTCTCCCCTCCTCGACGACGAGCGCGCCCGCCTCCGCGATCTCCGGTCGGCAATACTTGTTTTCCCGCGCGACGACCGCAAAGGAAACGAGACAGTCGAGGAGCGCGATCGCGCCGGAAATGCGCTGTAAGAGCGCGATGTTCCGTTCGAGGATCTCCAAGATCTCGCGGTAAAGCCGATCTTCGAGATTTTGCGCCGCTTCGTCGCTCCCGAGGATCTTGCTCTCCAAATCTTTCAACTCGTCCGTAATATACCGCTCGACGCCGGAAAGGGTCTGGCGGCGCACATAGGAATAGGGAACTTTCTCCTTGAAAGAGTTGCTCACCTCGATATAGTATCCGAACACGCGGTTGAACCCGATTTTGAGCGTGCGGATCCCCGTCCGCTCGCGCTCCCGCGCTTCGATCTCCGCGATCAGCGTCTTACTGCTCTCCTTGATACTGCGCAGTTCGTCGAGCTCCGCGCGGTAGCCGCGGCGGATGTAGCCGCCCTCTTTGAGCGTCGTCGCGTCCGGCGCGATCGCCGCGTCGAGCAGCGCGCAGATCTCCTTGGTGTCCACGAGGTCGTCCGCGATGCCGCGGAGAAGCTCGGAAGAAAATCCCGTGAGTTGGAATTTGATGTTGGGAACGACGGCGAGCGACGCGGACAGGTTCAGGCAGTCGCGCGGTTGCAGATTTCCGTTGGAGACGCGCCCCGTCAGCCGCTCGATATCGCGCATGGCGGAAAGCATATCGTAGATCCCCATGCGGACGACGGTCGCGCGGCAGAGCTCGTCTACGGCGTCCAGCCGCCTGTCGATCGCCGCCTTGTCGTTGAGGGGAGAAATGAGCATGGAGGAAAGTTTTCTCGCCCCCATTCCCGTCTTTGTCTTGTCGAGAAGCCATAAAAGAGAGCCGTACCGCTTCCCCTCCGCGTTGTTTTTCAAAATTTCCAAATTGCGGATCGCCGCGGGGTCGAGCGTCATCTGCCCGCGCCCGTCCGCGAAATGCAACGAGTTAAGATTTTTCAGCGCGTGCTTCTGCGTCTCACGGAGATATTCGATGAGCGCGCCCGCCGCGAGCGCGGAAACGGGATGCCGTTCCAGCCCGAGCGCGTCGACAGAGGCGACGGAAAACTGTTCTTTGAGATTTTTTTCTGCGCAAGCGCGTTCAAATGCCCACGGAAGATAGCACGAAAAAGCGGGAAGAAGCCCCCGCTCCGCCTCCGCCTTCCCCTTGGAAGCGAACAGAAATTCGTCGTTGCAGATGATCTCCGAAACAGACAAATTGATCAGCGCGGACAGCGTTTTATCGACGCTTTCCGTCTCCGAAACGGAAAACTCCCCCGTCGTGATGTCCGCCCATGCAAAGGCGATCGCGTCCCCCTTTTTGCAGACGCAGGCGATGTAGTTGCTCTTCTTTTCGTCGAGCATGCTCTCCTCGGTGACCGTCCCCGCCGAGACGATGCGGATCACGTCCCTGTCCACCATTCCCTTGCTCTCGCGCGGGTCGGAGAGCTGTTCGCAGATCGCCACCTTCTCGCCGAGGGAGACGAGCTTTGCGATATAGCCGTCCGCCGCATGGAACGGGATGCCGCACATCGGCGCGCGCTCTTTGAGCCCGCAGTCCCGTCCCGTGAGCGTGAGATCCAACAGCCCCGAGACTTTCACGGCGTCGTCGAAGAACATCTCGTAAAAATCCCCGAGCCGATAAAAAATGACGCAGTCGGGATACTTCTCCTTGATCTTGAAAAAATGCTCCATCATCGGTGAGAGAGCCATGCCGTTTTCCCCCTTAATCGATCGCGTCCCCGTAGAGCGAGACGCCGTTCGCCTCTTTGACAAGGAGCGAAACAAACTCGCCGATCCGGCTGTTTTCGCTCTTGAAATACCCCATTCTTCCGTAGACGTCCCTGCCGAGATACATTCCGCGCTTTTCGTCGTAGTCCTCGCAGAGGATCTCCGCCGTCTTTCCCACGTACTTCGCGCTCTTCGCGCGCGTATTCGCATTGACGAGCTCCACGAGCCGCATGATGCGCGCCTTGGAGACCTCTTCCGGAATGCGCCCCTCCATCTCCGCCGCCTTCGTGCCCGTCCGCGGGGAGAACACAAAGGTGAACGCGGAAGCGAAATCCGCCTCCCGCACGAGGGAGAGCGTCTCCTCAAACTCCTCCTCCGTCTCCGTGGGGAACCCCACGATGAGATCGGTCGTTACCTCGCAATCGGGGATCTCCCTGCGCAAGAGCGCAATTTCCCCGAGATATTTTTCCCGCGTGTAGCGCCTGTTCATGAGCGAAAGGATGCGGTCGGAACCGGACTGCACGGGAAGGTGCAGCGTTTTACAGATCTTTTCGTGCTTTTTCATCACCGCGACGAGCTCTTCGGAAAAATCTTTGGGATGCGACGTCATAAAGCGCACGCGGAACTTCCCCTCGATCGAGGCGACGGCGTCCAACAGCGCGGGAAAGCGCATGCCGCTCTCCCCGTCGCGGTACGAATCGACGTTCTGCCCGAGGAGCGTTACCTCGCGATACCCCTCCCGCACGAGCCCGCGGACCTCTTCCAGCACATCCTCCGCCCGCCGCGAACGCTCCCGTCCGCGCACATAGGGCACGATGCAATAGGTGCAGAAGTTGTTGCAGCCGTACATGATGTTGACCCAGGCGTTGGGATAGCTCGTGCGGACGGGCGAAATGCCGTCCTCCGTCGCGCTCCGCGCCTCTTTCAGGGAGACGACGGACTTTTTCTGCGCGCGTTTGCGCTCGATGAGCGCGCCGAGCTCGTCGAGATTGTGCGTCCCGAACAAAATGTCGATGAAGGGAAACTTCTCTTTGAGAATGCGCGCCTTGCCCGCCTCCTGCACCATACAGCCGCCCACGGCGATGAGGAGCCCCTTTTTCTCCCGTTTGAGCTTTTTGAGCGCGCCGATGTTGCCGAACGCGTGGTTCTCCGCGTTTTCGCGGATACAACAGGTGTTGAATACGATGATATCCGCTTCCTCGGGCGGGCTTTCGCGGTCATACCCCTTTTCGCGCAGGACGCCCGCGATCTTTTCCGACTCGTGCAGATTCATCTGACAGCCGTATGTTACGATATGATAATTCATAGCGCGACAAAGACCTCGCCGAGATTTTTACGGAGAACGAGCTCGCACCGATCGTCGAACGGCGTTGCGTCGCGGTTGATGAGCGCGAGATGGTCCCCGCGGAAATAGTTGAGAAATCCCGCCGCGGGCCACACGGTGAGAGAGGTCCCCGCCACGATGAGAAGATCCGCCGCTTGGATGGCGCGCACCGCGCCCGAGACCGTCTCGTCGTCGAGCGGCTCGCCGTAGAGCACGACGTCCGGCTTGACGATCCCGCCGCACGTACAGCGGGGAACGCCGCGCCCGCGCGCGATCTCCTCCGCGGAATAGAACTTTCCGCAGTTCATGCAATGGTTGCGGTAGACGCTTCCGTGCAGTTCGTAAACCTTTTTGCTGCCCGCTTTTTGGTGCAGACCGTCGATATTCTGCGTTACGATCGCCGAAAGCCGCCCCTCCGTCTCCCACGCGGCGAGCTTTTTATGCACGATGTTCGGCTCGGCGCCGAGCGGGAGCATTTTGTCGCGGTAAAAGGCGTAGAACTCTTCGGGGTGCCCGTAAAAAAAGTCCGCGCTCAAAATCGTCTCGGGCGGATAGGCGTATTTCATGTGATAGAGCCCGTCCTGCGAGCGGAAATCAGGAATGCCGCTCTCCGTAGAGACGCCCGCGCCGCCGAAAAATACGATGCGGGAACTGCTTTGTACCATTTCGCGAAGTGTCATAGAATTTACCCCGATTTTGTATTATATCATAAACCGCATTTTTTTTCAACAAATGCGGGCGATTTCGGAAAAAAAGTTGAAAAATACAAATACTGCAATCAAATGAAACGCGCGATCGTCATCATCTCCGCCGTAACAGCGTCGCTTTGCGCAATCGTGCTCGCATTTCTCTTCTACTATCTCGGCGTAACGGCGGGAACAAAACTCGATCCCGCAAAGCTCTCGCTCGACGTCTCCTGCGTGCGGCTCTACGACGCCGCGGACGAAGAGATCGGAACGGCGGCGGGAAAACGGAACACAAGCATAGACGCCCTCCCGGACTACGTGAAAAACGCCTTCGTCGCCGTCGAGGACAAGCGTTTTTATTCCCACCGCGGATTGGACCACAGGCGGATCGCAAAAGCACTTTTGAAAAACATCGCCTCGTTTTCCTTCCGCGAGGGCGCTTCCACCATCTCCCAACAGCTCATCAAAAACACCCATCTTTCGGGCGAAAAAACGGTGAAAAGAAAGCTTCGCGAGGTCAAACTTACCCGCGCGCTCGAAAAGCGGTATTCAAAGGACGAGATCCTCGAACTGTACCTGAATTCCATCTATTTCGGGCACAACGCGTTCGGCATCGAGAACGCGGCGCGCTTTTACTTCGGGAAGGACGCGTCCGCACTCTCCCCCGCGGAGGGCGCGACCCTTGCGGCACTCGTAAGGTCTCCCAACCGCTATTCCCCCTTCCGCGACGCGGAAAAGTGCCTCTCCCGCCGCAACTTCGTGCTCTCGCTCATGCGCGAACAGGGCTACCTCACCGCCGCGCAGGAGGCGGACGCCCTGCGGGAAACACTTCCGCAGCAGCCTACGGAGGAGAGCGCAAACGCCTATCTCAACCGCGTCTTTGAAGAGCTCGGGGAACTTCTGCCGGACCTTCGGACCGCCGATGCGCAGAATATCCGCGTCTACACCTTTCTCGACAGAGCCCTGCAACAAAAATTCGAGGAGACGGAAACGCGTTCGGACGTCTGCTTTCTCGCCGTGGACAACAGGACGCACGGGCTGAAAGCGCTCCGCGCGACGCCATCGCCGCTCAAAAGGCTCCCCGCCTCCGTCATAAAGCCCCTTCTCGTGTACGCCCCCGCCCTCGAAGAGGACGTCATCTCCCCCGCGACGCCCATCCTCGACGAAAAGACGGACTTCGGCGGGTACTCCCCCTCCGACTTCGGCGGGAAATACGGCGGCTACATGAGCGCGCGCTACGCCCTCGCGCACAGCGTGAATATCCCCGCCGTCAAGATCCTCAACAGTCTCGGCGTCGAGCGGGGCGCGCGCTATCTCGCCCGCATGGGGCTCGAAGTTCCGAAGGAGGACCTTACGCTCGCGCTCGCGCTCGGCGGCATGCGGGAAGGGTTCACGCTTTCCGCCCTTGCGGACGCCTATTCCACGCTCGCCTGCGGCGGGGAATTTGCCCCCTCGCGCGCCGTCGCGCGCATCGAGGACGCAGACGGAAACGTGCTCTACCGCTTCAAGCCCGCGCCGCGGCGGGTGTTCTCGGAAGAGACCGTCTGGCTCGTCAACGACATGCTGCAAAGCGCGGTCAAAGAGGGAACGGCGAAGCGGCTGAATGTTCTGCCCTTCCCCGTCTGCGCGAAAACGGGAACGAACGGGACGGACGGCGGCAACACGGACGCCTATACCGTCGCGTACACGCGGGAGGACACCGTCGCCGTATGGATGGGCAACAGGGACAACTCCCCCGTCGATACGATGGGCGGCGGCGCGCCCGCAAACGTTGCGCTCGCCGCGATGCAGGCGCTCTACGGCGCGCGCACCCCGGAAGCCTTTCCCCCGTGCGACGGCGTGGAAGAGGCGATCCTCGACCGCGACGAATACGAGGGCAATCACAGGCTCCTGCTCGCCGACCCCGCCTCGCCGCCCGCGACGGGCTTTGCGGAGCTGTTCAAACGCTCCGCCCTTCCGAAGAGCGCGAGCACGCGCTTTTCGCATCCCAGCATCCAAATGCCGCGCATTTTTGTGGTCAACGGCGCAGTCTGCATAGAATTATGTCAGACAAAGTACTATGAATACACGGTAAAAAGAGAAGGCGACGGTCAAACCGCCACCATCTATCGCGGGAAATACCGCGAAAAGATCTTCGATAACTCCGTAAAGAGCGGCGTCTCCTACCGCTATACGGTGATCCCGACCTATTTGGGAAAGGAGGGCGACGCCGTAAAATTGCCCGCTGTCCGCGTGGAAAAAAGCGCGGAGATCCCCGAGGATTGGTGGGATCAAAAGGAGACTTCCTCCTTCCCCGCCACCGCCTCCTCGACGAGCGACTGCACGTCGAGCTTTCGCTCCTCCTCCTCGACGTAGGAGAGCTTCGGCTTGATCGCGGGAAATTCGGGCAAAAATACCGTACAGCAATCCTCGTAGGGAAGGACGGAGGTCTCGTATGTTCCGATCTTTTTGGCGCGCTCGATAATTTCGTCCTTATCAAAGCCGACGAGCGGACGCAACACGGGAAGCGTTACAACGGCGTTCGAGGACGTCATTCCCTCGATGGTCTGGCTCGCGACCTGACCGAGGCTCTCCCCCGTGATGAGGCATTGCGCGCCCTTTTTCCGCGCGATCGCCTCGGCGATGCGGAACATGAACCGCCGCAAGAGCGTTACGTTGAGCTCCTCTGCGCACTTGGCGTGGATCTCCTCCTGAATGCGGGTAACGCTCACTACGGAAACGGTCTTTGTTCCCGTGTAGTCGGAGAGGATCCCCGCGAGCGTCATCACCTTCTCGCGCGCGCCCTCGTTGGTATACGGATAGCTGTGGAAGTGCAACAGCTCGACGTTCATGCCGCGCTTCGCCATCATGTGCCCCGCGACGGGGGAATCGATCCCGCCCGAGATGAGAAGGAGCCCCTTCCCCGATGTTCCGACGGGCATGCCGCCGGGTCCCCGCTCGAAACTGCCGAATACGAGCGTGCGGTTGGATTCCCGCACGTCGATATAGACGGTGGCGGACGGCGCGTGCACGTCCACCGAGAGCGCGGGGTTTTCGGAGAGCAGCCTTCCGCCGATCTCCGCGCTGATCTGCATGGAGTTGAGCGGATACTGCTTGTAGCCGCGGTGCGTCTCGACCTTAAACGTTCCGCTTGCGGGCGCAACGCGCTTTGCCGCCGCAAAAACTGCGTCCATCGCGCTCTCCGTGAGATAGCCGAGCGAATAGGAATATACGCCGAACACGCGGGAGACGCGCGTCAAAATTTCTTCCGTGCGCGCCTCGTCGAATTTCTCCACGAGATACCGCCCGCTCGTGCGGTGCAATTCGTGGCGGATCCCTTTCAGGCTTTTTTCGAGATTCATGGAGAACGCGCGCTCGAAATAACCGCGGTTTTTCCCCTTCAAATGGATCTCCGCATAGCGGATGATCACGACCTTTTCCATACTAAACCCTCTCGGAAAATTCACTTGCGGCTTCGTTGCAGGCGCGCGCCGCTTGGAGCGCTTCCTCCCGCGTCGAATCGCGGGAAAAACTCAAACGGAGCACGCCGTCCGCCACGTCTTTCGGATAGCCGCACGCGAGAATGACGCGGCTGAAACGGTGTTTGGAGGAACACGCGCTCCCCGTTCCCACGACGACGCCACGATCCCAGAGCATTCTCTGTAACACCTCGCCGCGCATTCCCACCGCCGAGACGGAGAGAATGTAGGGCGAGCCGCCTTCGGGAGAGATCCTGCGGAACAGCGTCTTGTCGAGCGCGGAAAACAGGGCTTCGCGGCAGGCGGCGATGCGGGCGGCGTCCTCCGAAGGGCGGGAGAACCATTCCTCCGCCGCGGCGGAAAACGCAACGATGCCGAACGGATTCTCCGTGCCGCTTCGCAGTCCCCCCTCCTGTCCGCCGCCGAAGAGAAGGGGCGGCAACGTTAGTCCCTTTCGCTTGACGAGCGCGCCCGTCCCCTTCGCGCCGCCGATCTTATGCGCGCTCACCGTGTACAGGTCGATATCCGACGTAAGACGGACGGGGATCTTGCCGAATGCCTGCACGCCGTCCGCATGGAAAATCACGCGCGGATTTTTCGCCTTCACCGCCCGCGCGATCGCGGCGACGTCGTTGATCGCGCCCGTCTCGTTGTTGACGTGGATCACGGAGACAAAACTCGTCTTTTCGTCCACGCGCTCGGCGATTGCCTGCGCGTCTACGCCGCCGTCCCTCCGAACGGGAACGAACCGCGGCTCCACGCCCCTGTTTTTCAGCTCCGTGAACGAGGCGTATACCGCGGCGTGTTCCCCCTCGGTGGTAACCGCATTCCCCCGCCTTGCGCCGCAAAAGACCGCCTGATTGTCCCCCTCCGTGCCGCCCGAGGTGAAGATGAGTTCAAATTTGGAGGGATCGGCAATTTGCGCGAGAAGGGATCCCCGTGCCTTTTTTATCATTGCGCTCACGGCAAACCCTCCGCCGTACTTTGCGGAGGGATTGTAATAATTTTCCGTAAAAAGTTCCCGCGCGCGCTCCATTGCCGCTTCGCAGATGCGCGTCGTCGCGGCGTTATCCAAATAGATCATTCCCGTTCCAGCTTGTTTCTTCCCGCCGCCGCGACGAGATATTCCAGCATTATCCTTCTGCATTCGAGCACATAGAGCGTCTTTGCAATGGAGGAGGAGTAGAGAAGATAGATGAACTCCTTCTCCTCCGCGGGCGCCTTGTTCGACGTGAGGAACTTCGTCTTTCCCAAGCCGCGCTTCGTGCGCTCGAACGAATCCTTCTCGCACCAACCGATCTTCAAGATCTGGTCCGCTTTGAGCGTCATGAGATATTTCCGCCTTCTTCCGTTGTAGACCTTCGTAACGCGAAGTTCGTCCTCCACGAACGTATAATCGTAGCTCACATTGAACCGACGTTTCAAAAAGAAGGCGATCAAGCCTCCGCCCACGATGAGCGCGGGAGGCAAAAACCAGCGGATGAGATAGATGGCGAGCGTTGCGCCCGTTGCACCCGATTCGATCAGGTTATTGATATAAGCGAAGGAAAAGGTCAGCCAAAGACCCGCGAGTATGAAGAGAATGATGCTCACGACATGGAACGCCATATAAAGTTTTGCTTCCAGCGCGCTCTTTACGGGGATCGCGCTCTCTTCGTACAGAGCCTCTTTCATTAAAATTCCACCGTCCCTTCGTAGATCTTTTCCACGTTCCCGGTGAGCGTTACCCGCCCGTCCGAGCCGTAATTGACGATAAGATCGCCGCCGCGCACCTTAACGGTGATATCGGTATCCGCTTTGCAGTAGCCGTTGAGCACGCAGGCGACCGCGGCTGCCGCCGCGCCCGTTCCGCACGCCCACGTCTCGCCGTTGCCGCGCTCCCACACCCGCATCTTGATGGTGGAGGGATTGACGACGCGGATAAATTCCACATTCGTGCGTTGCGGGAAATATTTGCTCTGCTCGATCTTGGGACCGAGCGTCTTCACGGGAACGTCGTCCACCTTGTCGCAGAAGATCACGCAGTGCGGGTTTCCGAGATTGACGAGGGTAACCTTATACTCCTTCCCCTCAATTGCCATGGGCTGCCCCACGATCTGCTCCCCGTCCCAGCAGGAAGGGATCATCTTTCCGCGAAATTCCGCCTTGCCCAAATCGACGCTTGCGGACGTTACGATCCCGCCGAACGAATAGACGCTCACCTCTTTTACGCCGCTCCCCGTCTCTACCGTCATGGTCTCGCTCTTCACGATCCCCTTCTCATAGAGATATTTCGCGACGCAGCGGATGGCGTTGCCCGCGATCATGCTCTCGCTTCCGTCCTGGTTGAAGATGCGCATCTTGGCGTCCGCGACCGCAGACTTTTCGATGAGGACGATCCCGTCTCCGCCGATGCCGTAATGCCGATCCACAAAATTGATCGCAAGCGATTCGGGACAGGTTATTTCGCCACCCATGTCGTCGAAATAGATGTAATCGTTGCCGCAAGACTGCATCTTCGTGAAATGCAGTTCCGTCTTTTTCTTGCGCAAATTATTGATGTCCACGAGCTCGGTGTTGTATTCGGTGAACTTGCTCGCGATGATGTCGCACAGCGCGTTTGCCGTGTCGAGCGAGGTGAGCACGGTGATGCCGAGAAGGATGGCGTGGTGATGCAATTCGATATAGTCGGCAATGCTGTCCACGTCCGTCTTCCCGGTATAGATGACGTAATCGATCTTCCCCTCGTCCATCAGTTTGGAGACCTGCTTGGTCGCTTTCAGCCGCTCGACGACGGTAACGTCGATGCCGAGCGAGGAGATCACCTTCGCGGTCCCCGCCGTCGCGTACAGGTTGCAACCGAGGTCGGAGAACTTCTTCGCGATGGAGACGATCTCGAACTTGTCCTGATCGTTGACCGTAAAGTAGACGCCGACGGGTCTCTCCTTGGTCGGATGGCACATTTTGAAGCCCGCCGAGACGAGCCCCTTGAAGAGCGCTTCCTCGATGGTCTTGCCGATGCCCAAAACTTCGCCCGTGGACTTCATTTCGGGACCGAGCTGGGAGTTTACGTCGTTGAGTTTCTCGAAGGAGAAAACGGGCACCTTCACGGCGACATAGGGCGAATTGGGATACAGCCCCGTTCCGTAGCCGAGCTTTTTGAGCTTCGCCCCCACCATGATCTTGGTGGCGAGTTCCACCATCGGCACGCCCGTCACCTTGGAGATATACGGAATGGTGCGCGACGCGCGCGGATTGACCTCGATGACGTACAGCTTGTTCTGGTAGATGAGATACTGGATGTTGATGAGCCCCTTCGTTTTGAGGGCGAGCGCAAGCTGGGTAGACACCTCCACGATGCGTTTGAGCATCGCGTCGGAGAGGTGATAAGGCGGGTAGACCGCAATGGAGTCGCCCGAGTGGACCCCCGCGCGCTCGATGTGCTGCATGATGCCGGGGATGAGAACGTCCGTGCCGTCCGATATCGCGTCCACTTCGAGCTCGCTCCCCATGAGATATTTGTCGCACAGCACGGGGTTTTCGATGTGCTGGGCGAGAATGACGTCCATATAGCGGGAAATGTCGTTCTCCGTAAAGGCGATCGTCATATTCTGCCCGCCGATGACGTAGGAAGGACGGAGAAGTACGGGATAGCCCAAGGTCTCCGCGGCGGAGATCGCCTCCTCTTTCGTCATGACGGTGAGCCCCTTCGGGCGGGCGATGCCGAACTGTTCCAAAAGTTCGTCGAAGCGCTCCCGATCCTCCGCCATGTCCACGCTGTCCGCGCTCGTCCCGAGGATCCGCACCCCTGTTTTGGCGAGATAGCCGCAGAGTTTTATCGCCGTCTGACCGCCGAACGTAATGACGACGCCGTACGGTTTTTCCACGTCGATGACGTTTTGCACGTCCTCGGGCGTGAGCGATTCAAAGTACAGCCTGTCCGCCGTGTCAAAGTCGGTGGAGACCGTCTCGGGGTTGTTGTTGATGATGACGACCTCGTACCCGAGCTGTTTGAGCACCCACACGCAGTGGACGGAGGAATAGTCGAATTCGATCCCCTGCCCGATGCGGATGGGACCGCTCCCGATGACGATGACCCGCTTCTTGCCGCTCCTGCCGACGAAGGGTTTCGCTTCGTCGTGTTCGAGTTCGTCGTAGGTGGAATAGAAATAGGGCGTCTGCGCGGCGAACTCCGCGGCGCAGGTATCCACCATCTTGAAACACGCTCTGCGGTGCGCGGGCAGCTTTTCCCCCGAAAAGCGCGCAAGCGCTTTGTCGGTATAGCCGAGTTTCTTGCCCTTCAAATATTCCGCCCGCGTGATCTTTCTGCCCGAGATTTCCTCCTCGAAACGCACGAGATTTGCGAGCTTTTCGAGGAACCATTCGTCTATCTTGGTCGTGGCGTATATTTCGTCGACCGTAACGCCCCGCTTCAACGCGGCGTACACCGCGAAAATGCGCTCGTCCGTGAGCTTGGCGATCTCCGCGCGGAGCTCGTCCGCCGTCATTTTTTCAAACTTGGGGTGGTTGAGGGTGTCGAGCGAAATTTCCGCGCCGCGCACCGCCTTCATGATCGCCTGCTCGAAGGAGGCGCCGATCGCCATCACTTCCCCCGTTGCCTTCATGCGGGAGCCGATCTCCCTGCCCGCATACAGGAATTTATCGAAGGGCCACTTCGGGAACTTGACGACGACATAGTCGATAGACGGCTCGAAACAGGCGTACGTCTTGCCCGTAACGTCGTTTTTGATCTCGTCGAGCGTATAGCCGAGCGCGATCTTGGTCGCGACCTTCGCGATGGGATAACCCGTCGCCTTGGAGGCGAGCGCGGAGGAGCGCGAAACGCGCGGGTTGACTTCGATGACCGCGTACTCGAAACTATCGGGGTACAGTGCGAACTGGCAGTTGCATCCGCCCTCGATGCCGAGCTCGGTGATGATGTCGAGGGATGCCGTGCGGAGCATCTGATACTCCTTGTCCGAGAGCGTTACGGCGGGCGCGATGACGATGGAGTCCCCCGTGTGCACGCCGACGGGATCGACGTTTTCCATCGAACAGACCGTGATGACGTTGCCCGCGCCGTCGCGGAGCACCTCGAACTCGATCTCCTTCCAGCCGCCGATATATTTTTCGATGAGTACCTGCGTGATGGGCGAGAGCATGAGCCCGTTGTGCGAGATGAGGCGGAGTTCCTCCTCGTCCTTTGCGACGCCGCCGCCCGCGCCGCCGAGCGTGAAGGCGGGACGGACGATGACGGGATAGCCGAGCTTGTCCGCGATCGCCACGCACTCTTCCACCGTATAGGCGATGTCGGACGGGACGACGGGCTGTCCGATCTTTTCCATCGTCTCCTTGAAGAGCTCCCTGTCCTCCGCCCTGTCGATGGCGTCCAGCTTGGTGCCGATGAGCTTTACGCCCCATTCGTCCAAAAAGCCGCTCTTTGCGAGCTTGCACCCCATCGTGAGCCCCGTTTGCCCGCCGAGCGAGGCGAGAAGAGAATCCGGGCGCTCCTTGATGATGATGCGCTTCAAGCTGTCCTCGGTGAGCGGTTCGAGGTAGATCTCGTCCGCGAGCATCCTGTCCGTCATGATGGTCGCGGGGTTGGAGTTGCAGAGAACGACGTTAATCCCCGCGTCCTTCAAGACGCGGCAAGCCTGCGCGCCCGCATAGTCGAATTCCGCCGCCTGCCCGATGACGATGGGTCCCGAGCCGATGACGAGCACTTTTTTGATATCGCTTCTTTTAGGCATTGCGCTTCTCCTTTTTCATGCGTGCAATAAACGTTTCAAAGAGGAAACTCGCGTCGTGCGGTCCCCCGCACGCCTCGGGGTGGAACTGCACCGTGGAGGCGTTGAGTTCGGGATATTCCAAGCCCTCGCACGTCCCGTCGTTGACGTTGACATAGGAGAGCGTGCCGCACTTCACGGAATCTGCCACGACTTCGTAGCCGTGGTTCTGGGAAGTAATGAACACCCTTCCGCTTGCAAGCTCCTTCACAGGTTGGTTCGCGCCGCGGTGTCCGTATTTCATCTTGCGCGTCTCGCCGCCCATGGCGAGCGCAAAGAGCTGGTGTCCGAGGCAGATGCCGAGAATGGGTCTCTTGCCCGCGAGCTCCGCGATCGTACGGATGACTTCGGTATTTTCCGCGGGGTCGCCGGGACCGTTCGCCAGCATGATGCCGTCCGGGTCCAGCGCGAGCGTCTGCGCCGCCGAGAAGGACGCGGGCACCACCGTAACGCGGCAACCGCGCGCGACGAGCTCCCGTTCGATGTTGCGCTTCGCGCCGAAATCGTAGAGGACGACGTGGAGCGGATTGCCCTCCCCGTACCGCTCCGCCTTTCCGGACGTTACCGCGCGGACGGCGTCCTTGACGCGGTAGGCTTGGAGCGCCGCAAAGTCGTTGAACGGCTGAAAGGTGACCGCGGCGTTCATGACGCCCGCTTCCCGCACCGTGCGGGTGAGCTCGCGGGTGTCCACGCCGTACACGGCGGGGATCCCCTGCGCTTTGAGAAAACTTTCGAGCACGCCTTCGCTGCGGAAATTGGACGGTTTGTCGCACTTTTCGCGCACGATATAGGCGGAGACATAGCTCTTCGCGCTCTCGAAGTCGGACGGGATGACCCCGTAATTTCCGATGAGCGGGAACGTTTGGGTCACGATCTGCCCGTAATAGCTGGGATCCGTGAGCGTTTCGAGATATCCCGTCATGCCCGTCGTGAACACCAGCTCGCCGATGGTCTCCTTTTCCGCCCCGAAGGAATACCCCTCGAAAACTTTGCCGTTTTGCAGGGTTACGTATACTTTTCTCTCCATGTTGCCCTCTTCGGTAAACTTTTATTTGAGCAGCTTGCAGAGCACCGCTTTTTGCGCGTGGAGACGGTTTTCCGCCTCCTCGAAGATCTCTTCCGCGTGCTCTTCAAATACGTCCGCGGTGATCTCCTCGCCGCGGTGCGCGGGAAGGCAGTGCAGGACGATCGCATCCTTCTTCGCCGCGCGCATCACTTCCGCGTTGACCTGATAGCCGCGGAACGCGTTGATGCGGAGCGTCCGCTCCTCTTCCTGCCCCATGGAAGCCCATACGTCGGTATAGATGACGTCGGCGTCCTTCGCCGCTTCCATCACGTCGCGCGTTACGAGGACGTCCCCCTCCGCGGACGCCCACTCGGTGAGCGCGCGGTCCGGTTCATACCCCTTGGGGCAGGCGATGGAAAAGCGCATCCCCGTTTTCACGGAGCCAACCATGAGCGAATTTGCCATGTTGTTGCCGTCCCCGATGAAGCACAGCTTTAAGTCGCGGAACGTCCCCTTGCGCTCGCGCACCGTCATGAGGTCGGCGAGCACTTGGCAGGGATGGCAATAATCGGTGAGCCCGTTGATGACGGGAATGGAGCCGTACTTCGCAAAATCTTCCACTTCCTTCTGCTCGAACGTGCGGATCATCACGCCGTCGAGATAGCGGGAGAGCACGCGCGCGGTGTCCTGCACGGGTTCCCCTCTCCCGATTTGCAGATCGCGGTTGGAGAGGAAGAGCGCATAGCCGCCCAGCTCGTACATTCCCGTCTCGAAGGAGACGCGCGTCCGCGTCGAAGATTTCTGGAAGATCATGCCGAGCTTTTTGCCCTTCAAATATTCCCCGCGAATGCCGTTGCGCCGTTCGTATTTGAGTTGGTCGGCGAGATTGAGCACGGAAAGGAGCTCCTCCCGCGACAAATCGCCGAGTTTTAACAAGTGTTTCATTTCAATACCTCTCTTAATATCGTAAGCCCCTCGTCCATCTCCGCTTTGGTGATGACGAGCGGGGGCAAACATCTTATCCTGTCGTGCGCGGTCAATACGAGGAGCCCGCGTTCGAGGCACGCCGCCGCGACCTTGCGTGCGTCCTTTTTGACGGAGATCCCGATCATGAGCCCGAGCCCCGTCACAGCTTCCACGCCGTCGAACCCTTTGAGTTTGGCGCGGAGATAGGCGGATTTCCCCTCCACTTCGAGCAAAAACTCGTCCGTAAGCCGTTCGAGCACGCTGCACGCGCCCGCGCATACGACGGGATTGCCGCCGAACGTGGAGCCGTGGTCGCCCTTCCCGAGCGCATGCTCCGTCTTTCCGAAGAAGAGGCACGCGCCGATGGGGAGCCCGCCGCCCAGTCCCTTCGCCGTGGTCGCAAGATCGGGCGTGATGCCGTAATGCTCGTATGCGTACAGCTTGCCCGTTCTGCCGTTCCCCGTCTGCACCTCGTCGCAGATGAGAAGGATGTCCCGCTCGGTACAGTACTCGCGGAGCGCCCTTACAAACGGCGCGCCGAGCGCGTTGACGCCCCCCTCGCCCTGCACGACCTCGATGACGACGGCGCATGCGCCGTCCGCGGCGCGGCGGACCGAATCCATATCCGGCTCGGCGTATTCTACGCCGCCCGCAAAGGGATCGAAATACCGGTGGAAGGAATCCTGTCCCGTCGCGGTGAGCGTGAACAGCGTTCTGCCGTGAAAGCTCCCTTTGAGCGAGACGATCTTATTTCTGCCCGCGCCGTATTTTTCGTAAGAGTACTTGCGCGCCGCCTTGAACGCGCATTCGTTTGCTTCCGCGCCCGAATTGCCGAAAAAGACGCGCTTCGCGCCCGTGCGCTTGCAGAGCATCTCCGCAAGCCGCCCCTGCGGCTCCGAATAATAGTAGTTGCTCACGTGCTGGATCTTATCGAGCTGCTCCTTGACCGCCGCCTTCCAAGCCTCGTCGTTCACGCCGAAGATGTTGACCGCGATGCCCGCGCCGAAGTCCACGTACTCCCGCCCGTCCGTCCCGACGAGCGTCGCGCCCTTCCCGCCCGCAAAGGCGACAGGATACCGCGCATACGTCTCCGCAAGATATCGTTCATCCAACGCACGGATCTCATCGAACTGCATAAAAAACTCCTTATCCTGAAAAAGGGAGACCGTTCAGTCGCCCTTTACAAACATCGTACCGCACCCCTCGTCCGAGAGAAGCTCCAACAAAATGGAATGATTGACCCTGCCGTCCGTAATGAACACGCGTCCCACTCCCTTGCGGATGGCGTCTCTGCAACAATTCACTTTGGGGATCATGCCGCCCGAGATCACGCCGTCCTTTATGAGGCTCGGAATGTCCGAGACGTAAACCTTTTTGATGAGGCTGTTCTCGTCGTCCCTATCTTTCAAGAGCCCCTTGATATCCGTCATGAGAATAAAGCTCTCCGCCCGAAGCGCACCCGCAATGGCGGAAGCCGCGGTATCCGCGTTGATGTTGTAAATATTCCCCTCGTTATCGTAGCCGACCGTGGAAATGACGGGAAGATATCCCTTGTCCAAACAGTCCTCGATGATCTCCGTCCTGACCTGCGTGATCTTTCCGACAAAGCCGAGTTCCTCGCTCTCCTTTTCGCAGAGGAGCATGTTCCCGTCCATCCCGCACAGCCCGATGGACTTCGCCCCCATCGCGCCTAACATATGGACGAGCGCCTTGTTCACCTTGCCCGCGAGCACCATGCGGACGACCTCCGCCGTCTCCGCGTCCGTATAGCGCAGTCCGCCGACAAAACGGGAAGAGATCCCCATGCGTTCGAGCGTCTGGGAAATTTCGGGTCCGCCTCCGTGCACGAGCACGACTTTGATCCCGACGAACCGCAGAATGGTGAGATCGCGCATGACGGAGAGTTTGAGCTCGTCCCCGAGCATCGCGTTCCCGCCGTACTTGATCACGAGAATTTTGTTCTGATACTTTCTGATATAGGGCATCGCTTCGAGCAGAAACTCCGCCTGTTCCTCTTTTCCGATCACGTTCTGTAATCTCCGTTTATCTTTACATAGTCATAGGTGAGGTCGCAACCCCATGCGGTCGCCCGCTTCTTTCCGAGATTTACGTTCACGTCGATGAAGATCTCCTTCTCGGAGAGCACTTCTTTGGCGAACGCTTCGGAAAAGTCCAGTCCCGCGCCCCCTCTGCACACCGCGAGCGTTCCCGCCGCGGAGCGGAAGTCGAGATCGATCTTGTCCACGTCGAGCTTCGCGCCCGAGTAGCCGAGCGCGCAGAGCACTCTCCCCCAGTTGGCGTCCGCGCCGAAGATCGCCGCTTTCAGCAGATCGGAGCACACCACGGCTTTCGCCGCAAGGCGGGCGTCTTTCAGGGTCGCCGCCCCGCTCACCGTGCATTCGATGAGTTTGGTCGCCCCCTCCCCGTCGGCAGCGATCATGCGGCAGACCGCCGACGTTACGCAGTGGAGCGCCCTGCAAAATATGCGGAAATCCGCGCCCTTTTCAATAATTTCGCGGTTGCCCGCAAGCCCGCTCGCCATGATGCAAAGCGTATCGTTCGTGGAGGTGTCCCTGTCTACGGAGAGCATATTCAGCGAACTCTTTACGTCCTCCGAGAGCGCCGCCTGCAACATCGCGGGAGAGATCGCCGCGTCCGTCGTGATGAACATCAGCAAGGTCGCCATGTTGGGACAGATCATGCCGACGCCCTTTGCGATCGCGCCGATCCTGCACTCCTTGCCGTCCAAAACAAAGCGGAACGCGATCTCCTTTTTCACGGTGTCCGTCGTCATGATGGCTTCCGCGGCGGCGTCGCTTCCGTCGCCGAGCCCCGCCGCGAGCGCGGGCATTCCCGCCTCGATGGGCGCGATCGGGAGCCGCTGTCCGATGACCCCCGTGCTCGCCACGACAACGTCCTCCGCGGAAACGCCCGTGTGCGCTTCGACGAGCGCGCACATCTTTTCCGCGATCTCCACGCCGTCCGCGTTGCAGGTATTCGCGTTGCCGCTGTTGACGACGACCGCCTGCGCGTATCCGTCCGCGACGTGCCGCTTCGTTACCAGAATGGGCGCGCCCTTCACGAGATTGGTCGTATAGACGCACGCCGTCGCGCAACGCTTGTCCGCAACGATGAGCGCCAGATCTTTCTTTGTTTTATTTTTCCTGATCCCGCAATGAACGCCGTTCGCGCGGAATCCCTTCGGGGCGCAAACGCCGCCCGCGATCGTCTCTATCATATCCTGACGTCTATTCCTTTTCGTATCGCAAATGATTGTATCACAAACCGAGAGCCTCGTCAAGCCCCAGAGCGATATTCATATTCTGAATTGCCGCTCCGCTCGCACCTTTTCCGAGATTGTCGAGCCGCGCGGCGAGCAAGATCTGCTCTTCGTTCCCGCCGACGAAAATTTCGAGCCGGTTGGTCCCCGCGAGGGCGTTCGCCGAGAGAAAACCGTCCTCCGAAGCGCGGGAGACGGAGACGAACCTTTCGCCCGCATAGTGGCGCGAGAGCGCCTCGAAGATCTCCTCTTCGGAGAGCTTTTTCGCCAAAAGATCGCGGAAGAGCGGCACGCACACCGTCATGCCCGCGTAAAAATCGCACACATAGGGATTGAACACGGGAACGCGCGTGAGCCCCGCGCGCATCTTCATTTCGGGAAGATGCTTATGGGCGAGCGTGAGCGCGTAGAGACGGGGCGCATCGAGCAGTCTCTCCCGCGGAGACGCTTCGTACTGCGCAATGCCCTTTTTCCCCGCCCCCGAATAGCCGCTTACGGCATGGCAGACGAAGGGATAGTCGGGCGCGGCGATGCCGAGCGCAACCAACGGGTACGCGACGGAGAGAAACCCGCTCGCATAGCAACCGGGATTCGCGATGCGCTTTGCGGTGCGTAGCGCTTCGCGGAACTGCGGTCCGAGTTCGGGAAATCCGTACGCCCAGTCCTCCCGCGTGCGGTGCGCCGTGGAGGCGTCGATCACGACGGTATTTTCGTTCTCCACGAGGGAGACGGCTTCGCGCGCGGCGTCGTCGGGCAGGCACAGGAACACGACGTCCGCCTCGTTGATCGCTTCGCGGCGGGCGGAGACGCTTTTCCGCATATCCTCGGAAAGCGAGATGATAAAAATATCATCCCGCTTTTCCAGTCGTTCAAATATTTGCAGACCCGTCGTGCCCGCTTTCCCGTCGATAAAGACCTTCGTCATGGCTTATTTCAGCTTGTTTTGTTCGAGGAGCGCCTTGATCTTGATGGGAAGCCCGAAGAGATTGATGAAGCCCTCCGAATCCTTCTGCGAATAGGCGCCGCCGTCGTCCGCGAACGTGGCGATGTTTTCGCTGTACAGGGAATAGGGAGACGAGATCCCCGCGCTCGTAACGTTGCCCTTGTAAATGCGCAGCTTCACGTCGCCCGTTACCGTCTCCTGTGTTTTTGTTACGAATGCGGAGAGCGCCTCTCGAAGCGGCGTAAACCACAGCCCGTCGTATACGAGCTCGCCGAATTTTACGGCGACGAGCTGTTTATAGTGCTGGGTCGCCTTGTCGAGGCAGACGGTTTCGAGAAGCCTGTGCGCCTCATAGAGAAGGGTGCCGCCGGGCGTCTCGTATACGCCGCGGGATTTCATGCCGACGAGGCGGTTCTCCACGAGGTCGGCAATGCCGACGCCGTTCGCGCCGCCCACTTCGTTGAGCTTCGCCATGAGCGAGACGGCGTCCGTCTTTTTCCCGTCGATCGCGGTGGGAACGCCCTTTTCAAAATGCAGCGTGAGATAGGTGGGACAATCGGGCGCCTGCACGGGCGAAACGCCCATTTCGAGGAAGCCCTCCTTTTCGTACTGCGGCTCGTTGGCGGGATCTTCGAGATCCAGCCCCTCGTGCGAGAGGTGCCACAGGTTCTTATCCTTGGAATAGTTGGTCTCGCGGTTGATTTTCAGGGGGATGTTGTGCGCCTCCGCGTACTCGATCTCCTCTTCGCGGCTCTTGATGTCCCAGATGCGCCACGGGGCGATAATCTTCATCTCGGGCGCGAACGCCTTGATGGAGAGCTCGAAGCGGACCTGATCGTTCCCCTTGCCCGTACAGCCGTGGCAGACGGCGTCCGCATGCTCCTTCTTCGCGATATCCACGATCGCCTTTGCGATGACGGGACGGGCGAAAGAGGTCCCCAAGAGGTATTTGTCCTCATAGACCGCGCCCGCCTGCATCGTCGGGTAGATATAATTTTCGATGAAGTCCTTTTTGAGGTCCAAAACGTACAGCTTGGACGCGCCCGTCTTCTTCGCCTTCTCTTCGAGCCCGTCGAGCTCCGTCCCCTGCCCGACGTCGCCGGAGACCGCGATGACCTCGCAGTTGTCGTAGTGCTCTTTGAGCCACGGGATGATGATGGAGGTATCCAGTCCGCCCGAATAGGCGAGAACGACCTTTTTGATCTTTGTTTCCATACACGTTTTCCTTCCTTGAATTTCAGTCCGCACGCTATTATACAGGAGAAAGGGACGCAAGTCAAGCGTTTGCGCCCCTTTCGATAAAATTTTTTATAATTTCCGAATAATATCGTATTGTTTCTTTCGATATAACATATATATACTTATTTTATGAATAAAATACGGTTATCGGACGGGGAGTTCGCCGACGCGCGGATAAAACTTCTCGATCTCCCGTTCGGTAAACTGTTCTTCCGAATATTTTCCGAGCGGAACGCGGCGGTAAAAGACGAATTTATCGCGGGAATCCTGCGTTTCAAACGTCCCGACGAACTTGTTTTTATACACCTTCATGTCCACGCATCCCATGCGGACGTCGTAGGTAAACGTCTTGCGCTTCGTTTGGAGGTAGACGACTTTATCCGTCGTCTCCACGCTGATCACAAGCCCCATCGAGACGCGCAGCGCATATGTCGCATAGACGGCGATCCAGAGCACGGCGAGCGCGGGCGAAATGATGTAAAACGCAAAATATCCGCTCACCGCAAAGACGAGGCAGACCATGAACGCGGGAATGCAGACGACGCTGAACAAAATGAACAGGAGCCGCATTCTCTTCACGAATTTAAGGATACCCGCCTTCACTTCTTCTCCTTCGCGGTATAGCCGTACGTCCCCGCTTGTTCCCCCGTATAGAGGTATTTCCCGTTTTCATAGGCGACGAGGCGCCCCGCTTCGAGCGCGAGCCTGCCGTTTTTCACGACCGCCTCGTCGGCGACGACGTTGACGATCTCCCCGAAAAAGACGGCGTGCGTGCCGAGATCCACCCGCTTTATCACCTTGCATTCGAGGCTTGCGGGGCTCTCCGCGATATAGGGACAGCCGACCGCCCTCCCCGCGCCGCGGGTAAGACCTGCCGCCTCGAATTTATCGCGATCCCGCCCCGAAATAGTGCCGCAAACGTCCGTCGCGTGCAGGAGCTCCTTCGTTACGAGATTGACGGTAAACTCGCCCGTGCGCTCGATGAGCGGGAGCGAATGGCGGGAATAGCGCACGGAGATGCTCACGACGGGCGGCTCCGAATTGACCGTGCCCACCCATGCGAGCGTGATGATGTTGTTTTCGCGCGCGTCGCCGCAGGTAACCATGACGGCGGGGACGGGCGCAAGGTATGTGGACGGTTTCAAATCGATCTTCATGATGTTGCTCCTCCTTGGAACATGACATGGAACTGCGTGAGCGTCTCTCCGCCCGCGCGCGCTTCGAGAAAGCTCTCGCCCTTGCCGTCCTTGCGCAAAAGGGAAAGCTCGTCCCCTTCGCGCGCCTGCTTCACATAGACGATACGGAAGGCGCGGACGGCGCGATGCGCGAGTTCCTCTTCGGAAAAACAATCGGCAAAGAAATCGGGATAGCGCGCGTTGTTTGCGTGCAAGTAGTGGTCGCAATGGCTGTTGCCCACGCGCATGCGGTACATTTCCCGCCCCATGTCGCCGATTTTCGGGATTTTCCCATTCGGCGTCTCCACCGTCTTTTCCGCGCGGTAGGGACAGCGCGCATGGACCTCGCCGAGCTTATCGGGCGTGAGCATCGCGAACCGCGCCAGATCGACAAGGCACCAGCGCGACGAGAGCGCGGCGATCCTCTCCCCCTTTTCGTCGAGAACGCGGTAATCGCGATCGAAAATAACGTGGCGCGGGGGAAGGGGCCACGTCTCCACCGTGAGCGTTTCGCCGAACTTCGCGCGCCGATAAATTTCGCCGTACGTGCTCGCGATGATGAACCCGCGCCCGTCCCGCTTCAACGCCTCGTAGCCGAACCCGAGCTCATCCGCGCTCGAACTCGCCGCCTCCTGTGTGAAGGAGAGCAACGCGGAAAGTTTGATCTCGTCCTTAAAATCGACGTCGGAGCAACGCAGGGCAAAACTGCGTCTGTGGCAATAGGCTTCTTCCATGCGAATATTATAACACGGCGGAGACGGGATGTCAACCGAAGGCGTCCGCAAATTCACCCGTTCGCGGAGGGACTTAAAAATGCGATGGCTCCCTCTGCGACGGCGGAGACGAGCTTTTCCCGATATCCGTCGTCGAGAAGCAGTTCCTCGTCCTCCGCGTTGGACAAAAAGCCGCACTCCACGATCACGGAAGGATAATCGCTGCAATTGAGGATGTAGTAATCCCCTTTGAGCGCGCGCGTTTTTTTGACGCATTCGGGCATCTCGTTGAGCGACGTCTGTATGAGATCGGCGAGAAGGGAGGAGCGTTCCGAGCTCTCACGGAAAAAGACCTGCGCGCCGCGGCGGGAGCGCAGTGAAAAAAAGTTCTGGTGTACGGAAATGACGAGCGCGGGTGCGCTCTTGCGGATGATCTCCGCGCGCTTTTGCATGTCGCGCTTTTTATATCCCGCAGTCGCCGCGCCGTACAACCCCGCCTCGGTGGGGCGCGTCTGTACCACCGAAAAGCCCGCTTCGGAAAACTTCGCGCCGAGCGCGCGGGCATAGGCGAGATTTACGTCGCTCTCCTTCACGCCCGAGACGATCCCCACGACGCCGCCGTCCACGCCGCCGTGCCCCGCGTCGATGACGACGGTGAGTTTGAGGCTCTCCCCCGCGGTGCGCGCGAGCGCGAAAAAACAGACGGCGAACGCAAGGGCCACGGCGAGCGCGAGCGAACACACGCCGAACGCCCTGCGATATCGATAGAATACATTCATACGGTATTGTATGATTGTCCCGCCGAGAACATGAAACCGCGGCGGGCACGCCCGCCGCGGCAATTTTATCTGTCCTTTCCGCGCAAGTCCTCGTCTATCGCCTTTGCGGCGGTCTTTCCCGCGCCCATCGCGAGGATGACGGTCGCGGAGCCCGTTACGGCGTCCCCGCCCGCGTATACGCCCTTCATCGACGTCCGCCCCCGCTCGTCCGCAACGATCTGCCCGCGCGGCGAGACGGCGAGCCCCGCCGTCGTCCGCTCGATGAGCGGATTGGGCGAAGTGCCGAGCGCCATGATCACGCACTCCGCCGCAAGTTCAAAGCCGCTGTTCGGCTTCTCGCGCGGACTGCGCCTGCCGGAGGCGTCCGGCTCGCCCAGTTCCATCTCCGTGCATTTGAGCCCCGCGACACAGCCGTCCTTCGTCAGGATCTCCACGGGATTGGCGAGAAACTTAAATTCGACGCCCTCTTCCTCGGCGTGTTCCACCTCCTCTTTGCGGGCGGGAAGTTCCTCCCTGCCGCGCCGATAGACGATGTACACATGTTCCGCGCCGAGCCGCAAAGCGCAGCGCGCGGCGTCCATCGCGACGTTCCCGCCGCCCACGACGGCGACCCGCTTCGCCCGCCATACGGGCGTTTCGCTGTCCGTTTCGTACGCCTTCATGAGGTTGGTCCGCGTGAGATATTCGTTTGCGGAGAGCACGCCGTTCGCGTTTTCTCCCTTGATCCCCATAAAGCGGGGAAGTCCCGCGCCCGTGCCGAGGAACACCGCCTCGAAGCCGTCGCGCAGAAGTTCTTCCACGGTGAGCGCGCGCCCGATGACCGCATCCGTCGCGAACGTTACGCCGAGACGCTTCAATCCCTCCGTCTCGCGGCGGACGATCTCCTTGGGCAGACGGAACTCCGGAATGCCGTAGACGAGCACGCCGCCCGCTAAATGGAGCGCCTCGAACACCGTTACGTCGTAGCCCGCCTTGGCGAGATCCCCCGCGCAGGCGAGCCCCGCGGGTCCCGAGCCGACGACGGCGACCCTGTGCCCGTTCCGCTCGGGAGGAGGCGGTTCCTCTCCCCCCTGTTCCATATGCCGATCGGCGGCAAACCGTTCCAGCCGTCCGATCGCCACGGGTTCCCCCTTCTTTCCGCGCGTGCAAAATTTTTCGCACTGCCGCTCCTGCGGGCAGACCCTTCCGCAGACGGCGGGAAGCGAAGAACTCTTCGCGATTACGCGATACGCCTCCTCGAACTTTCCCTCCGCGAGATCCGCGAGGAAGGCGGGGATATCGATGCCGACGGGACAGCCGTCCACGCAGGGACGGTTTTTACAGTGCAGACAGCGCTGCGCTTCGGAGACCGCGGTCTCCGCATCGTAGCCGAGGGCGACTTCGGAAAAGTTGTTTCTCCGCACGGACGGCGGCTGCACGGGCATGGGATGTTTTTGCGCCTGCATGTTTGCCATCATCTCACCCCCTTGTAGAGATTGCAATGCCGCTCCCGCGCCTCGCTTTCAAAGGGCGCGTATGCCTTGGAGCGCAGGATCGCCTCGTCGAAATCGACGAGATGCGCGTCGAAATCGGGACCGTCCACGCAGGCGAATTTCATTTCGCCTCCTACGGTGAGGCGGCAACAGCCGCACATACCCGTCCCGTCAATCATGAGCGGATTCATGCTCGCCACCGTCTTTACGGCGTACGGTTTCGTCGCCTGCGCGACGAACTTCATCATCACGAGCGGACCGATCGTTATCACTTCGTCGAACCTTTCTCCCCCTTCGAGAAGCCGCGTAAGGGGCGCGCAGACGTTGCCGCGCTCGCCGTACGAACCGTCGTCCGACGTGAGATACAGGCGGTCGCTCACGCTTCGGAACTCCTCTTCGAGAATGACGAGGGCACGCGTTCTGAACCCGACGATCGACGTAACGGAGCACCCGAGCGCATGCAGACGGCGCGCGACGGGGAGCGCGATCGCACAGCCGACCCCGCCGCCCACGACGGCGACTTTTTTCAGCCCCTCCACCTCCGTGGGGTTGCCCAAGGGACCCGCAAAATCGGCGAGCCGCTCCCCGACCTTCTTTTCGTTGAGCGCCATCGTCGCGCCGCCGACGACCTGAAAAATAATTTCCACGCCGCCCGTCTCCGCGTCGCAACCCGCGATCGTGAGCGGGATACGCTCGCCGCACTCGTCCGCACGCAGGATGACGAACTGCCCCGCAAGCGCTTTTCTCGCGACGAGCGGCGCCGCGATCTCCATCCGCGTTACCCAATCGTTGAGGCTCTCTTTTCTCAAAATTTCATACATATGCGCATGCGCTCCGTTTCTATACATATATTATACAACTGCGCGCGCCGATTGTCAATCGCGGAAGCAGATTTATCATAAATATTGTTTTATTTTGTTGACATTTCCTTTTGTGCAAGTTATAATGAAGTAGTTCAATAAATGAATTTTTCGGAGTGGAATATGACAAAAGTTAAAATCGTTACCGATTCCAACAGCGGCATCACGCAAGCGGAAGCAAAGGAGAACGGCGTCTATGTTCTCCCCATGCCCTTCCTCATCGATGGCGAAGAGTATTTCGAGGACATCACCCTCTCGCAACAGGAGTTTTACGAACACCTGCAAGGAGACGCGAACGTCTCCACTTCCCAACCCGCCGTCGGAAGCGTGACCGATTTTTGGGACGAACTTCTTGCGGACGGCAGCGAGATCGTACATATCCCCATGTCGAGCGGGCTCTCGGAGTCCTGCCACACCGCGGAAAGCCTCGCGCGAGACTACGGCGGAAGAGTGCACGTCGTCGATAACCAGCGCATTTCCATCACCCAAAAGCAAGCCGTCTACGACGCGAAAAAACTTGCGGAGCGCGGCATGAGCGCGGAGGAGATCAAGGAATATCTGTTAAAGACCAAGTTCGACAGCAGCATCTATATCTCGCTCGATACGCTGAAATACCTCAAAAAAGGCGGCAGACTCACGCCCGCCGCCGCGCTTCTCGGCACCATTCTCAAAATCAAGCCCGTGTTGCAGATCCAGGGCGAGAAGTTAGACGCCTTCCAAAAAGTTCACACCCTGCGCAAGGCAAAGGAAGTGATGATCGCCGCCATCCGCAAGGATTTCGATACCCGCTTCAAGGAGTACGTCGAAAACGGCGAGATGATGCTCTCGATCGCCCACACGCAGAACTATGAGGAGGCGGCGATCTTCGAGGAAGAGCTCAAAGCCGCGTTCCCGGGCGTCCCCTTCCATTACAGCGATCCCCTCTCCCTCTCCGTCTCCTGCCATATCGGTCCCGGCGCGCTCGCCGTCGCCTGCGCAAGGTTCGTAAAGTAACGGGACAAAAACATTCTCAAAGAAAATTTTACGGGCGCGATCGGCTACGGTCGCGCCTGTTTCTATGCCGCGGACGGGCGCGACCTTAAAATCCACTCTTTTTTTTGCGGACGAAGCCGCGGCGGCGCGTCTCCACGACGTGGTATTCCTGCTCCCGCTCGAAGTCGTAGATACACGGGCTCTTGGGCGTGGAGAAGCGCACCTTTCCCGCAATGTCCGCCGCCTGCGCATAGCCGTACGAACACACGCAGACGGGCACCCCGTACGTGAACGCGTCCGCGCGCATGAGCGTCTGTTCCAACTGCTCGTTGAGCTCTTCAAACACGCAGAGGATGACTTCCGCGCCGCACACGGAGAGCGTCTCCACGACCTGCGGGAAATACAGATCCTCCGCCACCACGACGCCGATCTTCCCCACCGAGGTCTCGTAGATCTTCATGCCCGCGCCGCAGCGGTATTCTCCGCCGTCGATGCGGTTGACCATATCCGAGACACCGAGGATGCGTCCCCGTTCGGCGACGACGACGGACTTGCGCCGAATGCCGCGGGCGTCCGTGTAACAGCCGCAGACGACGACGTTTCTCCCCTCCTTGGAGAGGAGCGCGACGTCCTCGAAGAGATTTGTTTCCCCTTTCAGCTCCCGTTCATAGCTCACTTCGCCGAGGGCGGAAAAGGCAAAACACACGACGTCCGCCCGCGCGCCCGCGTATTTTTCGGCATAATCGTTGAGACTTCCGCCCGTAACAAAACAGATGCGCATACAAGTTATTGTATGCGCATCCCCTCTTTTCTGACAGTTTTAATCTTCGTAATAGAAAATGTATATATGACCGCCCGATCCGCCTTCCGCATGGAACGTGTCATATACCCAATAAATCAAAAAAATGATCCCGATGATAAACACAAGATACGCGAAAACCGAAACAACGTAGATCGGATAAGAAAACAGCATCGTGATAAGAAGCCGTATGAGAGCCGGCTGCCACTCAAAACAGCCGAGCAACACGGGGAGCACACAGGCAAGCGTCATTAAAACAAGCGCGATATAAGGCGCCCCGTAAAACACCGCCTGAAACATCCAGTTGTATTTCCCCTGATAGTGGATCTGATCCACACAATCGATATAGAGGGTACTCACCCATATCGACAGCGCAAGCGCCCCCGCGATAATGAGAAGACGGATCCAAGGGGCAAAACGGAAAGGCGTATGCGAAGCCGCAATCGCCATGAGAGCGGTCGGTGCGAGCGTTAAGAGCACAAGCCCGAATGCGCGCGCAACGATCGGAAACTCCTCTGCCAAAAAATTGTCGCTTTCTCCCGTAATCAGAACAAAAGTATCTTGATACTTGCCGTAATATGCAAGCAATCCCCCCGCCAAAATGCCAATGTACATGAGCGCGATGAGGATCGTAAGAATGACGGTGGCAACCTTGCCCTTTTCCCTTTGTCCCATCCGTTATTTCCCCCTTTGTATAAGTCCATAATCAGTATACCAAAGTATTTTTATCGTTGTCAAGTGTTTCTGTACAATTGTATTGTAAAAATTGACCAAGGGGGAAAATATGTTAAACGAGAATATTAAAAAACTACGCCTTGCGCGCGGAATTAACCAAGTGGAACTTGCAAGCGCCCTCAATGTGAGCAAACAATGCGTCTCCAATTGGGAGAACGACTATATCCTCCCCTCTGTCGAAATGCTTATCAAGCTCGCAAAGTTTTTTAACGTTACGACCGACTACCTTCTCGGGCTGTCTCCCGAAAAAACGATTTCCGTCAACGGTTTGACGGAGGAGCAGATCGCACATCTGCGGCTCATCGTGGAAGATCTCAAACAATTATGATTTCCCCGCGGAAAAACGCGGGGAAGCCGAAAAAGTTCTCTCTCCGAAAGACGCATATGCGTCTTTTTTTACTATTCCGTGCGCTGTTTTTTGTAGACGGGCAGGAGCATGCGGGTGTTTTTCTTATACTGCGCGAAGCCCTCTTTGCGCGCCTGATGTCCGTCGGCGAGCGGAATGCTCACAAAGAGGAAGAGGCAGGTGTTGGCAAGCGCGCCCGCAAGCAGCCACCAATTCTGCGGCATGAGGCAGACCGCCGCCGCGCCCACGCCCCACCACATGAGGATCTCGCCCAAATAGTTGGGGTGGCGGGAGTATTTCCAGAGCCCCTCGCGGATGAACCCGCCCGTCCCCCGCTTGCGGAAGCGGTGCATCTCGAAGTCCGCCGTGCCCTGCAAGAGGACGGCGAGGACGGACACGCAGAAAAAGACGGCGCTCCCCGCGTTGAAGGCGGGGCGTTCGAGATAGGTGTAGACGGCGGGGAGTGTGCACCCGTACACAACGAGCGTCGGCACGAGGTGGATGCCGACGAGGTTGACGAAAAAGTAGAATTTCCCCGTCTTTTGGGCGAGCATCGTATACCGCCAATCCTGATGTTCGAGCCCGTGGAAGGTATACGCCCAGTTCGCGGTAAGCCGCAGTCCCCAAAGGAGAATGGCGACAAGAGGCAGGATATTGACCGTCGCGGGCGCGTGCATGCACGCGCACACGATGACGATGACGATTGGCTGAACGCTCCAATAGGGATCGTACACCGAGGCGTTTTTGAAGATCAAACTGAACGCAAAGACGATGAAAGTCGCGGCGGTGTCGGCAATGAGAAGCGCCGCCCATACGGGGAGCGGCAAAAACCAATAAATCGCAAACCCCGCCCCGCCCGCGAGGACGTAGACGGCGGCAAGCGCCGCGAAACTTGCAACGCGCGAATGTTTCATGGAAAGTTCTCCTTCCCGCGAGGGAAAGCAAAAGACGGCGGAAGCTACTCCGCCGTCTTTTTCGGACGTTACTCCTTGGTTTCGTTGTTTTGCTGCGCTTTCAGAAGGTCGCGGATCTCCGCAAGCAGTTCCTCCGTCGTAGGCGCGGGAGCGGGCGCGGGTTCGGGTTCGGGCGCGGGTTCGGGTTCGGGCGCGGGTTCTGCGGCGGCTTTCTCCTCCGCCTTTTTCGCCTTGATCTTCTCGGCGTGCGCATGGATGTGGTTGATCGTATATACGATCGTGAACAGCATGAGCGCGGTGAGAAGGAAGGTTACGATCGCGGAAATGACGATGCCGAAATCGAGCACGACAGCGGGTACTTCTGCGCCCGCCGCGTTGGTCGTCGCCTCGCGAAGGACGATCTGCAACGCGCCGAAGCCGTCGTCGCCCGCGCCGATCATTTGCAGAAGCGGCGTCAAGATGCCGCTGACGAGCGCCGTGATGATCGCCGTGAACGCGCCGCCGACGATGATGCCGACTGCCATGTCGAGCACGTTGCCGCGGGTGATGAATTCTTTGAATTCACCGAAGAAGCCCTTCTTCTTTTCTTTTGCCATAAAGTTACCTCCGATAAAGTTTTATAATTTTTCTCAATCTCGCCATCGCGCCGTGCGACGGGAGACGATCGAGCCTGAATTTCCAATTTCCCCCCTCTGTTCCGGGGCAATTCATGCGCGCGGAGTTGTCCAACCCCAAAATGTCCTGTACGGGGACGATCGCAAGCCGCGCCGCGGAATACATCGCCATGTGGACGAACGCCGCGGAGACGCTCTTTGCGGTCCCGCCGAGCGGAACGCGCAACCCGCACCGTTCGAGCTCCCGCGCGACCTGCGAACGGAAGAGAATAAATTCCTCCGCCGAAAGTCCCGCAACGAAGCCGTCCACCGTGTCGTTATCGTGCGTGCCCGTGTAGCAGACGCTGTTTTCGGGGATGTTGTGGGGAAGATACTCGTTTTCGGGGTCGTCGTTGAAGGCAAACAGCAAAACTTTCATGCCGGGGAACCCCGTCTTTGCGAGAAGTTCCCGCACGCCGTCGTCCAGTATGCCGAGGTCCTCCGCGATGATATTGCCGTCGAAGCCCTCGAACAACTTCTCCTTGGGTCCCTCGCGCCATACGCCGCCGACGGCGTTTTCCGCGCCCGCGGGGATCTCGAAATAGCGGTCTATCCCGCGGAAATGGTCGATCCGCACGACGTCGTACGTCCGGAGCGCGCGGGCGAGGCGGTCGTGCCACCAGGCGAACCCCTCTCTCTCGTGCGCATCCCAATCGTATACGGGATTGCCCCAGAGCTGACCCGTTTCGGAGAAATAATCGGGCGGAACGCCCGCCACGGCAACGGGCGCGAGGTCCTCGTCCAATTTGAACAGTTCGGGATGCGCCCAGACGTCCGCGCTGTCATAGGCGACATAGAGCGGAATGTCCCCGATGAATTTGAGCCCGAGCCCGTTGCAATAGCGTTTGAGCTCGTCCCATTGCAGAGAAAATTCGTATTGCAGAAAGTTCCAGAACTGATATTCTTCGTGGTAATCTGTGCGGAGCGCCTCCAACGCCTCCGCCTCGTGCCGTTTCAAGCCCTCTTCCCAAGTGCCGAAACTGCCGCCGTACACCGTTTTCGCCGTCATGAACAGCGCATAGTCCTCGTGATCGCCCCGCTTCACGAAGGCGCGGAACTCGTCGCTGTCGAAATGAAAGCGGGAAAACGCCTTGCGTAGCAATGCGTACCGCTCCGTATAGAGCGCGCCGTAATCGACGTCGCCCGTCGCGCGGGCGGCTTTCAGCTCCTTCTTCGTGAGGAGATGTTTGCGCCGCAAAGTATCGAGGTCGATGAGGTAGGGATTGCCCGAATTGCACGAAACGGACTGATAGGGAGAATCGCCGTATCCCGTTTGGACGAGCGGCAATACCTGCCAATACTTTACCCCGCTTTTCACGAGCCGTTTTGCAAAGCGGCGAGCTTCTTTTCCGAGCGAACCGACGCCGTATTTCCCCGGAAGGGAAGTAATATGGCAGAGGACGCCCGCTTCTCTTTTTTCCGGCATGATCAATCTCCGAGATATTTCCGCAATCTTTCGCACGCTTCCAGCGTATCCTCGCGGGTCCCGAACGCGGTGAGACGGAAATACCCCTCCCCGTTCTTGCCGAACCCGCTCCCCGGCGTGCCGACGATATCGGCGTTTTCGAGCAATTCGTCGAAGAACGCCCAGCTGTCCTTTCCGCCCGGACACTTCATCCAGACGTAAGGAGAATTTTTCCCGCCCGTGTGCGCGATGTGCAATTTATCCAACGTATCGCAGATGATGCGCGCGTTTTCGCGGTAATAGGCGATATTTTCCGCGATCTGCCGCTCTCCCTCCTCGGAAAAGACGGCGGCGGCGCCCATCTGGGAAACATAGGATACGCCGTTGAATTTGGTGGACTGTCTGCGCGCCCAAAGGCGGTTGAGCGAAGTCCCCTCCCGCACGAGCGCCTTGGGCACGACGGTGTATCCGCACCGCACGCCCGTAAAGCCCGCCGTCTTGGAAAAGGAACAGATCTCGATCGCGCAGTCCTTCGCGCCCTCCGTCTGATAGATGCTCCGCGCGAGCGAATCGTCCGTTACGAACGCCTCGTACGCCGCGTCGTACAGGATGACGGCGTCCCGCGCCTTCGCATATTCCACCCACGCCGCGAGCTGTTTCTTTGTGTATGCCGCGCCCGTGGGGTTGTTGGGAGAACAAAGGTAGATGATATCCGCTTCCGCACCGTCCGGCATGGGAAGAAACCCGTTTTCCTCGTTCGCCGCGGCATAGAGGATGCGCCGCCCCGCCATCACGTTGGTATCCACATAGACGGGATAGACGGGATCGGGCACGAGCACGGTATTGTCCTTGGCAAAGATATCGAGAAGGTTGCCGAGGTCGGACTTCGCGCCGTCCGAGACGAAAATCTCGTCCGAAGAGAGCGAGACGCCCTTCCGCGCATAGCTCCCCTTGATGCTTTCGAGCAGCGATTCGTAGGCGTAGCAGTACCTGTCCGGTCCGTACCCCTTAAAGGTCTCCTTGCGGGAGAGGTCGTCCACGGCGCGGTGCATCGCCTCGATGGCGACGGGCGCGAGCGGGCGCGTTACGTCCCCGATGGAGAGGCGGATGACCCGCCGTTCGGGATGCGCCTTTCGGTATGCCGCCGTTTTTTCGCCCACTTTCGCAAACAGATAGTTATCTTTGAGGTTGAGAAAATCCGAATTGATCTTCATTTTCTCTCCATATGCTTCACCGCATGGCGGATAAACTCGCGGAAGAGCGGATGGGCGCAGTTGGGACGGGATTTGAACTCGGGATGGAACTGCACGCCCACGAAGAAATCGTTCGCGGGATATTCCACCGCCTCGCAGAGCGTGCCGTCCGGGGACGTCCCCGCGATGCGCATGCCGTTCTCCTCGAACTGCGCGCGGTATTCGTTGTTGAATTCAAAGCGGTGGCGGTGCCGCTCCTGCACGAGGTCGGCGCCGTACGCCTCCTTCATGCGGTCCCCGAGCACAACGCAGGGATACGCGCCGAGGCGCATCGTCCCGCCCATTTTCACGCCGTACTGGTCGGGCATGAGGTCGATGACGGAATGCGCGCCCTCGGGGAAGAACTCCGAAGAATTGGCGTCCGCATAGCCGAGGACGTTGCGCGCGAACTCGATGACCGCGACCTGCATGCCGAGGCAGATGCCGAGATAGGGAATATTGTGCTCGCGGGCATACTTGCACGCGGCGATCTTCCCCTCTACGCCGCGCCCGCCGAAGCCGCCCGGAATGAGAACGCCGTGCACATGCGCGAGCACCGCGGCGACGTTCTCATCGTTGAGTTTTTCGGTATCCACCCACTCGATCTCCACTTTCGCGTCCGTCTCATAGCCGCCGTGCGCGAGCGCCTCGGCGACGGAGAGATACGCATCGTGGAGTTGGACGTACTTCCCGCAGAGCGCGATCTTCACCGTCTTGCTGCGCGCATGGATGCGGGTGAGCATATCTTCCCACTCCGCGGTGTCGATCTCGCGCGGGTCGAGGTGCAAAATTCTGCATACCGTTGTGGAGAGATTGCTCCGTTCGAGCATCATGGGCGCCTCGTACAGAACGGGTACGGTGAGATTTTCGATACAGCAATCGGGTTCGACGTTACAGAACATCGCGATCTTTTCGCGGATGGAATCGGGCATCGGTTCGTCGACCCGCGCCACGATGATATCGGGGAAAATGCCCATCCCCTGCAACTCCTTCACGGAGTGCTGCGTGGGCTTGCTCTTGAATTCGCAGGAGCCCGAAATATACGGAACGAGCGTTACGTGGATATAGCAACAATTTTCCCTGCCCACTTCGCGCGCCACCTGACGGATGGCTTCGAGGAAGGGCTGGCTCTCGATATCGCCCGTCGTGCCGCCGATCTCGGTGATGACGATGTCCGCGCCCGCCGTCTTGCCGACCTGATAGATGAACGACTTTATTTCGTTCGTGATGTGGGGAATGATCTGGACGGTCTGCCCGAGATATTCGCCGTTCCGCTCCTTATTGAGCACGTTCCAATAAACTTTCCCCGTGGTGAGATTGGAGAACTTGTTGAGATTTTCGTCGATGAACCGCTCGTAATGTCCGAGGTCGAGGTCTGTCTCCGCGCCGTCCTCGGTTACGAACACTTCGCCGTGCTGGTACGGGCTCATCGTGCCGGGGTCGATGTTGATGTAGGGATCGAGCTTTTGCGACGCCACTTTATAGCCCCGCATCTTCAAGAGCCGCCCGAGCGACGCGGCGGTGATCCCCTTCCCGAGCCCGGAGACGACGCCTCCCGTTACGAAAATGTACTTCGTCATAAGTTTCTCCTCTTGCCGATCGTATTTATAGTTCGACTTCGCCCGTAAAGGCGATCTCCGCGGGTCCCGTCATCAGGACGGTCTCCGCCGTACAGCTAACCGAAAGATCTCCGCCGCGGAGATGCACGACTGTCTCGCCGCCGCCGATCTTTCCTTCGGCGAGCGCCGCGGCGACCGCCGCGCACGCGCCCGTGCCGCAGGCGAACGTCTCTCCGCTCCCCCGTTCCCAGACGCGCATGACAAGTTCGTTTTCCGCTTTCACCTGCACGAATTCGACGTTCACGCCCTCGGGGAACGCCGCGTGCCGCTCGATCGCGGGACCGAACTTTTCGAGCGGGACCGCATACGGATCCTCGCAAAAGATAACGCAATGGGGATTCCCCATCGACACGCAGGTAACCTGAAAATTCTCGCCCGCGGCGGTGAGCCGCCGCGCGACCGCGCGCGGACCGTCCATCAGGACGGGGATCTTCTCCGGGGAAAACTCCGCCCTCCCCATATCCACGGTAACGGAGACGACGGAACCGTCCCGTACGCGCGGATACAGCGTCTTGATGCCCGCGCGCGTTTCGAGCGTGAGCGTATCGCGCGCGATCCCGCGCACCTCATAGAGATATTTCGCGATGCACCGCGCCGCGTTTCCGCACATCTTCCCCTCGCTTCCGTCCGCGTTGAACATGCGCATTTTCGCGTCGGCGACGGCGGAAGGGAGAATGAGCACAATTCCGTCCCCGCCGATGCTGCGGCGGCGGTCCGAAAGGCGGACGGCGAGCGCGGACGGCGAGGGCAACGCCTTTTCAAAGCAATCGAAATAGACGTAGTCGTTGCCGATCCCGTGCATCTTGTAAAAAGTCCGCTTCATGTTACAGTTTTACGTAAGCCTCGCGTTCCGCCCCCACGGAGACGTACGTGATCTTGCACGAGCAGAGCGCCTCCAAGAGACGGATATAGGCAAGCGCCTCGGCGGGAAGATCGGAGGGCTTGCGGCAATGCGAGATATCGCAACACCACCCCTTTACCTTCTCGTAGACGGGTTTGCACCTGTCGAGCGCGTCGGGATAGGGAAATTCGTGAACGATCTTTCCGTCGAGCTCGTACGCCGTGCAGATCTCGATCTCCTCGTACCCGGAGAGGATATCCAGTTTGGTGAGCGCGATCTCGTCCGCGCCCTGACAGCGGATCCCATAGCGGGAAGCCACGACGTCGAAGGGACCGACCCTTCTCGGTCTGCCCGTCGCCGCGCCGTATTCGCCGCCCGCCTCGCGGAGTTTCTCCGCCTTTTCCCCGAAGTACTCCGCGGTAAACGGTCCCTCGCCCACGCAGGTGGAGTACGCCTTCATGATGCCGATGGACCTGTCGAGTTTGAGATTGGGCACGCCCGCCCCGATGGGCGCGTACGCGGCGATCGTGGAGGAGCTCGACGTGTAGGGAAGGATCCCGAGATCCACGTCCCGAAGCGCGCCGAGTTGCGCCTCGAACAAAATTTTCTTGCCCGCGGCGTGCGCTTCGTTGAGATACAGCCCGACGTCGCAGATATAATCCCTGAACGGTTCGCCGTATTTACGGAGATATTCCACGGTCTCTTCCACGGAGATCGGCGCATGCCGATAGCCGCCCGCAACGGTGAGATTTTTCCACTCCACGATGTCCTTCACCTTTTCGTAGAGAAGGTCGGGATCGAGCAGTTCGCCCATGCGGAAGCACTTCTTCATATAGCGGTCGGCATAGGCGGGCGCGATGCCGCGGCGGGTGGAGCCGAATTTTTTGCCCGCGAGCCGATCTTCCTCCAAACAGTCCAAAAGAACGTGGTAAGGCATCGTGATGACGGCGCGGTCGCTTATCTTCAAATTCTCGGGGGAGATCTTTATCCCCTGTGCGCAAAGCCTCGCCGTTTCCTCGGAGAGGTGCTTGATATCGACGACCATACCGAGCCCCAAGACATTGACGACGTTCTCGCGGAGGATCCCGGACGGAAGCAGGTTGAGCACGAATTTCCCGCGTTCGTTGATGACGGTGTGTCCCGCGTTGTTGCCGCCCTGATAACGGCAGACGATATCGAACTCGCGGGAGAGAAGGTCTACCATTCTCCCCTTTCCTTCGTCGCCCCAGTTGATGCCGCAAACGGAAGTAAGCATATTTTACAGTCTCCCCTTAACGGATTTTTTCCATGCGAAAAGACCCGTCGCAAATTACGCTTTATTATACAATATGCGGGCGTTCCTTGTCAAGCGTCGGCGCGGATTTTCCCGTTGCTATCTTTCCGCGGGCGCGCGGGCGCGGAAAGGCGGTCTCATCCGCAGATCCCCCCCTCTTTCTTGCAAATAATTCACAATATTTGGCATATTTTTTACAAAAAACAGTTGACATTTTTCTTTATCGGGCGTAAAATAATTAAAATATCACTTTGAGGTTCGGTTATGTATTGCAGAGACTGCGGTGAAAAACTCACCTTGCGCTTTATGGAAAACGAGGGGCTCGTTCCCTATTGCCCCAAATGCGAGAAATATAAGTTCCCCTTCTTCCCCGTCGCGGTGTCGATGACCGTCGTCAATCGCGCGGAGGATAAGATTTTGCTTGCGAAGCATGTCGGGGACGACGACTATAAGCTCTTTGCGGGGTACATCAAAAAGGGAGAGAGCGCGGAGAAAGCCATTCCCCGCGAGCTCAAAGAAGAGACGGCGCTCAACGCGTTGAAATGGCGGTATTACGGTTCCCGCTATCACGACGCGAAGAATTTGCTCATGCTCAATTTCATCGTTACCGTAGACGAGGCGGAGCCCACTCTGAACGAGGAGATCGAGGAGGCGCGCTGGTGCACGTTCGACGAGGCGAAGGAGCGCATCCGCAAGAACTCCACCGCGGAATACTTCCTGAACGGCGCGCTCAACGAAATGCGCAAGAAGAAGTAAAATACGGACTTCGGGAAAACGAAGCCCGCGCAAAAATAGGGAAAACGGGACGCCGTGGGCGTCCCGTTTTTGGTGAACGGAAAATGATGCGAGCGGCGCACGGCTCCCCCTCCCCTACCCCTCCCCCTGGCACAGGGGGAGGGTAAAAAAACGTCTACTCCTCCCCCTCGCGTTGCGAGGGGGAAATAGAAGACGTCTCCCCCCTTGCGCTGCGAGAGGGCGAAAATAAAAGACGTCCCCCCTCGCGTTGCGAGGGGGGGATAAAAGACGCCCTCCCCTGACAAAGGGGAGGGCGAAACAAAATGCCGCTTGCCTGTTATGCCTCCGATTCCGCGTAGAAGAGACAGATCGTTTTCTCATTGTCGTTCGTCGCACGGATGATATGGAGCCCGTCGTAGATCACTTGAAAGTTGAGCTCGACCGATTGGGTCTTCCCGTCCTCGTCTATCGTGATTTGGGTCACCGTGATCGATATGGTTCCGTTGTTCTCCGTATACGTCCCACTCTCCACATAGCTTCCCACATGCGCAATGTCGTGCTCGTAGATCTGTACCGTGCCGTCGGCGTTGAAAACATAGCGAGAACCGCTGAGCCTTGTATTGACCGGCGCCAAATCTGTGCTTGTCAACAAGTTGCTGCCGTCGTCGGAAAGTCCGCTGCTGCCCGCGCAGAGATAGTCGAACGTTTTGCCCGCAACGGACGGGATCAAATTGGGCTGCGTCTCGGGAAGCTCGATTTCCGTCGAGCCGAAGTGATCTATCGTGATGTCCCCGTAGTAGGAAATGTAGCACGAAATGCTGACGACATTCGTTCCGGACACGACGATCTCTACATCTTCGATATTTGTGGAACCGCTGTATTTGACTTGCGCCGCCGTATAGACCCCGGATGCATAGGAGAAATCGTTGTAATGCGCGCCGAAGACCGCCGCCGCCAACCCGACAAGCGAAGAAGACATAAATCCATCCTCATAGGTTGCCTCGTCGCACGTTTCTTTCTGCCACAGGGACGCCGCGCCCTCGGGCTTCGTATATTGAATATAATCGTCGCCTTCCCTCGTGTATATTACACTCTCATAATACGTGCCGAAGCCCTCCCTGTAATCGGTGTTCACGTCTACCTTGTAGATGTTGAGAACATTCTTGTTTTGGGTCGTTTGCGTAAAATTCCTCGACGCGCCGAGCGCGGTGAAGCAGGATTCCCACTGCGTTTGGGACATCTCCCCGTCGGACGGCGCGGTGTCGTCCGTATAAACAGCGGGCAGAAGCACTTCCGTCGAGCCGATGTGATCGACCGTGATCCGTTCGTCGCCTCGTTCATCGTACCCGCCGACCAGCGTGCAGACGACGCGGACGATCTTCTTGCCGCTCACCGTAATGACCACGTCTTTGAGCGTGACATCGTAAGAGGCGACCGCGATCTCGGAAGCGGTGTAAACGCCCGCGCTGAACGCGAAGGAGGAGAAATTGGTTTCCAGCGCGGCAGCCGCGGCGGCAACCATACGCACGGGGACTGCGACGACACTTTCGTATCTGGACCGCTTCGTATTGCTCTTGATCCATTCCGAGGACGACGCCTGTTTGATATAGCTGTAATAGAGCGAATTTTCGATGGTGTAGATGCCTTCGTACGAGCCCGTCGTCTCATAATATTTCGTCCCGTCGAGCTTCATGGCGCCCACGAGCCCGCCGTTCCGAATGCGTTCGAGGGAGTAATTCGTAAGCGCGCCGAAGGTAGCCGTCTGCTCCCCCCATTCGTCCTCGCTCATCTGCGTGTTGTCCGAAGGCTTGGGGACGTCCGTCTTGCTGACGCCGTTTTGATCGACGGTGATGATGCGGTCGGGCGTATCCAAACTCTCCGTACGGAGCTCATAGGTGATCTTGACGATCTTCCCTTCCAGCAGAGTTATCTCGATGTTCTTACAGACAAAACCGTCCGTCGAAGGGATCTCCGAAGCGACGTATTTGCCGTCCTCGTACTTGAACGAATCGTAATGCGCGGCGAAGAGCTGAACTTCTCCCGTAGCGCCGTTCGCATTGAAAAACGCTTCGATGCTTTGCCCCCATTCCGCTTCGGGGATCGCGCCCTCCGGTTCGTCGTTGCAAGCGACAAATCCGAGCGCACAGCACAGCGCGCAGACGAGCGTCATGAGCGTAAGTAAGATTTTTTTCATTCCGTTTTCTCCTTTGCGCCGTAGGGAAAGCGTGCTTTTCCTATCGCGCAGAACCATGGGATTTTCTTGCATTACAATTATACATCACCCCCCCCCGCGTTTGTCAAGCGTAGAAATGCATAAAATCGCCAAAACTTTCGGAACTTTTTTTTACGAAATCACGCGCGAGACCGCGCCACGCATGCAAAGCGCCCGGATGGATCCATCCGGGCGCTTGTATCTCGCAAATCTTGTCCGTCCCGCCGAAAGCGGTCCGCTTATTCCTCTTCTTCCTCTTCGGGAAGTTCGACGTTGTGGTAGACGTCCTGCACATCGTCGTTCTCTTCGAGTTTATCGAGCATCTTGCGGAACGTTTCGAGTTTCTCCTCGGGCAGCACGATCTTGTTCTGCGGGATCATGGTGAGTTCCGCCTGCAAAAATTCGAGCCCCTTGCCTTCCAGATACTTGCGCACCTCGGAGAACGCCGCGGGCGTCGTGTAAATTTCGTAGGCGTCCTCTTGGGTTACGATCTCTTCCGCCCCCGCATCGATGGCGATCTCGAACATTTCGTCCTCGGAAAGGGAAGCCGTGCGCTCGATGACGATGAGCCCCTTGTTCTCGAACATATAGGAGACGCTCCCCGTCGTGCCGAGCGTGCCGCCGTGCTTGGACATGATGGCGCGGATATCCCCCGCCGTGCGGTTGTTGTTGTCGGTGAGCGTCGAGATGATGACCGCCGCGCCTCCGACGCCGTACCCCTCGTAGGTGAGCTCCTTAAATTCACGGTCGCCGAGTTCGCCCGCCGCCCGCTTGATGGAACGCTCGATGTTGTCGTTGGGCATATTCGCCGCCTTCGCCTTCGCGATGACGTCCGCGAGCTTGGAATTGGTGGCGGGATTGGGATTTCCCTTCGCCGCGACCGCGATCTCTCTGCCGATCTTGGTGAAGAGTTTGCCGCGCGCGGCATCCGCCTTGCCCTTCTTTGCCTGTATGTTGTGCCATTTGCTGTGACCTGACATAAAAATTACCTCCGAATAAAGAATATTTGCTCCGCGGCGCGGGCGCGCCGACGTTAATGTTTGAGTGCGTACATTGCGATCCCCGCCGAGACGGCGGCGTTCAGGCTCTCCACGCGCCCCTCCATCGGAATGGAGAGAAAGCGGGAAGCGCGCGTGCGGACTTCTTCCGAGAGCCCGTTCCCCTCGTTGCCGATGCAGAGGCAGAATTTTTCGGGCGGGACGAAGGAAAAGACGTTCTCCCCGTCCATATCCGCCGCGAAAAGAGGCACGCCTTGAAGCGCGGCGAAGATCTCTTCCCGCGCGCCGCGCATGAGTTTGGCGTAGAACACGCCGCTCATGCTCGCCCGCACGCTCTTGGGCGCGAACGGGTCCGCGCAGTCGTCGGTAAGATAAATTTCTCCGTAGCCCGCCGCCGCGGCGGTCCTTATGACCGCGCCGACGTTGGCGGGATCGGACACCCCGTCGAGCATCAGACAGCTTTTTTCGGGGGGAATTACCGCATTTTGGGGCATTCTGACCTCGGCGAGGACGCCCTGCGGCGTCTTTTCATCGGAGATCGCCCCGAAGGCGTCCTTCCCGAAAAGAAGGACTTCCCCCGCGACGCTCTGCGCCCAGCCGAAGCTATGCGCCTGCGTCTCGCAGAGGGCGACGCGCAAGATCTCCATGCCGCACGCGGCGCACTCCGAGACCATTTTTCCGCCCTCGACGAGGAAAGTCCCCCGCTCTCTCCGCCCCTTTTTCTCCTTCAAAGCGGCGAGCGCTTTGACCGCGGGATTGTTCTTGGATAAGATAATCACGAGATTCGGTCGACGGATTCAAACTCCGCGATGCCGTCCCATGCGAGTTTTTTCTCGTCGACGGGCATGCGCGCTTCGACGGGCGCGATCTCCGCAAATGGGGCGTGGAGCTCCCGCTGATACCAATACGCGGTGGACGACCAATCGTCGCCGCGGTTGTTGTTGTGCCCGTGCTCGATCGTAACTTTGATGGAGCGCTCGAAGGAGATGGGATCGAGGATATGATAGCGGTAGTAGGTGATCTTCCCCTTCCAGTTGTCCTTTCCGCCTAAAATGAGCCCGTGATAGGGCGCGCAGTATTCCTCGTTGGGACACCACGCCATGTTCACATAGTCCTCCGTGCCCGTTCCGTTCAGCGTGGGATACTCGTCGCCGTCGATGAAGATCATGTCGTCCCCTTCGCCCGGCCAGCTCCACATTCCGTTGGTGTCGAGGTTGTGGATATTGAGATTACAGCCGCAGTAGTGCCCCTTGCCCTCGGCGTCGAGGATGACGTAGTTCTCCTCGCCTTTGAGGTTCTTTCCGCCGAAGCACCAATCCCTGTGATCTTTGCAGTCCGCCGCCTCGTTCTTTCCTTTCGTAAGTTCCCTGTGCCAGAGCGCGTGGAAATACAGAAGATCGTCGGGCGCGCTGTCATAGAGTTCGTAGTCGATATAGAAGAAGAGGTTGAGCGGGCGCACGCATTCGTTTACGATCTCGACGCGGAAACCCTTCTTGAAGGGCATCGCCCACCAGCTGTTGAAGCCCTTCCCGCCCTGCGGGCTCATTTGAAGGGGCGCGGAGACGAAGTTCTTGCTCATCGCATGCCCCATTCCGAAGAAGTCCCCGATGGGCGCCTGCACGGAGGGGTGGGAGCAACCGTCCCAATAAATTTTGAGAACGACCTTGCGGAGGCAGTTGTGCTCGATTCCCCCCACATTCGTGAGCGTCATCCAAATGTGCTTGATACAGCCGCATCCCTCCGCTTCGGCGATGGTATGCGTTCCGCTTTGCAGGGTGAAGCAATCCCCGTTCCCGCCCGTCTTATCGAAGCTCGAAAGTCTGCGGCGCTTGAACGAACGGTCGCGGCACAATAAATCGAATTGTGACATAATTTCCTCCATGTCTTTCAATTTTAATTTGCGAAAAAAGCCTTTCGGGGAAAGGCTTTTCGTGTGTTACAGTGCGGCTTTCGCCCTGTTGCAAAGCTCGGCAAACGCCTTTGCGTCGGTCACGGCAATGTCTGCAAGGATCTTGCGGTTGAGGTCGATCCCCGCAACTTTGAGCCCGTGCATGAGTTTGCTGTAAGAGAGCCCGTTGAGCCGCGCGCCCGCGTTGATACGGGCGATCCAAAGGCTGCGCATATCGCGCTTGCGGCGTTTTCTGCCCACATACGCGTATTGCAACGACTTCATCACGGCTTCGCGCGCGATGCGGTAGTTCTTGCTCTTGTTCCCGAAGTAACCCTTCGCGAGACGGAAAATCTTTCTGCGCTTTTTAACGGCGTTTACGCCTCTTTTAATTCTCATAGCCTGTGCCCTCCGTTAGTCCTTGTACGGGATCATCTTCTTGACGTTGTTCTCCTGCGCGGAAGAAACGAGCGTCGTCTGACGTAAATTTCTCTTTCTCTTTCTGTTCTTGGTTTCCGCCTTGTGGTTCTTGCCGCCGTGAGGTCTGTTCACCTTACCGCTGCCCGTGAGCCAGAAGCGCTTTTTGGAACCGCTGTGCGATTTCTGTTTCGGCATACCTTTATCCTCCAATGAGATTATTTCCTGTTCTATTTCCCGCCTTGCGGCTTGAAATCATTTTTTCGCGGGCGCGAGCACGAGTATGATGTTGCGCCCTTCCATGTTGATGGGTTTTTCGATTACGCAGAGCTCTTTGAGCCGCTCATAGAAGTTCATCACGACGTCCTTGCCGAGGTTTGCGTGCGCCATCTGCCTGCCGCGCAGACGGATGGAGACCTTCACCTTGTTGCCCGCCTCCAAAAATTTCGTCGCCTGTTTCGCCTTGACGTTGAGATCCCCTACGTCGATGGTCATGGAGAGCTGGACTTCTTTGAGTTCGACGATCTTCTGCTTGTTCTCCTTCGCCTTCTTCGCCATCTCGAACTTGTACTTGCCGTAGTCCATGATCTTGCAGACGGGCGGCACGGCGTTGGGAGAAATTTTGACGAGGTCGAGATCCTCTTCCTCGGCGAGGCGGAGCGCCTCGCGCGGGGACATGACGCCGAGCATCTCCCCCGTGGACGAAATGAGCCTGATTTCGCGGTCGCGGATCTCTCCGTTCATCTGAATTTTGTCTTTTACAGCCATATACCTCTCTCAAAGAAAAAATTAAACGGGTCGCAAAAGCAACCCGTCGGAAGATTAGGCGCGGAAGATCCGCGACTTTGTACCGAACATTGACCCGTCCGAGCGTAGCCCGAATGCGGAGAGAAGGGTTGACCTCTGCTTTACTGCTATTAGGATAGCATACTATATCATACTTGTCAACTTATTTTATTTACTTTTTTGCAATTTTTGCGGGCAAAACGCACTTCATGGCAAAGATAAGAATATCATGCCGATAAAAGCGGAAATGCGGGAGGACGATATAAAACTTTGCTACCATAAAGTGGCACGGACATTGCATCCATACGCTTTTGCAAAAATTCTTCTTCAGTTATTTCGCCATTGTCAAGTTGTTGTTTAAGGTCATTATAAAAGTTGCTATCATTTCCGCCGCAACCGACAAAAAGAATAGCAATCATGCAACACATCAAAACAGCAAAAAACTTATGTAAACGACTTTTCATATCTTTATTTTATACTAAATATAAAAATAAATCAAATATATTAACAAAAAAAGTGGAAAATTTCCACTTTTAATCTTGAATTTCTATTTCTGTATCAATTTTATATACAAACTCGACATTTTTTAAGTTGTTAGGAATTAGAGATGAAATTGAGATGTTAGAACTTGACCAAGAATTATTATCATCAACATTTAAGAAGTTGTTTAAGATAGTTTCGTAAATATTATATTGGAGAGCATTATTGCCTATGCTCAGTGTTTTAGAGTAAATTTTGTTATTATCTATATATGTTAAAACATAGTCGTTTTGTTGTGGACCGCTATTACATCGCCAAGAATAAAAGACAGGTGAGAAATCAGTAATTTTAAATGCTTTTTTAAATATTAATGGAGTCTGTGTTGTATCATAATCTTTTGAAAGATGTAATTCCATTACATTAGTAGAGTAATATTTGGTTTCAATTTGACAATTTCTAGTACCATAGTTTGTCAAGCCGACGCCATTTTCACACAATTCCTTCCATGTTAAATCTTCAGTTCTGTTTTTTAAGGTAATTTCACTATATAAGAATCCTAGATTTTCATTTGTTGTCATAATACATCCCAATGTGTCTTTTATGCCGGTTTGGCTTTCGCATATATATGCATTTAATAAATTAGGCTCGGAATATCCTAAATTGCTTTTTTCGCACATTTTATCTAGTGTTGGTTTTAATTTTGTTTTCAATTCTTCAAAATGCTCAGCGACGTCAAATTCTTCAACCGGTGGGGTGTCGGGGTCTTGGGTGTCCGGGTCTTTCTTATCATCCGGGTCGGTTGGAGTTGTCGGGTCTTGCTTGTCGTCTGGGTCTTGCTTGTCAGGGTCTTTGCCTGGGTTTGTTTGTGTGCCTGGGTTTTCCTTATCCGGATCTTCTTTGTCTGGGTCGACAGGAGTTACTATTGGCGGATTAGGCTCAACGTTACTTTGTCCGCCTTGCTCTTTGCTTCCGCAACCCGCAAATGAAAAGACTATGATTGTTGCAAGGGCAATCGGCAACAATCTCTTAAATATTTTTTTAATATCGCCGTTCCATAGTTTAAATTTCATAATTTTTCACCTGTTAAAATTATTATAACATTCTTTTTTTCTATTTGCAAGGGTTAAAATTAAGGATTTTGCTAAGTTCATGATTTTGTCGAAAAAGCGTTGAATATAAAATACGCTCGCCTGGGGGCTCGATATGAGGAAATTCCCCTCACAAGACAAAATATGCGCCGCGGCGTTCTCGGTGCAAAAATTTGGAAAGCCCCTCCCCCTAATCCCCCTCCCCGACACGCGGGGAGGGGGATTAGGGGGAGGGGTGTTGGCGACGCCAAGCTACTGCACGGCGTCGCTTGGTGGGAGGCGGGTCTCCCGCCGCTCCACGCCCCCATTTGCCACACTACCGTAGGCTTAATGTCGGGGCAAGCGCATTCGAGCCGCAACTCAATGCCCCAAAAATGTTACATTCCTCGTTCAATTTATTTTTGAGCATACGCCCCCCACGGGCGTAGACGAGAAAAGAAATTGAACGAAACTTCTTAAAATACTACTTTCTCGTCGTTTTCCTTCTTGACGAGGGCGAAAAAGTCCTCTTTTTTCATCGCGCCGATGTCGCCCTCGCCGCGGCGGCGCACGGAGACCGTGTCGTTTTCCACTTCCTTGTCGCCCACGATGAGTTTATAGGGCACTTTCTCGTTCTCGGCATCCAAAATTTTCCTGCCGATCTTTTCTTTGCGGAGGTCGGCTTCGGCGCGGATTCCGAGCGCGGCGAGCTCTCCCGCGAGGGCGTTCGCATAGTCGGCGGCTCTGTCCGTGATGGGTAGCACCTTCACCTGCGTCGGCGCAAACCAGAGCGGGAACGCGCCCGCATACTTCTCGATGAGCAGGGCGAGCGTCCGCTCGTAACAGCCGATGGACGAACGGTGGATGACGTAGGGCGTCTTTTTCACGCCGTCCGCGTCCACGTATTCCATGCCGAAGGAATGTCCCGCGGCAAAGTCGATCTGGATGGTGATGAGCGTATCTTCCTTGCCGAAAACGTTCTTCGCCTGCACGTCGAGCTTGGGACCGTAGAACGCCGCCTCGTCGAGCGCCTCCACGTATTCGAGCCCCAGATCGTCGAGAATGGTTTTCATCATCGCCTCGGTATTGTCCCACGCCTCGTCGTCGTCGATGTATTTCTCCGAACCTTTGAGCCGTCTGGAAAAACGGAACGTAACGTCCTGCCGCATGCCGAGGCAATCGAGGATATAATAGGAGAGGTCGAGGCAGCGTTTGAACTCCTCCTCCACCTGTTCCTTCGTGCAGATGATGTGCCCGTCCGACAGCGTGAACTGCCGCACGCGGATGAGCCCGTGCATCTCGCCGGAGGCTTCGTTGCGGAACTCCGTCGCCGTCTCCGAATAGCGGCAGGGAAGATCGCGGTAAGATTTCAAGCCGTTCTTATAAATTTGGTATTGGAAGGGGCAGGTCATCGGGCGGAGCGCCATGATCTCCTCCCCCGCTTTGACGGGCTCTCCCTTTTCGTCCACTTCGCCGAGCACGAACATCTTGTCGCGGTAGTGCGACCAGTGTCCCGAAATTTTATAGAGATCGGATTTCGCCATATAGGGCGTCCTCGTGATCATAAAGCCGCGCTTCGCCTCTTCGTCCTCGACGAAACGGGTGAGGACCTGCAAGATCTTCGCGCCCTTGGGCATGAGGATGGGGAGCCCCTGTCCCACGACGTCGCTCGTCATGAAGATGCCGAGGTCCCTGCCGAGCTTGTTGTGATCGCGCCGTTTCGCCTCTTCGAGCTGTTGGAGATAGGCGTCCACCTCCTCCTTCTTGGCGAAAGCCGTGCCGTAGATGCGGGTGAGCATCTTCTTTTTCTCGTCCCCGCGCCAATACGCGCCCGCAATGGAGACAAGTTTGAACGCTTTGATCTTTCCCGTGGAGGGAAGGTGCGGTCCGCGGCAGAGATCGGTGAACGCGCCCTGTTTGTAGAAGGAGATCTCCGCGTCCTCGGGCAGATCCTCGATGATCTCCACTTTGTATTTTTCGTGATACTTCGTCATGAGGACGATGGCTTCCTCGCGGGGAAGCGTGAACCGCTCGATGGGAAGGTTGGACTTGATGATCTTCTTCATCTCCGCCTCTACCTTTTCCAGATCCTCCATCGTGATGGGCGTTTTGAAGTCCACATCGTAATAAAAACCGTTCTCGATGACGGGTCCTATCGCCAGTTTGCACGTGGGATAGATGGTTTTGAGCGCCTGCGCGAGCACGTGGGAACAGGTGTGGCGGTATACTTCCAGACCCTCCCTGTCTTTCAGCGTAACGATCTCCAACGCGTCCCCCTCCGCGAGGACGTGCGAAAGATCCGTAAGAACGCCGTTGACCTTTGCGGCGACCGCCGCGCGGACGAGCCCCTCCGAGATCTGCGCCGCGCAGTCGTACGCGGTCGCCCCCTCCCGCACGGAAAGTACGTCTCCGTTTTTCAAGGTAATATTCATGTTCCGATCTCCTTTTTCTGTGAATTTTTGCGTATTATGCCAGACATAATACTTCGCATTTGTCGATAAAATAAAAATTACGTCCTTAAATTCCCCTTACGGGTCTTTAAGGACGCCTGACTACAAGCGCGGTTCCACCTTAATTGTCCTGCGAAGCGCAAGACCGCTCTTTGCTGTTCGGTTGGGTAAAATAAAGCGGTTTCGCCGCCGACCCGTCTACGATCCTCCCAGCCGAGGGACCGCTCTCTGAAAGACGCATTTCGGCGCTACTTGTCTTTAAGTATCTCCTATTATAGAAAGCGCGCTCCATTTTGTCAAGAAAATATCGCACGCTCCGCGTAAAATTTCTGTAAAAAATCCCCGACGCCGTCCTCCACGTCCCCGAGGCAGTAGACGAACCCCGCGTCCGAGAGCATGATCTCCGTTTCCACGTCCTCCTCCCCCGTGAGCCGACTGCGGCGGAGCGGCGTGAAATTTTCCCCGAAGACGGTGTTGCCTTTGAGATAGATCTTGTTCTTGCTCTCCCCCACGAGAAACTCGCAGAACTTGCCGAGGTCCTGCGATGAAAAATCCATCGGGACATATTCGACGATGCGCGCCCATTTTTCGCGGAGCGCGCCGAGGCGGAAGCGGTAAAAGCCGTCGATGCTGTACTCCTCCGTGCGTTCGATCTTGCGGCGCACGTACGATTTATCCCCCTCGAAGTCCGCGGCGATGAGCGCGGCGCAAAGAAGCCGCTTCTCCCGCTGCGAGAGGCGCACGTCGAGCCGCTCCCACAAAAAGCGGTATTTGTATCCGATGCAGACGATCTCCGCGATTTTTTCGGCGACGGCGGCGCGCAGTTCCGCCGCGTTTTTTTGCACGGTGAGGCGGAGCGCCGCCCGCTCCTCTCCGAATACCAGTTCCCCTGCTCCGCCCGCCGAAAGGAGCTTTTCCGCAATCGCATTGTAGAGATATGCGACGTACGCGCTCCTCTCGTTCCGTTCCGATACGGTGATTTTTTCCACAACTTTATTGTATGCCACATTCCGCGATTTATTTACGGGGACGGGCTTTCGCAAGAAATTCCCGAAACGCAGTCGCTTCGCTTGACTTTTTCGGGCGAACGATGTAGAATATCCCAAGAATACGACGCGAGGTTGCGGAATTTTATGGATATGAGATCGGTAGAGCGCAAATGGCAGGCGCGCTGGGAAAAGTCCAAACTCAATTCGTACGGCGGGAAACAGCCCAAGCTGTACGTCCTCGAAATGTTTTCCTATCCTTCCGGCGCGAAACTCCACGTGGGGCACTGGTACAATTACGGTCCCACGGACAGCTATGCCCGTTTCAAGCGCATGCAGGGCTACGACGTGTTCCAGCCGATGGGGTTCGACGCGTTTGGTCTGCCTGCGGAAAATTACGCCATCAAGACGGGCGTCCATCCCAAGGATTCCACCGAACAGAACATTGCGACGATGGAAAAACAGCTCAAAGCGATGGGCGCGATGTTCGACTGGTCCGCGGAGATCAAGACCTGCGAAGAGAGCTATTACAAGTGGACGCAGTGGATGTTCCTGCAACTCTACAAGAAGGGTCTCGCCTATCGGAAGGAGGCGCCCGTCAACTGGTGCCCCTCCTGCAACACCGTGCTGGCGAACGAGCAGGTAACGGACGGCAGATGCGAACGGTGTTCGAGCGAGGTCGTCCATAAAAATCTCACGCAGTGGTTCTTCAAGATCACCGACTATGCCGAGGAGCTTCTCTCCGGTCTCGACGGGCTCGATTGGCCCGAAAAAACCAAGAACATGCAGCGCAACTGGATCGGGAGATCCACGGGCTGCGAAATCGAATTTGCCTGCGAGACGGGCGACGCCGTGAAGGTGTTCACGACGCGCTGCGACACCGTGTTCGGCGTAACCTATGTGGTCCTCGCGCCCGAACATCCCCTCGCGCGCAAGCTCGCCACGCCCGAGCATCTCGAAGAGGTGGAAGCGTACATCGAATATGCCTCCAAGGCGAACGAGATCGAGCGGCTCTCCTCCACCCGCGAAAAGACGGGCGTATTCACGGGCTCCTATTGCGTCAACCCCGTCAACGGGAAGCGTGTCCCCATCTGGCTTGCGGACTATGTCCTCAATTCCTACGGCACGGGCGCGGTGATGGCGGTCCCCGCCCACGACGAGCGCGACTTTGCCTTCGCGAAAAAATACGGGCTCCCCATCGTGCGGGTGATCGGCAAGAAGGGCGAGGATTCGGAACTCCCCTACTGCGAGGACGGCATCATGATGGGCTCGCTGGAATTCGACGGGCTGTCCGGACAGGACGCGCGGGACAAGGTCGCCGCCTATATTCACAAGATCGGCAAGGGAAAGAAGAAGGTAAACTACCGCCTCCGCGACTGGCTCGTCTCCCGCCAGCGGTACTGGGGCGCGCCCATCCCCATCGTCTACTGTGAAAAATGCGGCACGGTGCCCGTTCCCGAAAAGGAACTGCCCGTAAAACTGCCCTACGACGTGGAATTCCGTCCCGACGGAAAATCCCCGCTCGCGAAGCACGAAAAATTCATGAACACCACATGCCCCGTCTGCGGCGGCAAGGCGACGCGGGATCCCGACACGCTGGATACGTTCGTCTGTTCGAGCTGGTATTACCTCCGCTACGCAGACGCCCGCAACGACAAGGCGCCCTTCTCCCGCGAGGCGGTGGACAAGCTCCTGCCCGTGGACACCTATGTCGGCGGCGCGGAGCACGCCTGCATGCATCTCCTGTATGCGCGTTTCTTCACCAAGGCGCTCCGCGACATGGGATATCTCGATTTCGACGAGCCCTTCAAACGGCTCGTCCATCAGGGCGTGATCCTCGGACCCGACGGTAACCGCATGTCCAAGTCGCACGGGAACGTCGTCTCCCCCGATGAATATGTGGAAGAATACGGTTCGGACGCGTTCCGCCTCTATCTCATGTTCGGTTTCTCCTACACCGAGGGCGGACCGTGGAACGACGACGGCATCAAGGCGGTCGCGAGATTTTTGGACCGCGTGGAAAAATTCGTGCTCAAAACGGACGGCTATAAGGCGCCCAAAGAGGAAAAACCGTACGGCGCGGAGGAAAAGGCGCTCGACTACGCGCGCAACTTCGCGATCCAACGCGTTGCGCGGGACATGGAGGCGTTCTCCTTCAACACCGCCATCGCGCGGCTGATGGAGCTCTTGAACGCCGCCGTAAAGTACGACGCCGCCGAGGAAAAGAATATCTCCCTTCTGAAAGCGACGATGAAAGATTTCCTTCTCCTGCTCGCGCCCTGCGCCCCGCACTTCTGCGAGGAGCTCTGGGAGCAGACAGGCGGCAAAGGCTCCGTGTTTGAACAGCCCTACCCCGCCGAAAACGCCGAAGCGCTCCGTCTCGACGAGGCGGAATACGCCGTACAAGTGAACAGCAAGATCGTCGCGCGGGCGATGCTTCCCAACTCGGCGAGCGAGGAGGAGCTCCGCGCGTGCGTTCTCGCCCTTCCCGAAGTTTCCGCCCGCACCGAGGGAAAGAGCGTGAAAAAGTGCATCGTCGTAAAGGGAAGGCTCGTTAATCTCATCGTCGGCTGAATTTCGTAAAAAAAGCGCCTTTTTCAAGGCGCTTTTTTATTTTTCCTACCCCATTCCCCTATTTTCATTCCATATGCTTCACGATATAGCGCGCATAGGCGCGGGCTACGTTGACGTTCAACGCCCCCTCGATGCCGCCGAAAAAGGCGTTCGAGTTCACTTCGCACACCAAGAGCCCCTCCTCGGAAAACAGAAAATCGATCCCGCAATAATCGAGGCGGAGCGTTTCGCACACCGCGGAGCAGAGCGCGCGGATCTCCTCCGTCGGCGGATATGCCGCCGCAACGGCGCCGAGCGCAAGGTTGGAGCGGAAATCGTTCTCGGAGCGCCGCTCCATGCAGGCGACGACCTCTCCCCCCACGCAGACGGCGCGCACATCCCTGCCCGCGCTCTCCGCGATAAATTCCTGATAGAGGTGCGGGAGCGATTTGAGTTTCTCCGAAAGGGCGCGAAGCTCCGCCGCGTCGCGGGCGAGATAGACCTGCTTGCCGAACGACCCGAAGCACTCCTTCACGACGACGGGAAAGCCGAGCCGCTCCGCGACCTTTTCCGCCTCAACCGCCAAAGCCCCGCTTTTATAACAGAGCGGCGCGGGAAACGTCGACGGCATGGGAACTTTCCCGGAGAGCGCGATGTGCGTGAGCATCTTGTCGTCGCAAATTTCCACCGCCTCCGCGCGGTTGAAAAGGCGCATCCCGCGCGCTTCGAGCATGCGGGGAAGATACTTATCCTTGTCGAGATAGACGGCGAACGCATATTCCCGCGAGAGATCCTCCGCAATGCTCTCCCGCTCCGTATGCGCGGTCCACACGTTCGGCAGAATGCGCGCGGAAACGCCGAGGAGCCGCAGTTCCTCAGCGATGCGGCGGGGCTGGTAAAATTCCGACTCCTCCGTGAGATAGGGATTGACGAGTACGACCGCTTTTTTCATAAACCAAACGGGGCTTGCGCCCCGTTTTCTCCCCTTTTACGATGCGACGCGGAGCACCGTTTTTACTTCGGCGATCTCCAACGCGTCGAGCTTGGCGACCGCGTTCTTCAAGGAAAGCTCGTGCGTCTCGTGCGTGATGAGGATCACCGTCGCCTTGTCCCCCGCGCCCTGCGCCTGTACCAGCTTGTCGATGGAGACGCCGTATTTCCCGAACTGCGAGGCGATCTTCGCGAGGACGCCCGGTCTGTCCGAAACGTTGAGGCGCAGATAATACGCGCTCGAAAAATCGGTGACGAACTTTACGTCCTTGTCCGCCGTAGCGGTATTTTTGAAGGTGGAATACTTATTCTCGTTGTGCGTCGCGGCGTAGATGATGTCGCTCACGACCGCGCTCCCCGTGGGCAATTCCCCCGCGCCCCTTCCGTAGAGCATCACTTCGCCCACGCTGTCCCCCGTGAGGAACACCGCGTTGAAGCTGCCGTCTACGTTCGCGAGCGGGTGCTCTTTCCGCACGAACGCGGGATGGACGCGGACCTCGATCCCCGCCTCCGACTGCTTGCCGACGGCGAGAAGTTTGAGCTCGTAGCCGAGCGAATTGCCGTGCCCGATGTCCTCCTTGTCCACGCCTGCGATCCCCTCGCGGAACACCTTCGCAAGCGGCACCTTCGTATGAAAGGCGAGCGAAGAGAGAATGGAGAGCTTGTACGCCGCGTCGTAGCCCTCTACGTCCGCCGTGGGGTCCGCCTCCGCGAACCCGAGCCGCTGCGCATCCGCAAGCGCCTCCTCGTAAGTCGTCCCCTCCTTCGTCATCTTGGTGAGAATGTAGTTGGTCGTGCCGTTGATGATGCCCATCATCGAGGAGATGCGGTTTGCCTGCACGCCGTCGAGAAGCGTCCGTATGATGGGGACGCCGCCGACGCAGCTCGCCTCGAAATAGAGCCCCGCGTTGTGCCGCTTCGCCGCCCGTTCCAGCTCGTGGGAAAACTTGCAGACGAGCTCCTTGTTGGACGTTACGACGGTCTTGCCCGCGTTGAGCGCGGCGAGCACATACTCGCGCGCGTCCTCCACGCCGCCGATGACCTCGACGACGATGTTCACGTCCGGATCGAACACGACTTCCGCGATGTTGGAAGCGATCCGCTCTTCGGGAACGCCCAGCGCAAGCGCGCGGGCGCGGTTCTTTTCGAGCACGCTCTCGACCACGATGTCGACGTCCTGCGTCCGCTGATAAAATTCCCTGTGCTGCGTCAGAATTTTGTAGGCACCGCCGCCCACAACGCCGAGACCGAGAATGGACACACCGATCTTTTTCATTTCTCCCCCTCCGTACTGTTCAAATCGTATAAATACTTCAAACCTTCCAGCGTAAGCGTCTTATCGATGACGTCGATGCACTTCGTCTCCCGTGCGATCGTCTCGGAAAACCCGCCCGTCGCCACCGTGAGCACATCGTCGCTTTTCAGTTCTTTTTTGATTTTCTTTACGATATATTCCACGAGCCCCGCAAAGCCGAACACGATGCCCGCCTGCATGTTCGTAACCGTATTCGTCGCGATGACGCTCTTCGGCGCCTCGATCTCCACGCGCGGAAGTTTCGCCGTGCCCGAAACGAGGCTGTCGAGCGAGCCGCGCAGCCCGGGCGCGATCACGCCGCCGATAAATTCGCCCTCTGCGCTCAAAACGTTGAATGTAGTCGCCGTTCCGAAGTCTACGATGATGATGGGCTTGCCGCAACCGTATTTTTTGAGCGCGCAGACGTTGTTCACGATGCGGTCCGCCCCCACTTCCCGCGCGTTGTCCGCCCGCATCTTCAAGCCCGTTTTGAGCCCCGGCGCGAGTTGGAGCGGCGTAAACTTGAAGTAGACGAGGAGCATATGCTCGATCGTATAGTCGAGCGAGGGAACGACGGAGGAGAAGATCCCCCCCTTCACCGCCGCGGGAGATACGCCGCTGATCGAAAGCATCTCCACGAGCTGCGCGCCGTATTCGTCGGACGTCTTTTTGAGGTCGGTCGCCACGCGGAAGGAGACTTTCAGGGCGTCCCCTTCGTAGACCGCGTATTTGATATTGGTGTTTCCTATATCGATGCAGATGATCACAAACGATCCTCCGTTGCGGGTTCCGTCTGTTTCTTTGTTTCGGGAAGCGGCTCTTTCGGGGTGCGCGCGGCGCGGTTCCCCTCGACGACAAGCACGACGCGGTGCACAGCGGGCGCGAGAACGAGGTTGAGCCCCAGTTCGATGAGGAAGTTGGTGCCCGCGCAAACGATGAACAGGAAGTACAAGATCTCCGATGCGCTCCCCGTCGCCGTAAATTGCGTGGCGATGGTGCCGCTTATGATGAGGCACCCCACGATGAACAGCCCCGTATTCACGACGGGCGCCGTAAAGGAAGCGGCGACGGCGGCGACGAAAGTATTCTTCCGCGCGATCACCCGATACACGAATCCCGGCACGATGCCCGCCGCTACGCCCTTCACGAGGCAAATGAGAACGGTCATCACGGGAGCGTCCGCCAAGAGGTACGCCGTGAACCCGTCCGTCCCCGCGACGCCGTACATGAGCACGATAAAACCGAACGCCAGCCCGAGCGCGCCGCCTGCCCACGGTCCCAAAAGGATCGCGCCGAGCACGATGGGCACGAGCACGAAGCTCAAACTCGTCGTGCCGATCACGAAAAACCCGCCGCAGGTCTGCAACACGACGACAAGCGCCAGCAGGACGGAGAAGTACGCGATGTTCTTCGCCGAAAAGTTCCTCTTTCTTTCCATATTCAGTTTCCTCCATCGGATTTCCCTCCGCGGGGAATATCCGTGAAAATAAGTATTTCAGACAGCCCGACGCCGATAAAACCGTTTCCGTGTTTTTCCGCGGTTAAAGACCGTCCGACGTTTATTATACCATCTCCCGTTCTGTTTGGCAACTAAATGAAACATGTTTTTGCGGGAACATTTTTCCGCGCGCGCTCATATAGATGAAATAGAAAACCGCAGAAAAAGCAACGATACATACTCTGCGGCGAACAAGGAGGAAAAACGATGTGCTTGAATAACAACAGCTGCCTTTGGTTGCTCATCATCCTGCTCATTTTGGGGACTTGCGGCACGAACGTACTCAATTCGAGGATCTTCTCGGGGTGCGGTTGGCCCGTTCTCGTCGCGCTTGCGTACTGCTTCGGAAAGAACGGGACGCTCGGCGAACTCGCAAGCAGACTCGGCGGCAACGGTTGCGGCTGCGGCTGCAACGGCTGATAAGCGCCACAGTTTTGAATCCGATTTCCGTAGATAGATCCCCGCGCCTCTGCGCGGGGATCTATCCGTTTTTAGGATCCTGTTTTCAATGCCCGATGCGATACCGTTGCAGGGCGACGATCGTCTTTGCGTCCTTTATCTCCCCCTCGTCCACCATGCGGTAAGCCTCTTCGAGCGGGACGAACTCGACGCGCAAAAACTCGTCGCGGTCGGGATGGCGAACGCCGCAAACGGTCTCTTTCGCCTCGTAGATATAAATTTTCTCGTTCGTGTAGCCCGGCGTGGGATAGAGAACGAACAGGAGCGAGAGCTCTTTCGCGACGAGCCCCGTCTCCTCCGCAAGTTCCCGCGCGGCGGCTTCTTCGGGGGGCTCGCCCGCCTCCAACTTTCCCGCGGGGATCTCCGCGATCGTCTCCCCGTACGCGTAGCGGAACTGCCTGACGAGCGCGACCTTCCCCTCCCGTACGCAGAGGACCGCCGCCCCGCCCGGATGTTCCACGATCTCGCGCTTGCACGGCGTGCCGTCCGGGAGAAGCGCGTCGTCGCAGCGCAAGTTGACGATGCGCCCGCGGTAGATGTAATTTTTGCAAACCGTCTTCTCTTCGAGCTTCATTCCCCTCTCCCGATGAACGCCGACAGCGAACTTGTCACGCCGTCCTCCCCCGCGCACCGCAAAAAGCAACCGTAACCCGCGAGCAAGGCGCAAACGTCTTCTCCGTCCTTCTTCTCCGCCGCGGTCGCGAGCGCGGAGAGAATGAGCTCTCCCGTCTTTTTATCCGTCTCCGAAAGCGCCGACGCGATGCGCGTGCGCTCCGCGGCGACCGCTTCGGCGAGCGCGGCGAACGGATCGTCCGCCTCCTGCGTCTCCCGCTCCGCACTTGCGCGGACCGCGTCCGGATAGCAATCGCGCACGATCTGGCGGAAGGGACGGATCATTCTGCCGACGAACAGAGCGTAACTCGCCGTATAGCTGCCGTCCTCATAGAAATAACGGAGGAGAAAATCGTTGAACTGCATCGTGCCCGCGTCGAATTCGACGAGGAGGCAAAAGACGAACGCGAGGATCTCCGTCCGCTCCGCGGGAAGGAACGCCGCGCCGTGCGCCGAGCCCTTTTCCGCGGGGAATTTGAGATAGGCGCGCTTTGCGGCGGGATAATCGAAACGGGATGTTACCGCGGCAAAGAGCTCGGTGAGCTCCCCGCTCGCCGCGATCGCTTTGAGCGCTTCGGTCATCTTGCCTTCGGCGTGAATGAACTTTCCTTCCACAAGGTCGTCGCATGCCGCCAAAAAGCGTTGGATGCGTCTGTATTCCTCTTCCATGTACCTTCCTCCGTGCATTCGGTCGGCGGGATGCTTCCGCTCTTTGTTATTATAGCACAAAATTAAAAATTATTAAAGAAATTTTTCGCAAATATCTTGATTTTATCGGCATTTTTAGTTATAATGTAGAAAAATCCGATTTGTGGAGGATAACTTATATGAAATCTTTGAAAATCTCTCTCGAAATGGCGCAGCGCGTAAAGGAATTCGTCGCGATCACGCAGGCATGCGAATGCGAAATTTTGCTTAAAAGCGGCAAGTACGTCGTCGACGCGAAATCCATCCTCGGTATTTTCAGCCTCGACCTGTCCCAGCCCCTCACCGTGGAAATTTACTGCGACGACTGCGCGGAGATCGTTTCCAAGTTGGAGAAATTCGCGGCGTAACCGATCCGCGCTTTCCTATGAAATCGTGCGATAAGTCGCTTAAATCCCTTTAAGCGACTTATTTGCGTCTGTCGCACCCGAACGACAAAGGAAGAACGCAATGCAAGTCAAAGGCGAAACATCCGTCAACAAATTAATCCTTTTGTTCGTCTTTGACAAGATGGAAAGTCCTCTTTCGGAGCGAACGCTCATCGATATGTGCACCTCGTCCAACGAGTGGATCAACTATATGGACTGCATGGTGCTCATCGGAAAACTGCAATCGGACGGCTTCATCTGCGAGATCCCGGGCGACGACGACCCCCTCTACACCATCACGCCGGAGGGCAGGGAGACGCTCGCGAATTTCTATATCAACATCCCGCGGAGCACGCGCGAAGAAATCTCCCGCTTCGTAAAGAACAACAGCGCGCGCTTCCGCACCAAGCAGGACTGCAAGGCGGATTACTATCAGAACAAGGACGGCACGTATACCGTCTTCCTGAAAATCCTCGCCCCCGTACAGCCCATGCTCGAACTGAAATTCGTCGTACCGGACAAGAAAACGGCGAATTACATCTATAAAAAATGGGAGGACAAAGCCACCGAGCTTTACTCCGTCGTCTATGAAACGCTCGTAGACTGAAAAAGAGGTGAAACCATGGTAACTTATTCGACGAAAGGAACTTGCTCCAAACAGATCATCTTCGACTTGGACGCAGAAAACAGGATCCACAATCTCAAATTCATCGGCGGTTGCAGCGGCAATTTGCAAGGGATCGGGAGGCTTGTGGAAGGCAGAACGCCCGATGAGGTCGTTCCCCTTTTGAGCGGCATCCGTTGTCGCCAGAACACTTCCTGCCCCGACCAGCTCGCCGAAGCGCTCAAACCCTATATGACGAAACAGTAACCTTTCCGAAAAAAGCCTCTCCGCTCGGGAGAGGCTTTTTTCAACTCACTTTATATGCCGCCGCAAGTCCGCCCTCGCTGGTCTCGCGGTAGCGGGCGGAAATGTCCTTGCCCGTTTCGTACATCGTTTGGACGATGAGGTCGAAGGAGATCTTTCTCGTGCCCGCGAGCACGCGGGAAAGTTCCGCGCTTTCGAGCGCGCGCATGGCGGCGACGGCGTTCCGCTCGATGCACGGGATCTGCACGTACCCGCAGATGGGGTCGCAGGTGAGCCCGAGCTGATGTTCGAGCGCGATCTCCGCCGCATACTCCGTTTCGTCGATCGTCGCCTCGAAGAGGCGGCTCACCGCGGCGGCAGCCATGGAGGTCGCCGTGCCGATCTCCGCCTGACAGCCCGCCTCCGCGCCGCTCACGGAGGCATTTTGCTTCACCGTAACGCCGACGAGCCCCGCCACGGCGAGCGCGGCGAGGATGCGGTTCTCCGAAAATCCGTGCCGCCTGCTCATATAGAGGAGCACCGCGGGGAGCACGCCGCTCGCCCCGCAAGTGGGCGCGGTCACCACCTGCCCGCCGCCCGCGTTCTCCTCGCTCGTCGCGAATGCGAAGGCGCAGAGATGTCTCTTTTCGCGCTGTTCGGGCTCCTCCTCTTCCTCCGTCGTCTCAAACAGACGCTTCGCCTTTCTCTCCACGCCCAGCGTCCCCGGGAGCTTGCCCGAGGCGGTGAGCCCGCGGCGGATCGTCGCCTGCATGGAGCGCCAGATCTGGCGCAAGAAGTCCTTGATGCCGTCGTCCTCGAAATCGTACACCGCTTGGTCGAGCGGAACGTTTTTGGAGCGGCAATAATCCATGATCTCCTGAAAATTTCGGAAGGGATAGACGTCTTCCGCCTGCATGGGCGGTTCCCCCGCGATGCGCACCGTTCCCCCGCCCACCGAGAGATAGGTGATACTGCCCAGCGTATTGCCGTCCTCGTCGAACGCGCACATCTCCATCGTGTTCGGATGCGGCAGCGTGCGCGGCGCGCAGTCGAATATGATGTCCAGACGGCGTCCTTCAAATACGCCGGCGATCGCCTCGTCCGTAAGATGCCCTTTCCCCGTGAGCGCAAGCGAGCCGAACAGCGTGGCGCGGTAGCGCGCGGCGGACGGATACTTGCCGAGAAAGTGCCTCGCGGCGCGTTCGGGTCCCATGGTGTGCGAACTCGAAGGTCCCTTCCCGATCTTATACAGCTCCCGGATGGATTGCATTGTCTTCTCCCCCTTCCTCTTCGGTCGCGGCGGATCGTCCCGCCGATTTTTCCTGAATTTTACAATTTTTCCGCAAAACGCACATACTGCTTGCGCTATGATATTTCTCTACGTTCTGCTTTCCGTCTATATCCTCGCCGTCAACTTCTACGCCGCGCGCCTCGTCAAGACGCAACGCGAAGAATGGGAAAACGGCGAAGCCCCCGTCGGAAACGGCGATTCCAAGCTCATTCTCGCGGGCCTCTTCGGCGGCGCGCTCGCCGTGTACGTCTGCATGTTCGTCTATCGCTACCGTTTGAGCAACTTTCTGCTCATGATCGCGATGCCCGTGCTCGCCGTCGCAAATTCCTATCTGTTCTACCTCGGGTTCCGCGGCATCTACGGGTTTTTCTGACAAAACCCCGCATGCGCTTCCAACCATTTCGCGACGCCGTCCTCTTCGCAATATCCGATGACGCCCGTCGCCTTTTCCTTCAACCAGCTGTCCGCGTTCATCACGGCGTACTTTTCGTCGCAGACGTCGAACATGTCCGAATCGTTGGACGTATCCCCAAAGCACACCGCCTTGCCGCACCCGAGGAGTTCTTTCAGCATGCGCACGCCGTTCGCCTTGTTCGCGCGGCGAGAAGAGATCTCCATCCAGAAATCGCTCGTATACGTCTCCGGGTGGAAAATGCAGATGAAACGCTCATCGTATTTGAGGATATTCCACGCGCGTTCGAGCTGTTCGCGCGGACCGATGCACTTAAAATAAAAGATATACCCGGAAAGGAGTTGATCTTCGGTGCGCACGGGGCAAAACCGCTCGTCTCCCGCGCGGCGGGACAGATAGCGGCGGATCCCCTCGCTCTCGTTCTGTTCCAGCCATGCGACGCGCTCCGCATCCGCGGTCCGCGCGCCGAACACAAAGGGAAAAATGCCGTGCGCGCGCAACACGTCCATCACGGCGTACCGCTCTTCCTCCCCGATGAGCGCGGTGAAGAGCGCCTTTTGGGCGCCGAAATCATAGACAAGCCCGCCGTTATAGAGGATTGCGGGCGCGCTGACGCGAAGCCCTTCCACCGCTCTCTGCGCGCTTAAAACAGAGCGCGCCGTGGCAAAGGTGAAGAGCATCCCCGCGTCCGTCATGCGATTGAGTTTTTCACGGCTATACGCGGAAACTTTCTCTTCCTTCGTGAGGAGCGTGCCGTCGAGGTCCGTAACGTAAAGCGTCATGCAAGGGCTCCTTTTTCTCTATGCTATCATTATAGCATAAAAAATTATTTATTTTCATATCAAAACGAAAAAATTTATGTTTCCCGAAAAATTGTTACTGTTTTACAGAAAACGATCGGGATATAAGTTTTTTCCGAGCGCCCGAGAACGGACGTTTCCGCGGGCGCGGAAATGTGTTTTGAAACGAAAAAAATTCGGGAAAGATCCCCGAAATCGTTTGACATATCCCGAAAACTTTGATAGAATGTACAAGCGTTGATTAAGCGGGTGTAGTTCAGTGGTAGAATCCCAGCCTTCCAAGCTGGTCGCGTGGGTTCAATTCCCATCACCCGCTCCACTTTTGAAACTTTCGCAGCAGTGCGAAACCGTGAGCATGAAAGGTCATGCGCCTGTAGCTCAGGTGGATAGAGCAACGGCCTTCTAAGCCGTGTGTCAGGAGTTCGAATCTCTTCAGGCGCACCAAA
>CANQMN010000008.1 GCA_947624965.1 uncultured Clostridia bacterium
CATATATACCCCCAATAATTTATTGTTATTTGAATGAAAAACAAAGTAAGCGCTTGCCGAGACGCACGGCGACGACCGCAGAATGCGCGGAGGGCGGCGGACTTAAAACGCGGGAAAAGCGTGGTAAGCGGCGATGCCGAAGAAAAGGTTTGAAGATTTATAAAGCGTTTCAATCGGATGGGCCCGCGCAAAGGTTCCCCGCCGCATGCCGAAAACGATCGGCAAGCGCGCCCCGCTCCGACCGACGGCGCAGATGCGCTTTTCGGTCGGAACGGAGTTTCCTTCATTTTACAACGCGGTCCCGAGCATGTCTACCACACGTGTGTTACATTTATGTCGCACACGTGTAACATTTTTCGATTTTTTTCTCTACTTTTTGCGAAAAAACTCTACTCACGGTAGAATTGAAATTTTAGGAAAGATCCGCCGCGTTTACGCGGCGGATCCCAATCAATCGTTGATAAGATTTCCCGCTCCGTCGATATGGACGACGTCCGTGCACAATTCTTCCTGATCGCCGCCGTCGATGGTGTAAATGATTCTTGCGCACCAATAGCGGGACTCGCCTTTCGTGGGAGCATCGCACGAAATCGAATCGTACTTGGGCAATTTAGAGTGGCTGGCGGTTCCGTCGAGTCTCATGCCTCTGTAACTGGAAAGATAGGTCGCGGAGGAATAAAGATACAGTTTAATGGAAACAGTTGAGTCGAAAATGGAATATTTATATGTTGCAGTTGCTTTTACTCGGCTGTTTTCCCCCACTATACTTACGGTTACTACTGTATATAACCCCGTCGGCTCCACCATTTCCTCGGGCGTTTCTTCGCTTGCTTGCGCACGCGCAGGTAATGCCATAAGCAAACCGGAGCACGCAATAAACACAAATAACAACGCAAACAAAATTACAGCAAATTTTTTCCTTGTCATAGTTTTCACCTCTTATTATTTTTCTTTGTTGATAAGGAGATAGTGAACCGTCATCAAGACGAAAATCCCTATCGAAATGAGCGTGGCAACCAAACTGATCCAAAACCATTCGGGCTCAATAAATAAATTGCTTGCAGCTTCATAAGATCTTTCAAAATCAAAAACTATTTCGCCGATCGTGATCGTAATCGCCGCGGCGACCATCGCGACTAGGGCGATGATAAACAGAATGACGCACTGCGCGATATTCAAACGGCGGCGGACCGCCGCGCCCGAAGCGGCCGCATCGGCGACGGCGATCTCGGACGTCTCCTCTTGGGAGATATTCTCCTCCGCACGATAGGTGCGCGGGATCTCCGTGCCGTTGGAGAACAGCCAATCGACGCTGACATGAAAGGCGTTGCACAGCACATTGAGGCGACCGATATCGGGCACGACTTCGCCCGATTCCCATCTTCCTACCGTTTGACGGGAAACGCCGACCAACTCGCCGAATTTTTCCTGCGTGGCATTCCTTTCGGAGCGCAGTTCCCGTACTCTCAAAGAAAAATTTTCGTTGGACAATGTGATTTTCTTCCGATGAATAATTTACGATCGCGCAAAACGCGGAACGAGCGGACGTTTGAAACGGCGGACCCACAAAGACGGGAAATACAATGTTTCCCAATTGAACAACGGTATTATAACATACCTTTCGGAAAATTTCAAGCCCAAAATCTATAATAATCGACAAAATTTTTCAAAATTCGATGTGCTGAAAATCTTTTCGGGAGGAACGGCGGTAGAGGATGGCTTTTCTGCCGATGACGGCGACGACCTCCGCGCCGAGAAGTTCGGCGAGGTTTTCGGCGAGGTTGTCCCCCTCCTCGCCCGAAGCGGGAAGCAAGGTAACTTTTATGAGCTCGCGCGCCTCCAAAGCCTCCGAGAGGCTGTTGACGAGGTTTTCTCCGATGCCGTCTTTACCGACCTGCATCACGGGCTTTATCGTGCTTGCGAGCGATCTCAAATGCGCCCGCTGTTTGCTTGTGAACATATATATCTCCTTTTTTCGCCGCGGTCCGTGCGACCGCGGGACTTTATTTTCACGGCGGAACAAGTCCCGCCATTTCCGTTACACGTACTCGAATTCCACATCCCCGACGATGACGGTATCGCCCGCGCGGCAACCCATCTCTTCGAGCGATTTGAACACGCCGCGCAGTTTGAGGACGCGCTGGAAATACGCCATGCTGTCCGGGTTATTCAAGACGACGTTGCGGCAAAGCATATCGACGAGCCCGCCCACGATGACATACGCGCCGTTTTCGTCGCGGAAGATCTCGAACTGCGTGTTGTCCGTCTCCTCGAACAGAAATTCGTCCGCGGGAATGCGTTCGGCGGGCGGAAGGGTGCGAAGCAGTTCGGCGATCGCCTGCAAGAGTTCCTGCGCGCCCTCGCCGCGCACCGCGCGAAGCAAAAACACGGGATATTTCTTTGCATACTTCTTTTTGAAACGGGCGATGTTTTCCTCCGCACCGAACACGTCGCACTTGTTGAGCGCGACGAGCATGGGCAGAGCGGCAAGTTTTTCCGAATAGGAGCCGAGCTCCCCGTTGATGATCTCGAAGTCGCGGAGGGGGTCTCTTCCCTCGACGCCCGAGATATCCACGACGTGCACGAGCATGCGCGTGCGCTCGATGTGGCGAAGAAAATCGTGCCCGAGCCCCGCGCCCTGCGCCGCGCCCTCGATGAGCCCGGGGATATCCGCGACGACGAAACTTTCGTCATAGAAACGCGCCACGCCGAGGTTGGGAGAGAGCGTCGTAAAGTGATAGTCCGCGATCTTGGGACGCGCCGCCGAGATCTTGGAGAGCAACGTGCTCTTGCCCACGTTGGGAAACCCCACGAGCCCGACGTCCGCGATGACCTTCATTTCGAGCACGATGTCGCGGGCGCGCGTGAGCACGCCCTTTTGGGCGAAATCGGGCGCATGGCGGCGCGCCGTCGCGAAACGGACGTTTCCCTTGCCCCCTCTGCCGCCTTTGAGCACGCAGATCTCCTCGCCGTCCTCATAGACGTCGCAGAGGATCTTCCCGCTCTCCGCGTCGCGGACGAGCGTTCCGCAGGGGACCTTGATGCGAAGATCGGCGCCGCGCTTGCCCGAACATTGGTTGGTCCCGCCGCGTTCGCCGTTTCCCGCAAAATATTTGGAGACGAAGCGGAAGGAAAGCAGATCCCCCGTGTCCTTATCGCCCACGAAGTAAACGCTTCCGCCGTCGCCGCCGTCGCCGCCGTCCGGTCCGCAGGCGGGCTTGCCCTTGAACGCCTTGAAGGAGTTCATGCCGTCGCCGCCGTTTCCCGCTTTTATCGTGATCTTTACCCGATCGGTAAATCCGCCCGCTGCCATACGAACAGTATAGCAAATTTGCGCGCGCTTTGCAAACGATTCCGCACCGAAAAATTTTTTGCAAAACGCGTTAAAACCGCGCCGAACGCGGTACAATATATATGAGGTGATAAAATATGTATTCCTATCTCCTGTTTTTGCTCATTCTCGTGCCGTGCATCGCCTTTTCCGCATGGGCGAGCGCGCGCGTCAGCACGACGTTCGCCGCCTGCGACAAGATCGCGACGCGCTCCTGCATGACGGGATACGACGTCGCCGTGCGCCTGATGCGCAACCGCGGCGTAAACGACATCGCCGTGAACCGCGTGAAGGGCTCCCTCACCGATCACTTCAACCCCGCGAAGAAATGCGTCAATCTCTCCGCGAGCACGTTCGGGAGCGCGTCCGTGGCGGCGGTCGCCGTCGCCGCGCACGAAGTGGGGCACGTTATGCAGAGCCGCAAGGGATACGTCCCCTATCGCATCCGCAATTTCCTCGTGCCCATCGCCAACATCGGTTCGCGGCTCGCGCTTCCCATCATTTTGCTCGGGATCTTGCTCGACGTCTTTTGGACCGCCGCGCCCGTCGCCGTCGGACAGTGGGCGGTATACGTCGGGATCGGGCTGTACGGGCTCTCCACCCTGTTCATGCTCGTAACCCTTCCCGTGGAGTTCAACGCCTCCCGCCGCGCCGAAAAGATGCTCTTGGCGGACGGCGCGCTGGTAAAGGAGGAACTTCCCGCGGCGAGGAAGGTGCTCTCCGCCGCCGCGCTCACCTATGTCGCCGCACTGCTCGTCTCCCTCGTGTACTTTTTGCGCGTGCTGTTTCTCTTTCTTCCCCTCGTCCGAAGAAAATAAAACGAATTGCCACCCGCTCGGCGGGTGGCTTTTTTATTTTGACCGTGATACCGACCGCAAAAACACAACTCCCCCCACCCTACCCCCTTGGGACGCAAAACTTACCCTCCCCCTCCCCCTCGCGTTGCGAGGGGGAGGGTAAGATGAGAAATCGGGGAGAGTGCGGTAATCAGACTACCTCCCCCTTGAAAGGGGGAGGGTTGGGTGGGGGTTGACCGGAAATGCGCGGAGCGGGGAGAAGAAGCCACTCCCCCTCCCCTACCCCTCCCCCCTCGCGTTGCGAGGGGGAGGGTAACAAGAAGAACAGGGCGAAGAGGAAAAGACGAGCGGAAAGCGACAAAATACCGCTCCCCCCCCCACCCAACCCTCCCCCCTCGTGAACGAGGGGGGAGGTAAAATAACGGATACCCTGCCCTCTTGGAAAAACAAAGTCGTCCTATCTTGTTGAGACGCAAATTTACCCTCCCCATTGTTAGGGGGAGGGCGCGGGAGGGGGTAGCCCCCCTCGCGTTGCGAGGGGGGGAGAAAGAATAGACGGGCGCGCTTGCCGTGGGAGCGGATGGGAGTAGAAAAAGGGGGCAAAGGATCGCCCCCTTTCATTTCGGAAATTTCCCGCCGCGCCTCTGTTTTTAGGCGGAGCGTTATTATTCCGTCAATAATTTGCCCTGCGCATCCACGTCCGTGGCGCCTTGCGCCGCGAGCCAAGCCGAGAGCAACCCGTCGTAAACGTTCTTGCGCGCTGTATCGCTCTTCCCTTCGTAATAGGCGGCGAGCGCTTTCAGGATATATCCGTTGTTGTAGTACGCCGTCTCGGAGGCGCTCCCGTCCGCATTGTGATCGTGCAACGTGCCCGCGGTATACCGTTCGCCGACGTTGGTGTTCGCGGAGATATCCGTATCGTAGAGGCACAGGAGAAACTTGACGTCCACGTTCTCGTCGTATCCCTTATAGGTGGAAGAATCCAGCCCGCCGATCGAGATGTCCGCGCCGAGATAGGCGAGGTTCTCCGCCGCCGTGCCGTAGGGGACCATGCCGATATACTTGCCGACGGAATCGCTCGCGTGGAAATCGGAGACGAGGTTGTCCATGAGAAGGTCGTAGGTATACGCCTCCGCGCCGTCGCCCGCCACATAGTGGTTCGTCCACGTAGCGGAGTTCCCCAACACCTCGGAGGGGTGCCCCTTGACGATGATGTCGTAATCCTCCCCATACATCGCGTAAGTGAATTTCATTGTGAACATGTAGTCAATGTAGTAATTGAAGCACTGCACGCGCACGGCGGCTTTCTGCGCGTCCGTCGCGGGCGTGGGATAATTTTCCTCGTCCGCGAGCGCGTCGAGGAAGATCTGATAGTCCGCCTCCGTCCCGAAGAGGAGCGGCGTCTTGTACTTTTCGTCCAAGGCGGCGTAAGTTGCGGGCACGTCCTCCGCGCTCGTCGCGCCGCCGATGCCGTATTTTGCATCCGAAGCGAGTGCGGGCGAACCCTTCACGCGCGAGCCGATAAAGACGAGCTTCTTCGTCGGCACCGCTGTTCCGTCGTCGAGCTGCGTCCGCGTCAGCGCGGAATAAGTCGCCTGATAGTACTGCCCGTACATGAGGGAGAGATACGCCGTTCTCTGCGCCGCGGTGAGCGCGTGCACGGAAGCCGAAATGCTCTTCGAGCGGATCTCGGTCTCGTATTCCGTCTCCTCGTCGTGTCCCTCCGCGCCGATCGCGGAAAGCAGCTTGCTGTCGCCGAGCGGTTCGAGATAGGCGACGAGATTTTCCTTGTTCTGCACGCGCCAGACGACGTCTTCAAGCGCCGCTGCCGCGCAACCGTAATGAAATCCCTGCGAAAGCCCAGCGAGCGTGTTGTCCGTCTTGGCGAGGATCGCGTCCCTCTTTGCTCTCATATCCGCGATGTTCGCGAGCTAGGCTTCGTACGGCTCGTCGTGCTGGGCGGAGACGCTCTTCCCGTCCACATAGGTCGTGCGGAAATTGGTATACGTGCTGACGCCGTCCTCGCAGAGAATGAGCTCATACTGTCCCTTTTTGAGCCCCGCGTTCGCCGCGAGTGCAAAGCCGAACATGGGGTCGGCGTCGCGCAGATAGATATGGAACACTTCCTCGCCCTTGTTGAGCTCCTCGATGCAGTCCACCATCGCCGTGAACTGTTCCTCCTGAAAGCCCTCGCTCTTGTTGCTCGTAACGTCGAAGCCGACGTTGTGGAAGTTCAGCCCCTCCGTCGTCGCGATGCCGCTGTACGTATTGCCCCGCTCGATCATCGCATACGTCTCGTAGCCGTTCCCGACGCTGTCGAGCGCGGCGAGCACGGGCGGAATGGTCGCGAGCGTGAACACGATGTTATAGTGCGTCCCGTCGAACGTGTCGCCGGACGGGTCTTGCGGAGTCGGGTCCGCGGGCGTTTCCGCGCAGGCGGCGAACCCCGCCGCGCAGACCGCGGAGAGCGCGAGGCAGACGAATCCTTTCAAAAACTTCTTCATAAAAGACCTCTCTTTCGTTTTCTCCATTATAAATTTCCCGCGCCGCGTTTGTCAACCGATTTCTCACGAAAAAACGCCGTCTCGCATACGGACGGCGTTTTGCGCGGCAATTTTCAAAGCCGATCTGCGACGGCGTAGAGAAATTCCGTCGTGTTGCATTTTTTCGGCGAGACGCCCTCCGCATGGAAGAGCGGGATGAGGTCCCCCGTCATTTCGCCCTCCTCGATGGTGCGGCGGGTGGCGTCTTCGAGGCGCTTTGCGAAGTCTGTGAGGGCGGGAAGCCCGTCCAGCTCGCCGCGCTTTTTGAGCGCGCCCGTCCACGCGAAGATCGTCGCGACGGAATTTGTGGAGGTCTCCTCCCCCTTCAAGTACTTGTAGTAGTGGCGGGTCACGGTGCCGTGCGCCGCCTCGAACTCGTATTTCCCGTCCGGGGAGACAAGCACGGACGTCATCATGCCGAGGGAGCCGTACGCGGTGGCGACCATATCGCTCATCACGTCCCCGTCGTAATTTTTGCACGCCCACAGCACGTTCCCGTCCGACCGCACGACCCGCGCGACCGCGTCGTCGATGAGCGTATACAGATAGGTGATGCCCGCCTCCTCAAAGGCAAGGCGGTACTCCTCGAACACCTCGGCGAAGATATCGCGGAACTCCCCGTCGTACACCTTGGCGATGGTATCCTTGGCGGCGAAGATGAGCGGCGTCCTGCGTTCGAGCGCGAAGCGGAAACAGGCGTGCGCGAAGGAGCGGATGGAGGCGTCCACGTTGTGCATCGCCTGAACGACGCCCGTCTGCCCGTTAAAATCGTGCACGAGCCGCCTGCCGACCTCCCTGCCCTCCTTGTCCTCGCCCACGAGGTACACCTTTTCCCCGCGCACGGCACGCACGTCCACGGCGGAATAGAGATCGCCGTAGGCATGGCGGGCGAGCACGACTGGCTTCGTCCACGTGGGGATAAACGGACGGATCCCCTTCACCGTGATGGGCGCGCGGAACACCGTTCCGTCCAAAATACGGCGGATGGTGGCGTTGGGGCTCTTCCACATCTCGCGGAGCCCGTATTCGCTCACGCGCGCCGCGTTGGGCGTGATGGTGGCGCACTTCACCGCAACGCCGTATTTCTTCGCGGCGAGCGCGCTCTCCACCGTTACCGTATCCGCCGTCTCGTCGCGGTGCTTCAACCCCAGATCGTAGTACTCCGTCTTCAAATCGACGTAGGGCAGAATGAGCGTTTCCTTGATGTGCTGCCAGAGGATGCGGGTCATTTCGTCCCCGTCCATTTCGACGAGGGGGGTTTTCATCTCGATCTTGTTCATAGCAATTTCATTATACCAAATTTCTCCTGCGTTTGCAACCCTTTCCGCCCGCAAAAACCTTTCCTTCCAAGAGCCCCGTCGGGAGCGTCTCCTTTTTGCGCGGCGGGTTGGCAAGCGCCTCCTCCACGAGCGAGGACAAAAACGCCCGCGCGTCGGTGAGCCGTTCGCCGAAGAGGTAGAAGGCGAGAGAGCCCGGCACCGTGTTGAGCTCGTTGAAATAGACTTCCCCGCCCGCGAGCAAAAAGTCCGCCCGCACGACGCCGCGCACGTCGAAATTTTCGTAGATCGCCTTCGTGTAGGCGCGCACCTTCTCCGCCGCCGCCTCGGGAATGTCCGCGGGAATGGCGGAACGGCGTTCTGCGCGCTCGTACTTTTCCGAGAAGGTGAGAACGTCGCTCCCCGAAAAGACCTCCTCGACGGGCGAGAGCACGACCGCCCCGTCCTTCCGATAGGCGGCGCAGTTGAGATCGCGCTTGTCTCGGAAATATTCCTCGACGAGCGCGCTGTCGTCGAGACGGTAGGCGCGCCCGAGCGCGGCGGCAAGTTCTTTCTCGTCCCGCGCCACCTCGATGCCGATGCTCGAACCGAGCCGCGCGGGCTTCACGATGACGGGAAATCCGAACGGCAACGGCGCGCATGCCTCTCCTTCCCGCATGAGAACGGCGCGTGCCACGGGAATTTTCAACCCCATTGCCGCGATTTTCCCGTAGTGCTTGTTCATGAAGAGCGCGGAGACCGCCGTCGGCGGCGAAGCGCAAGGGAGCCCGTTCCACGCCAAGAGCGCGGAGAGCGTGCCGTCCTCCCCCGCGCCGCCGTGGCAGCAGTTGAGTGCGACGTCGAGGCAAAAGAGCCGTTTTTTCTTCCCCGCGCGGAAGAGCGCGCGCCCGCGCAGTTCTACGGCGGGAAAGTTCGGCGCGCGGCGGAACTCCTCCACCGAGAGCCGCCCGTCCGTCGCGGTCATCCCGCCCGCGCGCGGCAGATAGACGGCGACGACGCGGTAGCCCGCGCCGCGCAGAAGATTGGCTGCAAAGAGCCCCGTGATGACGGAAATTTCGTGCTCGTTGGAGTCCCCTCCGAAGAACACGCCCACCGTTTTCCTTTCGTTCGGCATGAAAAAAACACCTCCGCTGAAAATTTTTTCGCTCGGGTGCTTCTTTTGCTTGCGAAGATCAGAGATATTTATCGGGCAGATCGTTGAGAAACAGCACGCTGTCCCCCTCGGCGAGTTCCTCGGCGAGCAGTTTCTGCGCGGCTTTGAGGTCGGGTACGACGCGCACGTGCGCCGCGTCCCCGCCCGCGGCGAGATAGCCGTTCCGCACGGGCAAAACGAGGGTCTCGCCCACGAGGATCACTTCGTCCAGTCCGGCGAAGGACGCGCCGAGCTTTTCGTTCTCCTCGCGCTCGATGTCCCCGAGTTCGACGAGCCCGGGCGTTACGACGTACTTTCTTCCGCCGAACAGACCCAGCGTCTCCACGGCGTCCCGCGCGCCGAGCACGTTGGAATTGTAGGAATCGTCGAGAATGTTCACCCCGTTTTCGGTCAGCTTTTGCAGGCGGTGCGGCACGGGGCTCACGTTCTTTACGGCGTCTGCGATCTCCTCCGCCGTCATGCCGAGCATCAGGGAGAGCGCCGCCGCGAGCGCGATGTCCTCCGCCGCATGCCGCCCCAAAATCGGGGTGGAGACGGGAAACTTCTTCCCGTCCAGACGGAGGGTGAAGCGCGTACCTTCCGTGGAGAGCGCGATGTCCTCCGCGGCAAAGTCGCGCCCCTCGACCAAGGAGCCCTCCTTCGCGAACGCCGCCGCGCTCTCGCCCAAGACCGTCCGTTCGGCGCGCGCCGCCAAAATGCCCTTCTCCGCGCGGATCTTTTCGAGGGACCCGAACGTGGAGAGATGTTGCGCGCAGACCCCCGTAACAATGCCGACGGCGGGGTGCACGAGGTCGCACAGTTCGGCGATGTCCCCCTCGTAGCGCGCCCCCATCTCGGCGAGGAAGATGTCGCAATCCAGCCCGTTCTCGTTGATACACCGCGCGATGCCGATGGGCGTATTGTACGAGGAAGGCGTCGCGATGACGCGAAATTTCGCAGAGAGGATCTCCTCCGCCGCGCGCTTGACGCTCGTCTTGGCGAAGCTCCCCGTGATCCCCACCTTCACGCAATCGCAGGCGGCGAGCTTGCGCTTCGCCCGCCAGATGAGGTTTTTATTGCGCGGGTTCTCGTAGATCTTCATCACGAGATTGGCGAGCACGAGGAGAAGGGGCAGCGCGAGCGGAAGGAACGCGAGCGGAACGAGGCGGAAGATGCGGGCAAGGTCGTGCCCGATGGCTTCCGCCGCGCAGTGGAACCCGATGCCGCAGCCGAAGATGATGGCGAACAGCAACAGAAAGTGGCAGACGGCGAGCCGCACGAGCCGCCGCGTGCGGCGGAGCGGCACTTTGAGCGCCTTTCCGAAGGCGTACACGAAGAGCGCGCACGTCGCCGTAAACGCAACGGCGCCCGCGAGATTCGCATAGAACGGTCCCGCAAAGGAAAAGCAGATGCTCGAAAGGGTAACGAGGAGAAGCAGGGAACACGCAAAGATGGCGTGCCGCCAAAGGAACATGTTCGCCCTACGGTAGTGCCATCTCAAATACGCCCTGCACGAATACCCCTCCTGTTGCAAGATCCCGAGCATGGGGAGGGAACAGAGAACGAGCATACATGCGAACACGATCGCATACGCCGCGTTGATGAGATAGACTTCGGTTGTCAGCATAGTAAAAACTCCTCTGCCGCGAGATTGAACGCGATCGGGTCGTCGAGATGGGCGAAATGCCCGCATCCCTCCAAAATTTTCAGGCGGCTCCCCTTCACGCGGGAAAGATAGACGTTTGCGGACGCGGGCGGCGTCTCCTCGTCCCGCTCTCCGCAGACGAAGAGCACGGGACGGGCGATCCGCGCCGCCTGCTCCCGCAGATCCTCGTTGACGATCTTCTTATAGCTCTCCCGCATGAGCGGCGGGAGCGTACGGTATTCCGCGCTCCCGAACTTTTTTTCCGCAAAGCGGGGCGCAAACTTTTTCACCGCGCGGTACGCCGCGACGCGGAAGCGGTAGCCCATGCCCCGCGCGGGCACGATGCCTGCGCACCCGACGAGCACGGCGCGGTCGAACGCGTCCCCGCGGGAGAGCAGTTTCACCGCGACCCTTCCGCCGAAGGAATGGGCGAGCACGTGCGGAAATGCGATCCCCCGCCGCGCGAGAAATTCCTCCGTCCAGTCCGCATAGTCGTCCACCGACCACGCCGCGGGAAGGGCGTCCGCGCCGCCCATTCCCGGGAAATCGGGCGCGGTAACGCGAAAATATTTGGAAAAGTACGTTATCTGCGGGTAAAAACTCTCCTTGGAAGAGAGGTAGCCGTGCAGGAGCACGAGGTCCTTCCCCTCTCCTTGTTGCAGATAGCAATCCTTCAAGCGAGCTCCTTTTTCATGACGACGGCGTCCTCGCCGTCCGGATAATAGCGCGTGCGGCAGTACAGCCCCGTATATCCGCATTTGAGATAGAGGGCGAGCGCGCCCGCGTTGGAGACGCGCACTTCGAGGAAGATGCGCTTCACCCCGCGCGATCTTGCGACCTCTTCGAGGTCTTGCATGATGCGCTTCCCCCTGCCGCAACGGCGGTACAATTCGCGCACGGCGATCAGCTCGATCTCCGCCTCGTCAAAGACGACGCTCATGCCGCCGTATCCGCATACGGCGTCCCCCTCTTCGAGAACGACGCCGACAAAGCGGTCGGAGAGAAAGCTGTCCGCAAGCATGCGGCGGGTCCAAGGATCGGGAAAGCACTCCCGCTCGATTTCCGCGATCGTATCCAGATCGTCCATTTTCCAAGCGCGCGCCGTCATTTTCTGTTTTCCTCCGCCGAACTCTTCCGCAGATAGAGCGCGGCAAGCCGCGAAGCGTCTCCCCGCCGCCCGCAGAGCGCGCGCGCCGCGAGGATAAGCCCCCGCGAAGCGTCCGCCGTCTCGCAGGGAAAGGAGAGCGGCTCCGCGGAATAGGGAACGTACCCCTCCGAGACGAGCGCTTCGACCTCCGCCCGCGCAAGATATGCGGGAGCGGCGCGCACGGCGTCCCCCTCGTAGGCGCAGGCGTAAAAGCAGTTGTGCCCCGCGTCCACGAGCGCGAGTTTTTTCCCGCCCGAAACAGCGTATGCGATCGTCTCGAAAGAGGTTACCGCGAGCGCGGGGACCTCGGCGGCGAGGCACAGCCCCTTCACCGTGGAAACGCCGATACGGATGCCCGTGAACGACCCCGGTCCCGCCACGCAGGCGATGAGATCGCACGCCCGCAGAGAAAGTTCCGCTTCGCGGAGGGCGAGATCTATCTCGTCCGAGAGGAGCACGGAATGGCGCGTGCCGCACACCGTCGTGCGGACGATCTCCCTCTCTCCGTGCACGGCGGCGACGCACAGCCGCCTGCCGCTCGTATCGATCGCAAGAAAATTCAATACCGTATCTCCCGTTCGCACTCGCCCCGCTTTACGATCTCCACCCGCTTGCACGTTGCGGGCAGAAGTCCGCGGATGTTTTCGCTCCATTCGACGAGGCACACGCCGCCCGCGTCGAAATATTCCGCAAAGCCGAGCCGTTCCGCCTGTTCCTCGCTCTGCACGCGGTAGCAGTCGAAATGAAAGAGCCTGTCCCGATAGCTGTTCACATACGCGTAAGTGGGGCTCGTTACCTCTTCCGAGATCCCCATTCCCAACGCGATCCCCTTTGCGAGCGCCGTCTTGCCGGCGCCCATTTCGCCTTCGAGGAGCACAACGTCCCCCGCGCGCAGGGTGGAGGCGTACGCCTTCGCCCATTCTCTCGTCTCCGCTTCCGAGCGGGAAAGAAAAACCGCCATACGCGGATATTATAGCGCATACGGCGGATTTTTGCAAGGCATTCGCGGCAACTTGAAAAATTTAACGGAGGATCCAGACGGACAACCCGCAGAAGATGATGAGCGAAAGCGCGTCGACGATGGTCGTGATGAACGGCGAGGCGACGGCGGCGGGGTCGAGCTTTATCTTCTTCACGAACAGCGGGAGGAGACACCCGACGAGCTTCGCGATGACGATGGTGCAGAACATCGCGAGCGAGACGACGGCGCAGCGGCGCAGCGTATAGCCCTCGTACCCGAAGATGAGATTGTCGATGAGCATGAGCTTTCCGAAGCACGCGACCGCGAGCGTCGCGGCAAGGAGAAGGGAGACGCGGAACTCCTTCCAGAGCACTTTTGCCGTGTCCCGCGTGGTGAGTTCCCCGAGAGCGAGCGAGCGGATGACGGTTACGGAGACCTGCGAGCCCGAGTTGCCGCCCGTGTCCATGAGCATGGGCACGCAGGCAAACAGCACGGGGCTGATGGCGTTGAGACTGCTCTCGAACGTGTTGATGATGAGCCCCGTGAACGTCGCGCTGATCATGAGGATGAGGAGCCACGGCACGCGGTTCTTCCAGATGGAGAACACGCTCGTTTTGAGATAGGGCTTGCTCTCGTGCAAAACGCCCGCCATCGCCTCGATATCCTCGGTGTTCTCTTCCTCGATGACTTCCATTGCGTCGTCGACGGTAACGATGCCGACGAGCCGCCGCTCGTCGTCTACGACGGGAATGGCGAGGAAGCCGTAATCGGAGATCTTCCGCGCGACTTCCTCCCTGTCGTCATGGGTGTGGACATAGATGACGTTGTCCTCCATGATGTCCTCGACGTGCGCCAGCTTATCCGCGAGCATCAAATCTTTCGCCGTTACGAGCCCGAGCAGTTTGTTCGCGTCGTCCGTAACGTAACAGGTGTAGATGGTCTCCTTGTCGATCGCCTGCGCGCGGATATGGTCGAACGCCTCGTCCACGGTCATGCCGGGGTGGAAGCGGACGAACTCTATCGTCATGATGCTCCCCGCGCTGTCCTTGGGGTATTTCAGGATCTCGTTGATGAAGGCGCGCGTCTCGCTGTCGCTCTGGGCGAGCAGACGCTTGACGACGCTCGACGGCATCTCCTCCACGAGGTCCACGGTATCGTCGAGGAACAGCTCGTCCATGACCGCCTTGATCTCGACGTCGGTGAGCTTTTGCAGAAGTTTTTCCTGTGTGTCCGGCTCGATCTCCACAAACATTTCCGCCGCCAGATCTTTGGGAAGGATGCGGAACAGCACGGGGAGGTCCTCCTCCTCCGCGCTCTCGAACACGGCGGCGAGGTCGGTCTCGTTCATCGAGGAGAGAAGCGGCTTCAACACGGCGAAGTTCTTCTCTTTGAGGAGCGCGAGGATCTCGTCCTCCTCCGCAATGCGGCGGGCGACTTCCTCGGGCATCTCCTCGATGATGTCGACGGTGTCCTCGACGGACACGTCCTCCATGACCTCTTCGAGCTCATCGTCGTTGAGCCCCGCGACGATCTTTTGCTGGACGGACGCGTCCAACATCACGAGCGCGTCCGCGAGCAGGTCGCTGTCGAGCGCGCGGCTGAACGGCACGAGATCGCCGTCGCCGAGCGCGGACAAAATATGCGCCGCCTCTTCGGGCTTTTTCACCGAAGCGGCAGCGCTTTCATAATCCTTTTCTTGCAGGAACTTGTTGATCGTTTCATCCATAACTCCGCCTCCACGCGTATTTTAAGAAATTCGGCGCGGACAGAAGGAGCCACGGACTCTATGCGGAAAGATACGCCGCGAAAGTCCGTTGCGTCCTTGGGTCCGGGTTGATACTTCGTCCCTTCACGGTCGTTTCCTCCTTGTTTTTCTCTACTAATACTTTATTCCAAAGTGCGAAAAAAGTCAATGATTTTGCGGCAATTTTTCAAATGTCAATCCCAAAGGAAATAGCGCAAAAGCGCGAAGAGTAGAAGAAGCAGCACGGCGGCGATCACGGATGCGAGCGCGATCGCGTCCCGCTTGCCGAACGCCCTCCCCTCGGGCGAGAGCTTGGCGTTCACCCGCTCGATCGCGCGGGAGATCCGCTTGTACACGAAGAAGCTCACGACGCCCGCGATGAGACAGCGCATTACGTTGAAGGGCAGAACGGAGACCCACAGGTAAAACGTGTAGAAATTCGCCTGCGTAATGTTCGGAAAGAGCCCGCTCATCATGCCGAGAAGGGGCTGCCACGAGCCGTCGAACATGATGTAGACGTAGAAGGGAATGAGAATGAGACGGTTGGCGAGAATGGCGACGGCGACGGAGGAGACGGAGCCGACGGCAAGCGCGAGGATCGCTCCCTTCATGGAGTGCATGTGCTTGTAGATGAGCCCCGCGGGAAGAACGAACCCGAAACCGATGAGAAGATTCGCGAGCTCCCCCACGAACGCGTTCGCCGTTCCGAGACAGACCAGCTTGACCAAAATTTTCACGACGACGATGAGGCACCCCGAAACGGGACCGAGGGCGAACGTTCCGAGAAAGAGCGGAATGTCCGAAAAGTCAAATTCGAGAAAGCCCGGGAAGGCGAACGGGAGCGAAAACTTTGCAATGTGCAACAGCCCCGCGAGCGCCCCGAAGAGCGCGATCATCACAATTCTCGTCGTACTGAAAAAACGTTTGTCCTGCATGTTCTCACCTCAAAAAAACGCACCCCAAAGGGGGCGCGAAAAAATTCTTTTCTCATCCGGACTATACCGTCGGTACGGGAATTTCACCCGTTCGGGGGCTCTACGCCCTTCGCAGACTTTACTGCCGGTGGAGACTTTCACTCCGCCCCAAAGATCGTTCGCAAAATTCTTTTTCACAGCGCCCTGCGGGCGGCATGCTGCGGGCAAAGAAATTTGCGAGGATTGAAGTTGTACATCTCTTCGCGGTCCGCCCGCGAATAGGACGTTCTCAAAGTAAGTGAGCGCGAAATATCGCGCAAACTGCGCGCGGCGGCGGGAGACCCTGCGCCGCGCAGGATGCTTCCCCTCCCCCAACGGGGAAAAGAAAGCTATCGAAAGTATTATAGTCCGCGCTCTGCGAAAACGCAAGCGTTTTACAGGATATCGTTTGCGTACAGCGGGAATTTTTCGCAGAGAGCTTCCACCTGGGCGCGGACGGCGGGTACGGCGGCTTCGCGCTTATGGACGATCTCGGTAACGAGGTCGGCAATCTCCGTCGCTTCCCCCTCCTTCATGCCGCGGGAGGTTACGGCGGGCGTGCCGATGCGCACCCCGCTCGTTACGAAGGGGGACGTCGTCTCGAAGGGAATGGTGTTCTTGTTCGCCGTGATGCGCGCCTCGTCCAAAAGTTTTTCGAGCTCCTTGCCCGTCATCTCCTCTTTGCGCAGGTCGAGGAGCATGAGGTGGTTGTCCGTGCCGCCCGAGACGAGCCGCAAGCCGTTCTCCGTAAACCGCTGTGCCATCGCCGCGGCGTTTTTTACGATCTGCTTCTGATACTGCTTGAATTCGGGCGACAATGCCTCCTTGAAGGCGACCGCCTTCGCCGCGATCACGTGCATGAGAGGACCTCCCTGCATGCCCGGGAACACCGCCTTGTCGATGAGTTTGGCGTATTTTTCCTTGCACATGATAACGCCGCCGCGGGGACCGCGAAGCGTCTTGTGGGTGGTCGTTGTAACGAAATCCGCATACGGCACGGGGGACGGGTGGAGCCCCGCCGCGACGAGCCCCGCGATGTGCGCGATATCCACGAACATGTACGCGCCGACCTTATCGCAGACGGCGCGGATACGCGCGAAGTCGAGAAAGCGCGGATAGGCGCTCGCACCCGCGACGATCATCTTGGGCTTGCACGAGAGCGCGATGCGCTCCATCTCGTCGTAATCGATGGTCTCCGTCTCGCGGGAGACGCCGTAGGGAACGACGTTGAAATACATCCCGGAGAAGTTGACGGGCGAGCCGTGCGTGAGGTGTCCGCCGTGGGAGAGGTCCATTCCCATCACGGTGTCGCCGGGTTTGAGCACGGAGAAGTAGACGGCGAAATTCGCCTGCGCGCCGCTGTGCGGCTGGACATTGGCATGCTCGCACCCGAAGAGCGCTTTGAGCCGTTCCCGCGCGAGGTCCTCCGCTTCGTCCACAAACGCACACCCGCCGTAGTACCGCTTGCCGGGATACCCCTCCGCGTATTTGTTGGTTAGGTGCGACCCCATCGCCGCCATCACCGCGGGGGAGACGATGTTTTCGCTCGCGATGAGTTCGAGGTTCCCGCGCTGGCGGGCAAGTTCTTTTTCCATGATGTCCGCGATCTCGGGGTCGGTCTTTCGGATACAGGATATATCTATCATATGCGCCTCTCTTTTTTTCTCATTATAACAAAAAAGCGCACGGAATGCAAGGAAATCGGCGGAAAAAGATACACGCGCCGTCCGCCGCACACAGCGCGTCGGGCGGCGTGGTGTGAGAGGGCGCGAGAGGTGCGCAAAAGAGAAGAAGCGCCCCGCGGCGAAAGCCGCGGGGCGAAAAAGTAAGAGAAATTTTAACGACCGTTGTATGTATAGTGCGTCCGCCCGCCATAGTGGCTGGTATAGGACACTCTTCCCCGTTGCCCGCATTTTCCGCAGACGTAGTGATAAACTCTGGTCGAAGTGCTTCCCGTCTCGTGCGTGTCGTACCCGGGCATCCAATCGTACACGCCCACGATCTCGTTCCCGTCCGAATCGCGGAGCGAAGAGACCTTGTATTCCCCCGAAGCACGGGATTCGACGATTTTATCGTATGTGCCGTACGATTTCTTCCCCTTCCCCGCATAGACAAACGTGTGCAGGGTGTGACAAGTGGGACAGACGCGCTCCTCGATCTCCGACCAATCCCGCAAACAAAATTGCCTCAACCACAGAATGCCGTGCACCATGCCCGCGGCGAAGGCGACGGGGGCGTACCACATGAGGAGCAGGAGCGCGCGGTGCATGTGCGCAAACGACGGGAAGTTGAGGAGGAAATAAGTGAGCCAACCGCCGCCGAAAAGAATGAGTGCGCCCATGATGCAGCTCCCCGCCAAAAATATCTTTTTCCGCACTTTCCGCTCCGTGCCGTGCTCATAGACATTCTGCCCGTATTCATAGTAACGGGGGTATCTTTTCATCTCGTCTATCCAGAAACTCTCCTGGCTGAAATCGTGTTTCGCCCTGTTTCTTCTCTGCTCGGGCGTCAGACGGCTTGTGAGGTGCAAAAAATTCACGTCCGTTAAATAGAACACATACGCGATGACACACGTCACAAGTACCACGGAGATCCCTATCCCTATCCACGCATCCCTTGCAAGGGTTTCGTCCGCATATCCCGACGCCGCAAAGGCGATGTAGCCGATGGCAAGTCCGACCGCCATCATGAGGAGCGTCATTCCAATGCCGATGATAAAACTGCGCAAAAACTCACGGACGGCGAGTTTCAGATAATATTTCCACGGTCTCCCCCGCAAAAGTTTCCGGTATATCCTCTTGGAGAGCGTTTCATGCGCTTCTCTGTACTCGTCCTGCTCATTCCAATCGGAAATATAGGCGAATGAGGAGAGCATGTGTCCGCAGTAAAGTCCGTTTTCGTCCCGTTCGCCGCAGGGAATAGGCTTTTCCGTCCTCGGTATCTCTTCGGCAATCTTCGCTTTTTTCATCGTGTTGCTCCGCTTATTTTTTGTTTTTTTATATAATTTTATTATATAAGAAGTTTAATTCTTTGTCAATTATTTTAAGAAGATTTCTTCTAATATGGTCATATGATAGCCGAACGGATCAAAGAATTGCGCACGGAAAAAGGGCTTTCGCAGGCGCAACTCGGAAAAGTGATTGGAACAAGCCAAAAAGCCATAGATTTTTGGGAACGGAACGTTCATGAGCCAAAGGCAAGCTATATTATTGCTTTGTGCGACTTCTTCGGCGTTTCTGCGGACTATCTGCTCGGCAGAAAGGAAATTTAATTGCACATTGTTTGCGCCCGAGAATAAAATTTTATAAAAACCTTTTTTCTTTGATCGTTGGTATGGGAAGAGAAATGAAACAGCATAAAAAGCGCGACCCGCAAAAGGCGGGACGCGCTTTTTTTACAGCATTTTACGGCTCTATAAATTTTGCGTGAAAAATTCGCGCAGTTCGGCTTCGGGAAGGAAGCCGAGATTGTGCGTTTTTACCTGTCCGTCCGCAAAGATATATACATCCGGAATGGAGAAGATGCCGAGGGACGCCGCGAGGTCGCCGTTCTCATCGATGTTGACTTTGACAAAGGTCGCCTTCTCCTTGAACTCTTCGGAGAGCGGCTCCATCACTTGCCCGAGCATGCGGCAGGGCATGCACCACGCCGCCCAAAAATCGCACACGACCGTCCCGCCCTTTGCGACGAGTTCGTCGAGTTCCTTACCGCTCATTTCCCTGATCATCTGTTCCCTCCCCGACGATATATTGCGCCAATTCCGAAAATTTTACGCGGCGCGACGCCGAAGTCTCCATGTTTTTGACCTCCGCCGCGCCCTCTTCGAGCTCCGCTTCCCCTAAAACGGCAACATAGCGCGCGCCGAGCTTATCCGCATACTTCATTTGCGCCTTTAAGGAGCGATCCAAAAGATCGGTCTCGCAGGCGACGCCCGCCCGCCGCAATTCCTCCGCGAGCAGAAACGCTTTTTTCCGCGACGCCTCGTCCATGCCCGCGAGATAGCAATCCGGGCGGGCGGGCGCGGGCAGAGGGGCCCCCTCCGCCTCCATCACCATGATGAGCCGCTCTATTCCCGCGCCGAAGCCGACCGCGGGCGTCGGCTTTCCGCCGAGCTGCGCAAGAAGCCCGTCGTACCTGCCGCCGCCGAGCACCGTCCCCTGCGCACCCGCCGCTTCCGACGTAAACTCGAACACGGTGCGGCTGTAATAGTCCAGCCCGCGCACGATGGAGGGATCGACGGTATACGCGACCCCCGCCGCCGAGAGGAGCTCCTTCACCCGCCCGAAATGCGCGCGGCAGTCGTCGCACAGATAGTCGAGCATGCGGGGCGCGCCCGCCGTGAACCGCTTGCAGGAATCGTTCTTGCAGTCGAGCATGCGCATCGGATTTTTTTCAAAGCGCGCCCTGCAATCTTCGCACATTTCGGCGAGATGGGGGCGGAAATATTCCCGCAAAGCCTCCTGATAGCCCGCGCGGCAGGAAGGGCAGCCGATGGAATTCAGCCGCAGCTCCGTCTTGCGCAGACCGATGTTCTTCAAAAAGGCGTCCGCGAGGCAGACGATCTCCGCATCGGCGGCGGGAGAAGCCGCCCCGTAGAGCTCCGCGCCGAACTGGTGGAACTCGCGAAGCCTGCCCGCCTGCGGGCGTTCGTAACGATAGGCGGAAAAGAGATAGTACGCCTTGAAGGGCATTGCGCCGCCCTGCAAACCGTTTTCGAGAAACGCCCGCGCGACGCCCGCCGTCCCCTCGGGGCGGAGCGTGATGCTCCTGCCGCCCTTGTCGAGGAAGGTGTACATTTCCTTGGTAACAACGTCCGTCGTGTCGCCCACGCCGCGCGAAAAGAGCTCCGTATGCTCAAACACGGGGGTGCGGATCTCGCCGAATCCGTATCCCTCCGCCGTAACGCGCGCCACGTCCTCGATATACTGCCAGATGTGCGACTGCGAAGGCAAAACGTCCTTCGTGCCCTTGGGAATGTTGATCATGAAAACTCCTTGGTGGTTTGTTGGTCGAAGAGTATCTTGGGCGGCTCCCCCCACCCTACCCTCCCCCCTCAACGTGAGGGGGGAGGCAAGATGCGCCGACGAATTACCGCCCTATCCTTGCTACAAATTACGGCGCGGAGCAAAACCACGCTTTTGCGGAGCGCCCCAAAAATTACGGCGCGGAGCAAGGTCGCCCTGCGGAGCGCTCCCAAAATTTACGGCGCGGAGCAGGGTCGCCCTGCGGAGCGCACCCAATTTGCAACGCTACCGCAGGCTTAATGTCGGGGAGAGCGAATATCGAGATAAGGTCGGTATCCCATATGCGCTACATTCTTCGCAAAAAAGATTTTCCGAAGGGAAAGATTTTTTGCGAAACTTACAAAACGTACTTTTTGAGGTCTCTATCCTTCGTGATCTTGGAGAGGTGCTCCTCGACGTACTTGCGGTCGATCTGCACGGGAACGACGGGATAGTCCCCGCCGCCCGCGTTGAAGGAGATATCCTCCAAGAGATATTCCATCACGGTATGGAGCCGCCGCGCGCCGATGTCCTCGCTCGTGAGATTGATGTCCTCCGAGATCTCCGCGATCGCCTCGATGGCGTCCTGCGTAAACTTCAAATCGATGTTGTCCACCGCAAGGAGCACCGCATATTGCTGGGTGAGCGAATGCTCGGTATTGGTGAGGATGTTGACGAAATCCTCCTTCGTGAGCGATTTGAGCTCGACGGAAACGGGGAAACGTCCTTGGAGTTCGGGAATGAGGTCCTCTACCCGCGCGACGTGGAACGCGCCCGCCGCGATGAAGAGCATATAGTCCGTCTTGACCGCGCCGTACTTCGTCATCACCGTGCTCCCCTCCACGATGGGAAGGATATCGCGCTGGACCCCCTCGCGGGAGACATCCGCGCCCGCGGTGTTCTCCTTGCCCGCGATCTTATCGATCTCGTCGATGAAGATGATGCCGTCGTTTTCGGCGCGGCGGAGCGCTTCCTCCTTCACCGCGTCGTCGTCGATGAGTTTCTCCGCTTCCTCTTCGATGAACAGCGTCATCGCTTCCTTTACGGTGATCTTGCGCTTCTTCCGCTTGGGAGGAAGCATTTCGCCGAAGATGGAGCCGAGGTTGATCGCCGCCCCGCCCGGCACGAGCTCCATGCTCTTGGGTTCGTCCCGCACTTCCGCTTCGATGACGAGCCTGTCGAACACGCCCTTGCGGAGCGATTCGAGAAGATTTTGCTCGAACACGTCCCGCGCGGTCTCGCCGCGGTCGTTCTTTTTGAGTTCGGCGAGGAGTTTTACCATCTTCTTTTCGGCGACGTCCGTCGCCTTGACGCGAACTTCCTCCTCCTTTTCGTCCTTTACGAGGCGGTAGGCGCATTCGACGAGGTCGCGCACCATGCCCTCCACGTCCTTGCCGACGTAGCCGACTTCGGTGTACTTGGTCGCCTCCACCTTGACGAAGGGGGCTTTGACGAGCTTGGCGAGCCGCCTTGCGATCTCCGTTTTCCCCACGCCCGTGGGACCCTTCATGATGATGTTCTTGGGCGTGATCTCCTCGCGGAGTTCGGGGGAGAGCTGCGCCCTTCTGTAACGGTTGCGGAGGGCGATGGCGACCGCTTTTTTCGCCTCGTCCTGTCCGATGATATGCTTGTTGAGTTCGTTTACGATCTGTTTGGGAGATAAATTCATCACACCACCTCGCAAATGATATGGTCGTTCGTGTAGACGCAGATCTCCGAAGCGATTTTCAGCGATTTGCGCGCGATCTCCTCCGCCGAAAAATCGGTGTTCTGCGCAAGGGCGCGCGCCGCCGCGAGCGCGTAGTTGCCGCCGCTCCCGATCGCGCAGATGCCCTCGTCGGGTTCGATGACTTCCCCCGTGCCCGAGAGAATGAGGAGGGTATCCTTGTCTGCCGTGATCATCATTGCGTCCAGCTTTCTGCCGATCTTGTCGCTCCGCCAAAGGTCGGCGAGCTCCACCGCCGAGCGCATGAGATTGCCCGCGAACTTATTGAGCATGCCCTCGAACCGCTCGGAGAGGGAGAAGGCGTCCGTAACGCTCCCCGCGAACCCCAAAATAACTTTGCCGCCGTAAATGCGGCGCACCTTGATCGCCGTGTTCTTGAACACGACGCTCTCGCCCATCGTGACCTGTCCGTCCCCCGCGATCGCGGTAACGCCGTTCTTTTTTACGGCGCAAATGGTCGTACCCCGAAATTCCATGTGTTACTCCTTCGCCCGAAAGGGCAAGCGTTCTCCCTTTATTTAACCGTTTATTTGCGCTTTGAAACGTTCGATCGCTTCAAGGGACCGTTCGGCGAGAAGGCGCCGCCGCTCCTTCTTATCCCGCACGCCCTCGAAGCCGCCCTCCAAGATGCCGTAATTGGCGTTCATGGGCTGGAAATCTTCGCTTTCCGCCGCGATATAGCGGGAGAGCGCGCCGAGAACGGTCGTCGCGGGCGGAACGATCGGCTCCTTCCCGTTGAGTCTGCGCCAGAGGTGGATGCCCGCGAGAAGTCCGCTCGCGGCGCTCTCCACATACCCTTCCACCCCCGTGAGCTGTCCCGCAAAGAAAAGTTCGGGATTGCTCTTTGCCGAAAGATCCGCGCGCAGGACGCGCGGGGAGCGCAGAAAGGTATTGCGGTGCATCACGCCGTACCGCTCGTATTCGGCGTTTTTGAGGGCGGGGATCATGGAGAACACCCGCTTTTGTTCGCCGAATTTCAGGTTGGTCTGGCAGCCGACGAGCCCGTAGCTCGTGCCCGCGGCGTTCTCCTTGCGGAGCTGCAACACGGCGTACGGACGTTTTCCCCCGTCCGAAAGTCCCACGGGCTTGAACGTGCCGAAGCGGAGGGTATCCTCCCCCCGCGCCGCCATTACCTCGACGGGCATGCACCCTTCAAAAATTTCTCCCTTCTCGAAGGCGTGCAGATCGGCGCGTTCCGCGCCGACGAGCGCACGGACGAACGCCGTGTACTCCTCCTTCGTCATGGGACAGTTGAGATAGTCCCCCGTGCCCCGCCCGTAGCGGTCCTGCACGAACGTCCTCGAAAAGTCGATGCTCTCCGCGGAGACGATGGGCGCGGACGCATCGTAAAAGCAGAGCGCGCCGCCGAATGTCCGTTCCAACGCCTGATACAGCCCGCCGGACGTGAGCGGTCCCGTCGCGACGATCCCCCGCGCGGGGAGTTCGGTCTCCTCCGCGCAACGGAACGATATCTCACCCCGTTCCCGCAATTTTCGGGTAACGGTCGTGGCAAACGCCGCCCTGTCCACGGCGAGCGCGCCGCCCGCGGGCACCCGCGTCGCCTCCGCCGCCGCCATCGTGATCGAGCCGAGCCTGCGCATCTCTTCCTTCAACAGTCCGCAGGCGTTGCCGTATACATCGTCGCTTTTGAGCGAGTTGGAACAGACGAGCTCGCAATAATCCGCATTGGAATGCGCCGCCGTAAAGCGGGCGGGTTTCATATCCGTAAGCTCGGCGCAAACGCCGTGCGTCGCCAAAAAATACGCCGCCTCGCTCCCCGCGAGCCCTCCGCCGACGATCTTAACCATCGGAGGGCGCGCGCGCAGGCGCGGGCTCTTTATAGGAGCACTCCTTGTTGGAACAGCGCACGCCGCCGCGCGCCGTCTTGACGAGCGCGCCGCCGCACGCGGGGCACTTCTTCCCCGTGGGCTCGTCCCAGCTCATGAACTTGCACACGGGATATCCGCTGCAACCGTAATACAGTTTGCCCGCGCGGGAGCGAAGCCGCTTGGTCGGCTTCCCGCAGTCGGGACAGATGCCCGCAAAACTTTCCTCCTTTTTCTCCCCGTAGGGAAGGGTGGATTTGCAGGTGGGATAATCGGGACAGGCGAGGAATTTTCCGTACCTGCCGCTCTTCACCGTCATGAGACGCCCGCATCTGGGACAGGGAACATCGGAGATCTCCGCCTCCCCCTCGCTGATGATGTTGGAGCACGCGGGATAGTTGGAACAGGCGAGATACTTGCCGTACTTGCCCGTTTTGCGCACCATGGGATGCCCGCACTTCTTACAGAGGATCTCCGTCAGCTCGTCGCCGTCCGTCCCCGCATGGCGGAGCTGTTCTTCAAAGGGCGGATAGAATGCGGCGATGATGGCGTGCCAGTCCCTGCCGCCGTCCTCGATCTCGTCCAGCTTCTTTTCCATGTCCGCGGTAAAGCCGACGTCCATGACGTCGGGGAAGTACCGCACGAGCATGTCCGTGATGGAATAGGCGACCTCGGTGGGCTTCATGTATTTGCCGTCTTTTTCGACGTATTTGCGCTTGTTGAGCACGGAGATGATGGAAGCGTACGTAGACGGTCTGCCGATGCCCTTGTCCTCCATCGCCTTTACGAGGGAGGCGTCCGTATAGCGGACGGGCGGCTTCGTGAACTTCTGCTCGGGCTTTACGGAGAGCGGCGTGAGCGCGTCCCCCTCCGAAAGAGGCGGGAGAAGTTCCGTCCGTTCCTCTTCGTCCTCCTTCTTCACGTCCTGCCAGACGGCGGTGTAGCCTGCGAATTTCAACGCCTTGCCGCTCGCCCGCAGCCCGTATGCGCCGTTCGCGATCTCGATCTGCATCGCGTCGTACTGCGCTTCCGCCATCTGCGAGGCGATGAACCGCTCGTAGATGAGTTTGTACACGTTGTAGTGCTTCTTGTCGAGCATCTTCTTCGCGCGCTCGGGCGTGAGATGCACGTCGATGGGACGGATCGCCTCGTGCGCGTCCTGCGCGCCCTTCTTGGACGCGTAGAAGTTGGGCTTTGCAGGGGCGTATTCGTTCCCGAACGTCTCGCGGATATACCCGAGCGCCGCCGCCTGCGCGTCCTCGGAGACGCGCGTGGAGTCCGTTCGGATGTAGGTTACGAACGCGACATGCCCGTCCCCTTCGATCTCCAACCCCTCATAGAGATGTTGCGCCATGAGCATGGTCTCGGGGGCGGAATAGCCCAGCTTGTTGGAGGCGTCCTGTTGGAGGGTGGACGTCGTGAAGGGCGCGGGCGCGTGCGACTTCGCGACGCTCTTTTTCACGCTCGCGACGGTATAGCCGCCCGCGGCGAGCGCGGAAAGCGCCGCGTCCGCCTGCTTGCCGCTCTTTATCCGCAGTTTTTTTCCGTTCTCCTTTTCGAGGACCGCGCGGAAGGGCGCGAACCGCTTCTTGCCGTCCTGCAATTCGACGGAGATCGTCCAGTATTCCTCGGGCACGAACGCGGAGATCTCGCGCTCCCTGTCCACGACGAGGCGGAGCGCGACCGACTGCACCCTGCCCGCCGAAAGTCCGTTTTGGATCTTGTTGTTGAGGAGCGGGGAGAGCTTATAGCCCACGAGGCGGTCCAGAACGCGGCGCGCCTGCTGGGCGTCCACGAGATTGTAGTTCACCGTGCGCGGATGTTCGAGCGCGCGCTCCACGGCGCGCGGAGAGATCTCGTTGAATTCGATGCGGTTCTTTCCCTCCTCGGGCAGTCCCAACACCTGTTGCAGATGCCACGAGATCGCCTCCCCCTCGCGGTCGGGGTCGGTCGCGAGATACACTTTTCCCGCGCGGCGCGCCTCCTCCGCGAGCCGCTTTATCGTCTCCTCCTTGCCGGGCGAGGTAACGTACTTGGGCTCGAAGTTTTTTTCCACCGCGACGCCGAGCTTCTTTTCGGGAAGGTCGCGAATGTGTCCGCCCGAAGCGTCCACGCGGTACTTGCCTTTGAGGTATTTGGAGATTGTTTTCGCCTTGGAGGGCGATTCCACGATGATAAGGTCCATTCTTTCTCCTTGTTTCAGACAGCCGTGTAGCGGTTTCCGCCCGCCTTCACGACGAGATTTTTGAGTTCGAGCGAGGCGAGCGTCGCCGCCGCCTCGTATACGGGGATCTCCGCCCGTTCGGCGATGACCGCCGCGTGAAGTTCACCGCTCTCTTTGAGAACGGTAAGAACGCGCCGTTCGGCGGGGGTAAGCGGGACTTCCTCCCGCACGTCCTCCTGCATCCCATAGGCGGCGAAGATGTCCTCCGCGCCCGTCGCGAGATACGCGCCCTTTTTGATGAGTTCGTTGCACCCCTCGCCCTGCGCCGCGCCCGGATTGTGGGGAAAGGCGAACACGTCCCGCCCGCCGTCCAGCGCGAAATTCGCGGTGATGAGCGCGCCGCTCCGCTTGCCCGCGGAGACGACGAGCGTCCCCTCCGCAAGCCCCGCGAGAATGCGGTTGCGCGCGATGAAGTGAAATTTTTTGCTCTGCGTGCCGAAGGGATATTCGGTGAGGAGCAGTCCCGCCCGTCTCACCCGCTCCTTCAAAGAGGCGTGTGCGGCGGGGTAGCACCCGTCGATGCCGCAGGGCAGCACGCACACGGGGGAGCCGCCCGCGAGCGCGCCTTCGAGCGCGGCGGCGTCTCCGCCTTCGGCGAGCCCCGTTACGACGGCAAAGCGGCGGGAGAGCCGTTCCGCGGTGAGTTTTGCGAGCTTTTCCGCCCACGGCGGGGTAATGCGGGAACCGACGATACAGAACATGCGCGCTTTGAGCAGTTCCCGCCTGCCCGCGCCGAAGAGAAGAAGGGGCGGCGACGGGCTATTTTTGAGGAGCGCGGGGTAATCCTCGTCGAGAAGGGAGACGGCAAAGACTTCTTCCCGCTCCATGCGCGCAAGAAGCCGCCCGACCTCTTCCTCCCCGCTTTCGGTGAGGAGCTCCGCGGGACGGGAAACGGCGCGGAGCCGCGCGACGCGTTCCCGATATTCGAGCCCCGCGCACGCGCACAGCCAAAGCATTCCCTTCTCGTCCGAGGAAAATTCCATCGTTTACCCCATTTTATCGTAGATGCGGTAGGAGACCGCCTCGTACACGTGCTTGGGCAAGATCTCCTCGCTGCCGTCCAGATCGGCGATCGTGCGGGCGACCTTGATGATCCGCCCGCGGGCGCGCGCGGAGAGCTTCATCCGCTCGAACGCGGCGCGCAAAATTTTCTCGCTCTCCTCCGTGAGCGCGCAAAACGCGGCGATCTCCCGCTCCCCCATTTCGGCGTTCGTGGAGATGCCGCTTTGGGAAAAGCGATGCCGCTGGATGTTCCGCGCGACGTCCACCCGCTCCTTCACCTGCGAGGAAGTTTCCCGCTTCTCCGTCGAGACGAGCTCGTCGTAGCTCACGTTGTCCACTTCCACTTGCAGATCGATGCGGTCGAGAAGGGGTCCCGAGACCTTTTTGCGGTAGGCGCGGATCTCGGCGGGCGTACACGAACAGGTGAGGTTGGCGGAACCGTAGTTGCCGCAGGGACAGGGATTCATGCTCGCGCAGAGCATGAACCGCGCGGGGAAGGTTACCGTGCCGCCCGCGCGGGAGACGGTGATCTTGCCGTCTTCGAGGGGCTGGCGGAGCGCCTCCAACGTGGAGCGCTTATATTCGGGCAACTCGTCCAAAAAGAGCACGCCGCCGTGCGCGAGGGAGATCTCCCCGGGGTGCACGACGCGGTTTCCGCCGCCGCACATCGAGACGGTGGTCGCCGTATGGTGCGGGGTGCGGAAGGGGCGTTCGCTGACGATCCCCTCCTCGCCGAGCACGCCCGCGACCGAATGGATCTTGGTGATTTCGAGCGCTTCGTCGAAGGAGAGGTCGGGCATGATCCCGGGAAGGCACCGCGCGAGCATCGTCTTGCCCGTTCCGGGAGGACCCACCATGAGCAGATTGTGTCCGCCCGCGACCGCGATTTCCAGCGCGCGGCGGGCGAGCGGCTGTCCCTTTACGAACTTCAAATCGGCGGAATTTTTCTTCTCCGCATGCGGGACGAATTCCGCCGTTTCGAGGGGAAGGATGCGCTCCGTTCCCATCACGTGCCGCACGACTTCCGTCAGCGTGCACGCGGGATAGATCTCCGCGCCGCCGAGATAGCGCGCCTCCGCGGCGTTGGCGGCGGGAATGACGAAACGGCTGAACCCGTGCCCCTTCGCCGAGATGAGAATGGGCAACAGCCCGCTCACGGGACGGAGATCGCCGTTCAGGGCGAGTTCACCCAAAAAGACGGTGTCCTTCAAGTCCGCCCCGACGAGCTGTTCGCTCGCCTTCAACAGGCTCACCGCCACGGCGAGGTCGAACGCCGCGCCCTCCTTGCGGATATCGGCGGGCGCGAAATTGATGGTGATCTTATTCATGGGGAAGAGCATCCCGCTGTTTTTCAGCGCGGAGCGCACGCGCTCCTTGGATTCCTTCACCGCGGTATCGGGAAGCCCCACCATGTCGTAGGCGGGGATCCCCTTGTTGACGTCCGTCTCGACTTCGACAGGCACGCCTTCGAGACCGTTCAGGCAATAACAGACGATTTTCGCGATCATATCGCCGCCCCCTTACGCGAAGAATTTCGCCATGAAGGACGCGGGAAGCGGAACGGAGAACGTAAACACGAGAAGAAGCGCAAAGCCCGCGATGAGCAGTCCCAGCCCGACCCAGCAGAGAATGCGGCAGACCTTGCCCGCCTTTCCCTCCTGTTCGGTATAGCGGCGCACGGCGTCGCCGAAGAGCGCGGCGGCAAAGACGAACGCCGCGAGCAGGAACGCGAGCGCGCCCTGCGCGAAGAACGCGGTCGCGAGCGAGAGCACGATGCCCGCAAGCGGCACGCAGATGCGGCGGAGCTCCTTGCGTTGCTCTTTTCCGATCTCCTTCGCCATGATGATGCGCACGAGGCGGTACGCCGCATAGACCACGCCTGCGAGCGCGCAGAGAAGCGCGACGAAGTTGAACGTCGCGAGCGTTACCGCATACGTGCCGCCCGTGCCTTGGAACAGGCGGTAGAAGAAAAGCGATCCCGTGGACGCCGTGCGCTCCGTTCCGCCCACGAAGCCCGCGGCGAACGCCTTCCACGCGAGCCCGAAGATGCCGTTCGCGGGCGCGGAGGGATCGTCGTAAACGCGCATATAGGCGTACGAGGCGGGGACCATCGCGATGAGCGCGATGACGAACAGCCCCAAAAGAAGGGTGAGCCCGAACACGACGGGCGCGAGAATGTTTTTATAGCGGTACTCCGCGGCGACCTTCGCCTTCTCGGAGGGAACGGACCGCTCCCCTTCCGCGGCGGGCTGCTCCCCTTCCGCGGCGAGCTGCGCTCCCTCCGCGGGAACGGGCGCCTCCTCCGCCTCCGTCTTGGCGAGACGGTAGCGCATCGCCGCCCTCTGGCGGAACATGCCGCAGACGAACAGCGCGACGACGCCCGCGACGGGCACGACGAATGCGCCGTTCACGCAGACCGCGGCGGCGCCGAAGATCCCCGAGAGCGCAAGGGGAACGGCGGACCCGAGGGAGGCTTTTTTCATGCCGCCCGCATAGAAGCGGTGGCAGAGATCGAGCGAAAGAACAAAGAAGAACAAGCCGATCGTAAGCGGCGTTCCGAAGTGTCCGAGGGCGAATGCGGCATTGGAGAGCGCGTACAAAAGCGCGAACACGAACGCCGCCTTATCGCTCCGCGTAAGCCGTTTCACGAGGAAATACCCCGCGACGAGCACGCCGAACGAGGCGAGCATGGGGAAGAAGCGCAGTCCGAACGGGCTGACGCCGAAGATCGCCGTGCCGAGCGCGAGCAGATCCAAGCCCAGCGCGTTGTAAGATCTGTCGCCGAAATAATAGCCGATGTTTTCGGGATCGTACTTATTGCCCTCTTGGAAATGTTCGAGCATGAGAAGGGAGGAGACTTCCTCCTGTCCGTAGCGGTAGAAGGAGGACTGCGACGAGGCGGGGATCTCCTGCGCGTCGAGGAGCTTTTTCGCCTCTTCGAGCGCTTGCGCGCGCGTTTCGCCCGCCGCCGAATTATAGACGAGCTCGGTCTGCTCCCCCTCGTAAATTTCGGCGGGAACGACGCAATATTCGCCCGTCCCTTGGTTGCCGTCCAGCTTTTCGCCCACGAACACGATCTCGTTGATGCGCACGTTGCAGTTGCGCGCCGTGAGTTTGTAGTACTGATAGGAGCTGATGCGCCAGCCGTCCTCCGGGATCTCGAAAGGCTCCGTCCAGTTCCAAAGCGCGTTCTCCGTCGCCGCGACGGTCTGCTTCCCGTCCTCGGCGGACTGATCGGCTTGGCGGAAATTCGCGATGGACGCCTCCACATAGTTGGGATAACTGCTCGTTACCGAATAGGCGCGCCCGAGGCGGAGCGTCGCGACGGCGCCCTCCTGCGCATAGATCGCGCCCACGTTGAGATAGATATGCTTGACGACAAGCGGCGTGGTCGACGACGAAGAGCCGTCCTCCGTCTCCTCCCGATAGTCGGAGAGGTGAAAGACGATGGCGGGCTCCACCGCGGAGCTTCCCCGCGTTTTCAGCTCGTACGAGCCGCCCGTCGTCGCCGTGGCGCCGAGCGTCCCGAGTCCGACGGCGAGAAACGCGAAGGCGAGAATGAGGAAGGCGCAAAAATACGCGGAATAGGATTTGAGCTTTGCAAACATTTTTCGCATGGGTATGTGTTCCTTCTTTCCCTATTATATTGTCTCTATTCTAACCGATAAAACGTAAATTGTAAACGGATTTTCGGGTCTTTCGCGAAAAAATTTTCCCCGAATGCGGCGGCGGGCGGAGCGTCCGCGCAAAAAAACAGCCCGCGCGGCGGGCGCTTTCCTTCGCGCTCGGCAACAGCGGTACGGGCAACTTTCCCTCCTCCCCCCCACCCTACCCTCCCCCTCGCGTTGCAAGGGAGAGGTGAAAAAGTCCCCCTTGTTGAGGGAATCCTTCCGAAAGAGCGAAATATATCCCTCCCTACAAGAAGAACAGAATACATACACCCCCAAAAAAGGCTAAAATATACACCCCCTCCAAGCGAGCTAAAATAACATCTCCCCTTTCAAGAGAGCTAAAATATACACCTCCCTCTTTCAAGAGAGCTAAAATATACACCCCCCAAGAAAGCTAAAATAACACCTCCCCCTTTGCAAGGGGGAGGGTTGGGTGGGGGTTGAACTCCTCTGCGCTCCTTTGTTTCCTCCCCCTCTCTCTTCCTAATGGAAGGGAAAAAGCGGACAAAAAAACAGCCCGCCATCGACTTTTGGCGAGCTGTCTTTTTTGTTGCTTTCTTACTTCTTTTCCTTGATTTTCGCGGCTTTGCCCGTGAGTCCACGCAGGTAGTAGAGCTTCGCTCTTCTCACCTTGCCCGCTCTCACCACCGTAACATAGGCGACTTTGGGGGAGTGGAGAGGGAAGCAACGCTCTACGCCGACGCCGAACGAAAGGCGGCGCACCGTAAACGTCTCGCGGATCCCGCCGTTCTTTTTGGCAATGACGACGCCCTCGAAATTCTGGACTCTTTCCTTGCCGCCTTCGATAATGCGGTAGCCCACTTTCACGGTGTCGCCGACGTTGAACGCGGGCGTTTCCTGCTTCATGCCCTCGGCTTCGATTGCCTCGATCAGACCGTTCATTGACCTATACCTCCGTATTTACGCGACGTTCGTGCCCGTTTTCGGCAGAGGACCGCCCGAAGTCATAAAGGATTATAAAGGATATCTCGGAAAAAATCAACCGATTTTGCGTGCGTTTTGCAAAATTTTTTATGCGGGCGGCTCCGCGGACGGTCCGTCCTCCGCGGGATCGGCGATCGGGCTCTCACGCACGCCCTGCACGGGCGCGTAAGTATCTCTGCGGAAGAGCGTGCGCGAGAGCAAATTCCCCCGTTCGTCGTATTCGAGCAGCCAGCTCTCGCTCTTTATGCCCTCCCGTTCCCTCTGCACGATCTTCTCTTCTTCCCCCTTTACGACCTTCTCCTCGGGCGGGGGGAGCCGTTCGAGCACGCAGCTCTCCACGGCGTACCGCTTGCCGTCCGGCAGTCCGTAAAACTCAAACGCGACGCTCGACCGCGCCGTTCGCGCCAAAATATAGACGGGCACGGAATAGGGATTCACGAATTTCAAATCGCTGTAATCGGAGACCATCGCGTCCTGCGAGGGGGGAACGTAGGAGACGGCGAGGGAATGCGGACGGCTCGCGGTGATCTTCATGCCCGCGCGGATCGCCGCGCCGAGGAGCGTCGTGCTCGTCTGGCATACGCCGCCGCCCACGCCCTGCACGAATTCCCCCTGTTGGATAACGGTCGCCTCCACGAAGCCGTTCTCCCGCGTGCGCCTGCCCACGCGCGCGTTGAACGAAAACTCCTCCCCCGGCTCCACGACCGTGCCGCCCACGCGCGCCGCCGCGAGCCGCACGTTGTGCGCGCGGGAGACGTTCCCGCCGTCGAACGCCGTGGAAAAGCGGGAGAGCCGCCGCGTCCGCGCGCGGAGCTGTTTTTCGGTAACGGCGGGGGAAGTTTCGCGGCAGGAGAGAAACACTTCTTCCCCCGTTTCGAGGGCGCGCGCCGCGTCCGCAAGCAAGCGGGCGTAGTCGCAGGAGACCCCCTTCTCCCCTTCGAGATAGACGAATCCCGCGGGCGAAAAGGAGAGCTCCGCGTCGCGCGGGGCGCGGAAGTTTTGCTCGCAGACGGCGAGAAGTTCCGCCTCCATGTCCGCCCAGTTCCGCCTGACGTCGGCGCGGAGATTCTCTCCCCGCTTTGCCGTACGGACGAGCGACGGGACGTTATCCGTAAACGAGAGCGCGGGACTGCGCACGACGACGTCCCCGCACGGCGCATGCACGACGAGCGGGGGAAGCGTTTCCGCGATGCGCGCGCGGACGAGCGTCTCCGCTTCGGAAAATTTCATTCCCCCCACGTCCACACCCTCGATGCGCACGCCCGCTCTCACCGTTCCGCGAAACGTTCCGCAACAAAAAAACAGGCTCCCCGCAAGGAGGAGCGCAACGACTGCCCGAATTTTTTTCATACGCTCCGTCAGAGGGGAGCAAGCGCGTTTAACAGCGCGCTGTCCGCGGAAAACACGGGAAGCCCGAGCGTGCGCCCCGCGCCCTCCGCGTGAAAATCCGAACCGCCCGAAACGAGCAGTCCGTGCCGCGCCGCATAGCGCAGAAAATACTCCCTCTCGCTTTCAGTATGAAGCGTATGAATACATTCTATACCATCCAGCCCCCGCCGCACGAGCCCTTCCAGCAGGGCGTCCCGCTCCGCGGCGGGCAGGCGGATACACCCCGGGTGCGCCAAGAACGCGAGCCCGCCGCAGGCGTGGATCGCTTCCACCGCCTCCGCGGGCGTGGGGCGTCCCAAATCGGAATAGGCGGGGCGACCCCGCGTAAAGAGCTCCTCGTACAGGCGGCGCACATCCGCGCCCGTCCGCCTTGCAAACGCGCGGACCACGTGCATGGTATGCAGCGGCGCGCTCTTTTCGCGCTGTTCGGCGAGCGCATCGTCCAAGGTGAGCGAGAGCCCGAGCGCGGCGTTCGCCTTTTGCACGCTGTCCTCCGCGCGCTTGACCGCGCCCTCCCGCCGCGCGGCAAGAAAGGCTTCGTACGCGCCGTTCCTTTCGCAACGGTAGCCGAGCACGTGTACCTTTACGTCCGTATAGGAGGAAATTTCCCACCCGGGTACGAAAAAAAGCCCGCAGGCGCGCGCCGCCGCCCGCTTCTCCTCCATGCCCTCCATGTTGTCGTGATCGGTGAAGGAGACGAGCTCCACCCCCGCGCGGCGCGCCATCTCCGCAACGGCGGCGGGAGAATGCGCGCCGTCCGAATAATAGGTGTGGATGTGCAGATCCGCCCTCACGGGACGAGCCTCCCCCCGCGGACGGTGAGCTTTACGCACTCTTTTCCGTACAGCGCGCGCTCCGCGTGCGTGCAAGTGAGGATACATTGCAGTCCCTTCACTTTTTCCACGAGCTTTTTGCGGCGGGGAAGATCGAGCTCGCTCATCACGTCGTCGAGGATGAGCACGGGCGTCTCCCCCGAGAGCAGTTTGAAAATTTCCACTTCCGCGAGTTTCATGGCGAGCGCCGCCGTGCGCGTCTGCCCCTGCGAGGCGTAGCCGCGGGCGTCCTCCCCGTCGAGCATCACCTTCACGTCGTCGCGGTGCGGTCCCACCGTCGTAAAGCCGAGGCGGAGATCCCGCTCGTAGGCGTCCGCGAGCTCTCTTACGAGCTTTTTGCGGATCTCCTCCTCGCTCTCGGGATAGGCGCGCTCCGCGGAGAGCGCGAGCGTCTCCGCGCCGTCCGTAAGATAGGCGTGCGCCTCCGCCGCGAGCGGCGAGAGCTTTGCGAGATATTCCCGTCTGGCTTTTACGATGCGCGCCGCGTACGCCGCGAGCTGTTCGTCCCACACGGGAAGGGTCTCCAAGACGAGCGCGGCGTCCCGCTCTTTGAGCAGGTTGTTCCTCTGGTCGAGGATCTTTTGGTAGCGTTGCAGCGCGACGCAATACGGGCGGGAAGTCTGCGAGATGGAGAGGTTGAGAAAGCGCCGCCGCTCGTCGGGACCGTCCTGTATGAGGCGGAGCTCCCCCGGGGAAAAGAACACGCTGTTCATGTTTCCGAGGAAATCCGCCGCCCGCGCGACGCGGACGCCGTTCACGCGGAGCTCCCGCCTGTTGTCGTATATTTCCGCTTCGAGCACGACCGTGCCGAAACGGCTCCCCGCCTCCGCGCGGAGATAGGCGGAGCTCTGTCCGTGGCGGATGAGCTGGCGGTCGTGGCGGATGCGGAGGGAAGAGCCCGTGCAGAGATAGAACACGGCCTCCGCGCAGTTGGTCTTTCCCTGCGCGTTTTTCCCCGTGAGCACGTTGAGCCCTTCGCCGAAGGCGAACGTCTCGTTCTCGTAATTTCTGAAATTGCGGAGCGTGAGCGTTTTTATGTTCATTTTCGCCGAAATCATCCCCGAAATCGCTTTCTTTTTGAGCGGATTTGTACTATAATTTATCCGAGGGTACTTTTTTATTATAGCAAAATTCCCGAAAAAGGAAAAGCGTTTGCGAGGGAAAAATGACGGAAAAAGCACAGTTCGAGTATTTGTGGAACAAAATCAAGGAGAGGGCTCGCCAACTCGTCAACCCCATCTCTTACAGCACGTTCATCGAGAACCTCGTTCCCGAGGACGTCGTCAACCGCAAGATCGTGCTCAAAGCGGAGACCGAGCTGACGGCGAAGCTCATTTCGACGAGCCATGCGGAAAAACTCCGCGAGGCGATCTCCACCGCCGACGTGGGGCTCTCCGACTTCATCATCGTCGTCGACGGGAGCGAGATCTACACGCTCAACGAGACGCCCGACGCGCTCGAAGAGACCCCCGTCGTCATCGACAAGCGCTATACCTTCGATTCCTTCGTGGTGGGTACCTCCAATAAGTTCGTGTACGCCGCGGCGAAATCGGTCGCCGAGGCACCCGGGGAAAACTTCAATCCCCTCTACATCTACGGCGGCACGGGGCTCGGCAAGACGCACCTCATGCAGGCGATCGCGAACGAGATCGCCGAAAAAAAGCCCTCGCTGAAAGTGATCTATACGACGAGCGAGAAGTTCCTCAACGAATATGTGGACAGCATGTACGCGAAAAAGGGCGCGGGCAGGGAGGCGGATTCCCGCTTCCGCAACCGCTACCGCGGCGTAGACGTCCTTCTCATCGACGACATCCAGTTCTGGGCGGGCAAGTACGGCGTGCAGGAGGCGTTTTTCCACACCTTCAACGAACTTTTCGGACAGCACAAGCAGATCGTCATCTCCTCCGACTGTCCCGCAAAGGACCTTACAACGCTCGAAGAGCGTCTGCGCACCCGCTTCGAGGGCGGGCTCATCGCGGATATCCAGCCGCCGGACGTCGAGACGAAGATCGCCATCTTGAAGCGGAAGGCGCTCGAAAAGCGGTACGTCGTTCCCGACGACGTGCTCGCCTTCCTCGTGAAGAACTCGGACAACAACGTGCGCACGCTCGAAGGGCGGCTGAACACCGTCATCTTCGCCAGCAAACTGCACGAGGAGCCCATCTCCCTCAAACTCGCCTCCACCGCGCTCGCCGAATCCATCAACACCGAAGAACAGGAGGAGGTAACGCCGGAGAACATCATCAAGGCGACGTGCTCCTACTTTTCCATCACGAAGCAGGAGCTCCTCGGCAAGAGCAAGCGGCAGGAGATCGTGCGGGCGCGGCAGATCTGCACCTATCTCATGTGCGACATGCTCACGCTCCCCCTCGTCTCGGTCGGCAAGCTGATGGGCGGGCGGGATCACTCCACCGTCATCTATACGCGGGACAAGGTCGTCGAACTCATGCGCGTGAACGACGCCATCGCAAAGGACGTGAACGACGTCCGCAGCATCATTCTCAAACAGTAACCGAAAAAACCCCGCGCAGGGGTTTTTTTGAAAGGATCTCTCTATGCGCGAATTTCTGGAAACGCAGTGCGACGCCGTCGTCATCGGCGCGGGGCACGCGGGGGCGGAAGCCGCTCTCGCGCTCGCCCGCACGGGGCTCTCCACGGTGCTTCTCACACTCAATCCGGACAGCATCGGCTTCATGCCCTGCAACCCCTCCGTCGGCGGAACGGCGAAGGGGCATTTGGTGCGCGAGTTGGACGCGCTCGGCGGCGAGATGGGACGTTGCGCGGACAAATGCGCCCTGCAAGTGCGCATGCTCAACCGCGGAAAGGGCGCGGCGGTGCAGTCTCTCCGCGCGCAGGTGGACAAAAACGCCTATCACCGCGAAATGAAGCGCACCCTCGAACACACCGAAAATCTGCGCATCGCGCAGGGCGAGGCGGCGGAGATCCTCACCGAAGGCGGAAAAGTGTGCGGCGTCCGCACGACGTACGGCGGCGTCTTTGCCTGCCGCGCCGCCGTCGTCGCAACGGGGGTGTACCTCGGCGCGCGGACAATTACGGGGGAAGAGGTGCGCGAGAGCGGACCCAACGGCTTCGCGCGGGCGACCGCGCTCACGCAGTCCCTCCTCTCGCTCGGTTTCCGCATGCGCCGCTTCAAGACGGGCACGCCCGCCCGCCTCGACGGCAGGACGGTGGACTTCTCCGCGCTCGAACGGCAGGACGGGGAGGACGTGTATCCCTTCTCCTTCATGAGCGAACGGGTCCCCGCCGCCCGCACGCCCTGCTATCTTACGTGGACGAACGCGGAAACGCACCGCCTCATTCTCGAAAATCTCGACCGTGCCCCCCTCTACAACGGGCAGATCTCCTCTGCGGGTCCCCGCTATTGTCCCTCCATCGAGACGAAAGTCGTCCGCTTCGCGGATAAGGAGCGCCACCAACTCTTTTTGGAGCCGGAGGGCGCGGACACGACGGAGATCTACGTGCAGGGGCTCTCCACTTCCCTCCCGCACGACCTGCAAAAAGCGGTCTACCGCACGGTAAAGGGGCTCGAACACTGCGAATTCGTGCGGTACGCCTACGCCATCGAGTACGACTGCATCGACCCGCTCGACATCCTTCCCACGTTGGAGAGCAAAAAAACGGAGGGGCTGTACACGGCGGGACAGATCAACGGCACGAGCGGCTACGAAGAAGCCGCGGCGCAGGGGCTCGTCGCGGGGCTCAACGCCTCGCTGAAATTGCGCGGAAAGCCCCCGCTCATCCTCGGGCGCGACGAGGCGTACATCGGCGTGCTCATCGACGACCTCACGGTGAAGGGAACGGACGAACCCTACCGCATGATGACGTCGCGCGCGGAATTCCGCCTCTCCCTCCGGCAGGACAACGCCGACATGCGCCTCACGCAAAAGGGATACGAAGCGGGGCTCGTGAGCGAGGCGCGCTACGCGGCGTTCTTGCGGCGCAAGGCGATGCGGGAGGAGGCGCTCGCCTTCCTCGAAAGCCGCGCCCCGCAGGCGGAAGCGGACGCGCTCGTACGGGCGCACGGCGCGCCGCCCCTCTCCTCGGGCGTTACCTATGCCGATCTTCTCCGCCGCGGCATTCCCCTCTCCGAGCTCCGCGCCCGCATGGGCATTTTGGGCGATCTCCCGCAGGACGTCGCCGACGGCTGCGAAACGGAGATCGGATACGCGGGCTATCTGCGCGCGAACGAGAAGCAGATCGAGCGCGCGCGGGCGGCGGAACAGCGCGCGCTCCCGCCCGATCTGGATTACGCCTCCATCGCGGGGCTCCGCCTCGAAGCGCGGGAAAAACTCGCCCGCGTAAAGCCGCGCACCTTGGGACAGGCAGAGCGCATCCCCGGCGTAAATCCCGCCGACGTCGCCGTCCTGATGATCTATTTGAGCTTGCGAGAAAAGCAGGGCTCCTGACCCGCCAGCGGAGGCGATACCCCGTACATGGGTGCGCCGAACGGCGTCCCCCGCCGCACATGAACATTCCGCACAAAGAAAAACGCCCGCCTGTTTCAGGCGGGCGGCGTTTTTTATTTTACAGCCCTTCCAACTCGTCGAGGGTGAGCGAGAAGGCGGGAATAAAACAATCGAGAAAATACTTAACGGCGGGCAAATCGCTCTCTTCGAGCGCCTTTCGGATGGTCTTTTCCGCCTGTACGAATTCGTTGTTGCCGCTGCGGAGCTCTTCGAGACACTTGATGTAGGCGGAGAGTTTATCCGCCGCCTTTACGAGCTTGTATTCGCGCGACGACTTATCCGCCAAGAGATAGGGCGAGATCTCTTTCCGCATTTCCTCGGGGAGCGTGCCCGCGATCTTTTCGACGGCGAGCGTTTCGAGTTTTTCGTATTCGCCGTGGATACTGTGGTTGAAATATTTTACGGGCGTGGGCAGATCCCCCGTCATCACCTCGCTCACTTCGTGATAGAGCGCGTACAGAACGGCTTTTTCCGTATCGGCGTCGCCGCCGTACAGGGTGCGGTCGATCACGCAGAGCGCGTGCGTGAGCACGGCGACGGAGTGGGAATGTTCCATGATGTTCTCGTCGCGCGTGGAGCGCATGAGTTGCCAGCGTTTGATAAACTTCATTCTGTCGAGGTAAGCGTAAAACTTTTCCATTGCGATCTCCCTTTTTTTCGATTATATCACTTGTTCGGCAAAAAAACAATTGACTTTGCCGTGATTTCGTGATAAAATTCTTTCCACAACCGAATTATCCGTCGTGGGTGCCGAAAGGCTGAGATGATACCATTGGAATCGGACAAGGTAATACTTGAACGAAAGAACGGGAGTTTCACGGAATTTTTTTCGCCTGCGGAATTTTCGCGGGCGTTTTTTATTTCGGGGGCGGGTAACTCGATCGGAAAAAATTTTTTCGGAGGTTTTTATGTTACTCAATTCCCTTTTGGTAGCCTACCAAGACTACCGGAAAGAAGAACTGCCCGACGGGAGCAAGATCAAGCATTACGACTACCCCGACATCTGGACGTCGTTCGCAAAGGACAACCTTTCCACCGTCTTTCTGTGGGTCGCCGTCGCACTCGCGGCAATTCTCATCGTCGTGGGGCTGTTCGTGTGGTTCAAACAGCAGGAGAAGTTCAAACGCTTCTTCACCGTTGCGGTGGCGCTCGCCGTCGGCTTTGCCGTCGCCGTCATCGTCGCCATGCTCTCCCTCGAATTTATGGATATGGCGGAAAGCGATACGGTGTACGACCTCGTGCTCTACCCCGCCATTACCTTGGGCGCGGTCGTCGTTTTGGGCGTCGCGGCGGTGTACGTCGCCTCCCTCTTCGGCGAGAAGGCAAAGAAGATCGCCCTCATCGCCGCGGGGTCTACAATGGGAGCCGCGCTCATCGCGCTCCTCGTCTGCCTCGGGGTATATCTCGCCTCGGGCAAGGGCGAATACAACAACGACGTCGCCATCACGACGACGGAAAACGTGCTCCTCTATGTGTGCGCCGCCGTGCTCATCGGCGTCTTGCTCTTTTTCGCCTTCTTCTTCGGACGGAAGGATAAAAAGGGCTTCGACACGAAATCCATCTCCTATGCCGCCGTGTGCATCGCGATGAGCTTTGCGCTCTCCTATCTCGCCCCCATCCATATGCCGCAGGGCGGGTCGGTTACCATTGCCTCCCTTCTGCCCCTCATGATCTACTCGTACATGTTCGGCGTGAAGAAGGGCGTCTTCGCGGGCTTTATCTACGGCATCTTGCAAGCGGTGCAGGATCCGTGGATCATTCACCCCGCGCAGTTCCTCCTCGACTACCCCATCGCGTTCGCGTGCATCGGCGTCGCGGGGCTCTTCGCCAATGTCAAGAAATTGGAGAAGCTCCCGCAGGTGCAGTTCGCCCTCGGCGCGGTGGTGGCGAGCATCCTGCGCTTTGCGAGCCATGTGCTCTCGGGCGTGTTTGCCTTCTCCGAATACGCGGAGGACCTCAACCCGTGGGTGTACAGCCTCGGCTATAACGCCTTCGTGTTCGCGGACATCGCCATCGTCATCGCCGTGGGCGTCATCGTGTTCAGCTCCAAGGCGTTTATCCGCGAGGCGAAAAAGTTTAACGCCCCCGCGGAAACGCCCGTCTTGTCCGAAGAGACCGCCGAGCCCGTCGAACAACTTCCCGCGCCCGAGGAGCCCGCAACACCCGAGGAGCCCGCGCCGCTTTCCTCCCAAGAGGACAAGCCGTAAAACGACATGATCCCCCCGCTCTGCGGGGGGGATTTTTTGGGAGAAAAAACCTCCCCGTTATACAGGGAGGCAGGCGGCAAAAATCCGCGGCGTCAAATAAATTGCAGGACATCCACGAGGATGGCGAACCCGATGAGGAACACGAACCCTACGGCGTGGACGATCGCCTCCACCTTGCGCGAAATGGGTCTGCCGCGCACCCATTCAATTGCGGTGAACACCATTTTACTGCCGTCCAGCGCGGGAATGGGAAGGAGATTGAACACGGCGAGGTTGACGCCGATAAAGCCTGCGATCTCCAAGAAATTTCTGAAACTTCTGCGCGCGACCTGCGAGGTGAGGGAAATCGTCGTCAGCGGACCGCCGACCGCGCTCAAACCGAGCCGCCCCGTGAACAGTTCCCCTATCACGCGGAAGATGGAGCCCGCGATCTTCCACGAATAGACGAAAGAACGCCCGAGCGTCTCGAAAAAGCCGAACCGCTGGGTGCCCGAAGCGGGCGTCTTGACGCCGAGCGCCGCCCAGACGGCGTCCGTGTCCGTGCTGCTCTTCACGTTCACGTCCTCGCGCAGCATGACAGAGACCGTCATCTTCTCGCGCGTTCCGTCCTCCGCGAGGCGGGTAAGGACAAATTCCACCATGTCCCCCCTCTTTTTGCCGTCTACGGCGCGCGCGAGGTCTGTGGTGAGATACAGATCCCGTCCGTCCGCTTCGAGTAGGATATCCTTGTCTTGCAGGCTGTACTGCGCGTATTCGGGGGGAACATTCTCCTTCTCCGTCTCGTAGACGGCGGGCATGCTCTGCCCGTAGGCGAGAAGGCAGACGGTGATGAGGATCAGTGCCAAAAGATAGTTCATCGCCGCGCCCGAACAGAGCACGACGAGCCGTTTCCATGGCTTCATATGGGTGAACTTTCCGTCGTCCGTCCAAAGTTCGTTGCGCTTTTTGGGCACAGCGGGCGGGGCGGGCGGCTTTTCTGCCCCCTCTTCCGCGGGGGTTTTCTCTTTGAAGAACGGGTGCTCTTCCTCCTCGCCGTCCTCCCCCGAAAAGGCGCAATATCCCCCCAGCGGGACGAGGCGCAGAGCGAACGTCTCGCCCGATTTTTTCCGCTTCTTCTTAAAAAAGGCGGGACCGAATCCGATGGAAAATTCGTCGATCTTGAATTTGAGAAGTTTCCCCGCGACATAGTGTCCGAACTCGTGCACGGTGATCATCACGAGCAGGATGAGGATGGCGAGGAGAACGGAGCCGGTCGTGCGGAACACGTCCGCCGCCGAGAGAAGATCAATCATCATATAAGAATTTGCGCGCATGCCTCCGCGCGAGCCCGTCCGCCTCTTCGAGCGCGGGATAGCTCTCCGCCGCCGCAACGGGAAACGCCGAAAGGGCGTCCTCCACAGTCTCGGCGATTCGGGAGAATGCTATGCGTCCCGCAAGGAAAGCGCAAACCGCCTCCTCCGCCGCCGCGTTGAGCACGGTGGGCGCGGTCCCGCCCCGCTTCCCCGCTTCGAGCGCAAGCCCGTAGCAGGGGAACTTTTCGGCGGGGAGCCGCTCGAAGTGGAGCGCCCCGAGCTTTTCGAGGTCGAGCGTGGGCGCGCAGGGCAACCGTTCGGGATAGGTGAGCGCGAGCTGGATGGGCACGCGCATATCTGGATAGCCGAGCTGGGCGATCGCCGCGCCGTCGCAAAAACAGACGAGGGAATGCACGATGCTTTCGGGGTGCACGACGGCGGAGATGCGCGAGAAGTCCGCGCCGTACAGCCATTTCGCCTCGATGATCTCGTATCCCTTGTTGAGCAAGGTCGCCGAATCCACCGTGATCTTCGCCCCCATGCGCCACGTCGGATGCTTCAAGGCGTCCTCCGCCCGCACGCGGGAGAGCTGTTCTTCGGTAAAATGCAAAAACGGTCCGCCGCTCGCGGTGAGCACGAGCCGCTCGAAGGGGGCGTCCCTGCGGAAGGAGAGCGCCTGAAAGATCGCGGAATGCTCGCTGTCCACGGGGACGATCTCCGCGCCGCACCGCCGCGCCGTCTCCGTTACGAGCTGTCCGCCGCAGACGAGGGATTCCTTGTTCGCGAGGGCGATCTTCTTGCCCAGCGCCGCCGCCTGCAAGGTATAGCGGAGCCCCGCGAACCCGCCCGCCGCGATAAAGGCGACGTCGCAGTCGTCAAAGATATCCTCCGCCGCGCCGTCCGCCGCAACGTACGCCGCGCGCGGATGGAATTCCTCCGCCATCGACCGCAGACCTGCGCGGTCCCGCCCTGCGACGAGGACGGAAAAACAAAATCTATCGCGGTGATTGCGCACGGTCTCGGCGACCTGTCTGCCGATGTTTCCCGTACAACCGACGAGCGCGATCTTCTGCATGGCTGTCTCCTTTATCCGAAAACGCCCGCGTGGACAGCGGGCGTTCCGATATTCATTCTATGCGGCTTATCCCACGATCATGATCCGCGCCACCATCGTAAGGCAGACGACGAGCGACGCGAAGAGCGAGGAATCGATCCGATCGAGGATCCCGCCGTGCCCCGGCAGGATCTTGCCCATGTCCTTGATGCCGAGTTTTCGCTTGACGGCGCTCTCCACGAGGTCGCCGAACTGCGAGAACGCCGACGTGAGGATGCCGAGCGAGAGGAAGAAGATGATGTTGAGCGCGTTGATGGGAAGCTCCCATCCGAGCGGCGCGATGAGCCCCGAGCCGTCGAGCAAGGTAAAGCCGTAGCAGGCGAAGAAGATGACGACCGCGCCGATCGCGCCGCCGATGAGTCCGCCGAGCCCCCCCACGAGCGTCTTTTTGGGGGAGACGGAGGGCGCCATCTTGGCGGGGAACTTCTTCCCGAACAGCCGCCCGAACACATATGCGAGCGAATCGGCGAACGGGCAGATGACGAACACGAAGAGGACGGCGAGCTCGGAATACTTTTCGAGGTGGTTGCACACTTCGAGCACGAGCAGGAAGAAGGACGGGTAGATGTAGGAGAGCAGGGAATATCCCGTGGATTCGAGATCGACCTTTCCGTGCGCGAACACGAGGAGCGCGAAGAGCAGGGCGATGCCCGCTATGAACACGACGAACGTGATGTGCAGCGAATAATTTCGCCCGCGCGCGCCCAAAAAGCCCGTGCCGCCCGCGACGGGATCGGGCAAACTGATGCCGAGAACGTCCGCAAAGTAGAAGTCGCTCACGGAATAGGCGACGAGCACGAGGACGGAAAACACCATGACGATGATCTTTTGCGAACCGTGCAGTTTTTCCCCGAACGCGCGGAGCATCTCCCATGTCCCGACGCCCGCAAACAGAAAGAGCAGGACGTCGAAACACAGATCTCCCACGCCGAGCGGGATCGTTCTTCCGTCGTCCGTAACATAGGGCACCCAGACGAACATCTTCATCAAGAAGAACGCGAGCAGCACGACGCAATATACAACGCCCGTGAGAAGGCGCAACCGCAAATTGTTCTCCTTCTTCACAGGCGCAGCCTGTACTTCTTCGTTTTCCATATCTTTTCGCCCCCGCAAAGGAGGGACTCCTTGTTACAGTTTCCCGAACCGCCGATCCCGCGCGGCATAGGCTTTGAGCGCCTCGTCGAAATCTTCGTCCGTAAATTCCGGGAACATCTTCTCCGAAAAATAAAATTCGGAATAGGCGCACTGCCAGAGCAAAAAGTTGGAGATGCGCAGTTCCTTTCCCGTCCTTATGAGAAGGTCGGGCGCGGGCATATCTCCCGTCCGGAGCAGGGAGGAAAACGTCTCCTCGTCCACCTCTTTCCCGCGGCGGACCGCTTCGTTCGCGGCGGCGAGGATATCCTGCCGCCCGCCGTAGCCGATGGCGAGCACGAGCGTCCCCCGTTCGCCGCCCGCCGTTCTCTCCTCTCCCGCGCGGATGAGCGTCCCGATATCCGCGGGCAACAGGGACAGATCGCCGATCACGCGGAGGGAGATCCCCTTCTTGCGGAGCGTCTCGGCGTTGCTCGCGAAAAATTCGCGGAAGAGCCCGAAGAGCCCTTTGAGCTCCTCCTCGGGGCGGTTGAGATTTTCGGTGGAGAGCGCGAACAGCGTGCAATAGCGCACGCCCGTATCGAAGACGTGCTCGGTGAGCGCGATCATGCGCTTTACGCCCGCGCGATGTCCCGCGCTCCGCGGCAACAGCCGCTTTTTCGCCCACCTGCCGTTTCCGTCCATGATGATGGCGACATGGCGGGGCGTATTTGCTCCGACTTCCGCCATCAGACGGTCATGAGCTCCTTTTCCTTCGCCGCGATCTCTTTCTCGATCCGCTCGATGTATTTCCCGACGCACTCCTCGATGTCGAGTTCGAGATTTCTCGCCTCGTCCTCGGAGAGCTCCTTGCCGTTCTTCATCTTCTTCACGGTGTCCATCGCCTCGCGGCGGTTGTTGCGCGCGGCGACCTTGCTGTCCTCGCCCATGCGCCTTATCTGCTTCACGAGATCGCGCCGACGCTCCTCGGTGAGTTCGGGGAACACGAGGCGGATGACGTTGCCGTCGTTGGCGGGATTGATGCCGAGCGCGGAACTTTGGATGGCTTTCTCGATGGATTTGAGAAGGGATTTATCCCACGGGCTGATCACGAGACAGCGCGCGTCCGCCGCGGAGATGTTGCCGAGCTGGTTGAGCGGGCTCATGCCGCCGTACGCCTCTACGAGCAACTTGTCGAGCACGTGCGGATTGGCGCGTCCCGCGCGGATGGCGGAATAATCGTCTTTGAGAACGTTCACCGTCTTTTCGAGTTTGTCCTCCAAGATGAGAAGGACTTCTTCCGCCTTTTCGTTATCGATCATACAGACCTCCTTATTCGTTGCTGATCAAGGTTCCTATTTTTTCACCGCACACCGTGCGGATGATGGAATTCTTTTCGCCGAGGGCGAACGCGAGCACGGGGATACGGTTTTCCTTGCACATCGTCGCCGCCGTCGCGTCCATCGCTTTGAGATTTTTATTGATGATCTCGTCGAAAGTGAGCCTGTCGTATTTCTTCGCTTCGGGGTTGACGCGGGGGTCACTGTCGTAAATGCCGTCCACGTTCTTCGCCATGAGCAGTACGTCCGCGGCGATCTCGCACGCGCGCTGTGCCGCCGCCGTGTCCGTGGAACAGTACGGGTTCCCCGTGCCGCACGCGAGAATGACGATGCGCCCCTTTTCAAAGTGGTGGAGCGTCTTGCGCAAAACGTACGGCTCCGCGACCGAGACCATGTTGAGCGCCGTCTGCACGCGCGTGGGAATGCCCTTCTTTTCGATGGCGTCCATCATCGCGAGCGAATTCATCACGGTCGCCAGCATGCCCATGTGGTCTGCTGTCGTCCTGTCCATGTTCGTGCCCTGCCGACCCCGCCAAAAGTTTCCGCCGCCGATGACGAGCGCGATCTCCACGCCCATGCCGTGGATCTGCACGAGCTGATCGACTACGTTGGAGATGACGTCCTCGTTGAGCCCGAACCGCTGTTCCCCGGCGAGCGCCTCCCCCGACAGTTTGAGTAAAACACGCTTATATTTCGGTTGCATGATATCCCCTCTTATGTTCCGGCGATCTCTTTTTTCAGTATAACATACCCGCGCAAAAAAAGCAATACTTTCCTCGGAAGAAATCCCGCGCGCGCCGCGGAAAAGCGTCTGCGGCGCGCCCCTCTTTTGCGCGAAAGTTGCGGTTTTTTTGCAGTATTGCGCGAAAACGCCGTCCGCCCCGAAAAAGGCGGGCGCGGGCTTACGCGCGCTCCCTCACGCGCATGGCGTTGAGCTCCTGCACTCTGCCGAGGAAGGAGACCGCCGTCTCCCGCCTTTTGAGCGTCTCGGTGAACTTCGCCGTAACGAGCGCATAGATACAGAAGATGGGCGGCGCGCCGAGGTTGGTCTCCAAGAGGGAATTGACGACGAGCGTCGTGATCTTCTGCCCCCAGTCTGCGATTTCCGCGCTTCGGATGCCGCCGAGAAGAAGCGAGAACTCCCAAGCGAACTGCACGAGTATGCCGATCGCGAGCATCCAAAAGAGCGGGAAACGCTTCGTCCTGTCCCTCTGAAACAGATTATAGCAGATCGCGGCGCCGTACCCGAGCACGAGGATGAGCGCCATATAGCCGTGGTAGGCGCCCGTCGTGCGCTGGATCTTGATGGGCGCAAGGTCCTGCCCGAAGGTATTCGCGAGCATGGGCGCGGCGATCCACCAGACCGCGATAAGCAGGGACCATTCCGCGAGATGTTTGTCCTTGGAAAACCAAAGCCAGATCCAAACGAAGTTGGTGATGCCGTAGCTCATGCTCATCCAAAGGAGCACCCAGAAGAGATCGCCGCCCTCGATGGAGCGCGAATGCGTGGCGAGGTGAAAGATGCCGTAATCGACGATCATGTATAAAATGCCGCCCGCGATGCCCCAGAGCAGGGTGAGGTATTTTTTCTTGACGACAAGAAGGACGCACAGCCCGACGAGAAACGCGATGTCGAGGTAGATATACAGGGGGTTGAACACCCGTTGGGCGACGATCTCGCCCGCGAGAAGGGACGGTTGCATGATTTTATCTCCCGTGTCGATACGAAAAAAGAGCCGTCGAACGGCTCTTTTTTGTAAATTTCGTTACTTCTTCATCGCTTCGACTTGCTTGGCGACTTCTTCGGACAGGTCCTCGCTCTTCTTTTCGAGCCCCTCGCCCATGACGAAGAACACGAACGCATGCAGCGCGGTCTCGGGAAGTTTCGCGCCCGCGATGAGCTGTTTCAGGGTTACCTTGTCGTCCTTGACGAATTTCTGTTCGAGGAGACAGTTCTCCTCGTAGAACTTCTTGATCTTGCCCTCGACGATGCCGGCGAGTACCTTTTCGGGCTTGCCCGCCATCTTCTCGTCGTTGCGGATCTCTTGCAGGAGAATGGATCTCTCCTTCTCGACGGTCTCGGGAAGGACATCCCCCTTGCAAAGATACGCGGGCTTGGAGAACGCGGTGTGCAGCGCGATGTCGTGCGCGAGCGCCTTGTTCTCGGGCGTGGCGGGGCAGGCAAAGTCGAGCATGACGCCCATCGTGCCGCCCATGTGGATATATGTTTCGACGAAGCCTTCGCTCTCGTACCGCGCAAAACGGCGCACCGAGATCTTTTCGCCGATGACGCCCACCTGCTCTTGGATGTACGTCTCCACCGTCTTGCCGCCGAGCTCGCTCGCGAGAAGTTCCGCAACGTCCGCGGGCGCGACTTTTGCGATCTGCTTCGCGATCGTCTCCGCGATCTCGTGGAAGCGTTCGCCCTTCGCGACGAAATCGCTCTCGCAGTTGACTTCGACGAGCACGCCCGTGTTGCCCTCGACATAGGCGGAGACGATGCCCTCCGCCGCGATCTTGGAGGCGCGCTTTGCCGCCTTGGCGATGCCGCGCTCGCGGAGGATATCCGCCGCCTTCTCGAAATCGCCCTCCGCGTCCGTAAGCGCGCGCTTGCAATCCATCATGCCGGCGCCCGTCTGCTCGCGGAGCTTCATAACGTCCTTTGCCGTAAATTCAGCCATGGTTTTCTCTCCTTGCAATTATTCTTCGCTCGCCGCGACGACTTCTTCGATGTCCGCGGGCGCTTCTGCGGGCGCCGCCTCTTCCTCCGCGGGAAGAACGGGCGTCTCGCCCTGATTCGCCTCGATGACCGCGTTCGCGATGACCGAAGAGATGAGCTTGATGGCGCGGATCGCGTCGTCGTTGCCGGGAATAACGTAATCGATGAGGTCGGGATCGCAGTTGGTATCCGTGATGGCGACGATGGGAATGTGCAGTTTCCTCGCCTCCGAGACCGCGATGTCCTCGTTATGCGGGTCTACGACAAACATCAGCCCGGGCATGCCGCGCATGTTCTTGATGCCGCCGAGATTGCTTTCCAGCTTTTCCATCTCTTTTTTGAGCCCGAGCACTTCCTTCTTGGGGAGAAGGTCGAACTCGCCGCTCTGCTCCATTCTTTCGAGCTTTTCGAGATAATCGATGCGCGAACGGATGGTTTTGAAATTGGTGAGCGTACCGCCGAGCCAACGGGAGTTGACATAGAACTGCCCGCAGCGGAGCGCCTCTTCCTTGACGGCGTCCTGCGCCTGCTTCTTGGTGCCGACAAAGAGCACGCTCTTGCCCGCCTTCACGCTCTCCACGACGAAGGAGTACGCCTCTTCGATGAGCTTTGCGGTCTGTTCGAGATCGACGATGTGGATATCGTGCCGCGCCGCGAAGATGTACTTCTTCATCTTGGGGTTCCACTTTCTCGTTTGGTGCCCGAAATGGACGCCCGCTTCGAGAAGCTGTTTCATGGTGATAACTGCCATAATGCCTCCGTTATACCGCCTCCGCACGCCTTTTTCCGCTCTTTTTCCGCCGATGAGATTTGCGGAACACGGGAAGCGGAACGCGCGAAGTGAGGATTGCCCGCATTGCGAGCGTTACGATTATACCATAGCGGAAAATTTTTTGCAACTTGTTTTGAAGCGGAAAAACGGAATTTTCCCGCGGCGCGACGAAAAAATCCCGCAAACCGCTTGACAGCGGGAGCGACCCGAACTATAATTAAAATACGAATTAGGATTTCAGAGGTCTTTATGGACGCACGCACCTTTTTTTACACACTCGGGAAACTCGTGTACGGGCTCGACGGCGCGTACGAAGAGTACGGGCGGAACTGCCGCGTGGGTTCGCCCAACCTTTTGTGGATCCTCTACGCCCTGAACGACGGCGGGCGGCACAGCCAAAAGCAAATTTGCGGCGACTGGGCGATCCCGCGGAGCACGGCGAATACCATCGTAAAAGATTTGGAGAGCAAAAACTACGTTGCGCTCTCCCGGATCGAAGGCGAACGGCGGGAACTTCTCATCTCCCTCACGCCGCGCGGCAAGGAATATGCGGACGGAATTTTGTCCGACCTCTACGCGCGGGAAAGGGAAATTTATTCGGAGATAGAAGCCCCCGAAGAACTTCTCGAAACTTTGCAAAATTTGGCGGCGAAGATGCAGAAGATCGCCGCAAAAGGAGATAAAATATGAGCAAGAAAATTTTGGTAGCGTATTTTTCCGCGAGCGGAACGACGAAACGGGCTGCAAGCCTTCTTGCAAAGGCGGCGAACGCCGACCTCTTCGAGATCGAGCCCAAAGAGCCCTATACGAACGCCGACCTCGATTGGACGAACAAGAAGAGCCGCTCGTCGTTGGAGATGAACGACCCCGCTTCCCGCCCCGAGATCAAAAGCCGCGTCGAAAATCTTTCGGACTATGACGCCGTTTTCGTCGGCTTCCCCGTGTGGTGGTACACCGCGCCGACCATTATCAAGACCTTCCTCGAAAGCTACGATTTTTCGGGCAAACAGATCGTCCTCTTTGCGACGAGCGGCGGGAGCGGGCTCGGCAAGACGGAGAGCGCCTTGAAGCCCTGCGCCCCGAACGCCGAATGGAAGGGCGGAAAACTCCTGAACGGCGCAAGCGAAGCCTCGCTCAAATCTTGGGTGGAGGGTGTGTTATGAAGAAGGAAAAAATAACGCAGGACGCGGGGAGGAAGTCGCTCGGGGCGTTCGCCCCCGACTTCGCGCACTATAACGACGATATCCTCTTCGGCGAGAATTGGAACAACGGCGATATCGACCACAAGACGCGGTGCCTCATCACCGTCGTCGCGCTCATGGCTTCGGGCATTACGGACAGTTCGCTCAAATATCACTTGGAGAACGCCAAAAAGGCGGGCGTAACAAGAAAGGAAATTGCCGCCGCGATCACGCACGTCGCCTTCTATGCGGGCTGGCCCAAGGCGTGGGCGGTGTTCAACATGGCGAAGGACGTCTGGACGGAAGATCGCGCCGAGGACGCAATGGCGGCGCATGAAAATTCGATGATCTTCCCCATCGGCGCGCCCAACGACGGCTTTAAACAATATTTCAGCGGAAAGAGCTATCTCGCGCCCGTCTCCAAAGAACAGGTCGGCATCTTCAACGTTACGTTCGAGCCCTCTTGCCGCAATAATTGGCATATCCACCGCGCGACAAAGGGCGGCGGACAAATTCTCGTCTGCGTCGCGGGCAGAGGTTGGTATCAAGAATGGGGCAAAGAGGCAATCGAAATGAAGCCGGGGGATGTCGTCAACATCCCCGCGGGCGTCAAACACTTCCACGGCGCGGCGAAGGACAGCTGGTTCTCCCACCTCGCCATTGAAGTTCCGGGCGAGAACGCCGCTAACGAATGGTTAGAGCCCGTCTCGGACGAAGAATACAACAAGCTCCCGTGAGGCGCGCAATGGCTCTTACGGTAAATATCTATTACACGGGCACGGGCGGCAACGCGCAAAAGTTTGCGGAAGAAATGAAAACAAGCGGGCTTGTGGACAGGATCCGCGCCGAGAAAGGCAATCTGCGCTACGAATATTTCCTGCCATTAGACGACCCCGAGACGGTGCTCCTCATCGACGCTTGGGAAAGCGAGGAAGCGCTCGATCTTCATCACAAGAGCCCGCAGATGGCGGCGATCGCCGCGCTCCGCGAGAAATATCGCCTCAAAATGCGCGTGCAAAAATTCACCGAAAGATAGAGAATTGCCATGAAAAGAGCAAAACAGTTGTCTTTTACGATTGCGGCGACATGCTGTTTCGCGCTCGCCCTCTCCGCCTGCGGCGGGAACGACGGGAAAGAAAAACTCGGCGACGCCGCCCCCTCCGAGATCCTCGTCGCGTACTTCTCCTGTACGGGCAACACCGAGAGAGCGGCGGAATACGTCGCGGACGCCACGGGGGGCACGCTCTATGAGATCGTGCCCGAACAGCCCTATACGGCGGACGACCTCGACTACCGCGCCGATTGCCGCGCGAACGTCGAACAAAACGACGAGACCGCCCGCCCCGCGATCGGCGGGACGTCGGCGAATATGGCGGACTACCGCGTCGTCTTTCTCGGCTATCCCATTTGGTGGAGCGAGGCGCCCAAAATCATGTATACCTTCCTCGAAAGTTATGACTTTTCGGGCAAGACCATCGTCCCGTTCTGCACGTCGGGTTCGAGCGGGATCGGGTCGAGCGCGGAGAATATGCACGGCTCGGCGAGCGGTGCGACGTGGCTTACGGGCAAGCGGTTTTCCTCCTCCGTCTCGAAAGCGGACGTGGAGGATTGGATAGACAGCTTGACTGCCGAATAAAAGACGAGCACCCTACCCCCTCCCCTACCCCTCCCCCTTAAAAGTGGGAGGGTAAAATAGTAAACCCTTCCGCTCGGAGCGGGGTAAAAATATCTCTCCTTCTCGGAGCGGGGTGAAAATACCACTCTTTCTTGGAAAGAAGAAGGGAAAAAGCAAAAACGTCTCTCCCGCTCGGAGCGGGAGAGGGTAAAAAAACCGACAAAGCGGTTCGGCAGACAGCCGAACCGCTTTTCGCTTTGTCTTTGACCCCGAGGGGCTTTGAAGTTTCCTATTTCGTTCCGAACAGCCTGTCGCCCGCGTCGCCCAGCCCCGGCAGGATATAGCCGTGCTCGTTGAGGCAGCGGTCGAGCGTGGAGACGTAAACGGGCACGTCGGGGTGCTCCGCAGCGACCTTTTCGATACCCTCGGGCGCGGCGATGATCGCCATGAATTTGATTTTCTTCACGCCCCGCTTTTTGAGCGCGGCGAGCGCGTCGCAGGCGGAGCCGCCCGTCGCGAGCATGGGATCGACCAAAAACACCGTCTTGTCCTCGATGCCTTCGGGGAGTTTGCAATAGTATTCCCGCGGCTCCAACGTCTCCTCGTCGCGGTACATGCCGATATGCCCGACGCGCGCCGTGGGAAACACGTTGTGCACGCCGTTCACCATGCCCAAGCCCGCACGAAGAATGGGAACGATGGCGATACTCTCCTCTTTCACGCGGTACTGCACCGTCTTTTCGAGCGGGGTCTCCACCTCGACGGGAACGAGCTCGACGTCCCGCATGCTCTCGTAGGTCATCACCGTCGTGATCTCCTCGATGAGCTCGCGGAATTCCTTCATGCCCGTGTTCTTATCGCGCAGAATGGATACCTTGTGTTTGATGAGCGGATGATCGAAAATAAATACATTGGGGTAGGTTTTCATTGTTCTTTCCCCTCCTCTTCCGTGTTTTCTTCGGACGCGACGGCGGCTTCCTCCGCGGCGGGCGTCTCCTCTTGCGCCGCAGGGGCGGTTTGCTCTTCGGAAACGATCTCCGCCGCCTCGGTGTTCTTCTTGCCGTGAATGTTCACGAGCAGATTTACGAGGATGCCGAGGATGAGCGCGCAGGCGATGGAAGTCACCTTGACGGGTCCGAAGCCGAGCGCCATGCCGCCCACGCCGACGATGAGAATGACGGAGACGACGAAGAGATTGCGATTGTCGCCGAGGTCCACCTTTTGGATCATTTTGAGACCGGAGACGGCGATAAATCCGTACAGCGCCACGCACACGCCGCCCATGACGCAGGCGGGAATGGAGGCGAGAAACAGGACGAAGGGCGCGAGGAAGGAAGCGACGATCGCGACGCACGCCGTGACGAAGATGGTGATGACGGAGGCGTTTCCCGAGATGGCGACGCAGCCGATGGATTCGCCGTACGTCGTGTTGGGACAGCCGCCGAATACGGCGCCCGCGATGGAACCGACGCCGTCACCGAGCAGGGTGCGGGTAAGCCCGGGGTCTTTCAAAAGGTCTGTCTCGATGATGGAGGAGATGTTCTTGTGGTCGGCGAGGTGCTCGGCAAAGACGACGAACGCCACAGGGATATAGGCGACCGCGATGGTGCCGATGTACGCGCCGATATTGGCGTCGCCGAAGCCGCCCTTGAAGAATTCGAGGAAGATGAAGTCGGGATACCACGCCGAAGCCTCGGAGAGACGGTTGAAGATGGAGAAGTCGATGATGCGGATGCTCTCCGCACCGGGGATATAGCTGAACGCCGTAAAGATTGCGGCGAGCGCATAGCCCGAAAGAATGCCGATGATGAAGGGGATCATCTTCATCATCTTCTTGCCGTAGACGGAGCAGACGATCGTCACGGCGAGGGCGACGAGGCCGCACAGCACGCAGAGGATCCCGTGCGCGTCCATGACGTATGCCTGCATATTTGCATCGTAGGCGGCGCTCGTGATCTGCCCGACCGCGCTTCCCGCAAGCGAGAGACCGATGATGGCGACGGTGGGTCCGATGACGACGGCGGGCATGATTTTATCGATCCACTTGGTGCCCGCAAAGTGCACGACGACGGCGATGACGACATATACAAGTCCCGCAAACACCGCACCTATCAAGAGTCCGAGATAACCGAGGGAAGCGGAAGTCGCTCCCGCGAATGCCGCCGTCATCGAGCCGATGAAGGCGAAGGAACTGCCGAGGAACACGGGGCTTTTGAACTTGGTGAAGAGCAAATACACGATGGTGCCCACGCCCGCGCCGAAGAGCGCCGCGGACTGTGACATCCCGTTCCCCACCATGGTGGGGACGGCGATGGTCGCCGCCAGAATGGCGAGGAGCTGTTGCAGGGCAAACAGGACGATTTGCAGAGGCTTGGGTCTGTCTTTCACGCCGTAGATGAGTTTCATTCGTATTACTCCTTTTGCGGCTCTTGCCGCATTTTTTCCATCATACCATACTTTTTCGGAAATTTCAATATCCCGATGAAAATCCGTTGAAAAATCCCGCCGAAACGGCGGGATCTTGCTTATTCTTCCTCTGTTTGGGAGACTGCGCGCGCGATCTCGGCGATGAGCGCATCCTTTCCTTCGCCCGAAACGGCGGAGACGGCGAGGACGTTTCCCTCGCCCAGCCCGAATGCGTTCGCGATCGCGCGGACGCGCTCCTTGCGCTTCATGCGGGAAATTTTATCGCACTTTGTCGCCACGACGGTAAAGGGAATGCGGTGATAGGCGAGGAAGTTTATCATCTGCATGTCGTCCTCGGAGGGGTCGCGGCGGATATCGGTGAGCACGAACGCGCGCGCGATCTTATCCTTTTCCGCGAAAAACGCGTCCAGCGTTTTCCCCCATTTCGCCTTCTCCTCCTTGGAGACGGCGGCGTAGCCGTACCCCGGGAGGTCGGCAAGGAGAAACGCGCCGAAATCGAAATAGTTGACAAGGCGGGTCCTGCCGGGGGCGGCGCTCGTCTTGGCGAGCTTTTTTTGCCCCGCGAGCAGGTTGATGAGCGTGCTCTTGCCCGAATTGGACTTTCCGCATACCGCGAGCATGGGCTTCTGCGGAAGGAGAAACTGCCGCGGGGTCGCCGCGGACGTTACGAATTTCGCGCCCTGCAACGTCATACGCCGAGCCCCCGCACCGCGCTGCGGAACACCTCGTCCACGCTCTTCACGCAGATGAAGTTCAGATCTTTCCGCACGTTTTCGGGAATTTCTTCGACGTCCTTTTTATTCTCCTCGGGAATGATGACGTCGCGGATGCCGATGCGGTTCGCGGCGAGCGCCTTCTCTTTGAGCCCGCCGATGGGGAGCACCTTGCCGCGCAGCGTGATCTCCCCCGTCATCGCGATGTCCCGCCGCACGGGCTGACCCGTGAACGCGGACAGGATGGCGGTCGCCATCGTGATGCCCGCGGAAGGTCCGTCCTTGGGGATCGCACCCTCCGGGATATGGATGTGGATATCCTTTTTCTCGAAGTCCTCCTCCGCGATGCCGTACTTATCGGCATGCGCGCGGATATAGCTGATCGCCGCGCGGGCGGATTCCTTCATGACGTCGCCGAGCTTCCCCGTGAGAAGGATTTCTCCCTTCCCCTGCATGGCGGAAACTTCGATCGTGAGCGTGGACCCGCCGATCGCCGTCCACGCGAGCCCCGTCGCCGCGCCGACTTCGTCCTCCTCGCGCATCTCGTCCTCGCGCAAAAACCGCTTCGCGCCGAGGAATTTTTCGAGGTTGAGCTTGGTTACGGCGATCGTCCCCTTCTCCTCGCCCTTGGCGATGCGCACGGCGGCTTTTCGGCACACCGCGCCGATGGTGCGCTCCAACGCGCGCACGCCCGCCTCCATCGTATATCCCTCCGCCATCGCGAGAAGCGCGCCGTCCGTAAAGCGGATCGCGCCCTCGGCGAGCCCGTTTTCCCTGCTCTTTTTGGGAACGAGATAGCGCTTGGCGATCTCCAATTTTTCCTGCGTGGTGTAGCCGGAGAGCTCGATGATCTCCATGCGGTCCCGAAGGGGGGCGGGAATGGTATCCAGCGTGTTCGCCGTCGCGATGAACATCACCTTGGAGAGATCGTATTCCACTTCGAGATAGCGGTCGCGGAAGGTGGAATTCTGCTCGGGGTCGAGCGCCTCCAACAGGGCGCTCGCGGGGTCGCCGCGAAGGTCCGAGGAGAGCTTATCCACCTCGTCCAGCAGGAACACGGGGTTCACCGAGCCCGCGTTCTTCATCTCGAATATGATGCGCCCCGGCATCGCGCCGATGTAGGTGCGCCTGTGCCCGCGGATCTCCGCCTCGTCTTTGAGGCCGCCGAGGCTCATGCGGACGAACTTTCTGCCGAGCGCGCGCGCAATGGAGCGCGCAATGCTCGTCTTGCCTACCCCGGGCGGTCCCACGAGGCAGAGAATGGGCGCTTTGAGTTCGCCCGTCAGTTTTAGGACGGCGAGGTATTCGACGACGCGCTCCTTGATCTTTTCCAGCCCGTAATGATCTTCGGCGAGCATCCGCTCCACGTCTTTGAGCGAGGGCGTATCCTCCGTCTCTTCATGCCACGGGAGATCCAACAGCCAGTCCGCATAGTTGCGGAGAACGGTATATTCGGGGGAAGAGGGCGTCATCTTGTCCATGCGCGCGAGCTCGGATAGCGCCTTCTCCTCCACCGCCTTGGGGAGCCCCTTTGCGAGCATCCGTTCGCGGAGCCGCTCGCTCTCCTCCACGTCGTCGCCGAGCTCGGCGTGGATCGCCTTCAACTGTTCGCGCAGAAAGTATTCCTTCTGCGATTTATCGATGTTTTTGCGCACGTCCGCGGAGATCTTGCGTTCGAGCTTGGCGATCTCCAACTCGTCGTTGAGGCACTTTTCAAAGATGCGCAGACGGCGGACGAGAACGTTCTCCTCCAAGAGCTGTTGTTTCACCTCGTCCTTCAACCGCATGGCGTGGGCGCAGACGTTGATGTAGGCGTCCATGTCGCCGAGGACGGAGAGGAGCGTCTCCGTCTCTTTGGAGAGCCGCCCGTCGCTCGCGGCGACGTCCCGCACGAGCTCCTTCGCCGTGCGGAAAAACGCCTCTTCGAGCGCCTCGTCCCCGTGGATAGTGCGGAGCTCGTCGGTCACCGCATAGATGAACGAGCCGTCCGTGCGGAATTCCCGCGCGCGGGCGCGGTAGACGGCTTCCGCCGTAACGCGCATGCGTTCGCCGGGAAGGCGCGTCGCCTGGCGGATCCGCGCGACCGAGCCGACGGGGCAGAGATCCTCGCCGGACGGCGTTTCGAGCGCGGGGTCCCGCTGGCGGACGATAAAGATATATTCGTCCTCTTTTGCCCGCTCGACGGCGGCAAGAGAAAGCCCCCTCCCCACGTCGAACACGACGGTGGTATCGGGAAACACGACCTGCGTGCGCATGGGCACGACGGGCAAGATCCTTGTTTGTATCTGCATTTCCATAGACGTCCTCTCTCGGGGGAAGTACTATTATATCACACTTTTCCGCGCTTTTCAAACACCGAACGGAAAAGATCCCGCGCGGGGCGGGTTTCAATAGATGTCGTTGCGGACGGGCGTGAGGAAAAGTTCCTTCACGCGCGGAAGTTCCCGCGTGCGGGCGAGCGCCCACATGAGCTTTGCGACCGTCGCCTCCAACGTCATGCAACGAGCTTCCAGAACGCCCTCGCAGCGGCACAGCTTTCTGCCGACCTCGTACTTGTCGAGCGCGCTCCCCTCCCGCTCCACCTGCGTGGTGATGACGACCGGGCGTCCCTTCTCCGAATACGCCTTCAAGCGGGCGAAAAACTCGTCGTTCTCGTAATCGGGCAGCCCGCCCGAGCCGAACGATTCCACGACGAGCCCGTCGCAGTGCGTTTCCAGATAGTCGAAGATGTCGGGACGGATGCCGGGGATCATTTTGAGCACGAACACGTTGTCGTCGAGCGCGCGGAAGAACTGCGGCGCGCCGCTCGGCTTTTGTTCGGGCAGGTAGTAGAAGGGCTTCCCGTCCCGCACGACGGCGACGTCGGGAAAATCGATGCTCGAAAAGGCATTGTAGCTGCGCGTGCGCGTCTTTTTGGCGCGCGTGCCCAAAATTACCGCGCCGTCGAACACGACGTGCACGCCCGATGCGCCGTCGTCCGCACAGTAGGCGAACGCGTTCGCGAGATTTTCGCGCGCGTCGGTATCGCGCAGGTACGCGGACTTTTGGGAGCCCGTGAGCACGATGGGCTTGGCGTTGTTCTGCACGAGGTAGGAGAGCGCAGCGGCGGTGTACGCCATCGTGTCCGTCCCGTGGGTAACGACGAATCCGTCGTACTTATCATAGTTCTCCTCGACGAGGCGCGCGACGGCGAGCCAGTGCCGCGCGTGCACGTTGGTGCTGTCGAGATTGAAGGGCTGAACGGTATCCACGCGGCACAGCTTCGCGATCTCCGGCACGCAGTCCAACAGCTCCCGCGAGCTCATCGCGGGGGCGAGCCCCTTTTCCGTCTCCTTGGAGGCAATGGTGCCCCCCGTTGCGATCATGAGAATGCGCTTCATGGTCCCTCCTTTACAAGAAGTTCCGCGAGCGCCCCGGCAAGGGGCGCCGCAAGTCCCGTTTGTTCGCCGCGCGCCGCGCGCAACAGCGTTTCACCCGTTTGTTTCGCGCCCGCGCCGCACACGAGCGCGCATCCCTCTCCGCCGAGCAGAGCGGCAAAGACGTCTCCGTCCGCGGCGAGAATACGCGCGACGCCGTACGCTTTCAGCTCCTCCGTCCTCTGCGGAATTTGTTCGGAGACGAGCACGCGACGGAACCGCGTGTACCGCTTGGCGTCGTACTTCACGCCGCCGAGCTCAACGCACCGCACGCCGTCCGCCGTGAGAAGGCGTTCGCCCGCGCGCGCCTCCACGCGCTTGATGAGGCGCATGTCGTAGGGAGCGTCCCGTTCCTCGCACAGCTTTATCCGTTCGACGACGGCGCGCTGCAATCCGTTTCTGCTTCCGACGGGCGCGAGCACGCTCTCGCCCTCCTCCGCGGGGAAGTCGCAGACGTACCAATACGTCCTCCCGGCGAGGTTCTCGTCCTCGGTGAAACGGAGCGCGCAGAAGAGCCGCTTCATGCGGTGAATTCTTCCTCGGAGAGGGAGACGATCGCGTGCATCTGCCTGCGCACGAAGTATTTATACTTGTTGCACGCCGATTCAAACAGCACGTACAGCCTGCCGTCCCGCGCGAAGATCGCCTCGCTCATGCACGGAACGTCCTCCCAAGCGGAGACGAGACGGTCGTTCCCCAAAAAGTAGAGCGGGACGTCCTTCCCGTTCGCCGAATAATAACCGTCCGCCTGCTCTGCGAACGGCGCGCGGTAGCAATACAGCCCGCTGTCCGAAAGTCCCCAAGAGCAGGAGAGGTAGACGCTGTTTTCCGTCACCGCGATCCCCTGCACGAGCCCGCGCACCGAGAGCACGGCATACGGCGTCTTGCTCCCGACGCCGCCCTCCGCGTCGTCGTCTATCTCATAGCAATACACGAGGGCGGGATTGCGCTCCGCCGCCCGCTCGATGCGGTGATCCTCCGCCGTCTCGTAGTTGCCCGCGCGGTAAAATTCGCCGACGAACAGCTTGTCCCCGAATACCGAGCAATACGCGACGCCCATGTCCGTTTCGAGGACGTCCGTCGCCTCCGCCTCGCCGTTTCGGAGCGCCGCGGCATAGACGTCGTTCAAGTGGATGCGCACGACGGTCTTGCCGCTCGCGACGAGCAGATATTTATCGGTCGCGGCGACGCCGCCGAAATGCTCGTCCGAAGTCTCTCCCCCCGCGCGCACGGTAACATAGGCGGGGCTCTCCCCGCCGAGCAGATAGATGCGGGAGGGAACTCCCTCTTTGTAGTATCCGCTCACGGCGTAACGGTAGCCGCGCTCGTTTTCGGGAAGCGGGCACATGCCCTGTGGGACGAACCCGTCCGAGAGCTCCGGCAGAGAGATCTCCTCCTTGGCGCGCGCGTCGAAGCGGGAATAGTCCGCCCCGAAAAACCACACGCAGAGAAAGATCCCCAGCGCGGCGAGCACGGCGAGAAGAACGCCGCATACGATCCTGCTTTTAACGTACCGTTTGGTCTTTTTCATAAGTTTCTCCGATGAGGGCGAGCTTTTCCGCCCTCGTGAGCCGCTTGACGGCGTATTCGCGGCGCATCGCCTCCCGCGCGGTGGGGAAGGTCTCCGAATAGACGAGGGAGACGGGCAGCCTGCTACGCGTGTATTTCGCCCCCTTGCCCGCGTTGTGCACGAGGACGCGGCGGGCAAGATCGTTCGTATACCCCGTGTAGAGCGTGCCGTCCGCGCACCGCAAAATGTAGACGTAATACGTTTGCATAAGAAATCGCGCCGCGCGGAATGCGCGGCGCCTCTTTATTCCTCTTTCGGGGTCTCTTCCGTTTGCGCTTCCGCTCCCTGCGGCGTCTCTTTTTCCTTCGACGTCCCCGCGGCGTTTTTCGCCTCCGCTTTCCGCTTGGAGGAACTTTCCGCAACGTTCGCGACGGCGCACGCGAGGAACAGCGACAGGACGAACGCCAAAACGGCGACGAGGACGAGGCTCACTTCCCCTTTCAACTCCGCCAGCGTCGTATCGAAGCGGGTGTACGCTTCCTTCTCGTAGAGAGCCGCGGAGACCGTTCTCGCCGTGTTCGCCGCGCCGTTGAGCGCGTTGAACTGCGCTTGCAGTTTTTCGGCAAACGCGATGACGTTCGCCTCGGTGAGCGCGCCCTTTGTAACGTTCGCGGCGTCGAGCTCGTCGCCGAGCTGGTAGCGGATGTTCTCGTTGCGCGCGATGAGCGCGGCGAGCGTCTGGGAGACGTTGGGCATCTCCTCGGGGAACACGATCTGCGGACCGTCGCTCTCCTCTTCCTTCGTTTTAATCTCCGCAAGACCGACGAAGGAGACGGGCGAGACTCCCGCCGCCGATTTGAGCGCCTCGATCTTCTTTTCGTTGACGTCGTACTCCGTTTTCAGGGCGAGCCGCTCCGCCGCGACCTGCGCGGCGGGGACATAGCCCCCCTGTTCGAGCTCGCGTTCGAGGGAGGACTGCGTCTTTTCGTCAAAGACGACGGCGATCTCGCCGCGGTACGCCATGAGGTTGCGCCCGCCGCCCACGCGGTAGCTCCCGCCGAGCAACTCGATCCAATCGTCGAACTGTCCGACGATGAGTTTCTTCGCCTCGGTGAGGAGCGCGATGCGCGACTCGAATGAAGCCTCCGAGAACAGCGTCTCGTCCGTGGTGAAATCCACGTCGTCCGCCGCCTCTTTGACGATCCTCTCGGGAATGCGCGCCAGCGTCCGCAAAAAGCCGTTCGCAAGCGCCTTGTCGGAAAAGTAGGACGCCTTCGCTTCGATCGTATACTTCCCCGTGTACTCGCGGACGCCGGCGATCTCCTCCGTCTCCGCTTCCACCTGGATATCGTTCTTTTCGAGCAGTTTTTTCACGTCGATCCCCGAGAACGCCTCGTCCGAACCGTGCGCCCGTTCGAGATAGTCCACAGAGACGATGTTCTGATAATAAAACGGCGTGCCGTCCGGGAATTTCAGGGTGTCGCTCGCGGGATAAACGATATCGAAAGAGAGCTCATAAGAGGCGCAGAGCGGGTTCACGAGAAACGCGAACACGAGCGTCGCAACGAGCGTTACCAGCACGGTCGCCGCCGCGATGTACCACTTTCTCTTCCAGATGACGCGGAATATTTCTCCCAAAGAAATTCCGCCCGACTCTTCTTCCTGCATGGCTTTTTTCTCCTCTGTCGTCGTCCGATCGATCGTAATTCATTATAAACGATTCGCGCGCGTTCGTCAACCCCTGCGCCCCGTTCCCGCGAAAAATTTCCCGCCGCGCGCCCGTTTTTTCAGGCGAGAGAGATCTTATCGGCGGACGAACGCACCAGAAGCCCCTGCTGCTCCCCGTATGCGATGCAGTCGTTGAGAAAGGCGCGGAACTTGTTCCCCGCCCGCGCGGGGCGGAAGGTCTCGAAGAAGAGCGCGAAGAGCTCCTCCGCGGAAAGGGCGGTGCGCTCTTCCAGCGCGCCCTTGAAAAAGGCGAGCGTCTCGAAGGGCGTAAAGTCCTCCTCGCGCCGCCGCCGCACGTCGTCCCCGCCCGCGCGGTATTTCCACACGGTGACGGCGCGGGGATTTTTGTAAAAGTAATCGCAGCCCGCCACGCGGACGCGAGGCAGCGCGCAACGCTCCACGAGGTCGTCCAGCCGCGCTTCCGCCCGCGCCCCCGCCCGCGCGACGCCCAAGCTCTGCAAGACGCGCCGTTTGAGAAAGGCGCGGGAGATGGGCTCCTCCGCGGCGACGACGGCACGGATGCGCGCACGGAGTTCGCCGTCGTGCGCGCCGTCCGTCAAAAAGTCCGCGCTCCCCGAAAAGACCTGCGCCGCGCGGTAGGGACGGCGGTAGCGGGCGAGCCGCTCCCCCCTTCTCCCCGCGCCCGAGAGCGCGTCCAATATCCCTTTCAGCCGCGCGATCTCCCGCTCGGGATTGTTGTAATAGTTCACGTCCGAGACGTACGCGAGGTCCCACCCCGCCCGCGCGAGCGCGCGCGGCTGCAACACGGCGACGTCCTCCGCCGTTCCCCTGTTTTCCCCGTCGCAGAGAATGCCGAGAAGATACCGTCCCTTCCGCGCGCCGTCCAAAACGCCCACGTCCACGCGGAAGGAGGAGGTCCCCACGCCGAGGCGGCACGCATAGCCGCGCGCCTCCAATTCCTCCGCGATGAATTTTCCGATCCCGTCCGTGCGGTCCTTTTCTCCGCGCACGGCGGGAAGCGCGCCCGTCTCCGCATACGCGAGGAAGGCTTTCAGCTCCTCCGCACCGCGGGAGAGCCGCTTTGCGCCCGAAAAATCGGCGGCGCAGACGGAGGAAAAGACGACCATCTCCTCCCGCGCGCGGGAAACCGCGACGTTGAGCCTCCGCCAGCCGTCCGCACGGTTGAGCGGTCCGAAGCGGTAGGAGAGCTTTCCCGCGCCGTCCCGCCCGTAGCAGACGGAGAAGAGCACGACGTCCCGCTCGTCCCCCTGCACGTTTTCGAGGTTTTTCACGAAGAGCGGCTCCTCCCTGTCGTAGGCGGCGGAGACGAGCCCCTTTTCGCGGAGCGCGCGGGCAAGCGCGCGCTCCACTTCCTCCCGCTGTGCCTCCGAGAAGGTAACGACGCCCATGCTCGAAGCGGACAGGGCGGGGTCCGAGAGACGGCGGACAACTTCGCGCACGAGCGCCGCCGCCTCCGCGGGGTTGCATTGCGTCCCGCCGTCCCCGTAAACGCCGTCCGCCTTGACAAAGCGCACCCTGCTCTTTTCGGCGTCGGGAGAGGGAAAACAACGCAGTCCTCCGCCGTAATACGCGGCGTTGGAAAAGGCGATGAGCGATTCGTGTTTACTGCGGTAGTGCCACACGAGCCGCCGCTCCGGAAGACCGAGGGCGAGAAAATCTTCGAGCGCGCTCTCCGGTCCCTCCTGCGGCGAGGCGGCGCGGAAGAACGCCGTGGGGGGGAGCTGTTTTGCGTCCCCCGCGACGATCGCGGCGCGGGCGCGGGCGACGGCGCCCGCCGCCTCTGCCGAGGGCATCTGCGAAGCCTCGTCGAACACGACGAGGTCGAACGCGCAGTCGGGCGGGAGATGTTGCGCGACGGCGGAAGGGCTCATGAGCATGCACGGGCAGAGCCGCGCCGCCAGACGGGGGATCTTCGCGAACAGTTGCGCGAGCCCGCCCCCCTTCGTCTGCGAGAAGAGCGCGGCGCGCTCCTCGGCGAGCTCCCCCTCGGCGGGCAGGCGGGCGCGGAGCACGGCGGAGAGATGCGCGCGCGCCGCGCGGCGCAATTCGTCCGACGCGCGGCGGAATTTTTTCTCCGTCTCCTCGTACGCGCCCGCAGAGAAGCGGGCGAGCGCGGCGTCGGCGGGGACGTTCGCTTCGAGAAAGACGTCGCACAGCTTTTTCTCGAACGCGGCGAGCAGATTTTCCGCGTCGAGTGCGCCGCTTTCGAGGGCGTCCGTGAGAAAGGTGAGCCCGCGCGCCGCGAGCTTTTTCGCCGTGGCGCGGTACATGCACCACGCGGGGAGCATGTCCGCGTTTTCGATCAGCGCGCCCGCCTGCGCGCGCAAGTCGTCGAGAGAGGTCTCCTCCGAAAAATCTTCCGTTGCGCCGATCGTCTCGCAAAAGACGGAGAGCGCCTTTGAAAAGCTCTCCCGCGCGCGGAGAAATCCCCCGAGCGCGGGGCGCGTACAGCCGCTCTTCGCGCGCACGCAAGCCGCGAAAAACCCCTCCTCTTCAAACGCGGGAAACGCGGCGCGGCACAGCGCTTTGAGCGCGCCGACCGCGGCGAGGAACTTGTTTTCCCGCCCGTCCGCAAGGACGTTCTTCTCCGCTTCGAGCGGGAAGATCGCGTATTCGGCGATCTCCCGTTCCGTCTCGGCGAGCTTGTCCAAGAGCGAAAACACGGCGGGCGCATCCGCCTCCGAAAAAGTTCCCCGCGCGGCGCGGGAAAGCCGCCGCACGACGGCGCGGGCGCGGCGGTCCGCTCTCCAATTTTCCTTTAAGGGGGAGAGCGGTGCGTCCGTTTTTACCCGCCCGCCGAAGCGGGCGAAATACTTCCCGAGCAGGACTTCCCGCCGCTCGTTGGCGCGGAGAAAGCGCAAAAAACCGCCCTCCGTCCCCCCGAACCAGCCGTCGTACCGCCCCTCCGCGAGCACAGAGACGAGCCGCGCGAGCGCTTCCGTCCTGCGCGGCGTGAGACGGGGCGCGCGCTGGCGGTAGAGACGGCACACGAGCTCCGCATACCGTTTGAGGTGCGCGCATTCGGCGAGGAGCGCCTCGCATGCGTCCGTCATGCGGTCCTTTAAGCCCTGCGAATATTCCTCCGCGTCCACGCGGGCGAAGGGAGAGCCGCACACGCTCCCGCAGGCGCGCGCCGCCGCGGCGGCTGAGAGGATGTCGTCCCTGCACTGCGAAAGGCGTTCCTCGTCCAGCCCCTCGCAAAACGCGCCGCCCATGCCGATCGCCTCGGGCGCGCCGCCGTATTCCAAGCGCGCCGCGACGGCGCGGTGGACGGAGAGCCCGGGGCGGCGAACGCCGAACAGCGCCGCGCGGCATTCTTCCAACTCCCCTTTGAGGCGCGCGTACTCCTTCAAGCGCGCGGGATAGCCGTCCTCGCCGCCCCGTTCGAGCGCGAGCGTCTCTTTGAGACGGCGGACGGTCTCCTCCCGCCCCATGCCGTCTTGCAAATCGAGGCAAAAGTCCCCCATGCCGATCTCGTCGAGACGGCGCTTCACAACTTCGAGCGCGGCGCGCTTCTCTGCGACGAAGAGCACGCGCTTCCCGTCCGCGACGGCGTTTGCGATGATGTTCGCGATCGTCTGGCTCTTGCCCGTCCCAGGCGGTCCGTGCAGAACGAAACTCGCGCCCGTCGCGGAGAGGGCGACCGCCTGTTCCTGCGAACTGTCCGCGGGAAGCGGCAAAAGGGGCGGCGAAGGCGGCGCGCCCGTTCCCTCCGTGCGGAGCGGCTTCCCCTCTTCCAGCGCGGCAAAGAGCGGGTTTTGGCGAAAAATCGCAATATGGGTGTGGATATCCTTCCACATGAGAAGGCGCGGGAAGGAAAACGCGGCGAGATAGATATCCGGAAAGACCTTCCAACCCTTCCTCGTCTCCGCGACCGCTTTCACGGCGGAGAGCATGTCCGAGACGCGCGAGGAGACGTCCGCTGCCGCCGTATCGACGCCGTGATCGCGCCGCAACAGCTCGGCGAGCGCGACGTTGAAGAACGCCTCCCCCGCCGCGGAGACGGACAGCGCGCCGCCCTCCCGCTCCCGCCGTATGCGCGCGGGCACGAGCGCGATCGGCGCGCGCCGCGCGCCGTATTCGAGGAATCCCGCCGCGAAGTACAGCGCGCAGTTCCCCCGCTCTTCCTCCTCTTCCCGCCCGCGGCGAAAGAGTTGCGCGCCCGTTTCGAGGAGCTCTTTCCCTTCCGCGAACGCGCGCAGACAGCCCTTGCTCTGTTCGAGGAGGACAAGCTCCGCCCGCGGTCCTTCGGGGAGAAAGCCGAACGGCTCCGCGCGCTCTTCGCAGGGGAGCAGGCGGAGCGGTCTCTCCCGCAGATCGCGCATCAGCGCGTCCCCGTCCGCGGCGCGCAGATGGAGGGCGTCCTTTCCCCTGAAATCGACGAGCGGGTTCTTGGCGGAAAGATCGGCGAGCGCGCGCTCCCACTTGCCGCACGGCGCCCGCCGCGCGGGAGGCGCGGGGGATACGGGAATTTTTGCGGGCGTCTCTTCGGCAAAGACGTACTTCCCCTCCCGCATCACGCGCGCAGGAAGGGGGGAGATCCCCTCCGCGCGGCAACGGGAAACATCCGTAAAGACGGCGTATTCCCCCGCCCGCAGATCTTTTTGAAAACTTCGTTCCGCGGCGGAAAACGCGCGCCCGCCCCCCGTAAACAGCGAACCCGCGCCGATGAGGCAGAGGCTCCCCCCTTGCGCCGCGTACTGCTTCACCGTCTCGCTGTCGTCCGTCGTCCGTTCGAGAAAACAGGCGTCGTAGAGCCACGCGCCGACGGCGGCGCGCCGCGCCCCGTAGGCGAGAACGGGATGCAGTCCCGCCCGTTCCAGGCAGGAGGCAAACAGGAGCGCGAGCGAAAATTCGCTTGCGCGCCCCGTTTCGAGATCGCAATCGGCAGGAAGCGGGCGGGAAAGATCCGCCTCCTCCCGCACCAATTTTCGCGCCTTTACGGCGGAGAAGAGCGCGGCGATCTTTCCGCGCACATCCCCGTCCGCCCCGCCCCGCCGCTTTTCGCGGCGGCGCGCCTCTTCGAGCAGAACGCCGCACGCTTCCGCCGCGGGACGGACGAATGCCGCCGTCCGCGCGGCATCGCCCGCAAGCCCCTCGGAAACGCCGTAGGGAAGCGCGACGATCTCCGCGGCGGCACAGCAAACCGTCCTTTTGCCTTCGCGGAGGGAAAATTCGAGCGTGCAGGGCGTGAACGCGTCGTTCTCCGCCAAAAAGAGCGGGGAAAAATATCCCTCCGCGCGCAGTTCGGTCTCGCCCGCGGGCAGGACGACGCGCCTTGCGTAGGGCACGATGAGCCCCTCTTTGCAGGCGATCTCGGCGTCGAGCGTAACTTCCTTTCCCCCGTTGCGGACGACGGCGACGAGGGGCGTGCGGGCAAGGAGATCCGCATATCCCGCATATGCGGGGAAGCGGAGAGACAGGGTGATTTTTTCGCGGTCGGTCTTCGTCATATCTTCGGACGATTATTCCGCATTCGCCCTTTTGCTATACCTTTTCCCCGCGGAATGCATGAAAAAACCGTCCCCGCGGACGGTTTTCACAGATATGCGTTTTCAAAGTATTCCACCTCTTTTTCGAGGACGGAGGCGACATCGAAGCGGATGGGCACTTCCTCGCGGAGCATCGTGCAATAGTAGCCCGCCATCGCGCGGTAGCGGCGCTGTTTCTCCGCGTTGACCGCCTCCGAGGGGAGCCCGTACAGATCGGTCTGCCGCGCCTTCACCTCCACGAAGCAGGTATAGCCGTCGCGGCTCTTCGCGACGATATCCGCCTCGCCGAACGGCGTTACGTAGTTGCGGAGCAAAATTTTATAGCCGCGCTTTTTCAGATATTTGCAGACGCTTTTTTCGGCGGATCTCCCGTAAAGTTTTTTACGAAGGTCCTGCGATGGATCTCGCATATTCCCATCTCCTTGATCGCGCGGATATGTTCCGCCGTGCCGTACCCCGCGTTGCGCTCAAAGCCGTACCCGGGGAACTGTTCCGCGAATTTTTTCATGAGGGCGTCCCTGTAAACTTTGGCGAGGATGCTCGCCGCGCCGATGGAAGCGACGAGGGCGTCCCCCTTTACGATGCTCCTCTGCGGCGGAAGGATATCCAGCTTCATGTTACCGTCCGTCAGAACGAAATCGGGCGCGACGGAGAGTCCCTCCACGGCGCGCTTCATGCCGAGACGGGTCGCCTGCAAAATGTCTATCTCGTCGATCGTGCGCTCGTCCACCTCCGCGATGCAGTAGGCGCGGGCGACTTCACGGATGCGCGCGGCGAGGTATTCCCGCTTTTTCGCGGAGAGTTTTTTGCTGTCGTCGATGCCCGCGATGCGCTTCTCCTCTTCGAGGGGAAGAATGACCGCGGCGCAGACAACGGGACCCGCAAGGGGACCTCTCCCCACCTCGTCCACGCCCGCGACCGCCGTAAATCCGCGCGCAAAGTACTCTTTTTCTTCGGTAAGCAGATCCATTTCAATCCCACCTGTCCGCGACCGTGAGCGAGAGAAGCGCGAGCAGCGCGCGCTCGTCGTCCGCCGAAAAGGTCGCCTTCCCGTTCTCCCGCACCGCGGCGGCGATCTCCCGTCCGCCTTCAAACATGCGCGTCTCCCCGCCCTCGCGCACGGCGGTCCAGCCGTTGGAGAAAGTATAGTCGTCCCGCCGTGCGGAAGTCTTTCCCTTCGCCTTGAAGCGGACGTCCGTGCGGAATTTCCAGCCGCCGAAAAGACCGCAGAGCGCGCCGCGGCGGCATCTCCCCACATAGGCGTCGTCCGCGCGGCGGAGTTCGTAACTGCGGCAGAAGACCGCGGGGCGGTTGATGAGCACGTACGCGGGCGCGCCGTCCTCGCCGCAGACCGTGAGCCTGCCCGAAAATCCGCTCGTGAGTTCGGAGACGAACGTCTCCTCCGCATAATATGTCATATCAACCCCGCTTCGCGCAGATCCTGCACGCCGTCCAAACAAATTTTCCCGAGCTTGCCCTTGCGCAGATCGTCGAGCAGGGCGCGCTCGCCGCGCTCGTAATCGAACTCCCCGCCGCGGAGCAGAAACCCCCTCCGCGCGCAGACCGATTCCAACATTCCGAGGGGAGAGCCTCCCTCTATCCCATACCGAGCGGCAAGCGCGGCGGGATATTTTTCTTCCATCTCCGAAAGGAGCGCGAGCGCCAGCTCGTCGAGCGCGAGCACGTCGTCGTTGATGCTCCCGAGATAGGCGAGACGGCGGGCGCGCGCCTGATCTTCAAAGGCGGGCGGCATGACGCCGGGCGTATCGAGAAGCTCGAACGCGCCGCACTTCACCCACTGTTTGCCGCGGGTAACGCCCGCTTTGTCCCCCGTCGCCGCCTTCTTTTCCCCCGCGAGCGCGTTGATGACGGCGCTCTTGCCCGTGTTGGGGACGCCCGCAACGAGGAAACGGATGGGCTTGGACGAGCCGCGCGCGCTCCGCCGCGCCGCGATCTCCGCCGTGAGTTCCTCCATGGCGGCTTGCAGTTGCCGCGCCGCCCCCGAAGAGACCGCGCAGATTTTCAGCGCGCGCTTTCCGCTCTGCCGCACGCGCGCGAGAAGAAGGTCCGCCCCGCCGTCCGCGAGGTCCCCCTTGTTGAATACATAGAGCACGGGCTTGCCCGCGGCGAGCGACACGAGGCGGGGGTTATAGGAAGAGGCGGGCGCGCGCGCATCCAGCACGCACACCGCCGCGTCGCACAGTTTGAAATTTTCCTCCATCATGCGCACGGCTTTCGCCATGTGCCCGGGATACCATTGGATATTATTCACGAAATTTTTTCCTCCGCTTCGCTACGGACCGGTCCGCAAGTTTGCGGCAAATTCGTTCGCCCTGCATCGCCTGCGACCCGCGAGGGGGGTAGACAAACGTTATTTCAATAAATCGGGGCGCATCTTTTTGGTGAGCGCGACCGCCTGCTCCCGCCGCCACCTGTCGATCTCGGCATGGTTGCCGCTGCGGAGCACTTCGGGCACGGCGAGCCCCCTGTATTCCACGGGGCGGGTATAGTGCGGATATTCGAGCAAGTTCTCCGAAAAACTCTCCTGCACGAGCGAACCGGGCGAGAGCACGCCGTCGAGGTAGCGCGTAACGCAGTCCACGAGCACCATGGCGGGAAGTTCGCCCCCCGTGAGGACATAGTCCCCGATGGAGATCTCCTCGTCGATGAAGAGATCGATGGCGCGCTGGTCCACCCCCTCGTAATGCCCGCAAAGGAGCAAAAGTTCCTCCTCTTCCGCGAGCGAAATGACGCGCTCCTGCGTGAGCGTCCTGCCCTTGGGGGAGAGATAGATGCGCCGCGCGCGGTGTTCGGGATCCGCCGCCTCGATGGCGCTCCCGACGGGCTGCGCCATCATCACCATGCCCGCGCCGCCGCCGAAGGGATAATCGTCGCATTTCAAATGTTTGTCCTCGGTATACGCGCGGATATCGAGGACTTCGAGTTGCAGTTGTCCCTCCTTTCTCGCTCTGCCGACGATGCTCGCGGAGAGCGACGAAAACATTTCGGGAAAGAGGGTAAGCACGGTGATCTTCATCGAGAAAATCCCCCCTGAAAACAAAGTTCGGCGGACAGCGGAAACGTTCCGCGCCGTCCCCCGTCAAAGGACGGCGACTTCGTAAAACCGTCTCTTGTTCACGACGATCTGTTTGCATGCGACGTCGTACTTTACGACGACGTCTTTGAGCGCGGGGAAGAGGATCTCTTTGTCCCCGCAGAGCAACGTATAGATATCCGTCGCCGCGTTGCGGACGTCCGTGAGGACGCCGAGCGGCTCGCCCTCCTCCGTGATCACTTCGCTCCCGAGGATGTCGGCGATGTAAAAACTTCCCTCCGCGGGGGCGGGCGCCTCCTCGCGGGGGATTGCGATCTCCTTCCCGCGCAGAAGTTCCGCCGCGTTGCGGTCGGGCACGCCGCGGAGCCCGAGAAAGACGACGTCCGGTCCCGTCCGCACCGAGAGCACCTTGTATTCCGCGCCGCCGAGAAAGACGCGCTTGAACGCGCGAAACGCCTCCGCGCTGTCCGTATACGGCTTTACCTTCAATTCGCCGCGGATGCCCTGCGGCTTCAAGACGACGCCCACCACGAGTTCGGACATATCAACCTCCGAAGAGCGGGAGAACGGCTCTCTGCACGTTTTCCTGCGTGCGCGCCTTATCCTCCTCGCTCGCGATCATCGCGACGCGCTCGCACGCGCGGAAGCGCGCAAACGCCGCAAAATAATTTTCGCGGATCCGCTTCTGCCGATCCAGCGTCTCGTAACGGTCGGTCTCCCCCCTGCGGGATACGCGGCGCATCCCCTCCTCGGGGGACAGGTCGAGAAAGACGACGAGGTCGGGACGGAGCGCCTCCATCGCGGGGCGGTTGAGCTCTATCACCCAGTCGAGCGGAACGAAATTCCCGTTATAGGCGAAGGAGGAAAAATAATAGCGGTCGCACAGCACCGTCTTGCCCGCTTCGAGCACCTTTTTGATTCCGTTGACGGGATTGAGGATATGGTCGAGCCGATCCGCGGCGAACAGCGCGGCGATCGCGCGTTCGTCGGTATCCATCCGCCCCGTCATGCACGCGCGGAGAAGCGCGCCGAACGGACTGTCCGTCGGCTCGCGGGTGAGCACGCATTCGACGCCCCGTCCTTTGAGAAATTTCCCGAGGAGACTCATCTGCGTGGATTTTCCGCTTCCGTCCGTCCCCTCGAATACGATAAATTTGCCCCTTTCGCTCATAACGTTTCCATTATACCAAATTCCCCGCCCGCTGTCAATCGGTAAATTTTTTATGTTGACATTTGCGCGATAGTGTGGTAAACTGAACGTACCACACATTTTAATATTCCACAAATAGGGAATAACCGGTAAAAACGTATTCTCTTTTTCCTGTTTGTGGAAAAAATGTGTGGTAACATGAAGAGAAACGTTTTTCGTGCGTCTCTTCATGGGACGCACTTTTTTTATTGAGGGAATTGTCATGTTGAAAGAACGGAAAAAACTTTTGGCGCATCGGCTGACTCGGCTCGTCCTCCTTATATCTCTCGTACTTTTTGTCATCTTCTTCAAACTTCCTCACACAAACTTCAAAATCGTCAGCGACAGCTGTTCTTTGAATTATTATAACGAGGACTCCGATACTTCAAGTTGCAGTATGACCGTAACGTTTAATCAGGAAGTCGATGAATGTGATATTACCGTCGCGTTTTACGATAGGGACGAACGTTTGATAGAGACGAAAGAAATCCTTTTTTACGTCTACGGAGACACCGCCGAAGAATCTTATATTTCGGTAAACGGATATGCGGATTCCTACAAGATCGTATCCTTCCAACCGACATTTCAGACAGATTGGGTGGTAAACTATTTGAAAATATATTTGGGAAGCGCGCTGATATTTTTGGCATTTGTATTTTGGATCTACTCTCTGATCTATAATTATAAATATTATAATATCTTCGGCTGTGACGTCATCGTCTATGCCGGACCATATCATCATTACATCAAGATAAACGGGAGAATTTACGACGAACACAATACGCTCATGTCATGGACGCCTATCACGCTCTCGACTAACTTGGGCTACTACACGATACAGGCAACGATCTCTTTGACCAACCGCATCGCGCTCAAATTGAACAATATTTTAATAAGACCCACAAAGTAACAATGGGTCTTATAAACAATTCCGTAAATAAAAAGGCGCGACGACGCGCCTTTTTATTTGCCCTTATTTTAGCCATTCCGCGAACGCTTTGAACGCCGAGGGAACGGCGTAATTTTTTCGGATCTCCTCCGTCGTCGCCCAAACGTACTCGGGCGATCGCGCGCGCACATCGACGAGGTGCCCCGTCATGCGCCACTCTACGTGCGTGAAAACGTGCGTCGCGCGCTTTTGCTCCGCCTCCTGCCCGAAGCTCTGCTCCCGCTCGGAATTGGGAAACTCCCACATGCCCGCAAGGAGCCCTTCCCCGCGCCGCCGAAGCGCGTACTTTCCCCCGCACCGCAGAACGTATACGTGGAGCGAGACGATCTTCCGAGCCCGCTTTTCGCTCCGCACGGGAAAATTCTCCTCCCGTCCTTCGAGGTGCGCAAGGCACAGCGTCTCCCACGGGCACCCGCCGCAGAGCGGCGCGCCGCCCGGAACGCACACGAGCGCGCCGAGCTCCATGAGCGCCTGGCAAAAATCCGCCGTCTCGGGCGGATACGCCCGTTTCAGCATCGCCGCAAACTTTTTTTTCGTCGCGGAGTCGTCCGTGTTATCGGGATCCGCGAGGAGCCGCGAGAGCACGCGCAAGACGTTCCCGTCCACCGCGGGGCAGGGAAGCCCCAGCGCGATGGAGGAGAGCGAACCCGCCGTGTAATCCCCCACGCCGGGGAGCGCGCGGACCTCCTCGTAAGAGGCGGGAACGCCCCGCTCCGCGATGACCTGCGCCGCTCTGCGCAGGTTGCGCGCACGGGAGTAGTAGCCGAGCCCCTCCCATGCCTTCAACGTCTCCTCTTCGCTCGCCGCGGCGAGCGTGCTTGCCGTGGGAAATTTTTCGAGGAAGCGGGTATAATATCCCTTCACCGCCTCCACGCGCGTCTGTTGAAGCATGATCTCGGAGACGAGGATGCGGTAAAAATCCGTCTCGCCCCGCCAAGGCAGCTCTCTTTTGCAGACGCGGTACCACGCCAAAAGGGGCGGGACCGCCGCAAGCAGCCGCTCTTCCATCAGAACAGCCCCGTTATTTTTCCGTTCTCGTCTACGTCGATCTTCTCGGCGGCGGGAACTTTGGGAAGCCCCGGCATCGTCATGATGTTGCCCGTGAGCGCGACGACGAATCCCGCGCCTGCCGAAATTTTCACCGAGCGCACCGTGATTGTGAAATCTTCGGGCGCGCCGAGCTTCGCCGCGTCGTCCGAGAAGGAATATTGCGTCTTTGCCATGCAGACGGGCAGCCCCCCGAAGCCGAGTTTTTCGAGCCGCGCGAGCTCCTCTTCCGCCTCGGGCGTGTACTCTGCGCCCTTGCCGCCGTATACTTTCGTCGCGATGGCGTCTATTTTCGCCTTCAACGGGAGCGCGGCGTCGTAGCAATAGCGGAAATCGTTCTTCTCCCCGCACAGGCGGACGACCTCGCGGGCGAGCGCTTCGCCGCCCTTGCCGCCCTCCGCCCAAACGGTGGAGAGCGCGACGTTTACGCCGAGCGCTCTGCACTTTTCGATGATGCGCGCGATCTCCGCGTCCGTATCGGCGGGGAAGCGGTTGACCGCCACGACGGTGGGAAGCCCGAAGACGTTCTTCATATTGGAGACGTGGCGGAGAAGATTGGGCAGTCCCCGTTCGAGCGCGCCGAGATCCTCGTGCGCGAGCTCCGTCTTGGCGAGCCCGCCGTGCATTTTGAGCGCGCGCACCGTCGCGACGACGACGCATGCCGCGGGTTTGAGCCCCGCGAAGCGGCACTTGATATCGAGAAACTTCTCCGCGCCGAGGTCTCCGCCGAAGCCTGCCTCCGTTACGACGTAGTCCCCGAGTTTCAACGCGGTCTTTGTCGCGATCACGGAGTTGCACCCGTGCGCAATGTTGGCGAACGGTCCGCCGTGGACGAGCGCGGGCGTCCCTTCGAGTGTCTGCACGAGGTTTGGCTTCAATGCGTCTTTGAGGAGCGCGCACATCGCGCCCGCCGCTTTGAGATCGCCCGCCGTAACGGGCTTTCCCTCATAGGTATAGCCCACGACGATGCGGGAGAGCCGCTCTTTCAGATCGGAGATGGAGGTGGACAGGCAGAAGATCGCCATCACCTCGCTTGCGACCGTGATGTCGTATCCGTCCTTTCTCGGCACGCCCGATTTGGGTCCGCCCAGCCCGTCCTCGATGTAGCGGAGCTGTCTGTCGTTCATGTCCACGCAGCGCTTCCACGTGATCTTCGCGGGGTCGATGCCCAGCTCGTTTCCCTGAAAGATGTGGTTGTCTATCATCGCCGCGAGCAGGTTGTTCGCCGCGCCGATGGCGTGGAAATCCCCCGTAAAGTGGAGATTGATGTCCTCCATGGGAACGACCTGCGCATAGCCGCCGCCCGCCGCGCCCCCCTTGATGCCGAACACGGGTCCCAAAGAGGGTTCGCGGAGCGCGACGACGACCTTCTTCCCGAGGCGGGAGAGCCCGTCCGCAAGACCGATGGTGGTCGTCGTCTTGCCCTCGCCCGCGGGCGTAGGGGTGATGGCGGTAACGAGGATGAGTTTGCCGTCCGCGGCGGGGCGCTTCATGACGCCGAGCCCGATCTTCGCCTTATACTTGCCGTAATAGTCGAGTTCCTCTTCCGGAACGCCCGCCCGCGCCGCAATGTCGCGGATGGGGCGCAGTTCCGCCTCCTGCGCGATCTCGATGTCCGATTTCATAAAATATATCTCCGTAAAAAATATTTTTTCGTTACTTGAAATATTTTACCGCGCTCTCAAAGAGCTTCATGTCGTATTCGCCCGGTACGTTTTTATACAGCCCGTACCCCTTCCTCTCGGCGTGCCCCATCTTGCCGAACACTCTGCCGTCGGGCGAGAGGATGCCCTCGACGGCGTTCGCGCTCCCGTTGGGGTTGAAGCGGATGTCCATCGTCGCCTTCCCGTCCAAATCGACATACTGCGTCATGATCTGTCCGTTTTCGGCGAGCTTTCCGATAAGCGCGTCGCTCGCGACGAACTTGCCCTCCCCGTGCGAGACGGGAACGGAGAATATATCCCCCGTCTTTACGCCCGAAAGCCAGGGAGACTTCACGGAGGCGACGCGCACGCGCACGATGCGGCTCTGGTGCCGCCCGATGTCGTTATAGGTGAGCGTGGGACAAGTCTCGTCCGTCTCGACGATCTTCCCGTACGGCACGAGCCCGAGCTTTATGAGGGCTTGGAAGCCGTTGCAGATGCCGCCCATCAGCCCGTCGCGCCGCTCCAAGAGCGCGCCGACCTGCTCCTTCACCGCCTCGCCGCGGAAAAACGCCGTGATGAACTTGCCAGAGCCGTCCGGTTCGTCGCCGCCCGAAAAGCCGCCGGGGACGAACAATATTTCGCTTTGCGAGAGCCGCTTCGCAAACTGTTCCGCCGAACGGGAGACCTCCTCCGCGGAGTTGTTGCGGATGACGAAAATTTCGGGGATCGCGCCCGCATCCGCGAACGCCTTCGCCGTATCGTATTCGCAATTCGTCCCGGGGAATACGGGGATGAGCACGCGCGGTCTTGCCGTCTTGCAGGCGGGGTGCGCCGCGGAGCGAGCCGAACAGCTCGCGTTCTCCGCCCTTCCCGCGGGCGCGGGCGTGTTGCACGCGTACACCGGTTCGAGCTTTTCTTCATACAGCTTATTGAGCGCGGCGAGCGGAAGCCGCTCTCCCCCGCGCACGATCGCGGGCTCCCGCTCCGTTCTGCCGAGGGGCGTGCCGATCTGCTCCTTTCCCGAAAGTTCGAGAACGAACGCGCCGTACGAATAGCCGAATATCTCGGACATGGGTACGCCCTCCGCATAACGGAAGCCGATCATGTTGCCGAGGCACATCTTGAACACGCCCTCCGCGACGCCGCCGTACACGGGGGTGTAGGCGGAGACCGCCTTGCCCGTGCGGAGGAGCTCCGTAACGGTGCGGAAGTTCTTCAAGAGGGAGGCGGGAACGGGCAGACCGTTCTCGTATTCCGGTTTCAGGAGCACGACGTCGTGCCCCGCCGCCTTGAATTCGGGCGAGACGACCTCGGAGACCTTCCCCGTCGTCACCGCGAAGGAGACGAGCGTGGGCGGGACGTCGATCTTCTCGAACGTGCCCGACATGCTGTCCTTGCCGCCGATCGCGGCGACCCCGAAGTCGAGCTGCGCTTTGAACGCGCCGAGGAGCGCGGAGAGCGGCTGCCCCCAGCGCGCGGGATCTTTTTGGGGTTTGAGGAAATATTCCTGGAAGGAGAGGTACACGTCCTCGAAGGACGCGCCGCTCGCCACGAGTTTGGAGAGCGATTCCACCACGGCGAGATAGGCGCCGTGATAGGGGCTCTTTTCCGCGACGTGCGGATTGCCGCCCCAACTCATATAGGACACGGTATCCGTGTGCCCCTTTTCCACCGAGACGAGGTGCGCCATCGCCTGCGGCGGCGTATATTGATATTTTCCGCCGAAGGGCATGAGCACCGTGCCCGCGCCGATGGTGGAATCGAACCGCTCGGAGAGCCCGCGCTTGGAGCAGACGTTGAGATCGCAAACGAGCGCCTTCATGCCCTCCGCAAAGTCCGAAGGGATCGCCCGCGCGTAATCTCCGCACCTTTCGGGCGCGACGAAGATGTGCTTCTCCGCGCCGTTGCTGTTCAAAAATTCGCGCGAGACGTCCACGATGGTCTTGCCGTTCCAGCGCATCTTCAACCGCTTTTCCTCGGTAACCGTCGCAACGACGGTCGCTTCGAGGTTCTCTTCCCGCGCATATTCGATGAACTTCTCCGCCTTGTCCGCCTCGACGACGACCGCCATGCGCTCCTGGCTCTCCGAGATGGCAAGTTCGGTGCCGTCCAGCCCGTCGTACTTTTTGGGGACGAGATCGAGGTCGATGGAGAGCCCGTCCGCGAGCTCGCCGATGGCGACGGAGACGCCGCCCGCGCCGAAATCGTTGCAGCGCTTCACGAGGAGCATCGCGTCCTTATTGCGGAACAGCCGTTGCAGTTTCCGCTCCTCGGGCGCGTTGCCCTTTTGGACTTCCGCGCCGCACAGCGTGAGCGATTGAAGGGTGTGCGATTTGGAGGAGCCCGTCGCGCCGCCGCAGCCGTCCCGCCCCGTTCTTCCGCCGAGGAGGATCACTTTATCGCCGGGCGCGGGCGTCTCCCGCCGCACGTTCTCTGCGGGCGTCGCCGCGATGACCGCGCCGATCTCCAACCGCTTCGCCGCATACCCTTCGTGATAAATTTCGTCCACCTGTCCCGTCGCGAGCCCGATCTGGTTGCCGTAGGAGGAATATCCCGCCGCCGCCGTCGTAACGAGCTTTCTTTGGGGAAGTTTTCCCTTCATCGTGTCGCGCACGGGGCGGAGCGGATCCGCCGCGCCCGTAACGCGCATGGCGGCATAGACATAGCTCCTGCCCGAGAGCGGGTCGCGGATGGCGCCGCCGATGCACGTCGCCGCGCCCCCGAAGGGCTCTATCTCGGTGGGATGGTTGTGCGTCTCGTTCTTGAAGAGGAGAAGCCAGTCCTCCTCCTTGCCGTCTACGTTCACCTTGATCTTTACGGTGCACGCGTTGATCTCCTCGCTCTCGTCCAGCTTTTCGAGCATGCCGCGCTTTTTCAGAAGTTTCGCCGCGATCGTGCCAATGTCCATGAGGTTGACGGGCTTCTTGCGGTCCAGTTCCCTGCGCGCCGCAAGATATTCTTCATACGCTTCCCGCAGCGTCTCGTCCTCGAACTTCACGCCGTCGATCGTCGTGAGAAAGGTAGTGTGGCGGCAATGATCCGACCAATAGGTGTCGATCATGCGGATCTCGGTGAGCGTGGGATCGCGCCGCTCCGTGCGGAAATAGTTTTGGCAGAAAGCGATATCGTCCGCGTCCATGGCGAGCGCGTACTTTTCCACGAACGCTTCGAGCCCTGCCCTGTCCAGCTGCAAAAACCCGTGCAACGTCTCCACTTCGGTGGGGACGGGGTGCTCGATGCGAAGGGTCTCGGGCAGACCGAGCGCCGCTTTGCGGCTCTCGACGGGGTTGATGACGTACTTCTCGATCGCCCCGAGCTCTTCCTCGGAGACGTTCCCGTACACGAGGTAGACCTTTGCCGTGCGCACGAGGGGACGTTTCCCTTGGGAGATGAGCTGGATGCACTGCGCCGCCGAATCGGCGCGCTGATCGAACTGCCCGGGGAGATACTCCACCGCGAACGTCTTTGCGCCCGCATCGTCGAGCGTCTCCGTCGCGACGTCCATCTGCGGTTCGGAAAACACCGTCCGGACGCAGGCGTCGAAGAGCGATTTTTCGATCTCCTCGGCGTCGTAACGGTTGACGACGCGGATCTTTTCCGCGCCGCGGATCTCCAACAGTTCGCGCACGTCCGCGAGCAGTTTCCGCGCCTCAAAATCGAAGCCTTCCTTTTTCTCGACGTAAATTCTGTAAACCATTTAAGCCTCCAACGCTTTCAAAGCTCTCGCGCCGATGTCCGCGCGTTTGTATGCGTTTTCAAAACAGATCCTGTCCGCGAGCGCATAGGCGCGCTCCACCGCCTCCCGCAGGGAAGGAGCTGTCGCCGTCGCGCCCAACACTCTCCCGCCCGCGGTGAGAAGTTTTCCCCCTTCGCGCTTCGCCCCCGCGATGAAAATATTCTCCCCCTCTTTCGTCTCGGGCAGAGAGATTTCGTACCCCGTCTTGTACTTTTGCGGGTATCCTTCGGAGGCGAGCACCACACAGCACGCCGCGCCCGCGGAGAATTTCACCTCCGTCTCGCCGAGCGTGCCGTTGCGGCAGGCGAGCATCACGTCCAAGAGATCGCTTTCGAGAAGGGGCAGAACGACCTGCGTTTCGGGATCGCCGAAGCGGCAGTTGTACTCGATGACCTTGGGTCCTTTCGGCGTGAGCATGAGCCCGAAGTAGAGACACCCGCGGAAGGTGCGCCCCTCCGCGTTCATCGCCCTTACCGTGGGGAGAAAAATTTGCTCCATACACTGCGCGGCGATCTTCTCCGTATAGTAGGGATTGGGCGCGACCGTTCCCATGCCGCCCGTATTCAGCCCTTCGTCCCCCGTCTTTGCCCGCTTGTGATCCATGGAGGAGACCATGGGGACGACGACCTTTCCGTCCGTGAAGGACAAAACGGAGACCTCGGGACCCGTGAGAAACTCTTCGACGAGGATACGGCTCCCGCTCTCGCCGAAAATTTTATCCACCATCATGTCGCGGACGGCTTTTTCGGCTTCCCCGTACGTCTGGGCGATGATCGCGCCCTTGCCGAGCGCGAGCCCGTCCGCCTTGACGACGGTGGGATATTCGCTCGTTTTGAGGAAGGAGAGCGCCTCGTCCGCGTCCGTAAAGACGCGGCTCTCCGCCGTGGGAATGCCGTACTTTTTCATGAGCTGTTTGGAGAACACCTTGCTCCCCTCGATGATCGCGGCGTTCGCGCGCGGACCGAAACAGGGCACGCCGAGTTCTTCCAGCCTGTCCACGAGCCCCATGCAGAGCGGATCGTCGGGCGTTACCACGGCAAAATTCGGCTTCTTCTCTTCGGCGAAGGCGACGATGCCGTCGATATCCGTCGCCTTCACGGGGACGCATTCCGCGTCCGCGGCGATCCCGCCGTTCCCCGGCAGACACCAGATATATCCGCACTTCTTGCTCTTTTTCAATGTCTTGATGACGGCATGTTCTCTCCCGCCGCCCCCGACGACCAAAATATCCATTGCTTTTCTCCCGAAATCGGTTTCTTGATTTCCTTTGTTCCACCGCTCCCGTAACGAGAACACAGGCGGAGGGCTGTAAAATTACGGCGCGAAGCAGGGTCCCCCTGCGGAGCGCACGCAATTTGCCACACTGCCGTAGGCTTACCGCCTTTGAGGACATCTCCGTTCGCGGGCGAATTGCCGAGAGATGCCCGACTTGACCCCTCGCACAAAAGATTTTCCGCAGGAAAAGATTTTGTGCGAAACTTTTCAGTGGTGAAAAAGTCTCATCCCCGTAAACGCCATCACCATATTGTGCCTGTCCGCCGCCTCGATGACGAGGTCGTCGCGCACGCTCCCGCCGGGCTCGGCGACGTAGGAGACGCCGCTCCTGAACGCCCGCTCGATGTTGTCCGAGAACGGGAAAAACGCGTCGCTCCCCAAGGAGACGCCCGAGACCGTCTTTAAGTAAGCCTCCTTCTCCGCATGGGTGAAGGGCGCGGGACGGACGGCGAAATTCTTTCTCCAAACGTCGTCGCCGAGCACGTCGCCGCTCTCCTCGTCCGAGAGATACAGATCGATGATGTTGTTCTTTTCGGGTCTGCCGATCCCCTCGGCGAACTGCAAAGAGAGGACCTTTTCGTGCTGGCGGAGATGCCAGAGATCGGCTTTCTGCGCCGCGAGCCGCGTGCAGTGGATGCGGGACTGCTGTCCCGCGCCGACGCCGATCGCCTGCCCGTCCGCCGCAAAGCACACGGAGTTGGACTGCGTATATTTGAGCGTGATGAGAGAGATGATGAGGTCGGTCGCCTTCTCCTCGGGCAGAGCCTTGTTCTTCGTTACGAGGTTCGTGAGGAGCGCCCTGTCTATCTTGAAATTGTTCCGTCCCTGTTCAAAGGTGACGCCGAACACCTGCTTGCGCTCGACGGGCGCGGGAACGTAGGAGGGGTCGATCTTGACGATGTTGTACGTCCCCTTGCGCTTGGTTTTGAGAAGTTCGAGCGCCTTTTCGGAATAGCCGGGCGCGATGATGCCGTCCGAGACCTCCCGCACAATGAGCTTCGCGGTCGTCTCGTCGCATTCGTCCGAGAGCGCGATCCAATCGCCGAAGGAACTCATTCTGTCTGTCCCGCGGGCGCGGGCATAGGCGCAGGCGAGGGGGGAATCGTCCAACCCCTCGATGTCGTCCGCAAAACACGCCTTTTTGAGCGCGGGCGAGAGGGGCTTGCCGATCGCCGCAGACGTGGGCGAGACATGCTTGAAGCTCGTCGCCGCGCACTTCCCCGTGCTCTCCTTGATCTCCTTTACGAGCTGCCACGCGTTGAACGCGTCGAGGAAATTGATATAGCCCGGTCTGCCGCACAAAATTTCGACGGGAAGTTCGCCGCCGTCCTCCATATAGATGCGCGCGGGCTTTTGGTTGGGATTACAGCCGTATTTCAAAGAAAATTCGTTCATGCCCTCTTCCTCACTTTTCGTATTTGTTATAGAGAACGCTCTCCGTCGCGCCCGTCTTCAAATCGATCGCACGGCAATAGAGCGAGATCTTGTTGTCCGCATCGAGATTGTCCCAGATCTCCGCGGCGATCGCTTTGAGGTCGTTGCCGAGCTTCACGCGCTCGGGCTCTCCCTCGAAGGAGGGAAGCGGCGCGCCGTCCTTTTTGTAGGTGTGCAGAAAGCGACCCGTCCCGCTCTCGGGCTCGCAGACGAAGAAATATCGGTCGCACTTCTTGCCCTTGCCGTCCGCGCATTTCAAGATGGAGAGCTCGTACGTATAGTCCGAAGGGCGGCTGCCGAGATGGAGCAGGGCGCTGATGCGCGGCGTGTAGTTGGGCGCGTCCGGCTCGAACGTGCGCCGCATGAGCGCATGGCGGAAACAGTGCCCCGCCTTTAAGGACGCCTCGATGGTGTCCGTCTGGTCGCCGTTGGTTACGATGACGTCCCTGCCCACGGTTTTTACGGGGGAATAGATGATGAGGGAAGGGTCCTCCACTTTGGATGCGTCGAAGGGCTCTGTTTTTACCTCGTCGCCGTACTCGCGGAACACGCGGTTGCGGCTGTTCGCGCTCCTGCCCATGATGAAGTAGCACAGCACCGCCCGTTTGCCGTCCGACGTCTTGCCGACGACGATCCCCCTTCCGGGATAACTGCACGCGCCCATCGCGCGCGCAAGCGTTTTTCTTGTCCTGCTCATGAGATTTTCTCCTTGTTTTTTTCGATGGTCATCTGCGCGGCGGTCATTCCGCCTTGCGCCGCTCGTTGAAAAGTTTCAAACACACCGTCTCCACGGCTTCGGGAAGAATGACCCACTCCGCCTCGCGCATGACGCGCTTTTGCAGGGTCTCGGGCGTGTCCCCTTCCCGCACCTCCACCGCCCGCTGGGCGATGATGGGTCCGCCGTCGCACGCCTCAGTAACATAGTGGACCGTCGCGCCCGTAACCTTAACGCCGCGGGCGAGCGCCGCCTCGTGCACGTGGAGCCCGTACATGCCGAGCCCGCCGAAGGAGGGCAACAGCGCGGGGTGGATGTTTATCATGCGGTTCTCGTACGCCTTTACAAAGCGCGGGGAGAGCACCGTCATAAATCCCGCGAGCACGACGAGTTCCGTGCCGCTCTCGCCGAGACGGTCGAAAATTGCCTTTTCGCGCGCCTCGCGCGGGTATTCCGCCCTGTCGAACACCGCGGTCTCGATGCCGTGCCGCGCGGCGCGTTCGAGCACGTGCGCGGTCTTGCTGTCCGTAACGACGAGCACGATCTCGCCGTGGGGGATGAGCCCCGCTTCCTGCGCATTGACGATCGCCTGAAAATTGGTCCCGCCGCCCGAACAGAGGACGGCGATCTTGATCTTATCCACGATTTTCTCCCGCGCTCCCGTTTATTCCAAGATCACGCCGTCGCCAGCGACGATGACGCCGAGCCGATAGGCGTCCGTGCCGTGCGCGTGCAAGATCTCCAACGCCTTCGCGACGTCCTCTTCGGCGACGACGACGCTCATTCCGACGCCCATATTGAAGGTATTGAACATGTCGTGCTCGGAGATGTTCCCCCTCTCCTGCAAAAGGCGGAAGATCTGCGGCACGCGGACGTCGCGCTTGCGGATGCGCACGCCCAGCCCCTCCGGAATGGAACGGGGCATGTTTTCGTAGAAGCCGCCGCCCGTGATGTGGGAGATGCCCTTTACCTCCACCTGCTCCAACAGCGCGAGCACGGGCTTTACATAGATGACGGTGGGCGCGAGAAGGGTCTCGCCGAGGGACTTCCCGCCGAGCTCCGCCACGGGCGCGGAAAGATCCGCGTGTTCGATGTCGAACACCTTGCGCACGAGGGAGAACCCGTTGGAATGCACGCCCGAGGAGGGAAGCGCGAGCATGACGTCGCCCGCCTTCATCTTCTTGTTGTCAACGATCTTGCGGCGGTCCACGACGCCCACGGTAAAGCCCGCGATATCGTAGTCGTCCTCGGGCATGGTGCCGGGATGTTCCGCCGTTTCGCCGCCGACGAGCCGGCAGCCCGCCTGCACGCATCCTTCCGCGACCCCGCCCACGATGTCCGCGATCTTTTCGGGGATGTTCTTCCCGCAGGCGATATAATCGAGGAAGAAGAGCGGCTTCGCGCCGCAACACACGACGTCGTTCACGCACATGGCGACGCAGTCGATGCCGATGGTATCGTGCTTGTCCATGAGCTGGGCGATGCGCAGTTTGGTGCCCACGCCGTCCGTGCCCGAGACGAGCACGGGTTCCTCCATGCCCGCGACGTCGAGCGGATACAGCCCGCCGAATCCGCCGATGACGTCCGCATCGCCGTCCGGCACGGTGCGGGCGACGTGCTTTTTCATGAGTTCCACCGCCCGATATCCCGCGGTGATATCTACGCCTGCCTCTTTGTAACTGTCCGAATAGCTCTTTTTCATATTCCTTCCCGTCCTGAATTTTTCCGACCCCGCATGGTCATTGTTTTTGGAATTTCGGGTTTTCGCTGATGGGGCGCTCGAACCTGTTCTTCGCGCTCGCGGTGGGCGCCTCGGTGGGATAGTTGCCGTCGAAGCACGCCGTGCAGAATCCCGTGCCGTCTCCCCCCGTGAGGAACGAGACGTCCTTCAAATCGAGATAGCCCACGCTGTCCGCGCCGATGATGTTTGCGATCTCGGGCACGGAGTGGTGGCACGCGATGAGGTTATCGCGCGAATCGATATCCGTGCCGTAATAGCAGGGATTGAGAAAGGCGGGAGCCGAGGAGAGCATGTGCACTTCCTTCGCGCCCGCGTCGCGGAGCAGGCGCACGATGCGCGCGCACGTCGTGCCGCGCACGATGGAGTCGTCCACGAGCACGACCCGCTTCCCGTCGATGGCGGACTTCAACACGTTGAGCTTTATGCGCACCCTGTCCTCGCGCGCCGCCTGCACGGGCGCGATGAACGTCCTGCCGATGTACTTGTTCTTGATAAAGCCGATGGCGTACGGAATGCCCGAAGCCTCCGCATAGCCGTAAGCGGCGTCGAGACCGGAATCGGGAACGCCGACGACGACGTCCGCTTCGATCTTGTATTTCGCCGCAAGAAATCTCCCCGCCTGTTTTCTCGCCTCGTGGACGGATCTCCCCTCGATGACGGAGTCCGGACGGGCGATGTAGAGATATTCAAACACGCACAGCGACTTCTTCCCGCCGCAGTGGCTCCTGTCGCTGCGGACGCCGTCCTGCGTAAAGACGAGCATCTCGCCCGGCTCCACCTCCCTGATCGTCTTTGCGCCGATGGCGTCGAGCGCGCAGCTCTCCGAGGCGACGATATACGCGCCGTCCTCCCGCCGCCCGTAGCAGAGCGGATGGAATCCCTGCGGATCGCGCGCGGCGATGAGCTTGGTGGGAGACATCACGATGAGGGAATACGCGCCGCGGAGCCTGTCCATCGCCCCGAGCACCGCCTCCTCGATGGAGCGGCTCTTCACGCGCTCCTTCGTGATGATGTAGGAGATGACCTCGGTGTCCGTGGTCGTATGGAAGATGCTCCCCTCGTTTTCGAGCTCGCTGCGGAGTTCGTACGAATTGACGAGATTGCCGTTGTGCGCGAGCGCCATATTGCCCTTTAAGTGGTTGACGACGATGGGCTGGGCGTTCTCCCTGCCGCCGCCGCCCGTCGTGGAATAGCGGACGTGCCCGATCGCCATATTTCCCTCGCCGAGGCGGGCGAGGTTCTCGGCAGTGAACACATCGTTGACGAGCCCCGCGTCCTTGTACGTCCTGAAAACGCCGTCGTCGTTGACGACGATGCCCGCCGACTCCTGCCCGCGGTGTTGGAGCGCAAAGAGCGCATAATAGCAGGTGCTCGCGACGTCCTGTCTTGCGGGCGCAAAGATGCCGAATACGCCGCATTCTTCGTGAATTTCAGCCATACCTTCTCCTGTTTCGCAACCGCCCCGCACGGGCGGAGACGGCGAAAAAAACCTGTCCGCGCAGAAACTGCGCGGACGATCCTCGGGAATTACTTTCCCGTAACTCTCTTGAAAATTTCTTTATACGCGTCCTCGACGCCGCCGAGGTCGCGGCGGAAACGGTCTTTATCCAGCTTCTCGCCCGTCTTTGCGTCCCAGAAACGGCAGGTGTCGGGGGAGATCTCGTCCGCCAGCACGATCGTTCCGTCCGACGTCTTGCCGAATTCGAGTTTGAAATCGATAAGGCGCACGCCGAGCGTGAGGAAGTACTCTTTGAGCGTCTCGTTCACCTTGAAGGCGTACTTCTTGATGAGCTCGATCTCCTCCTTCGTGGCGAGTTTCAGCGCGAGCGCGTGATAGTCGTTGAGGAGCGGGTCGCCCAATTCGTCGTTCTTGTAGGAAAATTCGATGGTGGGCTCGTCGAAGGGAATGCCCTCCTCCACGCCGTAACGCTTGGCAAAACTGCCCGCCGAAACGTTGCGGATGATCACTTCGAGCGGGACGATCTTCACCTTCTTCACGAGGGTGTCGCGGTCCGAAAGTTCCTCCACGAAGTGCGTGGGAACGCCGCTCTTTTCCAACAGTTGCATCATCATGTTCGTCATGCGGTTGTTCACGACGCCCTTGCCGACGATGGTCCCCTTTTTGAGCCCGTTGAACGCCGTCGCGTCGTCCTTATACGAGACGATGACGAGATCTTCGTTCTCCGTCGCGTAAACCTTCTTCGCCTTTCCCTCGTAGAGCTGTTCCTTCTTTTCCATGGTTTTCTGTTTCTCCTGAAATTTTATTTTCACCCGTACGGGTCATCGATTGTATTTTTCGGCGATCGTCCTATCCTTTTCGAGGACCTCGCGGGAAGCCTTCGCGCGAATGCCGACGAGCTTGTCCCGTATCGCCTTGTCCGAGACGGCGAGGATCTCCGCCGCGAGATACGCCGCGTTCTTCGCCCCGTCGATGGCGACCGTCGCCACGGGGATGCCGGAGGGCATCTGCACGGTGGAGAGAAGCGCGTCCATGCCGTCGAGTACGGCGCCCTTTACGGGAATGCCGATGACGGGGAGAACGGTGTTCGCCGCGATCGCGCCCGCGAGATGCGCCGCCATGCCCGCCGCGCAGATGATCGCGCCGAATCCCTTTCTGTGCGCGGAAGCGGCGAATTTCTTCGCCTCCTCGGGCGTGCGGTGCGCCGAATAGACGTGCACCTCGTAGGGGATCTCCAATTCGGCAAGCACGCCGAACGCCTTTTCAACGACGGGCAGATCGGAATCGCTGCCCATGACGATCGCAACTTTTTTCATCTCTTCCTCCCGAAATAAAAGAAGGCAGATTTTTTCCGTACGAAAAAACCGCCTTTAATACGAACAAACTTTTGAAACCGTCCCCCGCGCCATGCGGAGAAAACCGCTTGCCCTGTTCATGACAATATTATACCAAAAAGCCCCCTCTTTCGTCAAGCGAATGAGGGGGAAATGTTCTATCGTTTTTTGTGTGGGAAGTTCACTCCGCGGGCGCGGGTTCTGCGTTTTCGGGAATGACGACCTCCGTCTTGCCGTAGTCGTAATACTTATAAACTTCCTCGTCTCCGACGGAAAGTTTCACCTTGGCATAGGCGAGTTTGCTCCCCGAGAACTTCAACGTTGCATAGGAAACGGTATATTCTCCCATGGCTTCCATAGGAGAATACGGCACTTTCAGCGTATTGCCCTCATAGGTGTAGGCGTGTTGGGCCTCGTCGTAAGTGAACTTCTCGAACTGTCCCGCAAAGTCATAGGCAATATACATGCGGAAGGAGAACGACCACTCTCCGTCGTCCTTGTGCTCGTCACCTCCGATATCCACCGTCATATACTGATAGCCGTCGCCGACTTTTCTGTATTGCGTCGCCTGCGTTCCCGCAACACGCGCGATCATCTCGTCCTGCACGGGCTCGTCATCGTAGATATAGGTGAGCTTAAAGCAAAGATCATACCCGTCGTCTGTTTTCTTGTATCCGAAGCCCGTCGTGATCGTCATGTCGGGATGGATGAGTTGCGCCGTACATCCCGCAAATCCCTCGTTTGAAAACGCCGCGTCCCACTGTTCCTCCGTCACTTGATCCGAGACGAGCGCGTCGAAGTCGGTATCCGCCGTAAGCGAGTACCCCGCGTCATCCACGGGCGTTTGTTCCTCTTCGCCGCACGCCGCAAGGGGCATACACATCACCGCCGCGCAGAGAAGCGCAAGCATAATTTTCGTTTTCATTTTTTCTCCTTTTTGTAAAATTGCATTTGTAATTTTATTATAAATAGCAACACTAATTTTGTCAAGCAAAAATATTGCAATCGCAATAAACTTTTTAATTGTAAAACCAGATAAGGGGTGCGCGCATGTATATCTCGGAAATTCTGAAATCGTTGCGTTCGGAGAGCCGTCTTACGCAAAAGCAACTTGGGCAACGGCTTGGAATAAGCCAAGCGACCATTGCCTGTTATGAGAACGGCTTGCGCGAGCCGCACATCGAGAGCCTCATTGCCTATGCCGACTTGTTTGATTGTTCGGTGGACTATCTCGTGGGCAGATCGGATGATTTCGGCGGCCCCATCGGCAAAAACGCCGCGCCCGTCCTCACGCAGGAAGAAATTGCCCTCGTCAAACAATATCGGGAATTGGACAGAGTTTCCCGCCAAAAACTCGAAGGCTATCTCGCCTGCCTGAAACAAAACTGAACCGCGCCCCGCAAAATTCCCGGCGTTTGCACGATTTAAAAAACATTACGCGCCCGACGGAAAGTTCCGTCGGGCGCGCTTTTCCTTATTGTATCCCCCTCCCCGCGCTTTGCGCGGGGAGGGGGATACAAGGGAAAGGGCAAACTATCGCGCCGCCGAGTTGCCGCACGGCGGCACTCTGCGCGGAGCAAAACCACGCTTTTGCGCCAGCGCACACAATTTGCCGAACCCTTTCGGCTTCTTGTCCGATAGGACGAAGAAGAGCGCGAGCAAGTTACAGCGACGCGGAAGGTTTCCTCGTGCGATTTTTTTCGTCAGCAAAAAATCGCACGAACCCTTTACGGCGCGGAGCAGGGTCTCCCTGCGGCAGCGCACACAATTTGCCGAACCCTTCCGGCTTCTTGTCCGATAGGACGAAGAAGAGCGCGAGCAAGTTACAGCGGCGCGGAAGGTTTCCTCGTGCGATTTTTT
>CANQMN010000009.1 GCA_947624965.1 uncultured Clostridia bacterium
TCCTATCGGACAAGAAGCCGAAAGGGTTCGGCAAATTGGGTGCGCTGCCGCAGGGAGACCCTGCTCCGCGCCGTAAAGGTTTCGTGCGATTTTTTGCTTGCGAAAAAAATCGCACGAGGAAACCTTCCGCGCCGCTGTAACTTGCTCGCGCTCTTCTTCGTCCTATCTGACAAGAAGCGCGAAGTGTCGCGCAAATGGGGTGCGCCCTCTCCCCGTATCCCCTCCCCGCGCAATGCGCGGGGAGGGGGATCTCGTTTTTCATAAAACATGGGTCGAGGGAGTCTCATCAAAAGAGATAAAACATAAACAGCGCGGCGGGCAGAGCCCGCCGCGCTGTTTTTCATTTTTCAAAGATGGCGGGGGCTCCGCCAAAGAAAGCGGAGCCCCCGCCGTCCTCTGCGTCGGTATGCGTCAGTAGAGGAGCTGCGCGTCGTCGGGGAGCGTGAGCACGGCGGCGTTGTCGCCGCGGAGGGTGTACTGCTCCTCGTGAAAGGTGCGGTGCGGAATGAGATAGACCCGCTTGTCCGCCCAGCTCGTGCGCGCCTCGATGGAGAAATACCGCTCGCCGAGAATTTTTTCCATGAGGGAGCGGTTGAGCTCGATGATGACGGATCGGTATCCGTTCGCGAAGCAATCGAGGATCTCGCTGCGCAACCGCATCGCCATATAGGTGTGCGAGAGGACGAACCCCTCCCGCGTACAATGGGGACATGGCTGCAACAGGAAGGACTGCAACTCGTTGTTCGTGCGCTTGCGCGTGAAGAGCGTTACGCAGAGCTCGCTCATAGGGAGCACCCTGCTCTTGGCGCGGTCGAGAGAGAGCGCGTCCGCGAGCGCGGCGTTGACGGCGGCGCGGTGCTCCTCTTCCGCCATATCGATGAAGTCGACCGCGACGATGCCGCCGATGTTGCGGAGGCGCACCTGCCGCGCGATCTCGCGCGCCGCCAGCAGATTGACTTCGTAGACCGTGCTTTCGAGATCCGTCTCGCCCGTGAATTTTCCCGTGTTGACGTCGATGACCGTCATCGCCTCGGTGCGGTCGATCACGAGATACGCCCCGTTTTCCAATTCCACGCGCGGTTCCGCGAGTTTGAGGATCTGCTCGCTGAGCCCGAACTGCGCGAACATTTGGCGGCGTCCCTCGTACATGACGATCTGTTTTTCGTTCAAATCGCTCCGCATGCGCGCGAGGCGGAGCACCTTTTCATAGAGCTCCCTGTCGCCGACGTAAATTTTGTTCACGCCGCCGAGGGAATCGCGCATGACCTTGACGGGGAGATCGTATTCGCTGTAAACCGCCGTGCCGACGGGCGCGGTGCGCGCCTCCTTCAACGCGGCACGGTAGACGCGTTTGAGATATTCCGCCTCGGTGCGCAGATGCCGCTTGCTCGCCTCCTGCGCCGCCGTCCTGACGATGAACCCCTCCCCCTTTTCGCGGAACTTGTCCGCCTCTTTGAGGAGCGTTCCGCGCACGGCGTCGTCGGTGATCTTGCGGGAGATACCCAAAAAATCCGTTTTGGGAAGGTAGATGAGGTTTTTCCCGACGAAGGAGAGGTCGCAGGTGATCTTCGCGCCCTTGTTGCCGCGCGGCGCCTTCACGACCTGTACGAGGATCTCGTCCCCCTCTTTGAGGCAGAGCCGTTCCCGCACGTTGCCCGCGCCGTCGTAGGTGGAAAAGAGCGCCGTGCCTTCGTCGAGGGGGAGATAGCAATTCCGCTCCATGCCGCAGGAGACGAACGCCGCCTGCATGCCCGCGACGACGTTGCACACCCTCCCCTTATAGACGTTGCCGAGCACGTTGCCGCTCGGCTCGTGCTCCACGCCCATTTCGATTATTTTCCCGTCCTCCGCATAGACGACGATCTGTTCGTTGCAGAAGCGGTCGAAAAACCATTCTCTTTTCATACCCGTTCCCTGCCCCGCTCCGCGAGGTACGGAAACATTGTATCATAAGCGAACAAAATTTTCAACTGTTTTTAATAAATCGGCATACATTCGCGCAGCGTCCGCCCGTAATCGCCCCGCGAGACCGCCGAAAGAAATTCCTCTTCGGCGAGCTCCCCGTAAAATTTCTCCCCCTCGAAGAGGAGCAGCGTGAGGTATTTATCCTCGCGGAGAAAGCGAAGCGCATCCCGCACCGTGCAGTCGGCAGAGATGGCGACGCGCATCTCCTCGACGCCCCGCGCGAAGCTCTTCGTCCGCGAAAAGGAGAGGCGGCGGTACTTTCCGCCGCCCGCCGCGCCGAACGCGAGCATGACGGAGAACGCGAGCGCCGTCCACGCGGGCGCGGTGAAACAGGAGACGACGAAATATGCCATGACCGCCGCCGCGACGGCGAAGCTCAACGAAAGGCAGATCGCGCTCGCCCGCTTTTTGCCGAGCGGCTGCAACGCGGCTTTGAGCATTCTGCCCCCGTCGAGCGGATAGGCGGGGAGCAGATTGACGAAAAAGAGGGAGAGGGAGAGATACGCCGCGGCGTCTGTGAAGGGATACGTCTCGGGAAACAGCCACCAAAGCGCGATGAAGAAGAGCGCGGTGGCGGCGTTCGCGAGGGGTCCCGCCGCCAGAACGGCGAGTTCCTGCCTCTTGGAGATGCCCGTAATATCGCCCGAGATCACCGCCCCGTACGGCATGAGGACGACGCTGTCCAGCTTGAATCCGTACCGTCTCGCGACGAAGGCGTGGGCGCATTCGTGTTCGAGCGCGGCAAGACACGCCCCCAAAAAGAGGAGAAGCTGTCCCGTGAACGCCGTCAGAACGCCGACGACGAGAAAGAGCGGATGAACGCGCAGGCGGGTCCGATCAGCTCCACGCAAGCCCGTCCTCGCCGACGACGCAACAATTCAGCAGTTCGTCGCCCTCGTAGAACATCACGCGGACCTCTCTCGTCCCGTCCGAATAGCCGAGCGCGACGTCGTGCCGCAGAACGTCCCCCTCCGCGACGAACGGATAGCGGAGCCCGCTCACGATGCTCGTGAAGGTATCCGAATGGGCGAGCTCGACGGTATAGCCGCTCTCCTCGTCCCCGTAGATCGCCGAGACCGTGCCGTCCTCGCAGGGCGCGTAGACGAAGCACTGCGCCGTGAAGGAGAGCACGCCCGTCCCCGAGACCGCGATGTTCGCGTCCTCGTCGCGCACGACGGAGGAGAGCGTGAAGTCGGAATACACCCGCGTGTCCGCGGTGGACGCCGAGCCCTGCACGAGCCCGCGCACCCATGTGTTGATCGCGCTGTTCGTCATGAAAATGTTGGTGAGGAAGATGACGGCGCACAGCGCGCAGGCGGCGATAAATTCGCCGAGGATGAGCCGCTTGGCGAGCTTTTGCTTGCCGTTTGGCTTTACCTCGCGTTCGATCTCGCGGCTCTCCGCATAGGCGGGATCGGGCGCGGGCTCCTCCATGCGGTCGTTCACCTGCTCCACGAGTTGGTCCCGAAGGTCGGGTTCCTTCGCGCGGCGGCGGCGCTCTTTGTGCTTCACCGTTACCGTCTCCACGGGGATTTCGAGCATTTCGGCATAGTCGAGTTCTTCGTTCATAACGTTACCTCTTTTCGGAATAATTGAACGGCGGGGGTCCGCCGAACTACCATAATGTATGCCGATTTTTTATCGTTTAGAAGAAAAAATCCCTGTCGAATGCACGCGACAGGGGGAGAAATTCATATAATAACGGCGAGTTTGAAAAACCGCCTTCAAGACAGCGCGCCGATCACCGTGCGGGCGGCAAAACGCGCCTCCTCTTCCGTCGTCTCCGCGCCGAAGGAAAAGCGCACGCCCTTCTTCGCCTGCGCGGGGGAACGCCCCATCGCGAGCATGACGTGGGAAGGTTGCGCGGCGTGCGCGGAACATGCCGCTCCGCCCGAGCAGGAGATCCCTTTCAGGTCCAACACGTTCACGAGCGAGCCGCCGCCCCCCTCGAAGGTGAGATGGGAGATGTTCGGCGCGCGGTTTTCGCCGTCGATGCGGACGGCGTCCCCCAGCGCGGAGACGATCTCGCGTTCAAATGCGTCCCGCAGGGCGGCGGTGCGGGCGCAGAACGCCTCCCGCCTTTCCTGCGCCGCGGCGAGCGCATGGGAAAATCCCACGATCCCCGCGACGTTGAGCGTTCCGCCGCGAAGAGACTGCTCCTGTTCCCCGCCCGCGATGAGCGGACGGAGCGGAACGCCCCGCTTGACGACGAGCGCGCCCACGCCCTTGGGTCCGCCCACTTTGTGCGCGGAGAGGGAGAGCGCGTCCGCATCGCGATAAATTTTTTTGAGATCTTGCGAACATGCCGCCTGCACGCAGTCCGTAAAGAACAGCGCGCCCCGCGCATGGGCGAGCGCGGAAACTTCCCCGACCGGCTGGACGCACCCCGTCTCGTTGTTGACCGCCATGAGACACACGAGCCCCGTGCGCTCCGTCGCGGCTCTTGCAAAGCGCTCCGCAGGGACAATGCCGCTCTCCGCCGCGGAGACCTTCTCTCCCCCGCCCTCGCGCAACGCGAGCGCGGAGAGAACGGCGGCATGCTCCAAGGGCGAAAGGAGCGCTTCGCCCGTTCCGAGCCCGCGCACCGCCCAATTGTCCGCCTCCGTCCCGCCCGAAGTGAAGTAGATCTCCGCGGGATCCGCGCCGATCGCGGCGGCAATGCGGTCGCGCGCCTCGGCGACCGCGTACGCCGCGCGCCGCCCGTGGGCGTGCAGGGAATCGGGGTTGCCGAACTCGCCTTTGAGGAAGGGGAGCATCGCTTCGAGCGCTTCGGGAAGCAGCGGCGCCGTCGCCGCATAGTCAAGATACACGTTCATGGCTTTATTATATCTCTCCCGCCCGCGAATGTCAACCTCTTCCTTCCTTGCCCCTATGCGGAAAAGAAGGAAGCGCGTATAAGCGCCCCGCGGCTTTTGCCGCGGGGCGCGTTCGGTTTTTTTAAGAAACTTTTACTGCCAGTCGCAGACGTTTACCCACTTGGAGAGGAATTCCGCCTCCTCGGGCTTGTTCTTCACGGACTGGGAAGCCGCGACGATGGGCAGGATGCGCTGGACGTATTGCAGCGCGGTGTCCGTTTTGGAGCAGAACAGCCGCAGGTATTTTTCCGCGAGCTCGTCCTTCTTCTGCAAGCGGAACAAGAGGTACGTGCGGGCGGCGTCCGCCGAGCCGTTGCCCTGCGTGGCGTGCGACCAGTCGATGATGTACGGCGTGCCGTTCTTCGTGATGATGACGTTGCTGGGCTGGAAATCGCCGTGGCACAGCTTTTTGTGGCGGGGCAGGCTGTCCAGCCGCACGTGCAGATCGTAGCGCACCGTCGCGGGGAACGCGCTTGCCGAAATTTTCGCGTGCATCTTGTCGCGGAGATGCCCCAAGAGGGGGACCTTCTCCTTGCTCATGCGGATCTGCAAATCGACGAAGAAATCGAGATACTCGTCCGTCTTTTCGGGATGTTTGCGCATGAGCTCTTCCAGTGTTTCGCCCTCGATGTATTCCCAGATGAGCGACCACTTGCCGTCGATGACCTCTACGCCGAGCACCTTGGGGATATCCAGCCCCGTCTCTTCGACGCGCGCCTGATTGAGCGCCTCGTTCAAGATCCCTGCCTTGGAATAAGAGGCGTCGAACGACTTGATGAGGCGGTCTCCGTCGCGGTACAGTTTCTTGCCCGCGCTCTCGTGAATAAGTTGCATAAATTTTTCCTCCCTATATCGGCGGGGATCTTTCCCGCAATGTTTTTCCGCAATCATTATACCCGAAACAAAGCGATAAGTAAATACTTTTTTTGAAAAATCTTATCTCTTCGCCGCGAAAAAGCGCGCAAAAAACGCGACCAAGACGCCGCGTTTTCCGTTTCTTTCCCTATCTCATTCCCCGAGGACGAGGCGGAGCGCATCCAGCCGTTCGCGCAGGGCGGCAAGGCGCGCGCCGTCCTCCGTGGAGGAAAGTTTTTCGTTCTCGCTGCACAGCCGCTGTGCGACGAACAGTTTGCGGCAATATACGAAGAATACGCCCAGCGCGACGAGCGCAAGCCCGCCGCACACCGCCGCCGCGATGACGGGCGCCGAGGACCGCGTGGTATAGATGAACCCCGCCGCGATCGCGGCTCCCACGGCGAGCGCGACCCAGAGGCACAACAGCGCGGCGAACCGCACGAGGTAATAATTCCTGTTGCGGCGGAACGCCTCCCTGCGCGTCGCCTGTGCCTCCTCTACGCGGGGCGCGAGCGCGCCTTCCTCCTCCTCGCAAGCCGTACGTTCCGCGCGGAGCGCATCCCCGAACGCGCCGAGCACAAAGGCGCGCGTCGTTTCGTCCGCCTGCGAAAACTCGGTCGCGTTGCGCTCGGAGAGAAGCGGTTCCCACGCCGTAAGTTCGTGCGTGCGCGCCGACCAGAGTCCGCGGTTCGCCGCTTCGTTTTCGCGGTCGTACACCGCCGCCTGCGCGAAAAAGCCCTCCGCTTCGGCATATTCCTTGCGGGAGAGCGCCGCCTCGCCCTCGGAGACGAGCCGCGCGCACTCCGCCTTTGCCTCTTCCTCCGCGCGCTTGCGCCGTTCGAGCTCCTCCTGCAACTGGGAGGGCGTGAGCCCGACGAGGTCCTCGTCGTACTCCCCGTCCGGGAATTCGAGCACGAGCTCTTCCTCGGGCGACGGCTCGGAGACCTCGCCCTCTACGGCGTCCGTCTCCCCGTCCTGCGTGCGCTTGACGGTGATCTTGCGTTCGCTGTCTCTGTCGATGACCCTCTCTTCCATGTTCCTTATCCTTCCCCCTCGCCGAGCGCGAAGGGACTGTGCCCCGTCCGTTCTTCGGACGAGGGCTCTATGCTCGCCGCGCACAGCGCGCGGAATTTGCCGCGATAACGGCTCTTCGCCCAATCGCAAAGTTCCTTTTCGGGAAAGAGCGCGTACGCCGCGCTTCCCGACCCCGTAATGCCCGCCGCCCACGGAGAAAAGCTCCTCGCCTCCGCGAGCGCCGCCGCAACGTCCCCGTCGAGGGAAGCCGCCGCCTCGGCGAGATGGTTTCCGAACAGCCTCGCCGCCCACTGAAAGTTCGCGCGAAGTTCCCCGAGCGCGCGCTCCGTACGGCATTCAAACGTATGCCCGAGCTCGTCGTAGCGGCGGTAGCACGCCGCGGACGACACGCCGCGCGGCGGACAGATGAGGAGAAAGTGGCACTTCGGGAGCCCTTCCAGCTTTTCCACGCGCTCGCCCCGCCCGCGCATGCGGGCGAACCCGCCCGTGAGCAGGTACCCCGTGTCGCTTCCGAGCTCGTCTGCGAGCGTTTTCAGGGCAACCATGTCCGAGATATCGTAGAGTTTTGCAAGCGCGCGGAGCACGCCCGCCGCGTCCGCGGAGGAGCCGCCCAAGCCGCCCCCCACGGGGATATTTTTATAGATCGCGATCTCCGCGCCCGCCGTTTGGAAGCGGGAAACGAACGCCTCCGCCGCGCGCACCGCGTTGTTCTCCTCGGGCGGGATGTTCTCGCTCCCCATGCCGTGCATCGCGACGTTTACAAGCGCGTCCCTCCGCTTCTTTGCGACGATGCGGTCCGAAACGTTCACCGTGGTAACGAGGCTGTCTATCGTATGATAGCCGTTTTCAACGCCCGTAACGTCCAATGTGAGGTTGAGTTTCGCGTAAGCGTTGACCCTCGCCGTATTCATGCTTCGCATTATATCATATTTTTTTGCGCAATGCAAGGATTCCGAAGAAAATCCCGCGCCGTTCGCCGCCGCGGGCGGAAAACCGCAAAACTTTGTTCAAAACGCTTGACAACCGTACGGGCGAATGGAGTATAATGGAGGAAATCACAGATAAGGAGAGAAATTATGAAAAAACAGATCGCAGTCTTTCTTTCCGCCCTCATGCTGATCGGCGCGGCGTTGAGCTTCGCGGGTTGCGGCGGGAATTACAGCGAAACGTTCCGCGGCAAACTTTCCGCGGACACCTATGAGACGACGGACACGGCGGCGGCAGCCTTCCTCGAAAACGAGATCGCGGCTTCCGATACGTCGGTCTCCTTCCTCTCGTATACCAAGACGGAGGACATAACCGACGAAGAGCTCGCGGCGTTCGACCTCGGCGAAGTCAAGACAGAGGACATCGCGGCGAAGGAGTGGGGCAAGATCGAATACCGCGCGGCGGCGACGTCCGCTTCTTCCCTCGCCGAACAGTCCGAAGGGACGCTGACGGCGACGGTCGGCATGTTCAAGATCGGGGACGCCTACCGCTACTTCGTACCCGTTGCGGGCACGGGCGAGATGATCTCCAAGAGCTATTTCGAGAGCGTGTTCGACGCGGAAAAATACAAGAACTGCACCACGGATTACGAGATGACGCTCGAATACGAATTCTCCGTGGGCGGACAGTCGATGGACATGGAAATGGACCTCGACGTCACCCAGAAGATCACCGAGACGGCGGCGATGATAGACATGGAGATCGTGGTGAGCATGAAGGGACAGGGCAATGCGAAAACGAATTACACCTTCTACTTGGTGAACCACGAAAATTCCGTCGTCGCGTACATGGAAAACGGGGGCGTTTGGCAGTCCGCTTCCCTTCCGGAACTCTCTTCGTGGGATAAGCTCTACGAGATGGAGCTCAAAGATTTCGTCGACCACAGCTATTTCGAGAAGACTTCGACGGGCTTCAAACTCGCGCCCATCAAGTTCGACAAGTACATCAGGAATTATTTCGCGGCGGCGAACGATTCGACGTTCGATTTCGACATCGCCGCAAACGCGGAACTGTCCGGGGAAGCCACCTATTTTGTGACCGAGGGCAGGCTGTCCAAGGCGACGGTCAAGCTCTCCGCCGACTTCTCGGAGCAGAGCGGCGGATATCTGTTGGAAGCGAACGTGAGCACTTCCGCCTCCAACAAGTTCTATGATTTCGGCTCGACGAAAGTGGAGCTCCCTTCGGGGCTTCGGGAGATCGTCGGTTGAGAACGCTTTGAAAGACGCCGCCCGCGGCAATTGCCGCGGGCGGCGTTTTCTTATGCGAGATTTTTTTTGCGGTAGATGACGATACGCTGTCCCTCTTTGACGGGGAACTCCACGTCCGGATTGCTCGCCGCCACTTCCTCGGGAGATTTTTTCAGGCTCTTCGCGAGCTCCCACAGCCCGTCGCCCGCGCGCGGGACGTACACGCTGATGGCGCTGTCCGAGAGGGCGCAGGCGGCGCCCTCCTCCGCCGACGAGACAACTTTCGCCGAGAGGCTCCTCTGTTCGGTGAGCGCGATCTTCAACGTCGCCTCCGCGTCGATCTCCCCCTCCTGCTTTTGCCGCGCAGACATGCCGCATACGAGCGCCTCCGCCCTGCAATGCTCCGCCTGTACGGGGACGGAGAAGGGAAGGCTCATCTCGATGCCGCGGTGGGCGCCGTCCGCGCCGAGCACGAGGAGCGTCGCCGCGGCAATGCCTTCCAACCGCTTTCCGTCCTGCGTCTGCACGAGATTCGCCTCCGCGCGCTGTAACGTTACCGCCTGCAAGACGTCCGTGAAATCGATGGGAGAGGAGAGCGCGGCTTTCCCCGCGATGCGCTCGGTGAGGCGGCTCGTCTCCCCCGCGCCGCAGCTCTCCGCCGTAACGTATCCGAGCGAGACTTCGTTCGTGCGGGAGAACGCGTCCGTTACCGCGTCTACGGAGACTTCCTCATAGACGCAGCCCTCCGCGCCCAGCGTGAGCACGGCGGCGATCTTGCACTTGCCGCGCTCCTCGTCCGACTCCGCTTTGAGCGAGACGTCCAAAACGCTCACGCGCGCCTCGCCGTTGCAGCCGTACGCCGCGCTGTCGCAGGGGATCTCCACGCGGAACGGCACGAGCCGCTCGAAGGAAGCGAGCGAATTTTCCCCTTTCAGCGCGAGAATGCCGAGGCTGACTTCCCCCTCGACGCGCAGAATGCCCGCCTCGCACGAGACGTCCGAGACGTTCGCCGTCTCGCTGTGCAGAAGAATATCCCCGATGTGCTCGGTCTCGAATTCGTCCTCCGTCTCCGCCGCCCCGCCGCACAGATGCGCGACGAGCGCCTTCACGGGCTCCCGCTTGCACACGAGGTCGCCCTCGGTGAGATATTCAAAGCGCGTCTCGCCGTACAGCGCGATATCCGTTCCGAGGAGCGCGGTCGCGTAGACGCTCGCGCCCTCCCGCCGCACGGAGACGTTCTCCACCGAGACGGTCGCGCGGGGCGTGAGAGCGGGATAACATGCCTCGTCGGCGGCGCGGGCGGTGAACTCCACGCCCCGCTCCGCGCGGCACACCTTGCGCTCCGCGTCCTCATAGACGACGAGGAAATGCGCCTTGCCGAAATAGCGAACCTCGCCGTTCCCCGCTTCCGCGCCCGTGAGCGCGACGTGGGCGTGCACGGCGAGCACGGTTACGACTTCCTGCCCGAACCGGCACTCCACCGCCGTCTGCGCGGCGATCTCCTTGATCTTTCCGTACCCGCAAAAGGTTTCCGTCTGCGTTTTCATGATGATTGCTCTCCCGATGATTTGTTTCCCTTCATCGTATGCGGGAGCAGACGGGAATATGCGGACCGCGCACTGTCGAACGCAGGTATATTTTTCGCGAAAAAGGGCTATCATTGACGCATGAAACGCGGCGCCGATATCAATCTCGTCAAGAAGACCATCGCGGAATATTTCAATCGGCAGGTGGACGTTACCGTCAACCTCGGCAGAAATAAGATCCTCCGTTACTGCGGGGAACTCTCGGGCGTGTACCCCGCCCTCTTCACCGTCCGTCCCAACGACAAGGGGTTTTTGGGCAAGACTTCCTATTCGTACGCGGAAGTCCTTTGCGGGAGCGTGAAAATAAGACCCGCCAAAGCCGAATAACCCCCGTCGGTATATCGGACGCGCAGGCGCGCGCCCCGAGGGAGAGGTAGAGACGTCGAGAGGAAAAAGCCGCGCGCGATATGTACTTAATGTACTTACCCCCCCCTTTCAAAGGGGGAGGGTTGGGTGGGGGTTGGAACCTCTCCACTCCCCCTACCCTATCGCCCGCACGTATTGTGCCGCCGAAGGGCGACACGAGGAGCAAAGCGACGAAGTACCCCTCCCCCTCCCCTACCCCTCCCCCTCGCGTTGCGAGGGGGAGGGTAACAAGAAGGACAAGGCAAAGAGGGGAAGACGAGCGGGAAAATCTCACTCCCCCTTTGAAAGGGGCTGAACAGGAGCCGCCGAACGGTATATATTTACCTCCCCCTTTGAAAGGGGGAGGTGAAAAGACAAAGCGAGGAGAGGGAAAAATCGCTATACGGGGTCGGAAAAAACCGCGCGGCTGTCGCGCGAGTCCCGTATAGAAAAATCGCCGCCCGCGCAAACTTGCGCGGGCGGCGGGGTTATCATCTTTAATCTTCCGGATCGCCTTCCGTCTCCTCGGGCGGGAGGTCGGCGGCGCTCTCCTCGGGAACTTCCACTTCCGCCTCGTCGTCCTTCTCGGTTACGGCGACGGTAGCCACGACGCCGTCCCGCACGTTCATGAGCCGCACGCCGCGGGTATTGCGCCCAATCTGCGAGATGCTCTCGGCGTGCATCCGAATGACGATGCCCGCGCTCGTTACGAGCATGACGTCGTCCGCGTCCGAGACGAGCTTCATATTGACGAGCGCGCCCGTCTTCTCGTTGAACACGCCCGCCTTGATGCCCTTGCCCGCGCGGGTCTGCAACCGATAGTCCGCGGGGTCCGTGCGCTTGCCGTAGCCGTTTTCGGAGACGGTGAGGATATCGTACCCCTCGCGGAGGACGAGCATATCCACGACGGCGTCCCCCTCCGCAAGATCGATGGCGCGCACGCCCGCGGTATCCCTGCCCATGGGGCGCACGTCCGTCTCGCGGAAGCGGATGCACTTCCCCGAGCGGCTCGCCACGACGATCTCGTCCTCGCCGCCCGCGAACTGCACGGAGATGAGCTCGTCGCCCTCGTTGATGCGGATCGCGATCTTCCCCGTTTTGAGAATGTGGTCGAACTCGCTCGTCGCGGTCTTTTTGATCATGCCGTTCTTCGTCGCCATCGCGAGATACCCCGTCCCGTTTTCATAGACGGGCAAGATCGCGGCGATCTTCTCCTCCGCCGAGAGCGGGAGAAGGTTAACGATGGCTCTGCCGCGCGCACTGCGGTTCGCCTCGGGGATCATGTATCCCTTGATGGAATACACCTTGCCGAAGTTGGAGAAGAAGAGAACGGGCACGTGCGTGGAGCACACGAACATCTGCTCGACGAAGTCCTCCTCCTTGGGTTTATGCCCCGTAACGCCCACGCCGCCGCGGTTCTGCGCGCGGTATTCGGCGACGGGAATGCGCTTGACATAGCCGCCGTGCGTCATGGAGATGACGACGTCCTCCTCGTCGATGAGGTCCTCGTCCTCGATGTTGCCGTATTCGACGGAGATCTCCGTCCTGCGCGGGCTCGGATACTTGCCCTTGATCGCGACAAGATCGGACTTGATGATGTCGAGCACGCGCCGCTCGTTCGCAAGGATATCTTTGAGGTCGGCGATGGCGGCGCGGAGCGAAGCGAGCTCCTCACGCAGTTTCTCCACTTCGAGGGAAGTGAGCCGTTGCAGGCGCATTTCGAGAATGGCGTTCGCCTGTTTTTCGGAGAGCGTGAAACTCTCCATGAGTTTTTCGCAGGCGTCGTTCTTGTCCCGCGATTCCTTGATGATGCGGATGACTTCGTCGATGTTGGCGAGCGCCAAAACGAGCCCCTCGATGATATGGGCGCGCTCCTCCGTGCGCGCGAGGTCGAACCGCGTGCGCCGCGTGATGACGTCCTTCTGATGGTCGAGATAATATTTGAGGATCTCGCGCAGATTGAGATATTTGGGCTCCGTGCCGTTCTCCACGAGCGCGAGAAGGATGACCCCGTCCGACACCTGCAAATTGGTGTGCTTGTAGAGGGAGTTCAGAACGACCTGCGCGTTCGCGTCCTTCTTGCATTCGATGACGATGCGCATGCCCTCGCGCCCGCTCTCCTCGCGGATATCCGCGATGCCTTCGAGCCGCTTATCGCGCACCATGTTTGCGATCGTCTCGATGAGCTGGGCTTTGTTCACCTGATAGGGGATCTCCGTTACGATGATGCGGCTCCGCGCGTTGCCGCCCGTGCCGTGTTCCTCGATCTCGCACTTGGAGCGGATGACGATGTTCCCCTGCCCCGTGCGGTACGCCTTGCGGACGCCGCTCCTGCCCATGATGATGCCCCCCGTGGGGAAGTCGGGCGCGGGGATGTATTCCATCAGCTCGTCCACCGTGATGTCGGGGTTGTCGATCATGGCGATCGTGCCGTCGATGACTTCGGCGAGGTTGTGCGGCGGGATGTTCGTCGCCATGCCGACGGCGATGCCGTCCGAGCCGTTGACGAGAAGGTTGGGGAAGCGCGCGGGAAGCACCGCGGGCTCCATCTCGATGCCGTCGAAGTTGGGGAAGAAGTCCACCGTCTCCTTGTCGAGATCGCGGAGCATCTCCGCCGCGAGCTTTGTAAGGCGCGCCTCGGTGTAGCGCATCGCCGCGGGCGGGTCTCCGTCCACCGAGCCGAAGTTGCCGTGCCCGTCCACGAGCGGGAAGTTGATGGAGAAGTCCTGCGCGAGCCGCACGAGCGCATCGTATACCGAACTGTCGCCGTGGGGGTGGAATTTACCCATGACGTCGCCGACGATACGCGCGCACTTGCGGTACGCCTTGTCGTTATACAGCCCCATCTCGTGCATCGCATAGAGGATGCGGCGGTGCACGGGCTTCAAGCCGTCGCGGACATCGGGAATGGCGCGGGACTTATTCACCGCCATCGCGTACGCGATAAAGGACCGTTTGAGCTCGTCGTTGACTTCGACGTCCAACAGTTTGGTCATCGCGAGGGTCTTTTTGAATTCTTCCGTGAGCTCGGGGCTCGTTTCTCGTTTTGCCATTTTCGGCTCCTTTTATGAATGATGGTGCGTTACGGGGAGATGAGGACGACCCCCTCCCCTACCCCTTACGAACGGGGCAAGAGAAATAAATTCACGGCGCGGAGCAGGGTCTCCCTGCGGAGCGCACCTAATTGGGCGAGCCCTGTCGCCTTATTGTCTAAACAAAACGCTTTTCGCAGTGAACATGTTTATGCAGGAGGAGGGTTCGCTCGCGCAATTCTTTTCAACGCAAAGAATTGCGCGAAATTTCAGATATCCAAATCGGTTACCAACGTCGCATTTTCCTCGATGAACTGACGGCGCAGGGACGGGCTCTCCCCCATGAGCATGGAGAACATCTTGTCCGCCTCCATCGCGTCCTTCATGCTCACGCGGATGAGCGTGCGCGTGGAGGGATCCATCGTCGTCGTCCAGAGCTGTTCGGTGCTCATCTCGCCAAGCCCCTTGTAGCGTTGGTATTCCACCTTGTTGTTGTTCGCGGCGTCGTACGCCGTCTTTTCCTCCTCGGTGTAGAGGTAGACGTCCTCCTTGCCCTTTACGCTCGCCTTGTAGAGCGGGGGCATGGCGGAATACACGTGCCCGTGCTCGATGAGCGGACGCATATAGCGGAAGAGGAAGGTGAGAAGAAGGATACGGATATGCGAGCCGTCTACATCGGCATCCGTCATGGAAATAATTCTATCGTAGCGCAGTTTGCTCTCGTCGAAGTCGTCCAAAATGCCGCATCCGAACGCCGTGATCATCGCCTTGATCTCCGCGTTTTCGAGGACGCGGTTGAGCCGCACCTTCTCGACGTTGAGAATTTTACCGCGGAGCGGCAGGATCGCCTGAAATCTTCTGTCCCGTCCCTGCTTTGCCGTGCCGCCTGCCGAATCGCCCTCGACGATGTAGATCTCGCACAGCTCGGGTCTCTTGTCCGAACAGTCGGCGAGCTTGCCGGGGAGCGTCGTCGTTTCGAGCACGCCCTTTCTCCGCGTGAGTTCGCGCGCGGAGCGCGCCGCATCGCGCGCCTTCTGCGCCGTAATGCACCGCAGAACGAGTTCGCGCGCCTCGGAGGGATGTTCTTCGAGGTATTCTCCCAGCCGCTCCGCGACGCACTTGGAGACGAAGGGACGGATGAAGGAGTTGTTGAGTTTGTCCTTGGTCTGCGACTCGAACTGCGCGTTTTCGAGCTTGACGGAGACGACCGCCGTGATGCCCTCGCGCACGTCCTCGCCCGTGAGCCTGTCGCTCTCTTTGAGCACGCCGAGCTTCTTGCCCGCGTCGTTGATGACCTTGGTGAGCGCGAGTTTGAGTCCCTCCACGTGCGTGCCGCCGTCGATGGTGTTCACGTTGTTCGCGTACGAATAGATGACCTCGTTGTAGCCGTCGTTGTATTGCAGGGCGACTTCGCAGACGGTGGTGTCCTCCTGCGCCTCGAAATAGAGGGGTTCCGGAAAGAGCGTCGTCGAACTGCTGTTGAGTTCGGAGACGAGCTCGCGGATCCCGCCCTCATAACAAAACGTATCCGAGCGGGGCTTCTCGCCGCGGAGGTCTGTGAGCGTGATGGAGAGCCCCTTGTTGAGGAAGGCGAGCTCCTTCAAGCGGATTTTGAGCGTATCGTATTTGAATACGGTGGTCTCGAAGATCTCCGCATCGGGATAGAAGGTAACCTTCGTGCCCGTCTTTTCCGTGTCGCCCACGATGGCGAGCGGGCGCTGGGGAACGCCGCGGTTGTAGATCTGTTTATAGACGTGCCCGTTCTGGTAGATCTCCGCTTCCAGCCATTCGGAGAGCGCGTTCACCGCCTTTACGCCCACGCCGTGCAGACCGCTCGACACCTTGTAGCCCGAGTCCCCGCCGAATTTTCCGCCCGCGTTCACCTTGGTGAACACGACTTCCACGGTGGAGATCCCCTCTTTGGGGTGGATCTCGGTGGGAATGCCCCTGCCGTTGTCCTCCACGGTACAGCTACCGTCTGCGTTGATCGTAACGTCCACGCGGTCGCAGTAGCCCGCGAGCGCCTCGTCGATGGAGTTGTCCACGACCTCGCTGACGAGGTGATGGAGCCCCTTTTCGTCCGTGGAGCTGATGTACATGCCGGGACGCTTCCGGATGTGTTCGAGCCCGTCGAGGACCTGAATTTGTTCCGCGCCGTAGGCGGTTTCCACTTTTTCAGACATAGCTTCTCCTTTTTTTGAAGGCCTTCTCGCGCGTGCGCGCATAATGCGCGCGCGTGCGCGCGTCGTTGAGGACATTATAACACAAGCCCCGTGAAAAGTAAAATCTTTTTCGGGGCTTGGGCGAATTTTTTATCGGAAAACGCGCGCGGCGCGCCCGCAGGTGCGCCGCTTTCCGTTTTATCAACTATTTTTCGGGCGCAAGCAGCTCCCTTGCGAGGAGGGAGAGCTCCCCGACGCTCTGCGTTGCAAAGAGCCGCTGTTTGCCCCTTGCGCTGCCGTGCCTGCCCTTCAAATAGAACGCCGCCATCTTGCGCATGAAGACGAGCGCAAAGCGGTCTCCGTACAGCCGCCGCGTCTCTTCGAGCTCCCGTTCAAAGAGGGCGAAAAGAGGCGGCTCCGCCTCCCCCGTGAACTCGCAGAACACCGTCGGGCGGTAGAGGGCGGCGCGGGCGATCATCACGCCGTCCGCGCCCGTCCGCTCCGTCATCCGTTCGGCGTCCTTCAAGGACCATATCCCCCCGTTCGCGACGACGGGGATGCGCACCGCCGCCTTCGCCGCGGCGATCTCGGCGTAATCGGGCGGACCCGCATAAATTTTATCCCGCGTTCTGCCGTGCACCGTGATGAGGCACGCGCCCGCGCCCTCGCAGAGCTTCGCGAACTCCGCCGCGCACTTGTGCGCCCCGTCCGTCCCGATGCGGAACTTCACGGAGATGCGCTTGCCGCTCTTGGCGCAGGCGGAGATCACCTTCTCCGCAAGGGGGAAGTTTTCCATGAGCGCGCTCCCCTCGCCGTTTTTCACGATCTTGGGCATGGGACAGCCCATGTTGATGTCGATGAGGTCGAAATCTTTGAGCGCCTCGCTCTCGCACGCCTCCCGCATGACGCCCGGGTCGCTCCCGAAGATCTGCGCCGCCTTGGGGGACTCTTCCCCGCAGAGGAGAAGTTGTTTCGTCTCCTCGCTCTTGTAGTGCAGACCCTTCGCGCTGACCATCTCGGTAAACGTGAGCCCCGCGCCCAGCGCGCGGCACATTTCGCGGAAGGGATAGTTGGTATATCCCGCCATGGGGGCGAGAAATACGTTGTTCGGGCACACCATGCCCGCAATGTCAAGCGTGTGTAACATCCTTTGCCCGCCTGTAATAGCCGCGCCATTCCTCGTCCGAGAGCGCGTTCGGATCCTTGCCGTCCGAAAGCACGAGCGCCTCGAACGCCGTATACCGCGCTTGCACCTTTTTCACCGCATCGAGGAGGGACATCTCGCAGTCTGCCCCGACGTATCTGCCGAGCCACGCCATGCACATCAAAACGTCGCCGAGCTCGTCCGAGACCGCCGCCTTGTCGCCCGCGGCGAACGCCGCCATGAGCTCCGCATATTCCTCCCGCAGCTTCTTTTCGATATTTTCGCGCGAACAAAAATCCCAGCCGCCCTTTGCAACGCGCTTTGCGATCTTCTGCGCCCTCAAAAGGGCGGGGAAGCACGCGGGCACGTCGTTCACGGCGTCCGAATAGGTCGTCTGGTGCTTCTCCGTCATCTTGTTCTTTTCCCATACAAAGAGCGCGCCCTCCGCGTTTTGCGCCCTGTCCTTCCCGAACACGTGGGTGTGCCGCGTGATGAGTTTCAGGCAGACTTCGGTGAGGACGTCCCCCATCGTGAAGTTGCCCCGCTCCTCCTCCATGAGCGTGTGGAACGCCGCCTGCATGATGACGTCGCCCGCCTCCTCGCGCATCTTCTCGGGGTCGTCCTTGTCGATGGCGTCCACGAGCTCGTACGCCTCCTCGATGCAGTTGATGCGGATGCTCTCGTGCGTCTGCGCCCTGTCCCACGGACAGCCGTCGGGCGCGCGCAAAAGGCGCAAAATGGCGAGGAAATCTTCGAGGTCGAACCGCTTCTTTTCGAGGAGAGGGGTATCGTAGACGACGAGAGCACAGCCCGCGCCGTACGCCTTCTGCCTGTCCGCCTCGTAGAGCGGGAGCTTGGACAGCGTATCCCCGTTTATGTAGGCGCAGGGAGCTTCGTCGCCGAACTTCTCCGCGAGCGCGAGCTTGACGTCGCCCGCCGTCTCGCGGCTGTCGATATCGTACACGACGAGGGGGAGCGCGAGCTTCCTCTCCGCGACGTCGTACGCGGAGACCGCCGTATACGTTCCGCACAGCCCCGCGCGCGCCGCGGCGCGCGAGGACTTGCTCACGCCCTCGACGACCGCCGCGCCGCCCTGCACGAGGAGCGCGGCGGCGCGGTCCTCGAACACGCCGCCGTCCACGCAGTAGCAGAGGGAGCACCCCTTCGCCCGCGCGCGCACTTCCCGCGCGAGATTTTTGGCGAGCGTATCGTAATTGCGGCTCCGCTCATAGACGGGATCCAGCGATTCAAACGGGATCCCCGCCTCGCGCAACCCCTCTGCCGAGGGGAGCGTCGCGGTGCGCAGGAGCACCTTGTCCGCGCGCAAGAGCGTCTCCTTCGCGCGCGCCGTCAAATCCCCCTTCTCCGTTCCCAGCCCGACGATCGTTATCATAAGCCCTTTCCTCTTTTTTGTTTCTCTTAACAGTATAGAACAAATCGAGAGAAAAAGCAACCAGATAGCAGGCATTCGCGGCGATCGCCGCGCCCTCCACCGAGAACGCGGGGTCGGATACGAGAAGAAATTGCAGGGCGACCTTCACGCCCACGGCGGCGAGCATGGACAGCGCGGCGAACTTCGCGCGCCCCATGCCCGTGAGACACGCGGCGAGCGTATCCACGCAGGCGACGGTCGCCGCGGAGAGGGCGGAAAGCCGCACCAGCCGCACGAGGATCTCCTCGTCCGCGGGGGAGAGCGCGGGATAGAGCAGCGCGGAGAGCGGACGGGCAAAGACGAACAGCGCGGCGGCGGCGGGCAGGGAGAGCGCCAGCGTAAAGCCGAGCGCGGACAGCGCGCGCCGCCGCCCCTCCGCAAAGTCCCCCTTTGCCGCCGCGCGGGAGACGGCGGGGACCGCCGCCGCGACCAGCCCGCAACAGACCGTCGCGGGCACGCTCGCAAGGGAAGCCGCTCCCCCCGTGAACAGCCCGTACAGCGCGACGGCGCGCGCGGTGTGGCGGGAGAGAAGGCGCACGACGAGCACGCTGTCCGCCATGCGCGAGAGCGGCAGGACGGACGCGGCGACCATCACGGGGAGCGCGGACAACAGCACGTCCCCGCCCGTCGTTTTTCCGACGGAGAGCATGCGGCAGGGCGGCTCCCTGCGGTATCTGACCGCGAGATAGAGGAGCGCGACCGCCTCCGAGCCCGTTACCGCCAAAAGGGAAAAGACGACCGCGCGGACGGGGTCTGCGGCATAGCGGCTTGCGAAATACAGTCCCGCCGCCGCCTTGAAGAGCTGTTCGAGGATCTCCGAGACGGCGGTGGGGCGCATGTCGTTCTTCCCCTGAAAATACCCGCGGAGCACGGCAAGGAGCGCGACGAGCAGAACGGAGGGCGCGAGCGCGAGATAGCATTCGACGAGCGCGCGCTCCCCCTGCAATTCGCTCATGCGGGACGCAAAAAGGCACATGAGCGCGCTCCCGCCCGCCCCGAGCGCGGCGAACAGACCGAGCGCGGCGCGCACCGCGTCTCCCCCCGTGCGCCCGTGCGCCGTCTCGCGGGCGATGATGCGGGACAGCGCCGACGGGATCCCCGCCGACGAAAAGGTGAGCAAGAGGCAAAAGAACGGGTACGCCATCTGGTACAGCCCCATTCCGTACCCGCCGAGAACGTTCGCCAGCGGAATGCGGTAGAGCGCGCCCACGCCCTTCGCGATGAGCCCGCCGAGCGAGAGCACGGCGGCGCTTTTGAGGAAGGTTTTATGCCGCATATGTACCGCCCGCGCGGCGCGCGGGCTTTGGTTCACTCGAACTGGTTGGCGATGATATCCGCGGTGAGGCGGGCAAGTTTGAGCGCGGAAGCGTCCATGACCGCGCCCTCCTCCACGGAAAAGAGCGCGACCGCGCCGAGGCAGTCCCCGTTCGCCACGACGGGCACGATGACCTGCGCCGTCGGCGAAAAATCCCCCTCCGCGACGACGGGCATCATGTCCCCGCCCTCCGCAAGGTTCGCGAGATAGTTCCCGCGCGTGGACATCAATTTCGTCATCGCCTCGGAAACCGTCTTCCCGACGAGCTGTTTTTTGCCCTGTCCGCACGCGGCGAGCACGGCGTCCGTGTCGCAGATGGCGGAAAGGTATCCGCTCTGTTCGTTGAGCGACTTCGCCGTCCCCTCCGCGAACCGCTCCACGGAAGCGATGGGCGAATATTTTTTGAGCATAAGCTCGTCCCTGTCCGTAAACAGTTCGAGGGGGTCTCCCTCGCGGATGCGGAGCGTCCGCCTGATCTCCTTGGGGATGACGACGCGCCCCAGTTCGTCGATCCTCCTCACGATTCCCGTAGCCTTCATACAAACCTCCGTATACCTTCAATATGCGGAAGTTCAACGTTTCTATACGCAAAACCGTGCGGCGGGCGGCGCGGGATCGCTTCCGAAAAACCCGTACAAAAAAAGAATTGCCTTTTCCGCGCGCGCAAGGTATAATAGACCCGTGCAAAGGAGGCGCAACCATGGCGCAGATCGTAACGAAAACGGCGCTCATCCTGCTCGTGCTCTTTCTCTTCATCCTGCCGGGCTTTTTGCTGAAAAAGACGGGGCTCGTGCGGGCGGACAGCCTGTATTCGCTCGCCAACATCCTGCTCTATCTCTGCCAGCCCATGCTGTCCGTCAAGGCGTTCGCGGTGGACCCCGTCGCGCCGACGGGCACGGTATACCTCAACTTCCTCTACGTTCTCCTCTTTTCGTTCGCGATGCTCTTTCTCGTGTTCGGCGCGAGCAAGCTCGCCTTCCGCTTTATGCGCGCGCCCGAGGAGAGAAGAAAAAAGGACGTCCTCACCTTCATCGGAACGTTCTCCAACTGCTCCTTTGTGGGACTTCCCTTTATGGATATGTTCACGGGCGGCGATTCCGAGGCGATGATGTATATCACCGTATTCGCCGTCGCCTTCAACGTGCTCGTGTGGACGCTGGGCGCCTACCTCATCACGCAGGACAAAAAGCAGATCTCCCTGAAAAAGGCGCTCTTCAACCCCTGTCTTGTGGGGAGTTTTGTGGGACTTCTCCTCTTTTCCGTACCCCAAATCAACATTTTCAACATGGAGGAAGTCGCGGAACTGCGCCAGCTCGTCGTCTACACGGGGAACATGACCGCGCCCGTCTCCATGCTCGTGGTGGGCGTGCGGCTCGCCGAACTCTCCCCGCGGGAGCTGTTCTGCGACCCCAAAATTTATCTCGCCGCTTTCGTGCGGCTGTTCGTCTCCTTCGGCATCGCCTATCTCGTCGTTTTGCCCTTCAAGCTGACGGGGCTGTTCGACGCCTCCCCCTACGTCCTCATCGCGCCCGTCGTCGCGATGAGCATGCCGCCCGCCGCGACCATCGTCGCGTTCGCGGAAAAGTACGACGGGGAAAAGCGGTTCGCCGCCGCGGCGTTCTCCGCGACGACCCTCTTTTCGGCGGTCTCCCTGCCCGTCGTCCTGCTCCTTCTCTCGCTATGAAAAAAGCGGAGCCGCGGCTCCGCTTTTTGTTTTACCGGTCGTATTCTCTGCGCAACGCTTCAAAGGCGGGCAGGCTCCTCTCGATGATCTTCCTGTCCACGCAATAGGAGATGCGCACGTACCCCTCCACGCCGAAACTGTCCGACGGCACGAGCAACAGCTCGTGCTTTTTTGCGCGCGCGCAGAACGCGGCGGCGGAGGGCTCGGGCGACTTCACGAACAGATAAAACGCCCCCTCGGGCAGGACGCACTCGTAGCCGTACGAACGGAGCGCATTCCACAGCAGGTCGCGGTTTTTGCGGTATTCCTCCACGTCCGCGGACTTCCCCGCACACCTTGCCACGACGTGCTGGAAGAGGACGGGCGCGCAGACGAACCCGAGCGCGCGCCCCGCGCCCGCGACGGCGGCAAACACCTTCTCCGCCGCCGTGCACCGCGGCGAGACGGCGACATAGCCGATGCGCTCGCCCGCGAGCGAGAGCGATTTGGAGTACGAATAGCAGACGATGACGTCGTCGTAGACGTTCATGGGATAGACGGGGGGTGCGCCGTAGCACAGCTCGCGATAGGGCTCGTCGGCGAGGAGGAAAATCGGCTCCCCCTTTTCGGCGCTCTTTTTGCGCAGGAGCGCGCCGAGCGCGCGCATCTCCGCCTCCGTGTACACCGCGCCCGTGGGATTATTGGGAGAATTGACGATGACCGCCTTTGTCCGCCGCCCAATCGCCCCTTCGAGCGCGGCGAGATCGAGATGAAAATCGCCGCCCGCGCGCACCGCGACGAGCTTCGCGCCCGCCGCCTCCGTAAAGACGCGGTATTCGGGGAAGAAGGGCGCGACGGCGATAAATTCGTCCCCCTCCTCCGCGAGCGCGTGCACCGCGGCGGTGAGAGATGCCGCCGCCCCGCACGTCATATAGACGAGGTCGGGGGGCAGGGGAACGCCGAACGCGCGGCGCACTTCGTCGGCGATCGCCTTCCGCACTTCGGGCGCGCCCGCCGCGGACGTGTAGCCGTGGAGCGTCTCCGCGGGCGTCTCCGCGATGAGGCGCAAAATTTCCCCGTTCACGCACGGGGGCGCGGGCACGCTGGGATTGCCGAGCGAAAAATCGAACACGTTCTCCGCGCCGATCTCCGCCTTGCGGCGGGCGCCGTATTCAAACAGCTCCCGTATCTCCGAGCGTTCTTCCCCCAATTTTTGCATATGTTTGTTGATCATGATGACTCCTTTGGGGAATATAGGCGTACCCCCTCCCCGTTTGCGCCGCCGGGCTACTGCGGCATTTGGCGCGGAGCAGGGTCTCCCTGCGCCAGCGCACACAATTTGCGCGACACTTCGCGCTTACTGTCCGATAGGACGAAGAAGAGCGCGAGCAAGTTACAGCGACGCGGAAGGTTTCCTCGTGCGATTTTTTTCGTCAGCAAAAAATCGCACGAATCCTTTACGGCGCGGAGCAGGGTCTCCCTGCGTCAGCGCACACAATTTGCCGAACCCTTTCGGCTTAATGTCCGATAAGACGAAGAAGAGCGCGGGTAAGTTACAGCGACGCGGAAGGTTTCCTCGTGCGATTTTTTTCGTCAGCAAAAAATCGCACGAAATTTTACAGGACTTTTTTCAAAAATTGTCCCGTGTAGCTCTGCGCGACTTCGGCGACTTCCTCGGGCGTGCCCGTGCAGACGATCGTCCCGCCGCCGTCGCCGCCCTCGGGACCGAGGTCGATGATGTGGTCGGCGATCTTTACTACGTCGAGGTTGTGCTCGATGACGAGCACGGTGTTTCCGCCGTCGCGGAGCTTCATGAGAATGCCGACGAGCTTTTCCACGTCGTAGCTGTGCAGACCCGTCGTGGGCTCGTCGAGGATATAGAACGTCTTGCCCGTGGAGCGTTTGGAGAGCTCGGTCGCGAGCTTCACGCGCTGCGCCTCGCCGCCCGAGAGCGTCGTCGCGCTCTGCCCGAGCTTGATATACCCGAGCCCCACTTCGTTGAGCGTGGAGACCTTGTTGTAGATGGAGGGGTGCGCCTTGAAAAATTCGCACGCCTCCTCCACCGTCATTTCGAGCACGTCCGAGATATTTTTGCCCTTGTAGCGCACTTCGAGCGTCTCGCGGTTGTACCGCTTGCCGCCGCACACCTCGCAGGGGACGTACACGTCGGGCAAGAAGTGCATCTCGATCTTCATGATGCCGTCGCCCTCGCAGTTTTCGCACCGCCCCCCGGGGACGTTAAAGGAGAATCTGCCCGCCTTGAACCCCATCGCCTTGGCGTCCGCCGTCTGCGCGAACAGCTCGCGGATGGCGGAAAAAACGCCCGTATAGGTGGCGGGATTGGAGCGCGGCGTGCGCCCGATGGGAGATTGGTCGATGGCGATGACCTTGTCGAAATATTCCAGCCCCGAATATGCGCCGCTCTTCCCCGTGGGAAGGCGTGCGCCGTTGAGCTCGTTGGAGAGGATGGGGAGAATAATTTCGTTGACGAGCGAACTCTTGCCCGAGCCGCTCACCCCCGTGACCGCGGTGATGAGCCCCGCGGGGATCTCCGCCGTGATGCCCTTCAAATTGTTTTGGCGGCAATCGGTGACGCGGAAGTACCGCCCGTCCTTTTCCTTGCGGACCGCGGGCACCTCGATCTTCCGCCGCCCCGCGAGGAAGTCCCCCGTGATGGAGCGCGGCTCGTTCATAATGTCCTCCGCCGTGCCGCATGCGACGACTTCACCGCCGTGCACGCCCGCCTTGGGACCGATGTCCACGATATAGTCCGCCGCCCTCATCGTCTCCTCGTCGTGCTCGACGACGATGAGGGTGTTGCCGATGTCGCGCAGACCCTTCAAAGAATCGAGCAGCCGCGCGTTGTCCCGCTGGTGGAGCCCGATGCTCGGCTCGTCGAGAATGTACAGAACGCCCGTGAGCGCGGAGCCGATCTGCGTGGCGAGGCGGATGCGCTGGCTCTCCCCGCCCGAGAGCGTCGCCGCGTTCCGCGAGAGGGTGAGATAGTCGAGCCCGACGCCCACGAGAAAGCGGATGCGGCTCTTTATCTCTTTGAGAACGACGCCCGCGATCGCGGCTTGGGTGGGCGTGAGCGAGAGCCCGTCCAAAAATCCCGCGAGCGCAGAGACGGGCATTTCGCACACTTCGGCGATATTTTTGCCGCCCAGCGTTACCGCGAGCGCCTCTTTTTTGAGCCGCCGCCCGTGGCAGACGGGGCAATCGGACGTGCGCATGTACCGTTCGATGTCCCACTTTACGCCCACCGAACTCGTTTGATTGTATCTCCGCTCCAAATTGTTGACAAAGCCCTCCCAGCCCACTTGAATAGTGGATTGGTAGGTACGGCTCCGGAAGTCCAAATCGATCTTTTCCCCGCCGTTGCCGTACATCAGAAGTTCAAAAATGCCGTCGGGCAGGTCCTTGACGGGCACATCGAGGGAGAAATGATAGTGCCGCGCGAGCGCTTCCACATAGGTCTGCGTGACGCTCGGCGAATCGAGCATCCAGCCGCTGATGCGGATGGCGCCCTCGCGGAGCGTCTTGGTGCGGTCGGGGCAGATGAGGTCGGCGTCCACCGCCTGTTTGAAGCCCAGCCCCGTGCATTCGGGGCAGGCTCCCCACGGCGTATTGAAGGAGAAGAGGCGGGGTTCGATCTCCTCGATGGAGATGCCGCAGTCGGGACAGGCGTACCGCGAGGAATACAGCGTCTCCTCTTCGTCGCGGTCCACGATGACGAGCCCGTCCGAGAGTTTCAGCGCGGTCTCCAAGCTCTCCGTGAGCCGTTTGAGAATGCCCTCCTTCACGACGAGGCGGTCGATGACGACGGAGATGTTGTGTTTTACGTTCTTGTCGAGGGAAATTTCCTCTTGCAGGTCGTAGACGATGCCGTCGATCTTGACGCGGGCATAGCCGCTCTTGCGGAAGGAGGCGAGCTCCTTCTTGTATTCGCCCTTCTTCCCCCGCACGACGGGCGCGGCGACGAGAAACTTGGTCCCCGCGGGCATTTCCATCACCCTGTCGGCGATCTCGTCCACCGTTTGGCGCCTTATCTCCCTGCCGCATTTGGGACAGTGCGGGACCCCCGCGCGCGCGAACAGAAGGCGCAAATAGTCGTAGATCTCGGTAACTGTGCCCACCGTGGAGCGCGGGTTGTGCGACGTCGTCTTTTGGTCGATGGAGATGGCGGGCGAGAGCCCGTCGATGCTCTCCACGTTCGGCTTTTCCATCATGCCGAGGAACTGCCGCGCGTACGAGGAGAGGCTCTCCATGTACCGCCTCTGTCCCTCCGCGAAGATGGTATCGAACGCGAGCGTGGATTTCCCGCTCCCCGAGAGCCCCGTGAATACGGTGAGGCTCCCGCGCGGGATATGCACGTCGATGTTTTTGAGGTTGTTTTCTTTCGCCCCTTTGACGAAAATTTCTTCTTTCATATCTTTTCTCTGTACCAATAGTCGTAGAGACGCGTAAACCCGAGCGAGCGGCACAGTTCGAGCGCGGGAAGATTGGCGGCGCGCACCAAAAGATACGCCCGCTTGGCGCCCGCGCGCTTCGCCTCGTTGAGGAGCCGCCCGCACAGCGCGCTCCCCACGCCCTTGCGGCGGAAATCGGGATGCACGCGCAGGCAATACAGCCCGACGTCCTCCCCCTCGCGCACCGAAAATCCCACGCCGACGACGCGGTCGCCCTCCGTCGCGGAGGCGAACAGCCGTTCCCCGCGCGCCGCGGTAAAGCGCAGGCTCTCGTCGCGGTATCCCGCCGCGCGTTCGAGCGCGAAGTAGTTTTTCAGCCATTCCGCGGAGGGCTCGCTCTCCGTTCGGATGTTCCCCCCGCGCGAAAAGGCGGGGATCTTATCGAGCGCGTACGCCGCGCACGTCTTTACGACGGGATAACCCGCCTTTTCGAGCAGACCGTCCAGCGCGACGTCCGCCGCGGTGAGGCGGAAGCGGCAGGGTTTCCCGAAGGCAGCCGCCCGCGCCTCGCATGCCGCGACGCCCGCCGCAAGGTCGCCCTTCGGCACCGCCGCCGCGTAAAAGGGCGACGTTCCGTCCGCACGGGAAGAGAGCCGTTCGATTGCGAGAATGCGCAGGACGCGCTCCGTCTGTTCGGCGATCTGCCGCCAGTTCGCGCCGCCGAACGCCACTTCGTGCGCGCGCAGAAGATTGTGCCGCCCCACGGCGAGCACGGCATAGACGCCCGCCGCCTGCGCCGCGGCGCAGGTATCCGCGTTGTCGTCGATGAGGATATCTATCTTGTGTTCCGCGCAGTAGCCCGCCTTATCCGTAACTTCCGCGACGAGCGCGTCGTACGGAATGCGCCGCTTTTCCAGCCAGTCGCGGCTCACGCGTTCGGGATTGACGAACCACTCTTTGAGGCGGGAGGTGAGAATGACGATCTCGTGCCCCGCCGCCCGCCACGACGCGAGCGCCTCCTTCGCCCCCTTGCGCGCCGCGGCGTCCGTAAACGCGGCGATCCCGCCCGCATGCACAAATTCCAGCACGTCGTCGAGCGTCCAATCGTATACGTTGACGAACATGTTGGAATAGGGGTCTTTGAGTTTGAAGGGCAATTTGCGCGCCGCGATATACGCGCCGGCTCTGCCGACGCGATCGACGATGTTCAACGTGTCGTCGATGTCAACTGCGATCCTCATCCGTACCTCGTTATTTTCTCATGCGTTTTTTGAGCTCCGCGATCGCCTCGCGGATCTCGATCGCCCGCTCGAAATCGAGCGCGTTGGACGCCACCTTCATGAGCGCTTTCAGCTTCTCGATCTCCTCGGGGATATCCTTCGCCTTGATCTCCGCCGTCTTGGACGCCTTCCCCGTGATGGCGAGCGTAGACTTTACTTCCTTTACGATGGTCCGCGGCACGATGCCGTGCGCCGCATTGTACGCCTGCTGTTTGGCGCGGCGGCGGTTGGTCTCGCCGATGGCGCGCTCCATACTGCCCGTCATCTCGTCCGCATACATGACGACGCGCCCCTCCGCGTTCCGCGCCGCCCTTCCTATCGTCTGCACGAGGGAGGTCTCGCTGCGCAAGAACCCCTCCTTGTCCGCGTCTAAAATGGCGACAAGTTTGACTTCGGGAAGATCGAGCCCCTCGCGCAAGAGGTTGATGCCGCAGAGGACGTCGAACTCGCCCGAACGCAGCCCGTTCACGATGTCGATGCGCTCCAACGTGTCGATATCCGAATGCATGTAGCGCACTTTGACGCCGTTTTCCTTCATGTAATCGGTGAGGGACTCCGCCATGCGCTTGGTGAGCGTTGTAACGAGCGCCCGCCCGCCGCTCTTCACCGCCTCGTGCACTTCGGACAAGAGATCGTCGATCTGCCCCTTGGTGGGCTTGACCGTAACGGGCGGATCCAAGAGCCCCGTCGGGCGGATGAGCTGTTCGACGACCTGCCCCGCCTGCTCCAATTCGTAGGGCGCGGGCGTCGCCGAAACGCAGATGAGCTGCGGGATGCGCGCGTCGAACTCCTCAAACGTCAAAGGTCTGTTGTCGAACGCCGATTTCATGCGGAAGCCGTACTCCACGAGATTTATTTTTCTCGCCCTGTCTCCGTTGTACATCGCGCGGATCTGCGGAATGGTCATGTGGCTCTCGTCGATAAAGACGAGAAAGTTTTTCGGAAAATAGTCGAGGAGGGTAAACGAGGGCTGTCCGGGGCTCCGCCCGTCGAAGTAGCGGGAATAGTTTTCGATGCCCGAACAGTACCCGATCTCCCGCATCATTTCGAGGTCGTGCTCCGTCCGCTGGCGGAGGCGCTGCGCTTCCAAAAGTTTGCCCGCGTCCTCGAACGCCTTTACCTCCCCTTCGAGGTCCTGCTCGATCATGGAGAGCGCGCAGGCGAGCCGCTCGCTTCCCACCGCATAGTGGCTGGCGGGAAAGACGACGGCGTGTTTGAGCTCGGAGACGATCTTGCCCGTTACGACGTCCTCCTCGCAGATGCGGTCGATCTCGTCGCCGAAAAATTCGACGCGGAGCGCGACCTCCGAATTGGACGCGGGGAAGATCTCGACGACGTCCCCCCGCACGCGGAAGGTGGAACGCTTGAAATCGGTATCGTTGCGCGAATACTGGATGCCGATGAGGCGGGACAAAAGCTCGTTCCGCTCCATCTCCTGCCCCGGGCGCAGGGAGATGCCGAGGCGGAAAAACTCCTCGGGCGCGCCGAGCCCGTAGATACACGAGACGGAGGAGACGACGACAACGTCGTCCCGCTCGCCCAAGGAGCACGTCGCGGCGTTGCGGAGCTTATCGATCTCGTCGTTCATCGACATGTCCTTCTCGATGTATGTATCCGTCGAGGGAATGTAGCTCTCGGGCTGGTAATAATCGTAGTAGGAGACGAAATACTCCACCCTGTTCTCGGGGAAAAACGCGCGGAACTCGTTGCACAGCTGCGCCGCGAGCGTCTTGTTGTGCGCGATGACGAGCGTCGGTCTGCCCACGTTTTTGATGACGTTCGCCATCGTGAACGTCTTTCCGCTCCCCGTTACCCCCATGAGGACCTGCGTGCGGATGCCGTCCTCCACGCCCTCCGTGAGCGCGGCGATCGCCTCGGGCTGGTCGCCCGTCGGCGCAAAGGGAGCATGCAGTTTGAAATCGTAATGTTCCATGGCGACCCGCTGCGCGCCCCGCACGGGAGCGCGAACAAACGTTTGAATTATTGTATCGCTTTCCCGCGGATTTGTCAACGGTTTTTGCGCGTCAAGCGAGCAAATTTTTGAGGAGGATGCCGACGACCGCCGAGAGCACGGCGAGCGCGACGGTAATGGCGACGCGGACGGCGAGCGAGCGTTTGCGGCGGCTGCCCTCCCGCTTGTAGCCGAGCCCCGCTTCCCGCATGTGGAACACATAGACGCGCTCCCCCTTGCGTTCGGAGGCGATGAGCTCGAAATAGCCGTCCAGTTCGAGCGCGCGGAGGGTGCGTTCCAGCTTGTCCTCGTCGAACCCCGCCCGCGGCGGAAGGAGGGCGAGCAGTTCGTAGGGGGAGGCGAGCATGCGCTCTCTGCCGCCCGCGAGGGTGAACACGGCGTTCATCACCTCGTCCTCTCTGCGGTTGAGATTTTCGTTCAGCACGTTCCCGCCCCCTTAAAAAGCGAGGGCGAACAGCCACACGGCGAGCGCGCCCAAAAGAGAGCCGAAAAACGCGCCCAGCGCCGAAAACAGCGCGGCGTCGCGGCGTTGCCGCCCGCACGCGCGGCGGGCTTCCCGCTCGCGCGAGAAGTACGTTTTTCCCTCGGGAAGCGGACGCACGCAATACACGCCTTCCTCGGCATAGCGCACGTCCACGTATTTGTTGTCCTGCAAAAAACCGAGCATGCGGCGCACGCCGTCGCCGTCCGTCGACGCGCATGCGGCAAGCTCCGCTTCATCCATGATCTTGTAATCCTCGCCGCGGCAATTCGACACGATCGCCGCGAGGAGAAGGCTCGTCTCCCTGTCCAACTTCTTTCACCATCCGATGTTCCTATTATTCCCCGTTCGGGCAAGGAACATTCGGGGCGGTCAGGCGATGAACGGATTGAACCGATAGAATACGCCCGTGAAGGGCGCGGCGCGGAGCACTTCCGCGATCGAACGGATAATTTCCGCCACGGACTGTATGGGACCCGAGAGGAAGGAGAGCGTCCCCTCCCCGAGCGAATCGATGCCGCCGACCAGCGCTTCCAGCCCCGCCTGCAACCCGAACACGAACGCCGCCGCGACCACGTAGAAGATCACGGCAAGCAGAATGCCGAAAATCACATTGAGCGAGCGCAGGGAGTTGAGCCGCCGCATGCCGAGATTGACGAGCACGGTGAGCAAGACGACGACCGCAAAGAGCACCCAAAACACGAGCAGCCACACGATGAAGAAGGCGAACACCTGCGCGAAGAAGGCGTCCAGCCCGCCGAACAGCCCCTGCGCCACCGTGTTTTTGAAGGAGACGAGGAAGGGAACTTCAAGCGTGAACCACGCCGCGCCGACGATCGCCGCCACCGTGAGCGCGATCGCAAACACCAGCCATATTGCGCGGAGGAGCCCCAGTTTGTAGCCCGCCTTCACGCAGAGCGTCAAAAATAAGATGAGGAGAAGATCGGGCGCATAGCTCCCCACCGTCTCCCAGAACGCGCTCGCATAGAAACTCTCCGCAAACGACGCCGCCCCCGGCGCGACCGCGGGGAGCAGGGCGAACCCGAACGCCGCAAGGACGGCGGCGTAGACCGCGAGGTCGAACACGGCGGTGAACGCGCCGAGGATTCTGTCCGTCACCCGCCAAAACACATGCGCCTTGTTTCTGCGCGCGCGGATCGCGAAGCGCGCCACCGCGCACGCGCCGAGCACGAGCCCCTCGGCGAGCAAAAATCCGCCGACGGAGATCCCCGCCGCGAGCCATTTGTTATCCGACGGCACGAACCGCACAAGCAGGGTGAACGCGAACAGAACGGGGAGCTGGTATGCGAGCCAGCTCATGCGCGTGAACTTCTTGAACACGCCGTAGACGATCGCGAGCGCGACGAGGACCGCCGCGACGACGATCGTTATGATGAGCGGCGTGGATAATGCGTTCAAATCGTTCGCTAACCCCATACGGTCCCCCCCGTTACTTGTTGAAATTATCCTTCAAAGAGACGATCTCGGAGAGGCACAGCTTGCCCCCGTCGCGGCAGGTCTTGTAATAGCCCGTCCGCAGCAGTTGGAACGCCTCCCCCTCCGCGCATTCGGCGAGATAGGGCTCCGCCTTCGCGGAAAAGATATGTTCGCTGTCCAAGACGATGCGCTCGGAAAAATCCTGCCCCGCGTAGTCCGCGTCGCGCAGGAGATGATCGTACTGTTTGAGCACGGCGTCCGCGCACGTTTCGGCGTTCACCCAGTGCAAAACGCCCTTCGCCTTTATCCCGCTCGTGTCGCTACCCGAACGGCTCTCGGGGAAGTACGTGCACTTGATCTCCGTAACGTTCCCGTTTTCATCCTTCACCGCCTCGTCGCAGCGCACGATGTAGGCGTTTTTGAGACGCGCGTACCCGCCGAGCTTCAAGCGGTGGTATTTGGGCGGCGGGTCGAGCGAGAAATCGGACCGCTCGATATAGAGCGTTTTGCCGAATCGCACCTTGCGCGTGCCCGCGCCCTCCTTCGTCTGGTTGATCTCGAAATCGACGTCCTCGCTCCCCTCGTAATTGACGATGGTAAGTTTGAGCGGGTCGACGACCGCCATCGCGCGCGGCGCGCTCGCGTTGAGAAAATCGCGCACGACCGCCTCGAAATAGCTTATCTCGCACTCCGACTGCGCCTTGGCGACGCCCGCGCGGGCGCAGAAATCCTTGATGGCTTCGGCGGGGATGCCGCGGTTGCGAAGCCCCGCGAGCGTGGGCATGCGCGGATCGTCCCATCCGTGCACCGAGCCCTCCTCCACGAGCTTTTTGAGATACCGCTTGCTCATCACGAGGTTGGTGAGGTTGAGCCGCGCAAACTCGATCTGCCGCGGCTTGGGGGAAAACCCGAGCGTGATGCCGACCCAGTCGTACAGCGGGCGGTGATCTTCAAATTCCAGCGTGCACAGCGAATGCGTTACGCCCTGCAAATAGTCGCAGATTGGGTGCGCGTAGTCGTACATGGGGTAGATGCACCACTTGTCGCCCGTGCGGTGGTGCGTCGCGTGCAGAATGCGGTAGATGACGGGGTCGCGCAAGTTGACGTTGGGCGACGCCATGTCGATCTTCGCGCGCAGACACTTCTCGCCGTCGGCGTACTTGCCTTCCCGCATTTCGCGGAAGAGGCGCAAATTCTCCTCGGGCGTCCTGTTCCTGTACGGGCTCTCGACGCCCGGTTCGGTGAGCGTGCCGCGCGTCGCCTTGATCTCCTCGGGGGAGAGGTCGCAGACGAACGCCTTCCCCTCGCGGATGAGCTTTTCGGCGTATTCGTAGATGACGTCGAAAAAGTCGGAAGCGTAGACCTCCTTCTCCCACCGATAGCCGAGCCAGAGGATATCGCGGCGGATGGCGTCTACATACTCCGTCTTTTCCTTGGACGGATTGGTGTCGTCGAAAAAGAGGTTGCACGTCCCGCCGTACTTTTCCGCCGTGCCGAAGTTGACGAACATGCTCTTGGCGTGTCCGATGTGCAGATAGCCGTTCGGTTCGGGGGGGAAACGCGTCTTGATCGCCGAGACCTTCCCCGCCGCCAGGTCTTCGTCGATAAACTGCTGGATAAAGTTCTCCGCCTCTGCCATGGATCCCTCCGCGCGGCTTTGCCGCGCCCTGTAAAACGTACGAAATAATTATAGCATATCCGCCGCAAAAATGATACACTTTCGCGCCTGTTTTTTGGATTTTATCTCCGAAACGTCTCGCTTTTTTGCGGAAAACATGTTATAATTTCCCTATGGAACAGACCATTCTCCGATTTTTTGAAAGCATGCGCTGTCCCGCCCTCGACGTCGTATTCGGCGTGTTCTCCCTCTTGGGAGAGGCGATGGTCGTCGGCGGCGTCGCCATCCTGCTCTTTTGGTTGCTCCCCGGGCAGGCGGGGGAGCGGATCGTCTGCACGGCGCTCACCTCCTTCCCGCTCAACGCGGCAATCAAATACTTCGTCGCCCGTCCGCGCCCCTTCGTCGCGGGCGCGGTGGAGTACCGCAAGCCCTTCCTCGCCGACGAACTCGATCCGTACGCGTCCTTCCCGAGCGGGCACACGCAGTCCTCTTCGAGCGTGCTCTTCCCCGCCGCCGCGACGCCGAAACGGCGGAAACCGCTGTGGATCGCGCTCGCCGCGGTCGCCGTGCTCCTTGTGATGTGCGCGCGCATGTACTTCGGCGCGCACTACCCGAGCGACGTTGTAACGGGGCTTGCGCTCGGCATCCTCGTTACGCTCGCGTGGAGCCTCGTATTCCGCTATGCGTACGGCGCGCGCTACTATGTTTTGGCGGCGTTCGCCCTCGTCTCCCTCGTCCTGTGCTTCTTTGCGCCCTCGCACGACTTCGTGCAGGCGGCGGGGCTCGTCTCGGGCGCGGCGATCGCGCTCGGCGCGGGACAATATCTCCGCAAGCCGCATGAGACGGGCTTTTTGCGCAGGCTGTGGCGCATTCCCGTGGGCGTCGCCGTCACGGGCGCGGTGTTTGCGCTCACACTGCTCTTCCCCGAGGAACTCGGCTACAAATTGCTCAAATGGTTCCTGATCGCGCTCGCCGCGGGGCTCTTCTCCCCGCTCTGTTTCGACGCGCTGAAAATATGACCCGCGAACGCTTGACTTTGTCCGAAGAAACCGTTACTATAAAGAACGAAAAAGCGAGGTAAGGTATGGCAGAAGTTACGATGGAAAAGCTCGTCGCGCTGTGCAAAGCGCGCGGCATCATCTTCCCCGGCTCCGAAATTTACGGCGGCATGGGCAACACGTGGGATTACGGTCCCGTAGGCGTGGAGATCAAGAACAACATCAAAAAGGCTTGGTGGAAGCGGTTCGTGCAGGAGAGCGACAACTCGTACGGCGTGGACGCCGCCATCCTCATGAACGCCCGCGTGTGGGAGGCGAGCGGACACACGACGTCCTTCTCCGATCCCAAAATGGACTGCAAGAAGTGCAAGACGCGCCACCGCGCGGACAACCTCATCGAGGCGCATTCCAAGGGCAAGGTCAACCCCGACCTCATGACGAACGAGGAGATGGAGACGTATATCCGCGAGCACGAGGTCCACTGCCCCGTGTGCGGCGGGTTCGACTGGACGCCCATCCGCACCTTCAATTTGATGTTCGAGACCTCGCGCGGCGTCACCGACGAGAGCCAAAATAAGATTTATCTCCGCCCCGAGACGGCGCAGGGCGAGTTCGTCAACTTCCTGAACGTCCAGCGCACGACGCGCGCCAAAGTGCCCTTCGGCATCGCGCAGATCGGCAAGGCGTTCCGCAACGAAATTACCCCCGGGAACTTTATCTTCCGCACGATAGAGTTCGAGCAGATGGAGCACCAGTGGTTCTGCAAGGAGGGAACGGACGGTCAGTATTACGCCGAATTCAAACAAAAGGCGATGCAATTTTTGCTCGATTTGGGCTTCAAGGCGGAACATCTCCGCTTCCACGACCACGACAAGCTCGCGCACTACGCAAAGGCGGCGTGCGACATCCAATACCTCTACCCCATGGGCTGGCAGGAGCTCAACGGCATCCACAACCGCACGGACTACGACCTTTCCCGCCATCAGGAGTATTCGGGCAAGAGCCTGCAATATGTCGATCCCATCGACGGTTCCCGCTATATCCCCTATGTCATCGAATACTCGATCGGCGCGGACAGACTCATGCTCGCCGTGCTCTCGGAGGCATACGAGGAGGAGACGCTTGAAGGCGGCGAGGTGCGCTCGGTGCTCCATTTCCACCCCGCGATCGCCGCATACAAGGCGGCGGTCCTGCCGCTCCAAAAGAACTTGAACGAGCCCGCGAAACAGCTTCTGCAAACGCTGAAAAAGAAATTCCCCGTCGCCTACGACGAGGCGGGCTCCATCGGCAAACGGTATCGGCGGCAGGACGAAATCGGGACGCCCTACTGCATCACCGTCGATTTCGACACCTTGGAAAACGGCACCGTGACCGTGCGCGACAGGGACAGCATGGCGCAGATACGGCTGCCCATGGACGAGGTCGCCGCCTATCTCGCCGAAAAATGCGCGTTTTGAGAAAGAAGCGCCGCCCGACCGCATGATGCGGTCGGGCGGCTTTTTTTATCCGCTTTTTTTATCCGCTTTTATTCCGCGGCGTTCGGCATCGCGTAGAGGTCGAACTCCCCGTCCAAATCGAAGTTCCCTCCGTCGTCGAACGCGGCGAGTTTGGAGACGGAAACTTCGTATGCCGTCATCGTAACCGCCTCCGTCTCCGAATACCGTTTTTGGTATTCGCGGCTCTGGATCCGCCCCGAAAGCGCGACCCTGTCCCCCACTTTCAGATTTTGCACGAAGCGCGCGTTCCTTCCCCATGCGATGCAGGGGATATAGTCGGACTTGTTGTACGCGCGGTTGACGGCGATGAGAAGATCGGCGATCTCGCGGTTGAACGGCGTCGTCCGATAGACGGGCGGCTTGCAGATGTAGCCCGAGAGCACGATGGAGTTGGGGTTGCGCGAGGGCGCCGCCTCCACGATCTCGCGCACGAACACCGTGAGCATGAGCCGCGAGCGACCCCCTTCCAGCTTGTTGTAACTTCGGAACTGCCCCAGCGCGCAGACGGTGCTCCCCACTTTCAGATCGTGTCCCTGGATGAGCCGCTCGGAGATGGTGACGGGAAGAATATCCGCCTGCCCCGAAAGGCGCATCACTTTGACGAAGAGTTCGTAAAATCCCTCGCCGTACACTTCGTGCGAGAACGTCGCTTCCGTCGCGATCTCGCCCATAAAGTAGACCCTGTTGTTCTTTTCCGAATTGTAGTCCATATATACCTCCGAGTATTTCCGTGTTTGCCGAGTATAGATCAGGTGTCGCTCGCCGCGCCGTTCGGGATCTGCCGCCCCGTGTGGTCGATGGTGTAGTTTTCGCGGTAGATGAGTTCTCCGATGGGCACGAACGTAAAGCCCTTTGCGCGGAGCGTATCGATGATGACGGGGAGCGCTTCCGCCGTGTGCAGCCCGTTGTTGTGGCAGAGGATGATGGAGCCGCTGCGCACCCGCTCCACGACGCGCGAAGCGATGTCGGCGGCGTTCAGGTCCTTCCAGTCGAGCGAATCCACGTCCCACTGGATGGGATAGAACCCGAGACTGTTGCTGGTGCGGATGAGCAGATCGTCGTAATCGCCGTACGGCGGGCGGAACAATTCGACGGGCTTTCCCGTAACTTCGGAGATCGCCTCGCCCGACGTGCGGAGCTCGTTTGCGATCTCCGTCTCCGAGAGACGGGACATGTAGGAATGCGTCGCGCTGTGCGTGCCGATCTCGTGCCCCGCTTTGTCGATCTTCGCGAGATATTCGGGATATTTTTCCGCCCAGAACTGCACGGTGAAGAAGGTCGCGCGGACCTTTGCCGCGGAGAGCGCGGACAAGATCGCGTCGGTGTGCTCCACACCCCACGCGCAATCGAAGGAGATGGCGATGCGGTTGTCGTCCCGCTCCACCGAATAGATGGGGAGTTCGCGGTTGCCGCTCCAATAGACCTCTTCCGCGCCCGTCGCGCCCGCGGCGAACGCCCCTGCCGTCAGCAAAAAGAAAAATGCAAGCGCGGCGAGCAGTGTCTTCGCGCGCACGGTGATGAATCGCATGAACGCTCCTCTATGATAAAATAAGAAGGATACGGAAAAAAGCCTTGTTTTGTCGAACGGGCGCGTGTTGCGTCGTTTTCGCGAAACGCCCTTCTTCCCGCGTTCTATCCTATTTCGCACACGGCGGCAATATGACGGAATTTTGCGATTCTACTCACGGTAGAGTTGCGCCGCGCACAGTAGAATCCCTTCTGCGCGGAATGGAGCCGCTTTGCAAAAAAGTATCGTTTCAAAGGGACGGAAACGCTTGTAATTTTTCATTTTTTGCGATAAACTATAATGGAAAACGCAAATAAGGAGGCGCTATGTACTCTTTCGATATCTTTACCGATTCTTCGGCGAATCTCCCTCCCGCGCTGGCGGAACAGTACGGCATCACGATGATCCCGTACACCTGCATTCTCAACGGGGCGGAACGCCTTGCGTTCGAGCCCGAAATGCCCTTCGAGAAGACCGCGAAACGGTTCTATGCGGAGATGCGCGACGGCGCGGAGTTCAAGACGTCCCTCATTCCCAAAGAGACGTTCAAGAGCGCGATCGCGCCCACGCTCGCGGCGGGCAGGGACGCGCTCATCGTCACCATCACCGCAAGTTTGAGCGGGACCGCCGCGCAGGCGATCTGCGCGCGCGACGAACTCGCGGCGGAATATCCCGACCGCAAGATCCTCGTCGTGGACAGCGCGAACGCCTCGCTCGGGGAAGGGCTCCTCGTGCTCAACGCGGCGAAACTGCGCGAGGCGGGCGGCGACGTCGAGGCGTGCGCCGAATGGATCGAGGACAACCGCTACCTTCTCAACAGCCAGGTTACGGTGGACGATCTGAAATATCTGCACCGAAGCGGGCGGGTATCCGGGCTCGTCGCCTTCGCGGGGAATCTCCTCGGGCTCAAACCCATGCTCCGCGCGGACGGCTCTTCGCCTGCGAAGCTCGTCGTCTACGGGAAGCAGAAGGGCAGAAAAAAATCGCTCTCCGAGATCGTGAGAGCGTTTGAGGAGAACGTCGCGGACCCTTCCTCCCAGACGATCGCCATTGCGCACGCGGACTGCGAGGCGGACGCGCTCGCACTCAAAGCCGCCGTCGAGGCGCGCGGTGCGAAGGACGTGATCGTGGAGTATTACGACCTCTGCACGGGGAGCCACGTGGGTCCCGGCACGCTCGCCCTGTTCTTCTTCGGCAAGAACAGGCAGGCGGAAGAGGCGGGGGAAAAGCGCCGTTTCTTCGGAAAATGGCGCGCTCCCGCGAAAAACTGAACAAGCAAAGACCCCTTCGCCGGATCGGCGGAGGGGTCATTTCTTTTTGGGCGGCTTCCCGAAGGGCTCCTTCTTCTGCACGCTCGTGAACGTGAGGAGGAACACTTCCTTTGCGCCCGCCCGCAACAGGGCGTCCGCCAGTTCGGAGGCGGTCGCGCCCGTCGTCATCGTGTCGTCCGCGATGACGATGCGCCTGCCCTTCGCCGCCGCCCGCGCCGTAACGTGAAAACAGCCTTCGAGATTGCTCTCCCGCTCCCTGCGCCCGAGCGTCTTTTGCGAGGCGGTCTCCCGCGTTTTGACGGCGAGCGGCAAAAACTCTTTGCCCGTGCGGGCGGCGAGCTCCTCCGCGAGCAGGCGGGACTGGTTATACCCCCGCTTGCGTTCGGCGCGCTTGGTCATGGGGACGAACGTGATGCTGTCCGCCTCGGGAAATTCCCGCACGAGAAGGGGCGCCATGAGGTCGCAGAGCGTGCGGTAGAGGTACTTCCCGCCGCGCTTGAACCGCACAACGAGCCGCGCGGCTTCCCTTTCGTGCGTGCAGACGGAGCGCGCTCTCGCCGTTTTGAGCGGCTTCTCCTTGCATTCGAGACACGCGCCCGCTTCGAGCACTTTCCGCCCGCAGAACGGACAGATCTCCCCGTCGTTGCGCGGGAGCGCGCGCATACAGGCGTCGCAGATGCGCTCGCCCGCGAAGACCTCGCGGGCGCATATGTCGCAAGTGAAGTTGTGCGTGTCGTCGTACGCCTTTACGGCGCGGCGGATCCGCGTAAACACGTTCACGTCCCTTCCTCCGTCCCGCTCGCCGAGCCCTTCGGCGAAACAAGGGCGGCAGAAGCGTTTCCGCTCCGTCGCCCTGTCTGCGCGGTCAAATCAAAAATCATCGTCCTTGTCGGAGACGTCGTCGTCCTCGTCCTCGTCGTCGTCCTCTTCCGAGAGACGGTAAATATCGTCCCCCGTAACGTATTCGAGGTCCTCTTCCTCCTCTTCGTCCCGATATTCTTCCTCTTCTTCCTCTTCCGCATCCGCGTCGTCAAACTCTTCGTCGAACGATTCGTCTATCTCGCCGATCTCCTTGTCGAGATCGGAATCCGTATCGTCGTCGAGGTAGTTGCGCCACTCGTCGTCCTCCTCGGGATCGGGTTCCTCTTCCTCGTACTCCGCTTTCTTGCGGCATTCCTCGCACATCTTTTCCCCTGCGCGCATCGTGTTCTCTCCGCAAACGGGGCAGATCTCGGTAGGAAGATCCTCCTCCGCTTCCTCGATCTCGTCCGCATCCGTGGGGATCCCCTTCATCTCTTTGAGACAGACGTCGCAATATTCTTGCTTGTCGGCGTCGATATAGTTGAGTTCGCAGCGCGGGCATTTCATATAATGGACCATATTTCTTCCTCCTGCATCTTCGGGGGTTTCCCCCGTCGTCATAGGCTAATAAATTATATTAGTATTTATTCTTTTTGTAAACTGTTTTTTTATGCGTTTTGCAAAAAATTCCCGACAATTTTCAAATTTTTCCACGCGGGCGGAAAAATATGCAGGGCAAACAAAACACCTCCCCCTTTCCAAGGGGGAGGATAAGGTGGGGGTTCTGTGCCCGTCTCCCCCTCCCCTACCCCTCCCCCTCGCGTTGCGAGGGGGAGGGTAAGAAAGACAGAGCGAGGGAAAATAAAAAAGAGGCGGGAAAAATGCGCGGGGCAAACAAATCACCTCCCCCTTCCAAAGGGGGAGGATAAGGTGGGGGTTGCGTGCCCGTCTTCCCCCTCCCCTACTGGGTGCGGCGGCAGGTACCGCCGCACCCCCCGTACTTCGCCGCGATGCGCCTCGTGCCGCGCTTAGTAGATAATAGTGCGCGCGGGGCGCGCTTGCCTGCGCTCCCGTCGCGGCGCGCTACTTCGTGCCGCGCTTAGTAGGCAATAGTGCGCGCGGGGCACAGTCCACCGGACTGTTGAGCAGAACGCGCCGCTCCCCCCTCGCGTTGCGAGGGGGAGGGCAAGAAAGAGAGCGCGGGACGCTTCCGAACAAAAAAGGGAGACCGAGCGGTCTCCCTTTGCATGATAGTTTCGCTTCCGTTAAGCCTCTTCGGGCGGATCGGTCTCCGCCGCGCCCTCTTCGGGAGCCGCCTCTTCCGCCGCTTCGGCGGGCGTCTCTGCCGTCTCGGGCTCCGCCGCTTCGGCGGGCGCCTCGGGCGCGCTCTCCCCTTCCGCTTCTTCCACTTCGGGTTCGTATACGTTCACGTTGCGGTCTACCGTCATATCCACCTTGAACCGCTCCGGCTTTTCGCCCTCTTTCTTTGCCTTTCTGCGGGGCGCGATCGCGAAGAACCAGACGCACAGCCCCGCGCCGACGGCGACGATCACAACGGCGATGATGATGAGCGCGAGCTCCCAGTCTTCGAGTCCTTCCTCCGCCTCCGTCTCTTCGGGCGGCGTATAGTGGTTGAGCGTTGTGCGCCAGTATTCCTGCAAGCTCTCCTTGTCCTCTTCCGACCACGTGCCGAGCTTGGTGACGTAATAGGAGAGGAGGCGGGTCTCGCCGAATTCCGCCGCCGCGCCCTTGCCTTCCGCAAATTCGTGGAACGCCGTCTTTTCGTCCGCGCTGTACAGATAATCGTCCCGCTTGCCCTCGTCGACGGCTTCCTGAATGTTGTCGTCGAAGAGCTGCGTTTCACCCGTATAGAAGTAGTATTTGCAGGCGGTGGCAAGGTTGCTGCGGCTGTCCGCCGTGAGCTTGGCGAAGTAGCCGACCTTGCTGTCGCTGTCCATGAGCTTGTTCCAAACGTCGTTCATCGCCGCGATCTCCTCGTTGTCGAGAAGCCCGCCCTCTTCGTTGCGGAGATCGACGCAGGAAATGTAGGTGTACGCCGTGCCGCCGAACGTCTCGCCGTCCGCGAAGTAGAGAATGCCGTCCACGACCTCGTAGGGATACCAGCCGCTCGCGTGCTGGACGTTGAGCACCTGCACGCTCTTATAGGGCGCCTGCGGCACGCCCTCGAAGGGCAGATCGCCGTAGTTTTTCCCCGTCCCGCTGAATACGGCGCGTTCCACCGTATAGCCGCCCGAGCTCGTCCCCGAGCGGGTGAAATAGACATATTCGTACGGCGCGTGCGCCGCGTCCCTGTCGATGAATTGCAAGGTCGCGCCGCTGACGTCGCGCGCGATGCGCATCCCCGTTTGGTTGCCGCCGCCCGTAACGATGTTGCCGTCCTTGTCGTTGATGATGGTGCCGCTCCCGTTGGGATCCACGTCCGCGCGGTAGATGTTGTTATCCGCCGTGTACAGATAGTGGTGGTGCCCTTCGCTGTCGAGATAGAAGATCGCCGACGTGCTCGCCTTGGACGTATTTGCGGGAAGCGCGACCGCGTCGAGCGCACCGTCTGAACCCGCCGCCGAGACGGAATTGCCCGTGATGGAGTTCCACCCCTCCGCGTTCACGTCCTCCGCCGCAAGGTAGTAGAGCCAGCCCGCTTCGCCGGGAGAGCTCGTCCCCGTGAGTTCTTCGCGGGTGAAGTACACGCCGTCGTTGGCGTAGCTCTGGATATCGTATTTGTATCCCGCCGCGGAGAGCGGCACGACGCCGCTTTCCAAATCGTGCGTGAACTGCGTCGGCGTTGCGGGACGCTGTTCCGTGCCCACGCCGTCGAACTGCCCGATGCCGTCGAGCACGATTTCGCCGAGGTTGATATAGGGCGCGACGTTGTCGTTCTCTTCGAGGTATTCCGCATCCCACGTGTATTGATAGGGCGCGGTCTCCTCGGTAACGTCCGCCGAGACGCGGTAGAGCTGGTTATAGCCGGGCGAGAAGGGCGTATCGCTGTCCAGCCCCTCAGTCACCGTCATCGTATAGTAGACCCACGGATCGGTCTTGTCCGAGCTGCTGAACGCATAAGCCTCCAACCCCTTTACGAGCGTGGTGTCCTTATCCGTCGCCGTATTGTAAGAATGCAGTTCCGTGCTCGAATTCTCGTACACAATGTACACGACTTCGTTCTTCTCCACGAAGCGGTAATTGCTCTCCCTGTCCGAAATGCGGAGATGCTGTTCGATCCCCGTTCCGTCGAGATTTGCGCTCTTGAAGTCGAGATAGTCCGTCTCGATGACGCCCGACGTATTGCGCACGTTGTTGGGCGTCGCATAATAAATTCTTTCTCCGTAGATGAAAATGCCCGAAGAGTAGTCGCCCGCCACCATGAGGGAGGGAACGACGATCTCCGCCGTGTTCTTCTTGGCGAGCACGTCGGACTTCTTGATCCGCATCAGGGCGCCCTTTACGGGCGTGCCGTAGGTGTTGTCCGCTTCCTGCGTCTCCACGCCGTTGATGAAGTAGACGTAATCCCCTTTTTCGACGACAAAGCCCCCGTTGGAATCGTACTTGACGGGACCCTGCGTATCCCCCGCAAGAGGCTCGAATTGATAGCCGCACGCCGCTACCGACAGCGCGCCTGCCGCGATCGCCGCCGCCGCGGCGACTGCGAGCATTCTTTTCAAACTGTTTCGCATGAGCGCATTCCTCGTTTCGTCGGAAATTTCTTGTTCTAACGATACAGCCTTTATTATATACTAAATTAAGGCTTTTTGCAATCAAAACCCGATGAAAATTACACTTTTCTTTGAGATTTTTCGTCGGGCAGGGGGGATCGTATGGAAAAATTCGGGATATTCGAGCTGTTGGACGCGCTTTCCGCCGCAACGTCCGCGGAAAGCGCGTCCGCACCGCAACCGCAGGCTACGCCCGATCCTTCGGACGCGGCGTTCTCCGCGCCCTCTTACGGCGCGCAAACAGACGCCGCCGAACGGGCGCCCCGTCCCGCGCCGCCCGAGAAGAAGGACGCGCTCGCATCCTTTCTCGCGCGGCACGACAAGATCAGCAAGGAGATCGATAAAAAGAAATGAAAAAGAGGGGCGCGCCCCTCTTTTCGCTATTTTTTGCGCACTTCAAACCCGCGCGAGCGCAGCCACGAGAGCACGAGCGGGACCCAGCTCTGCGTCTCGGGACGGTAGCGGGGATCCTCTTTGTCCTCCGCCGTTTCGAGGTCGGAGACGGAGAGCCCGTGCTGCCCGCCCTCATAGAGATGGAGCTCGAAGGGCACGCCCGCCCGACGATACGCCTGCGCCATGAGCAGGGAATTTTCCACGGGGACCGCGGTGTCCTCGACGGTGTGCCAGAGAAAGGCGGGGGAGCTGTCCGCCCGCACCCTCTTTTCCAGCGTGAGCGCCTCGTACAGCGCGGGGTCTCCCCCCGTGATCACGCCCGCCGTTCCCCCGTGCGACCACTCGCCGAGCGTCACGACGGGGTAGCCGAGCACGACCGCGTCGGGGCGCGCGTTTTCGCCGACGACCTTCTTCACGCACGCCTCGCCGAACAGCGTTCCCAGCATGCCGACGAGATGTCCGCCCGCGGAAAAACCGAACGCCGCGACATGCGATTTGTCCGCGCAATACCTTTCCGCCTCCGCGCGCAGATACGCAATTGCCATGGCGGCTTCCAAAAGCGGGACGGGATAGGCGGCGCGCACCGTATAGCGGAGCGTCGCGGCGACGTAGCCCTCGGCGAGCATCTTCATCGCGACGGGCTCGCCCTCCCGCTCGGACACGTAGAGATACGCGCCGCCGGGGACGACGAGCGCGACGGGGCGCAGTTTTTCCCCGATCTCCACATTCTTGTTGCGCGCGCAGACGGAGAGATATCCCCCCGTGTTCTCGCCGCGCGCGAGCTTGAAATACGCATACAGATCCACCGTTTCGCCGATCATGATCTTCCTCCTTATGAAAATCCCCCGAACTGCGTTCGAGGGGAATTTTTTATCTCTTCGAGAATTGCGGCGCGCGACGTGCCTTTTTGAGACCGTACTTCTTTCTCTCCTTGACGCGGGGGTCGCGCGTGAGGAAGCCCGCTTTTTTGAGCGCGGGTCTCGTCTCGGGCTCCGCCTGCAACAGCGCTCTCGCGATGCCGAGACGGATGGCGCCCGCCTGCCCCGTATAGCCGCCGCCGACGACGTTGACGAAAATGTCGTACTTGCCGTCTGCGCTCACTTCCGCAAGAGGCTGCTTGACAATATATTGAAGGGTGCCCATGGGGAAGTAATCTTCGAGCGAGCGCTCGTTGATGACGATGGCGCCGCTTCCCGCGGGGATGAGCCGCACGCGGGCGATCGCCTTCTTCCTTCTGCCCGTTCCCCAGAACTGCAATTTTTTCTTCAAATTCGTCTTTGCCATGACGTTCTCTCCTTAAAATAATTTCAGCGTTTCGGGCTTCTGTGCCTCGTGCTTGTGCTCCGCGCCCTTGTACACCCGCAACTTCTTGATCATCTGTCTGCCGAGGGAGTTCTTCGGGAGCATGCCGCGCACCGCCTCGTAGACCGCAAGGTCGCTACGCTCCGCCATGAGTTTGCCGTAGGAGATCTCTTTGAGTCCGCCGATATATCCCGTGTGATAACGGTAATATTTATCTTCGAGCTTCTTGCCCGTGAGCACGACTTTATCGCTGTTGATGACAATGACGAAATCGCCCGTATCCACGTTGGGCGTGAAGTCGGGCTTGTTCTTGCCGCGAAGGATCGCCGCCACTTTGGAGGCGAGCCTGCCGAGAGGCAGCCCGTCCGCGTCTACGACGTACCACTTCCTCTCAACCGTCTGCGCGTTTGCCATGTAGGTTTTCATATCCTTACTCCTTACCGTTTTGCCGCATCCTTGATGCCTGCCGAGCCCCTTCCGGGGGGCGTTTTTTCCGATTACTCATTCATTATAGGCTTTCACGAAAATTCCGTCAAGCTGTTTTGCGTTCCGATTTTAAGATTTTTCGGGAAAAAACAAAATATTTTCCGCTCTTTCGGGGAAAATACGGACGCCCGCGCCGCCGTCGCGGCAAGGCGTTTTTGGGCGGGCGCCTTCCGCGCCCTTGCCCTTCCTCCCGCCGCTCCTCTTCCCCAAAAAATACTACGCCTTTGGGGAGCCCTTTTCGTCATCGAGCGCGGGAAGAGCCTTTATGACACGCGCGGGGTTGCCGACGGCGACGCTGTTCGAGGGGATGTCGTGGACGACCACGCTTCCCGCGCCGATGACGACGTTGTCGCCGATCGTAACCCCCGGGAGCACCTTCACGCCGCCGCCGAACCACACGTCGCTGCCCACCGTGATGGGCTTTGCAAATTCGAGCTGCGCGCGGCGCACCATGGCGTCGAGCGGGTGCCCCGCCGCGTAAAAGCCGCACTGCGGCGCGATGAACACGTTGTCCCCGAAGGTTATTTTATTGCAGTCGAGGAACACGCAGTCGTGATTACAATAGAAATTTTCGCCCACTTCCGTGTTGTAGCCGTAATCGAACCACACGTTGCTCTCGATGAAACAGTTCTCGCCATGCCTGCCGAGGAGTTCGTCGAGAATGGCTTGGCGCTTTTCCTGCTTTTCGCGGGGCGTGCGGTTGTATTCCTCGCACAGCTTTTTGGAGCGGGCAAGCTCCTCCATGAGTTCGGGAACGAAGGCGGTGTACAGTTCGCCCGCCAGCATTTTTTGTTTTTCGGTCATATGGTCTCCTTGGGAATCGGGGGCGGCTCCCCCTCCCCTACCCCTCCCCCTCAACGTGAGGGGGAGGGCATGTAAGGTTGCTCTACCCCTCAACGTGAGGAGGGGCATGTAAGGTCGCTCTACCCCTCGCCGTGAGGGGGAGGGCATGTAAGGTCGCTCTACCCCTCGCCGTGACGGGGAGGGCATGTAAGGTCGCTCTACCCCTCGCCGTGAGGGGGAGGGCATGTAAGGTTGCTCTACCCCTCGCCGTGACGGGGGGTAAAATAAAGGAGGGAAACGGACTGCGCTGGAAGGAAGATACCCTCCTTCGCCCTGCGGACTTGCGCCGCGCTTGGCAGACGAACGGTGTGCGCGCTCGGTATGAGGGCAAGGCGGTTACTCCAAGACCGCCTTGATGCGGCGGATGCCCGCCGAGGAGGATTGCTCCTTCACGATGCGGAAATGTCCCAAAACGCCCGTATGCTCTACGTGCGGTCCGCCGCACATCTCCTTGGAAAATTCGCCGATGGAATACGTTTTTACGACTTCGCCGTACTTGGAATCGAACACGCCGACGAAATTCTGCGCCCGCGCCTCCGCGAGCGACATCTCCTTATATACGACGGGGATATCCTCTTTGATCTTCTCGTTGACGAGATCCTCCACCGCCTTCACTTCCTCGGGCGTCATGGCGCGGTCGAAATTAAAGTCGAAGCGCATCCGCTCGTCGTTGATGTTGGAGCCCTTCTGGTTGCAGTCGGGCGAGAGGACGGCTTTTAATGCGGCGTTGAGCAGGTGCGTCGCCGTGTGATATTTCGTCGCCGTCTCGGAATGCGATTCGAGCCCGCCCTTCGCCTGTCCTTTTTCGAGCGCGCGGCTCTTCTCCTGATGTTCCTTGAACGCCGCTTCAAAGCCCGCCCTGTCCACCGTGAGCCCCGCCTCCGCGGCGAGCTCCTCGGTGAGTTCCAGCGGGAAGCCGAACGTATCGTACAGCCTGAACGCCGCCTTGCCGCCGATGACCTTCTCGGGAACGTAGGCGGGGTTGCTCTTCGCCATGAACTCGTTCTTGCGCGCGATGCCCTGCAAGCACTTCTCGAACTCCTTCATGCCCGAGACGAGCGTCGCCTCGAACCGCTCCGTCTCCTTCTTCATCTCGTCGAGGATCTCCGCCTCTTTCTCGGCGAGGAGGGGATAGGAATCGTCGTAGACCTCGTGGATATAGATCTTGGCGACGTCCTGCATGGCGTCCGAAGGGACGCCGAGCTTGCGGCAGTAGCGGATGGCGCGGCGCATGATGCGGCGCAGGATATACCCCGCGCCCACGTTGGAGGGCTGGATGCCGTTTCTGTCGCCGATGAGCATGACCGTCGTGCGGGTGTGGTCCGCGATGATGCGCATCGCCCTCTGCGCCTCGCCGCCGTCGTCGTACTTCTTGCCCGAGAGCTCTTCCAACTTGGCGAGCACGGAGGCAAAGAGGTCGGTCTTATAGGCGTCGTGGAGCCCGTTCAGAAAGAGCAACATCCTGTCGAAACCGAACCCCGTGTCCACATTTCCGCGCCCCAAGGGCTCGTAGCCCGTCTCCGTCTTTTTGTATTGCATGTAGACGTCGTTGCCGATCTCCACGTAGTCGTCGGGGAATACGGGGTCCTCCTTGCTCCCGTCGATGGGATAGAACCACTCGTTGTCGGGTCCGCAGGGGGTGCCCACGGTACCTTCGAGCTCCCACCAGTTATCTTCCTTGGGAAGATAGTAGACGTGCTCGGGCTTGATGCCGAGCCCGATGAGAAGTTCAGCGGTCTCCGTGTCGCGCGGGGCGGCGCTGTTGCCCTCGAATACCGTCGTGCACAGCTTGTCCTTGTCCAGCCCGAACACTTCGGTGAGGAGCCCGAACGTCCACGCCGTCTTTTCCTTCTTGAAATAATCGCCGAGCGACCAGTTCCCCATCATCTCGAAGAAGGTGAAGTGGGACGCGTCGCCCACGCTGTCGATATCCACCGTGCGGACGCACCCCTGCACGTTGCAGAGGCGTTTCCCCGCGGGGTGCGGCTTGCCGAGGAGATAGGGCATGAGCGGCTGCATCCCCGCCACGTTGAACATGACGCCCGTGGAGCCGTCGCCGATGAGGGACACCGCGCCGATATCGACGTGTCCCTTGGATTTATAGTAGTCGAGCCATTTTTGCCGAAGCTGTTTCCCTGTGATCTTCATAGTTTTTCTGCGACCTGCCCTTAAAATGTTTGTTTTATCATACACGCAACTCGGTATGCCAGTTCTATGGGAACAGCATTCCCGATCATCTTGTATGCGTCTCCCAGATTATTATAGTAAAAAATAAAATCATCCGGAAATGTTTGTATTCGGGCGCATTCCCGCACGCTTAAACGGCGATAGCACGATTCATATCCCGGAACGAAACGCCGAACATTTTTTTCCACGAACTGCATTTTCGGAGCTTGCGGGTGAATTGGCGCATGCCTTCCACCCGCCTGTATCGTAAAAGATGGCTCGTCCCAATCCCTGACCCGATTGCGAGACATATAAATCGTGGAATAACTGCCGATAAAGTACTCGTGATTGGGAAACAAACAGTTGTCGCCGTTTGTCTCATTTTTCTCCTTCGCCGGAATTGCGCTGTCTTTTAAGTCCCAGATGGCGGAACGAAGCGTTAATATTTTTTTTCCTCGCTCGATTTCCAAGTGCGGCTTGTTCAAGTCTTTTCGTAAACCGATGTAAAATACTCTTCTTCTGTCTTGCGGAACACCATAATAGACCGCATTGACAAAATACACTTTTACATCGTACCCCGCATCCGAAAATCCGTTCATGATATTACTTACTGCCTGTTTGTGAATATTCGCAAGCATACCCGAAACGTTTTCTGCGACGAAAAACATCGGTCTCTTGGCGTACAAAATGCGAATATAATCATAAAACAGTTTTCCTCGTTCATCCTCTATGCCGCGTAAAGCGCCTGCCTCACTCCAACTTTGGCAAGGCGGTCCTCCTATGATTCCGTCGCAATCCGGAATTTCCTCGACGGGAACAGCCCTGATATCCCGTTTATCAAGGCGAGTCAAATGATTTTTTTCATACGTTTCCCAAATCGAACTGTCGTACTCATTGGCATATACAACATGAAAGCCCGCCCGCTCGAAGCCGAGATCCAACCCCCCGGCACCGGAAAACAAACTTACGATATCCATCATTTCTCAAATAAAATTACTTTTACGGCTTTCTGTTTCGCGGGATTATTGGGGTCGCGAATGCTCTTGTTTTCAACTTTTACGCCAACTGTGGCTTCCAAGGCCTTCCTTTCTTCATGAGGAAAAGAATTATATTTTTCCGAGTTTATGATCGCCAGCAAGTGAAAATCTTTTCCTCTATCGAAGGAATACAAATTTTTGAAAACGCGCAAAGGGTTCTCAATATGCCACATCCCGCGAATTCGCAAATAGGTGATCCCCAACGGGTCCACCCTATTCACGCGCCCAAGTTCTTTTGTGCTTTCGTCGAATTCTATATCGGGGATTTCGAGTACGCCGGATTTGATTTGCTGTTTTATCCTTTCGTAAACGTCTTTTTCGGCGGCATAATCTTCGCCATAACAAAAACACAACTGTTTGATCGAAGTATCGTCTACCACCCCAACGGCATAGAGAAGCGCCTTTTCCGTCCATTTGCCTCCGTCGCAGTTACGGCAGGCTTGATTTAACATATGATCTTCCCGATATAATTTAGCCTTCGGATAAGAACTGTTCAACGCTAATGCGGAGCCGGGATTTTCTATTTTCTTCACTTCGATCGCGTCTCCGCTTTTCAAAATCATATCGGGCGGATTGTTTTGATTTCCCAAATAAGAAAAAACTTCGCTGTGTGCACGGGCAGAGCCCTCTTCACTCGCTTCATAACAGCCGGCAAATGAGTCTTTGATAAAATGCTCCAATGCCTCGCCCATATTATTTGCACGGTTTTTTGCGTGATAATGCCTTCCGGTGTCATATACCTTGCAGTTGATGATATTGATAATCGCTTGAATTATGTTCATCTTTTGTCTCTCGCCTCGCTCTCATCACTATATTTTGGTAAGAGTATATCCTTCCTTGCTGTCCTTCACGGCGTAGCCCAGTTCTTTTAATTTTTCGCGCAGTTCGTCGGACTTCGCCCAATCCTTGCTCTTGCGGGCTTCCCACCGCTCTTCGGCGATCGCCTTGACTTCGGCGGGCGCTTCCTCCTCTTTCGCGTATTTTCCGAGGTATTCCGCGGCGTCCCGCTTGAACAGCCCCAAAAGGGAATACGTTTCGCGGATCTGGTTGGTGATGCGCCTTGCGCGCGCGTCCCCCTCCGCAAGCAGGCGGGAAGCCTCCTTGAAATAGCCGTAAAGGTCGGCGATCGCGCGGGCGGTGTTGAAGTCGTCGCTCATCGCCTCGTCGAATTTTTCGTCGATCGCCGCTTCCTTGCCCGTCTCTCCGGGGAACGCCCGTTCCGCCGCCGCGATGACGCCGTAAAAGCGGACGAGATGGGCTTCCGCATCCGAAAAGAAGCTGTCCGTGATGTTGACGTCGCCGCGATAATTCGCCGAGAGCAGCGCGAATTTGAGCGCCTCCGCCGAATAGCGGTCGAGCACGTCCGAGAGGAGCAGGACGTTCCCGAGCGATTTGGACATCTTTTGTCCGTTGATCTTGATGAGCCCGTTGTGCGTCCAATAGTTTGCGAACCGCTTGCCCGTGAGCGATTCCGTCTGCGCGATCTCGTTCTCGTGATGGGGAAAGACGAGGTCGCGCCCGCCGCCGTGAATATCGATTTGGTCGCCGAACGCGGCGCGGTTCATTGCCGAACACTCGATATGCCAGCCCGGTCTGCCCTTGCCCCACGGGGAATCCCACGCGATCTCCCCCGCCTTCGCCGCCTTCCAGAGGGCGAAGTCGTAGGCGTTCTTCTTCGCCTCGTCGTTTTCGACGCGCACGCCGTCGAGCATGTCCTCCTTGCTTCTGCCCGAGAGCTGTCCGTAAGAGGGACAGCTGTCCACGTCGAAGTACACGTCGCCGTTTTGGGCGGCATAGGCGTGTCCCCCGTCGATGAGCGCTTGGATGAAGGAGATGATGTTGCCGATGTTCTCCGTCGCTTTGAGCCAGACGGTGGGCTCGCCGATCTCGGCGCGCCGCATCGCGCCGTCGATGTTTTCTATCATCATGGCGGCGTATTTGTCCGCGGGAATGCCCGTCTCGTGCGACTTTGCGATGATCTTATCGTCTACGTCGGTATAATTGCGCGCGTACAGGACTTCGTAGCCCTTCTTTTCGAGAAAGTTGCGAAAGACGTCGTACACGAGCGCCTGAAAGGCGTGTCCGATGTGGGCTTCGCCCGAAACGGTGATGCCGCAGGCGTACATCTTCACCTTGCCGGGGGTCAGGGGGACGAACTCCTCCTTTCTTCTTGTCAGCGAATTATAAATTTTCATGTTCTTCCTCTTTGCCGCCGCGGATCTTCACGACGCGCCCCGGAACGCCCACGACGGTCGCATACGGGGGGACCTCTCCGAGCACGACCGCGCCCGCGCCGATGCGCGCGCCCTCGCCCACGGTAAACCCGCCCAAAACTTTTGCACCGCACGCGATGACGGCGTTCTTTTTGACGGTGGGGTGGCGTTTTCCCCTTTCCTTGCCCGTGCCGCCCAGCGTTACGCCCTGATAGATGACGACGCCCGCCTCGACCTCTGCCGTCTCGCCGATGACGACGCCCGCGCCGTGGTCGATGAACACGCCCGGCGCGATCTTCGCCGCGGGATGGATCTCGATGCCCGTGCGCCGCTTCGCCCATTCGGAGACCGCCCGCGCGAGAAATTTCAGGCGGATGCGGTACAAAAACGCGGCGCGGCGGTGCCAGACGAGGGCGCGGACGCCCGGGTAGAGCAGCCATGTTTCCGCCGCATTGCGGGCGGCGGGGTCGTTTTTCAGCGCGGCGGCGATATCGGCGCGGAGACTTTTGAACATCATCTCGTACATCTTATGCCGCCGCGGCCGCCGCGCGGAACGTCAGCCCCGCTTGATGGGTAAATTCTCGATCTTATATTCCGCGAGACACGCATCCCGCATCTCCTCGTTGAAGAGCTGCTGCGAGATGAGATACTCGCACACGATGTCCCGCACGCTTGCGTGGTCGAGCGAGAAGCCGCACACCGCGAGCAGGTTGTTCGCGTCCTGCAACTGCATGCGGCAGACGAGCGCGAGCGCGAGCACGGTGTTCTTTTCGGGATACAGCTTCCCCTTTACGATGCGCCGCCAGAACGCGGGCTCGACCGTGAGTTTTGCCCCCGCGCTCTCCGCCGTCTCATTGTAGCGGGCGAGCGTCGCGGGGAGGATCTTCGCGAAGGTATACTTGCGGAACCTGTCCCGCACGCGCTCCGTGAACGGGATAAACGAAAAGCAGAACGTGAAATCGGTGTCCGCGAGCCCCTCTTTCAGCCGTGCGAGGAGCGCGTCCTTCTCCTTTTGGCAAGAAAGGCGCATGGCGTCCGACGGGCGGCGGGTAATGTTGCCGTCCTTGGCGAGATAGAGCATCTCGGGCATCTCGTACCCTTCGAGCGCGGAGATCTTCACATAGTCGGAATACCGCGCGCAAAAGTATTCGTCCAGCCCTTCGAGAAAGTTGCGTTCCATATCGGATATTCTACCATTATATCCCGAAAAACGCAATCGTTTTCAAAGCGCAAATGAAAAAGTTCCGCGCACGCGCGTCCCCTTTCTATGCGCGCCCGCACGCGGGAGCGTTTCGCAAAATGATAGATTTGTATCAATACATTCGTATAAATGTTAAAAACTAACATGTTTAACATTAAATATAGTGAGCAGAGCGGGTTTTTTCACAATATTTTACAAAATTTTTTGTGAATTCGCTTGCCAAGGAATATATTTTGTGTTAATATCTGTACAGAATAAAATTCGGAGTGCGTTATGAAAAGGGAAAGAATTGAAGAAATCGCCGCCCTTCTCGACAAGCGCGGCAAGCTCTCCTTGGAACAGTTGGACGACTTTTTCCCCGAAGTGTCGCAAATGACGCTTCGCCGCGATCTGTATCAGCTCGAACAGGCGGGGCGCATCATCCGCGTCCGCGGCGGCGCGATGTCGGTAAAGGAAGTGCAGAAGGTCTCGGGCGAGCCCTATGTCCAGAAAACAGTGATCCATCCCGACGAAAAAATGCGCATCGCCCAGAAGGCGGCAAGCCTCATCGAGCCCAACTGCTCCCTCTTTATGGACGGCGGCACGACGGCGCTCTCCCTCGCGAAGGAACTGCCCGACGTGTGCATCCATGTGTTCACCAACGGGCTCGCGGTCGCCATCGAGCTTGCGCAGAAAAAGAACCTCAACATTACTTTGCTCGGCGGACAGGTGATGAAGGACAATCTCTCCACCGCTTCCCCCGTGGCAAAATCGTATTTTGAAGAGACGAACTTCGAGCTCGCGATCATCTCCGCCTCCGCCTTTACGCCCGAGATCGGCTTCTCGTGCAGTTCCATGGTGGAAGCCGACCTCTTGAAGATGGCGCGCAAGAAGGCGAAGTCCCTCTACATGATGCTCGACAGCTCGAAGATCGGCAAGATCATGCCGCACACCTTCGCGCGCATCGACGATATCGATGTGCTCATCACGGACGACGCGTTCCCGCCCGAACTCAAAGAGCTGTTCACGCAGAGAAATATCGTCGTCATGTGAGCGTTCCGCACGAATATCCCGCCCCGCGCGGGCGAAAAAAGAGAGGCAAGTTGCCTCTCTTTTTTTACCGATCTTTTTCGGGCTTGTCCGCTTTCGGCGCGGACTTCTTTTTGCCCATGCGCGCCGTGAAGCTGTCCTTGGCGGCGGCGAGCTGTTCCCTGAATTCGGAGAGTTTCTCGAACGGGAACACGAAGCCGACCTTCTCCTTTGCCGCCTCGCGCTTTTCGCGCAGCGTCTCTTTGAGCTTTTCGTAGTGGACGACGATGCCGTGCTCGCAGGCAAACTTCTTCATGCGCGCCGCAAGGTGCAGCGAGTGCCCCAGATCGACGAAGAACACGCCGAAGAAGATGCCCACGACGAAGGCGAACTCGATGTGATGCACGAACCAACGAACCGCTTCGATGACGGGCTCGTCGATGACGAAATAGAAGAACGCCGAGACGAGCAGCCAAAACAGCGAGAACAGCGGGCAGATGATGCCCTGGATATTCCCCCAACGGTTGGAATAGTCCCAAAGTTTGATCTTCATCCCCTTGATGAAGATGAGCCCCGCGATGTATTCGATGAGCGTCATGGCGACCCCCATGATGAGGATGATGAGCACGGCGTCCAGCCACGCGTAGCCCGTGTCCATCGGGATGCGCGAGATGCCGAAAAGCCCCGCCACGCCGAACCCGTACAGCGGAAGATAGGGTCCCGTCAGAAAGCCGGGGTTGATCCACTTCTTCGCCGTGAAAAAGCGGCGGAAGAGCACTTCGAGGCACCAGCCGAACACACTGCCCACGAAGAACAGAAAGGCAACGACCAAAACAGCGTCGATAAAACTCATATCTTTTTTCCTCTGTAAACGAAGCCCCTCTCCGCGGAGAGGGGCTCCCCTTTTTTGTTTTTTGCTTTATGCGCCGAACAAACCGTCGAGCCCTATGGCGTGCAACAGGTTGAAGTCGCGGAACACGACGACGCACACGAGCGAAATGGTGGACATAATTTTGATGAGGATATCGAGGGAAGGTCCCACGGTATCCTTCAAAGGATCGCCCACGGTGTCGCCGACGACCGCCGCGTCGTGCACGCTATCGTACCCCTCTTCGCCCTTCTTGACGCCCTCGACGCCGCCGCTCTCAATGTACTTCTTCGCGTTATCCCACGCGCCGCCCGCGTTGCCCGTGTAGATGGCGAGCATGATGGCGGAGAGCGTCGCGCCGATGAGAATGCCGCCGACAAAGCCCGGTCCGAAGATGAACCCGCACACGACGGGGATGGCGATAGCGACGATGCTCGGGACGATCATCTGTTTGAGCGCGCCCTGCGAGGAGATGGTTACGCACTTGGTGCTGTCGGGGTCCTCTTCGCCCGTCAAAATTTTGGGATTTTCATGGAACTGGCGGCGCACTTCGTCCACCATCTTGCGCGCCGCTTTTGCAACGGCGTTGATCAGCATTCCCGAGAACAGGAAGGGGATCGCCGCGCCCAAGATGGCGCCGACGATGACGTCCCCGCGCACGATGTTGAGGAGGAGGTTCGCGCCGTCCTCCATAAAGCCTTCGCCCGCCGCATAGAGATAGCTCGACATCATGGACATCGTAGCGAGCGCGGCGGAGCCGATCGCAAAGCCCTTGCCGATCGCCGCGGTCGTGTTGCCGACGCTGTCCAGCTTATCCGTGATGGCGCGCACGTCCTCGTCGAGCATGCTCATCTCGGCGATGCCGCCCGCGTTGTCCGAAATGGGACCGTATGTATCGACGGAGACGGTCGCCGCGACGAAGGAGAGCATGCCCATCGCGCCGCAACCGACGCCGAACATGCCGCCGAGCGCGAACGTCGAGAAAATAGCGACGCCCAAGATGACGACGGGGATCATCGTGGAGATCATGCCCGTTGCCATGCCTTGCGTAATGGTGAGCGCCGCGCCTTCCTTGCTCGCGCGGGAAATGTTCTTCGTTGGCTTGTAGTCGTAGCTCGTGTAGTATTCGGAGACAATGCCGATGAGAATGCCCGCAACGACGCCGACCGCCGCGCACACCCACGGCGTAATGGCGCCGATGGAGAGCTTCGCGGCTTTCAATATCTCGGTCGTCTCCTCTTGGAAGAGGAAGATGGAAAGAAGGCACCCGCCCACGAGCGTTACGCCCGCCGAGATCCATGTGGCGAGGTTGAGTTCCATGTGCGGATTATCCGAAAGTTTTGGCTTCAAGAGCGGATAGGAGATGCCGATGACGCACCCGATGAGCCCGATCCCCGCAAACAGGATGGGGAAGAGCAGCATTCTTTGGAGAAGGCTCGCCGTAAGTCCCTCTGTGTGGACAAACAGTTCGATGGCGAGAATGACCGTCGCCATGATGGCGCCGACGTAGCTTTCGAGAAGGTCTGCGCCGAGCCCCGCGACGTCGCCCACGTTGTCGCCCACGTTGTCGGCGATGGTGGCGGGGTTGCGGGGGTCGTCCTCGGGAATGTGCGCTTCCGTCTTGCCGACGAGGTCCGCGCCCATGTCCGCCGCCTTGGTGTAGATGCCGCCGCCCACGCGGTTGAAGAGCGCGATGATGGAGCAGCCGAGGGCGTAGCCCGAGAGCACGATGGAGAGGTTATAGCTCTGCTGTGTGATGGGGTTGACGTTTTCGATGACGGGATTTGCCGCGTTGATGTCGATCATGCCCTCTGCCCAGCCGAAACAGCAGTAGACGATAATGGCGCCGAGGAGTGCAAAGCCCGCCACGCACAGCCCCATGACGGAGCCGCCGCGGAAGGCGACTTTCAAGGTCTTGCCGATGTTGCGGCTCTCGTTCGCCGCGTTCGTAACGCGCACGTTGGCGTAGGTCGCGATCTTCATGCCGATGAAGCCCGCCGTAGCCGACATCACCGCGCCGATGACGAAGGCGACGCCCGCCTCCCACGCAATGAACAGGGCGAGCACGACGGCGACGACCGCGCCGATGATGGCGACGATCTTATATTCATAGAAAATGAACGCGTTCGCGCCCTCGCGGATCTTCGCCGCAATGTTTTGCATGCGCTCGTTCCCCTCTTTCAGCTTCTTGGTGAGGTAGAAGTTGAGCGCCGCGTACCCGAGCCCTAAAACCACCGCGAACATGACGATGATCATGAGCAGGTTGAGATACTTGGGATCCATATTCTCCGAAATCCTCCCGAAAATAGATACTGCGCATATTATAACACTTCCGAACAAAAATGTCCATGATTCGGAAAGGTTTCGGAAAAAAATGTTTTCTTGCCGCGCGCGGACGGTCAAATGTTGCCGAGAAGATAGTCGCCCGAAGCGTTGAGCGCCGTCATCAGCCCCACGAGGACCTCCGTCTTGGGAAGCCGCCGCCCCTTGCAGTAACGCCCGAGCGTAAAGCGCGAGATCCCCACGGCGCGCGCGACCTCTCTTTTGCTCATGCCGCTCCCCTCGATGGCGAGCGTCAGCCTTTTGCCGAAAAGCCGTTTGTCAAACATAATGAAACTCCCGAAAAAATTAAAATTTTTTAACGCCGCAAAAAATGCGGAAAAAAACCGAATGAAAAAATGTTCCGCGGACTTATCCCGCCCCGCCGCGGGCACGGAAAAAACTTGTTCGCCGCTTTTTGAAAGCGGCAAGGCGCCCTTTGCGCTTATCGAAAGGTCGGAAACCGCGCCCCGTTGCAACAAAGCGGGCTCTGCGTTCTTCAAACTCTTGCGGAACTCTACCATATTATATCACGCCCGCGCGCGTTTGTCCACTTTTTCGGAATTTTCGCGCCGAACGTTGCGGCAACGGATCATCAAAGTATAACTCAAATTAGTTAGCCTGTCAACTGTTTTGGGTTATTAAGTTAACCCTTTTTCGTTATACAATAACGCAAAAGGGGAAACATCGTATGGTGAGTATTCTGGAAAAAATCGAACGGCTGCGCAAGGCGCGGGGATGGTCGGTCAACAATCTTGCGATGGAGGCAATGCTGACGCAATCCACCGTGAACAATCTCTATATGCGCAACTCCGAACCCAAGCTCTCGACGCTCCGCGCCATTTGCAACGCCTTCGGCATCACGCTTGCCGAGTTTTTCGCCGAAGAGGACGAAACGCGGGACACGGACGTCGCCGAGCGGCTGCATCGGCGCATCGATGCGCTGTCCCCCGCACAACAGGCGGCGCTGCTCGCCTTTCTCAACGAAGAATAACGTTTTCGGCGTCCGAGAATATGAAAAAGGGGCGGGTTCGCTTCTTTTTCCCATAACGGCGGGTTTCTGTTTTCAGGACAACATGCAAAGGGAGCGCAACTTCGGTTGCGCTCCCTTGTTTCGTTTCTTATTCTTCGCAGTTCTTTTTGAGAACGGCAAGGCTCTCTTTGAGTTCCTTGGGCAGGCGGTCGCCGAACTGCGTGTAGTACTCGGCAATTTCGTCCGCCTCCGCGCTCCAACGCTTCTTATCCACATAGAGGATGCTTTCGAGCTTCTCCTCGGTGTAGTCGAGCCCTTCGAGGTCGATATCCTTCGCGTAGGGAACGTAGCCGATCGCGGTCTCCCGCGCGTCCACCGTCCCGTCGCAGCGGTTCAAGATCCATTCCAAAACGCGCATGTTGTCGCCGAAGCCGGGCCACAGGAAGTTGCCGTCCCCGTCCTGGCGGAACCAGTTGACGTTGAAGATCTTGGGCGGATTTTTGATTTTTTTGCCCATCTCGATCCAGTGTCCGAAATAGTCCGCCATGTGATAGCCGCAGAACGGCTTCATCGCCATGGGGTCGTGGCGAAGAACGCCCACCGCGCCCGTCGCCGCCGCCGTGGTCTCCGAGCTCATGATGGAGCCGACGAACACGCCGTGGTTCCAATCGCGGGACTGGTAGACGAGGGGCGTCGTCGTCGCCCTTCTGCCGCCGAAGATGATGGCGTCGAGCGGGACGCCCTCCTTGGAATTGAATTCGGGCGAGAGGCAGGGGCAGTTCTCGGCGGGCGCCGTGAACCGCGAATTGGGATGCGCCGCCTTCACGCCGCTTGCGGGCGTCCAGTCGTTTCCGAGCCAGTCGATGAGTTTTTCGGGCGGCTGTTTGGTGAGCCCTTCCCACCACACGGTGTTGTCCGAAGGGTCGATGGCGACGTTCGTGAAGATGGTTCCCTTTCGCGTTGCGGCGAGGGCGTTGGGGTTGGACTTTTGGTTGGTGCCGGGCGCGACGCCGAAGAAGCCGTTTTCGGGGTTGACCGCCCACAGCCTTCCGTCCTCGCCGAGCCTGATCCACGCGATGTCGTCGCCCACGCATTCCACTTTATAACCCTTTTCGAGATAGTGCTTGGGCGGAATGAGCATGGCGAGATTTGTCTTGCCGCACGCGGACGGGAACGCCGCCGCGAGATATTTCTTTTTGCCGTCGGGATACGTTACGCCCAAAATGAGCATGTGTTCCGCCATCCATCCCTCCGTTTTTCCGAGATAGGACGCGATGCGCAGAGCGAAGCATTTCTTGCCGAGGAGCACGTTCCCGCCGTATGCGGAGTTCACCGAGATGATGGTGTTGTCCTCGGGGAAGTGCATGATGTACCGCTTTTCGGGGTCGACGTCGCACTTGCAGTGGAAGCCCTTGATGAAGTCGCCTTCTTTGCCGAGATAGTCGTAGATCTCGGTGCCGACGCGCGTCATGATCGCCATGTTCAGGACGACATAGATGCTGTCCGTGACCTCGATGCCGATTTTGGAGAAGGGGGAGCCGACGACGCCCATCGAATAGGGGATGACGTACATGGTGCGTCCCTTCATCTTCCCGCGGGCGATCTCGCCGCAGAGACGATACGCCTCGTTCGGATCCATCCAATAGTTGACGGGACCCGCGTCCTCTTTTTTCTTGCAGCAGATGAACGTCCGCGCCTCGACGCGCGCGACGTCGTTCTCCGCCGTACGGTGATAATAACAACCGGGAAGTTTTTCCTGGTTGAGTTTGATCATTTCTCCCGTCTTTACCGCCTCTTCGCGCAGTGCGGCAAGTTGTTTCTCGCTCCCGTCGATCCAGACGATCTGGTCGGGACAGGCAAGCTCGGCGCTCTTTTTTACAAATTCGAGCACCTTTTTGTTTTCGGTCAATGCCATTTTGTTACCTCCTCGGATTCCCTTGCGCGGCGGATCGTTCCCCCGCACGATATTATTATACCACGTTTCCCGAAGGAAGTAAACAATTTGAGATAAGTTTTCCGCCCGTCCTTCCTTTTGGCGGCGACATAGAAAAGCGCCGCGCCCTGTTCGGCGCGGCGTTTTTCACGCGTCCCCGACGCGGACATAATCGCCCGTGTCGGCGTCCTGAAACACGACATAGAAGCCCTCTTCGCCCGAAATGCCGTCCGCGGGGACGAACATACAGCGCTCCCTTATTTCTTCGGGCGGGTCTCCCTCTTTGGGGACGGCGACGCAGAGGTATCGCGGGCGTCCCTCTTCGTAGAGAATGCCGAGGAGCGCGCCGTCCGCGTCCACCCAGTCGGAATCGGGGAACGCCCGTTTGAGCCTTCCGTCGGCGGGGTAGCGGGCAAAGGCGGTATCGAGCTTTTCTCTGACCTCTTTATAATATGTAAGCGAGCCGCGGGGGAGGAGAGGAGCTTCATGCGCAGAAGTCTCGCCCCCGTTTTCGTTCTCTCCCTCTTTTTGGAGAGCGGGAGAAGGAGCGCTTTCATCCGCAGAAGTTTCGCCGTCCTCCCGAAAGTAGTTTGCGGAGGCGATCGCCTCGTCGTCGTAAGCCTGCGCGCGTTCGCGAAAGCAGTCCCCCTCGGCGGGATCGGGGAGCGGCACGCCCGGCGCGAAGGGCACATTGGGCGCGGGTCCCGGGAGTTGGGTCGGCGGCAGGGGCGTGGGGACCTTTTTTTTCTGCGCCTCGGCAAAGACGGACAAAAGCGGCTCGTGCGAGAGGGGGGAATTGCCGCACCGCCCGAATGCGACGGGTTCCGCCTCGCCGCGCACGTAGACGAGAAGCGCGGCAAACCCTTCCCGCAGGGAGGGCGCGTCCGCCTCCCTCATCGGCGCGTTCCCGGAGAGCGAAAAGAGCAAAACTTTGCCGCCCGCCCAGACGGCGAGCGCATACCGCCCCTCCGAGAGCGGGGCGATGCCCGTAAGGCGGGGCGTTACCGTGAGTTCCGTTCCCATCCGCTCTGCATAGACGGCGCCCGTGAGCGCGCTCCCGTCCGCCGTGAATCCTTTTTTTATCTGTTTGAGCACGCAAACGCGTTTTTCGTAAGCCATGTTTCGCTCCTTTTTGCACGATTATAGCGCACAGGCGCGCGAAAAAAACGTCGAATCCCGTCGCAGGAAGAGAAAAAGAACGGAAAAACGCGCCGCGCGGGCGCAAACAAAAAAACTCCCCGAGCGGGGAGAAAAAACGGACGGTCAGAGGAATATGACTTCGACGCCCTTTTGTTTGGCGTAGTTTACGGTATACGCCGTGCCCCCCGTCTCCTTCGTGCAGTAGGCGAGCACGACGTCGCAGCGGTCCACCATATAGCGGTCCCGCGCGAGATAACAGCCGTTGCGGAAACTCGGAAAGAGCACCGTCTTTTCGTCGCACCACGCGAGCAGTTCGCGATATTTTTTCTTTTCTGCCGCGCCGAAGCGCGCTTCCTGCCCCTCGTACGGGATACAGGCGCGCAAAAAGATGCGCTTTCTCTGTTTGTACTCGACGAGCATGGCGAGCGCTTCCAAATCGAACCCCGTCGCCATGCCGCAGAGAAAGGTGTCCGCGCCGCTGTCGATGAGGGCGCCGAGCGCATCGTGCAGCGCGTTCCGATCGAAATTTTCGGGAAGATCGCGGTGCCCCGTGAGCGCGCAGACTTTCATAGCGGACATTTTTTCTCCCTCCCCTGTCCGCGCGGATATTTTTCGGGCGTGCGCGCCGTCTTCTTCACGGCGACGAGTGTGCGTATCCCGTAGTTTTCGGGAAGTTCGTAGCGGACGGACGTCTCCTCTCCCCCCAAGACGGAAAACGCGCGCCGCGCTTCCGAGATCTCTTCTTCCGCGTCCCCCTTGTAGGCGAGAAAGACGCCGCCCCGCCGCACGAAGGGCATGCAGTACTCCGCCAGCGTATTGAGCCGCGCCACCGCGCGGGCGCAACAGACGTCGTACTTTTCGCGGTGCGCGGGATCCTTTGCGAGATTTTCCGCCCGCGCGTTGAAAACAGCCGCGTCGAGCGCGAGCTTTTCCGCGGCGATTTTGAGAAATTCACACTTTTTCCCCGTGCTCTCCACAAGCGCGAAATGCAGATCTTCCCGCACGATCATGAGGGGAATTGAGGGAAACCCCGCGCCCGAACCCACTTCCAACGCCTTCGCGCCGCGCGGAAAATAGGCTTCCCCCGCCAAACTGTCGAGAAAATGTTTATAAAACACGTCCCGCTCCTCCGTTACGGCGGTGAGATTGTACCTTCCGTTGTACTCCGTGAGGAGGCGGAAGAAGAGGTCGAATTTCTCCTTTTTCCGCAAAATTTGTTCCTTTAACGCGCCGAAATCGGGCAAAACCGCAATCATGAGAAAATTATAACACAGAACGCCGCGTTTATCAACCGAAATGTGGAAAAAGGAATTTTTCTTTCCACATTTCACGGAATTTTGAGGATAACGTTCCCGCGCGGGACGGATATTTTCGCGCTTGAAAATTTTTTCCGCGCGGAAAGTAACATTTCCCCATTTTCTCCACCTTCTTTTCCACCCTTCCTCCACAGTTTTATTTTCTCTCCGCTTTTTTCAAAACAGCGGAAAATCACTTGAAATTTTCCTCGTTTTTCGCTATAATAGAGAAGGTCGGAAGGGAGAAGAAAAAACTCTCCACAAATCCACAGTCCCTATTACTATTACTACTATCGTTACTTATTCTTAAAAAACAAATCAAGGAGATTCTCATGAAATTCGTTTGCGACGGGTTGACCCTCTCCGAAGCGGTCATGAAGGTAAGCAAGGCATGCGCTGTCCGTACGATGGCGCCCGTAATGGAATGCATCAAAATAGGCGCCGAACGCGACGGGGTGACCCTCCTCGCGACGGACGGCGAACTCTCCATCCGCAAACAAATCAAGGCGGAAATTTTTGAAGAGGGGGAGATCTGCGTTCCCGGGAAGCTGTTCGCCGATTTCATCGGAAAACTCACCGAAGAAGAAATTTCCATCTCCACGGGGGAGAAGGGAATGGAGATAAAGTATCGGGATTCCGCGTCCTATATGCAGACGATCTCCGCGGACGAATTCCCGCAGATCAACATGCAGGTCGGCGAGGACAGCTTCGTCATGAAACAGGGCGCGCTCAAAAAAATTATCGCTGAGACGACGTTCTGTTGTGCGCAGGACGATTCCCGTCCCGTCTTGAAGGGATGCCTTCTCGAATTGAAGGACAAGCTCCAAATCACCGCGCTGGACGGCTACCGTCTCGCTCTCTCCGAGGCGGAGATCCTCTCCAAGAGCGGCGAAAATTCCATCATCTGCCCCGCGCGGACGCTGACGGAGATTGCGAGAATGCTTCCCGGCGAGGAGGAAGAGATCACGCTCTACACGCAGGGCGGCATGCTCCTCGTGAGCTATGAGGGGACGGTCGTCGTCTCCCGCCTCTACCAGGGAGATTTCGTGAAGAAGGAGAACGTCATCCCCTCCCGCTTCGCGACGACGGTCTCCCTTTCCAAGGAAGAACTCATCGCGAGCGTGGAGCGTGCGGCGATCCTCATCCGCGGGGACAAAAACAACCTCGTAACGCTCGAAATCGGCGGCGGGACGGTGCGCATCTCCTCCGCTTCCGAGATAGGAACGGTCGCGGAGACCATCTCCGCGGAGACGGACGGCGTGGATCTTTCGATCTCCATGAACGCGAAATATCTGCTCGATTCCCTCCGCGCGCTCACCGAGGAGGAGGTAACCATCTCCTTCAACGGCGCGATCTCCCCCTTTATTCTGCAAAATAAATGCCAAAAAGAGAGTTTATATCTCATTTTGCCCGTCAGAAACAACGCATAATCGCTTGACGGCACAACGAAAAATCCAGTATAATTGAACGTGCGTAAAAAACGCAGACAGGAGTAAAACATGAAAAGAACGTATCAGCCCAAGAAGAGACAGGCGAGCAAAGTACACGGGTTTCGGAAGAGAATGGCGTCGCAGGGCGGAAGAAAGACACTGAAAAGAAGAAGAAACAAGGGAAGAAAGCACATCTCCGCATAACGTTCCGTGGAATACAGGCGGCTGAAAAACAAAAAACGGTTTTCCGCGATTCTCAAAAACGGAAAGCGCGCGTATTCGGAGACGCTCACCCTCGTCTATCTCCCCGCAAAAGAGACGGCGATGGCGGTCTGCGTGGGGAAAAAGTACGGGAAGAGCGTGCAGAGAAACCGCATCAAGCGGCTGCTCCGCGAAGCGTTCCGCCCCTTTGCGGCGGAAATGAAGCCGTGCGAAGTCCTGCTCATCCCGAGGGTCGCGGACGCGTATTCGTTCGCCCGCTTTTTTCGGGACGTGGGAAAACTTCTCGGCAGGGAAAAACTGATTGAAAGTCAACCTCGCAACAATCTTCGCGCAGAACCGTAAGATTCTGCGCCGTTCGGTTTTCAAGCCGTATCTGAAAGCGCTCTGCATACGGCTCATCGTCTTTTATCAGAAATATTTTTCCCGCCACACCTGCCTGTACGAGCCGACGTGCTCGGAATATACCAAGCGGTGCATCAACAACTACGGCGTCGTGGCGGGGATCTTGCTCGGCGCGTGGCGCATTTTGCGGTGCAATCCCTTCTCCAAGGGCGGCATCGATCCCGCGCCCGAAGTGTTCTGGAAACGCAAATGGCTCATATGAGGGAGCTTCTATGACATCTCTTTTAAGTACGGTCGGTTTTTATCTGCTCGATACGGGGTACGAGATCGGGCTGGACTGGCTGGGACAAATCGTAAAGGCGATCGTGGAAGGCGTCGGCATCATCGGCGTCGGCATCATCGTATTTACCCTCGTGTTGAAGGCGATCACGCTCCCCTTCGATATCTATCAGCGCGTAAAGATGCGCAAGCAGACGCTCATCATGCGCGAAATGCAGCCCGAGCTCGAAAAATTGCAAAAGCAGTATGCGAACGATAAGCAGGCGTACCAGCAAAAGATGATGGAGCTGTACAAGAAGAACGGGTACAGTATGCTCGGCGCCTGCCTTCCCATGATCATCTCCCTCGTCATCCTCATCGTCTCCTTCGCGGCGTTCCGTTCCTATTCCAATTACGCGAACCTCGCCATCTACGAGCAGATGTCCGTGGAATACAACGCCGCCATCCTCGTAAACAGCGCGGACGGCGTGGATTACACCCTGCAAAAGACGGAGGACGGGAAAGATTTTGCGGTCTCGGGCGGACAGTACACGCTGTGTTGGACGGAGGACGGCGAGCAAAAGACGATGCCCCTCACGTGGCAGACGGGCGGGACCCTTCCCGTGGAAGGGAACGGCGCCGTCTATACCATGATAGAGAACAGCAGCGGAGAGTTGAGTTTGCGCGTCCGCGAGGACGGCAAATACCTCTATTACGAATACAACCTCAAACCCTCCAAAGTGTTGCGGGAATACAAGCTCGATCTCGACGTTCTCGCGCCCGAGGGCTCCGAGACCCGCAAAGCGATCGAAGACCTGCAAAGAACTTCCATAGAGAACAACAACCAAGAGGACGAGGACACGTTCGAGGACGATCTGTACACCTTCGAGGACGCTTGCAAGCGGTACGTCTCGCTCATCGGGGCGAACGCGGCGGCGGAATATTACAGGGCGCACTCCCCGAGCTTCCTCTGGGTGAACAACGTGTGGTCCCCCGACGTCTCCTATAACCACCCCATCCAGAGCTATTCCGACTTCCAGCGGAGCCTCGACGTCGAGGTGGACATGCCGGACGGGACGGAGAAAAATCTCTCCACCGTGCTTACGAAGGACAATTACAACGACCTCACGCGCGCGCTCGAAGACGAGAAATCGGAGCCGAACGGCTACTTTATCCTCATCATTCTCTCCATCGGGCTCATGGTCCTGTCCCAATTCCTTTCGATGCGCAGTTCCAAGGAGAGCAGCAAGTATCAATCGGTAGACGGACAGGGATTAAAGACGCAGAAGATCATGCTCGTCATCATGCCCATCATGTACGCCATATTCGCGTTTTTGTACAGCGCGGCGTTCTCCGTGTACATGTGCATGAGCAGTATCATCGCCATTCTCGTTACCGTACTTTCCAATTTGATCCTCGGCAAGATCTTCAAGAAGAAGGAAGAGGAAATGATCAAAGAAAAGTACACCCGCGTCGTCCCGTGGAAGAAACAGGAAGAGGACAAGAAGGGCAAGAAGTCCAAAAAAGAGAAAAAGAATAAATAACGTGATATAGAGAGGGTTTTGCAATGGAAAAGCAAATTTTCACCGCAAAGACGGTGGACGAAGCGATCGAGGAAGGGCTCGCGGCGCTCGGCGCGGCGCGCGAGGACGTAGAGGTAGAGATCCTCGACGAAGGAAAGAAGAAACACGGACTGTTCGGAAAGGAAGTTCCCGCACAGGTCGCCCTCACCGTGAAGGAAAAGCTCACGGACGGTCAGCGCGCCGTGCGTTTTTTGGAGGGGCTGTTCCCCCTTCTCGGCACAGAGGCGGCGCCCGCGCTCACCGAAGAGGACGAGCGGATCGTGATAGAGCTCTCCGCGGAGAGCGGGAAGGGCGTCATCGGCAGGCGCGGCGAGGTGATCGACGCCATCCAGACGCTTGCGGGCGCGGTCGCGAACACGGGCAGAAGGGACTATAAGCGCGTCGTCGTGGACTGCAAAAACTACCGCGAGGAGCGGGAAGAGACGCTCCGCCGCGTCGCCGAAAAGCTCGCGCAAAAGGCGGTGCGGCTCGGGAAGCGTGTCCGCTTGGAGCCCATGAACCCCTACGAACGCAGGATCATCCACTCCGCGCTGGCGGATAGAGAGGATGTAACGACGCGCAGCGAGGGCAAGGAACCCTCCCGCTTCGTCGTCATCATTCCCAAAAACCTCAAACCCGTCCGCAAAGACGACCGCGACAAGCGGTATGGCGACAGGAACCGCGGGAAGCGGTACGGCGACAAGAAGTTTGACCGCAACAAGCCCTACCCCAAGCGCGAGCTCCCCAAGGAGGGCACGCCGCAATCCTCGGGCACGAGCCTGCACCGCGAGAGCACGGGCGGCTACAAGAAGGGCGGCTTTTCCGGATTCTTCGGGACGTACCTCGGGAACTCCCGCGAGAACGAACAGCCGAACGAGACCCCCTCGACGGACGAAACGACGGAAGAATGATAAGACGCCACCCGCACAGCGGGTGGTATTTTTTTAGGCTCGTCCCGTGCGGGACGTTCACTGCTCCCTTTCCAAGACGGGCGCGGCGGCTTCACCCTCCCCCTCGCATGCGAGGGGGAGGGGTAGGGGAGGGGGAGCCCCCTCTTTTCCGCGCGCGGCGCACGTTTTTCCCGAACAACAAAAAAATCGCACCCCATCCGTGCGATTTTCGTGAAAAGGAAGTGATTTCCCGTCCTGCCCGCGGCGAACGCGGGCGTCTTTCATTTGTTCATCCAGTCGGCGGCGCGCGCCTTCGTGTAGCCCGCGATCTTCTCTACCTTATAGGGAGATTCCGTGCCGCCGTAGGTATAGAGGAAGAAGTCTCCCTCCGGCGTGCGGTACATCGTCATCTCGTATCCCGCGGGGTCGCCGTAGACGCCGTGCGTCTTTTTTTCGACGATCGTCGCGGTCTCCGTGTCGAAAACCTTCTTCTTTGTCGTCTTTACCATATTCTTTCTCCTTTTCTTTTTGTGCCTTTATTGTAATCCTTTTGCGGGCAATTCGTCAACAAAAGGAACAATTTTTTCAAAATGCCGAATAAAGCTAAAAATTAACAAAAAAATGAACGAAATTCACTTTTCCGAGGCGCGCCGCAGGGGCGCATCCTGCCGACAGGAGAGCGCGGTGAGCGCGCCCGCCACGACTTCCGCCATCGACCAAACCATGTTCAGGCGGGTGAGATTGAGCACGGAATAGGAAAACGCGGTCTTTTTCGCGACGATGCCGAGTACGGAGACGTCCCCGATGCGCCCGAGCCGCTTGTTTGCGCCCGAACCGGGGCGCAGGGCGGCGTCCGTCGCCTTGATGAGCCCGACGTCGGTATCCTCCCCCACCGCGGCGTCCACCGCGACGATCTTGCTGTCCGGGTGCGTCTTGCGGAGGAACTCCCCCACGTATTTCACTTCCCGCGCCGTAACGGGATTTTTCAGTGTGCCATAGACATAGCCGCGGAAATCCGACCTCTTCCGCAGGAGCGTGCCCGTGAGCGGTCCGAGGCTGTCCCCCACGGCGAGATCGCTCCCGATGCAGAGAACGACGGGCGGCGTCTTTGTTTCGCCGAGGAAGCGGTTGAGCGCCATAAAGAGTCCCGTCTCCGCCAACGCGTTGTAATAATGAAAAGAAAAGTCCATATGCGATCCTCCGAACGGGCGTATTGTTGCCGTTTAACGGAAAAATTATAACAAACGCCCGAATTTCGGTTGAGTTTCGCCGCCGACGGTGATATAATAGCGGTATGGAAACTCTCGGTCTTTTGGCTGCGGGCGCGTGGTCGCTCGACGTTGCGTTTTTCGCAATTTTGCTGCTGGGAGCGGTGTTCGGCATCTGGCTCGGCTTTATCCGCGGGCTCTGTAAGGTCGCGGGCACGCTCTTCTCCGTCGGTGTTGCAATCACCTGCTGCGTCGCGTTTTCCAACTCGCTGGAAAGCTCGTTCGGGCTCACGACCCTCCTCGCAGAATCTGTTAATAGCTTAACAATCGCCTCGTGGATCTCCGTTGCGGTCAGCTTTGTCGCCTTGATCGTCATCGTGCGGTTGGGCGCATGGGTCTTGGGGCTCTTGGGCAAGTCCATCGTCAAAAAGATCTCGTGGATGCAAAAGTTGGACCGCTTTCTCGGCGCATTGCTCGGGCTGTGCGAAGCGCTCCTCCTCATCTTCTTGCTCCTCATCATTTGCCGCTGGCTGCCCGTCCCCTCCCTGCACGAGTTCATCGGTTCGAGCTCGGTGGTCGGAGGCATTTTCCGAAGCGAGTGGTTCCAAGAGATCGTATCGTTCATGCCCTTTGTATCTTGAATAAAACGGGGAGCGGAAAACCGCTCCCCGTTTTTATTTGCGCAGGGCATAATTTTTCGCACTGAATGTTTCACGTGAAACATTCATTTTCGGAAAATTTTTCGGAAGAGTGTTTCACATGAAACATTTTCGGATAACGCAGGCTGAAAAACCCGTAATTTGCGTGAAAAAAGTGATAATTATGAAAAATCGGTAAGATTTTCCGTTCAGGGGCTTGATTAAAAGCAAAAGTTGTGATACAATAATCCACGGTTCGTCGCACAAACTGTAAGCGAATACATTTCATATAAAAAGGAGACGAAATTTGAGCAAAACAACGAAAACGGTCATTATCGTTCTGCTCACGATCGCGCTCGGCGTTGTGGCATATTTCATAATATCCGCACAGATCCGAAACAGCAAAGAGCTTGATTGGGCGGAATTTAAGGCTCGCATCGAGGACGCTCGTGCCACGGACGTCGCGATGGATCAGATGGAACCGAACAAGGTCGGCGACTACTACAACAGCGAGCAGATCGTGCGGTTCCGCGTGGACGGCTTCGTCATCACGGGCTACACCGAGAGCAATCGCGAGTATTGGGCGAACAGCCCTTGGGGGCAAAACAGCTCCGCCCTCAAAGAAGTTACCGACGGGTGGGAAAGCCAAGCGGTCTTGCAGAGCGCGTCGGACCCCAATGCGGGCTCCGAGTGGGGCAACATCATCTATATCGCCATTCTCGTCGTCGGCGTTGTTGCGTTCTTCCTCATCTTGCGTGCCACGAGCGGCGGGGGCGGGAAGATCATGAGCTTCGGCAAGACAAAGGCAAAGGTGAGCACCAACCTCCGCGTGCGCTTCACAGATGTTGCGGGCGCAGAGGAAGAAAAGGAGGAGCTCGCCGAGATCGTCGAGTTCTTGAAGAGCCCCAAAAAGTTCTCCGACCTCGGCGCAAAGATCCCCAAGGGCGTCCTGCTTGTGGGGCCTCCCGGGACGGGTAAAACGCTGTTCGCGAAAGCCGTCGCGGGCGAAGCGGGCGTTCCCTTCTTCTCGGTGAGCGGCTCCGACTTCGTGGAGATGTACGTCGGCGTGGGCGCGTCCCGCGTGCGCGACCTCTTCGACCTCGCCAAGCGGAACCAGCCCTGCATCATCTTCATCGATGAGATCGATGCCGTCGGGCGGCAACGCGGCGCGGGGCTCGGCGGCGGGCACGACGAACGCGAGCAGACCCTCAACCAAATTCTCGTCCAGATGGACGGGTTCGATTCCAACGAAGGCGTCATTGTGATGGCGGCGACCAACCGTGCGGACATCCTCGACAACGCGCTTCTGCGTCCCGGGCGGTTCGACCGCCAGATCTACGTCAACCTTCCCGACGTCAAGGGCAGGGAGGCGATCCTCAAAGTGCACGCGCGCAATAAGCCGCTCGCGCCCGACGTGAGCTTCAAGGTGATTGCCCGCATGACAAGCGGATTTTCGGGCGCAGACCTTGCGAACCTTCTCAACGAGGCGGCGATCTTGGCGGCGCGCGCGGGAAAGAAGACGATCGGCAACCTCGAACTGTACGAGGGCATCAACAAGGTCATCATGGGTCCGCAGAAGAAGAGCCGCGTCGTTACCGAGGCGGACAAAAAGTGCACCGCCTATCACGAGGCGGGGCATGCGATCCTCGCCAAGCTCTGCGAGCACTGCGACAACGTGCACGAGGTGTCCATCATCCCGCGCGGCATGGCCGCGGGGTACACGCTCACCCGTCCCGAGAGCGACGACAACGACTATACTGTTAATAAACTTAACGATTTCATCTGCATGGCGCTGGGCGGAAGAGTGGCGGAAGAGCTCGTTATCCACGACGTCTCCGCGGGCGCTTCCAACGACATCAAGCGCGTAACGCAGATGGCGCGCAAGATGGTTACCGAATGGGGCATGAGCGAGCGCGTGGGTCCCATCTCCTACGGCAGCGACGGACCCGTGTTCCTCGGGCGGGATTTCGAGTCCCACAACGCCTATTCGGAGGAGACGGCGGGCATCATCGACGAGGAAGTGAAGGCAATTATCGAGCGCGCGTACGCCCGTGCGCGGCGGCTTCTCTCCGAAAACCGTTCCATTCTCGACAACATGGCGCGCGTGCTCGTCGAGCGCGAGACCATCTATACCGCCGAGGTGGATATGCTGATGAAGGGCGCGGGGTACGCCGAAGTCCTCGCCTACATGGAGGAGCACGACAAGGACGTTCCCGACGCTCCCTTCGGCGAGAAGAAGGAAGCGGAGAAGGGGCTTCCCGCCCCCGAACAGAGCTACGCGCAGCCCGTGCCGAGCACGGAGAGCGAGACGCCTTCGGAGCCCGAAACGCCCGCGGAGCAGAAGCAAAACGACGAGCCGGACGGCAAGGAGTAAGCGAAGATGGGAAAGGTGATCTCGTTTTCCAATCAAAAGGGCGGCGTCGGCAAGACGACGACCTGCGTAAACATGGCGGCATACCTTTCCGTCGCGAAGAAAAAGGTGCTTCTCGTGGACATAGACCCGCAGGGAAACGCCACGACGGGGTTCGGTTTTTCCAAGAGCACGCTCAAAAAATCGGTCTATAACGTCATCATCGAGGAGGAGGACGTGAAGGACAACATCCTCCCCACCGAACTGGAAGGGCTGTACCTCTTGCCCGCGAACATCGACCTCGCGGGCGCGGAGGTGGAGCTCGTCTACAAGCGGGGGCGGGAAAAGGTGCTGAAAGCCGCGCTCGACAAAGTGAAGGGCGAGTTCGATTACATTTTCATCGACTGCCCGCCCTCGCTGGGGCTCCTCACCATCAACGCGCTCGCCGCGTCGGACAGCGTCATCATTCCCATCCAGAGCGAATATTACGCGCTCGAAGGGCTGTCCCAACTGATGAACACGCTCTCCCTCGTCCGCCGTCAACTGAACAAGGGATTGAAGGTGGAGGGCGTTGTCCTCACGATGTACGACGGCAGGTCGAGCAACTCCAAGCAGATCGCCGCGGACATCCGCAAGTTTTTTGCGAAAAAGCTGTATGAGATCGTCATTCCGCGCAACGTGCGCCTCGCGGAGGCGCCCGGGCTCGGGAAGCCGATCTTACTGCACGACCCCAAGTGCATGGGCGCGCGGGCGTACAGCGCGCTTACCGAAGAATTTTTGAAAAAAGCAGAGGGAAAAGGAGAGTAAGACATGGCGAAAGGTATAGGGCGCGGGCTTTCCGCGCTGTTCAGCGACACGAAGATCGCCTACGACAACGCGCAGCAGGATATGCAAAACGCGGCGGGGATCCCGCTCGGGGAGATCTACCCCAATCCCGACCAGCCGCGAAAGGCGTTCGACGAGGGGACGCTCGCCGACCTCGCCGGTTCCATCCGTGAGCACGGCGTCATCAGTCCCATCGTCGTAACGCGGCGGGGGGACGGATACATGATCATCGCGGGCGAGCGCAGATACCGCGCCGCCAAGATGGCGGGGCTCACGGAGATCCCTGCCATCGTAAAGGATTACGACGAGCGGGAGATCCAGGAAATTTCCCTCATCGAGAACTTACAGCGCGAAGACCTGAACCCCATCGAAGCGGCGTACGGCATGAAGAAGCTCATGGAGGAGTACAGCCTCACGCAGGAAGTGCTCGCGGAGCGGCTGGGCAAGTCCCGCCCCGCCATCGCGAACACGTTGCGCCTCCTCACGCTCTCCGACGAAGTCATCGCGCTCGTGCGGGAGGGAAAGCTCTCCTCGGGGCACGCGCGCACCCTCGTTCCCGTTCCCAAGGAGGAGCAGGCGGCGCTCGCGCGGGAGTGCGTGAAAAACGGCTGGTCCGTGCGGGAGGCGGAGCGCGCCGTGAAACAACACCTCAACCCGCCCGAGATCCTCACGCGGGACAAGGAGCGCAAGAACGCGCTCGCGAACGCCGAGCTCAAACACCTCGTCGAGCGGCTCCGCAGCGGCTTCCGCACCAAGGTCTCCCTCATCGGGACGGAAAAGAAGGGCAGGATCTACATCGATTACTATTCGCGCGACGACCTCGACCGCATCAGCGAGATCCTCGATATCGTCGAGCGGCAGGAATGATCGAAGAGACGGAATAAAAACGCCCGCCGCACCGTGCGGGCATCGCTATGTTACAGTTTCAAAAAGCAGAAAAAAACGATCTGGGTGCGTTAAAACCGTATTTTGCGGCGCAACGCACCCATTTGAGCGATTTCTCGCTCGGGTTCCAGTTCATGTGGAACGACGCGCTTCGGCCGGACTATGCCGTCGCGGGCGACTGCCTCATCCTTCGGGAATTTTATACGGGCAGATACTACTTTCACTACCCGCTCTCCCTCTCGGGGAGCGAGGAGGCGGAGACCGCCGCGATCGCCGCCATCGAACAGTATTGCCGCGACACGGACACCCGCCTGCACTTCACCAACGTTCCCCGCGCGAAACTTGCGGGGCTCGTGCTCCGCTACGGGCAAGAGGTCTCCGTGAGCAACGTCCGCCGCTGGCGGGACTACCTCTACCGCGCCGAGGATTTCAAGGAATACCCCGGGAAGCGGTACGCGGGGCAGCGCAACCACGTGAACAAGTTCTTGAAAAACAACCCCGCGTGGAGCTTCCGTCCTTATACGCCCGAGGACGAGCCCGCCGTGCGCGCCTTTCTCAAAACGTACGAGGCGGTCCAGCGCGCGAAGAAGTCCTTCCTCGCGGAGGAGGAGATGGACGAGGTCTACGAGATCCTTCCCCGCTTTGCGGAGTTCGGGATCGTCGCGGGACTGCTCTTTTCGGGCGGGAAGATCGTCGCGTTCACCGCGGGCGAGCGGTGCGGGGACACCCTCGTCGTGCACATCGAAAAGGCGCTGCGGGACTGCGAGGGCGCGTATCCCTTCGTCGCGCAGCAGTTTGCGCGCGCATTTTGCGGGGAAGGCGTGGATTATCTCAACCGCATGGACGACGCGGGCGACGGCGGGCTCCGCAAATCCAAACTGCAATATCTCCCCTGCGAGATCGTGGACAAGTACACCGTCATCCCCGGGCGGGCGATCGACCTCGTTTCGCGGGAGCCCGTCGTGCAGACGGAGCGGCTCACCCTCCGCCGCGTCCGCGACGAGGACGAAGCGGCGTACGCGCGGCTCGCCTCCGACGTCGGGCGCAACCGCTATTGGGGGTACGACTGGCGGGAGGACTGTCCCGTGGCGGACCCGCCCGCAAGATATTATTTGGAATGCGCGCGCGAGGACTTCAAGCGCCGCCGCGAGATGCCGCTCGGCGTCTATTGCGGGAAAAAGCTCGTGGGCGAGGCGGTCTTGCATCGGTTCGGCTATGCCGGCGAGGCGGAGATCGGCGTTCGGCTCCTGCCCGAAGAGGAGGGAAAGGGCTACGCCTGCGAGGCGGTGCGCGCCCTGACGGAGTACGCGTTTCTCAAACTCGGCGCGGAGCGGGTGGAGGCGAAATGTTTCCGCGAGAACGAGCGGTCGCGCAAAATGCTCCTCGCCGCGGGGATGCGCGCGGCGGGCGAGGACGAGACGTATTTCTATTTTTACCGCACGCCCGCGATGTAGCGGCGAAAAAATCGCAAAAAAAACGGGAAGATCCGCTCATAGGAGCGGATTTTGTATATCGGTACAACATATAGTAAAGTGAAGGTCCGCCGCGCGGAAGATTTTGGGTTTTCGGAGCGGAAAGCACGAAATTTCGGTGAAAATGTCCAAATTTTCGCGAAAAAAAGGTGAGCGTTTCACAAAAAATTTTTCAAAACAGCATTGACAAAGTTTTTTGCTTGTGCTATATTAGTTACAGTACATGAAATGACGACAGGGGGAAAGTCATGGATAGGACTCGCATTCGCTGATTTTTCGCGTTCTTTTTACTCTTTTTCAAGGGCAAAGCGCGTTTGTCTGCGAATGTTTTTTTATCCTCGGCAAAACCAAGAGCATTTCTTCCGAAGAAGCGGAACTTCCCGTCCGCCAAGACGCGTCTCTCCCCCAAAAGGCGCGGCAAAGCGCGGGAACCAAGCGGAACCGGGCGTACGCGAAATTCTATTTTTATAAGAGGTATTAGGTAATGAAGAAGAGAAAGACAATCAGAAACGTTTCTCTTGTCGCCCTCTCGGCAGTCATGGTCTGCGGCGCCGCCGCGGCGTTCGCCGGTTGCTCGAACGACACCTATACGCTTACGGTGTCCATTTTCTGTAACCGTTCGGATGAATACACCAACACCACGATCTGCGAACAGTGGGAGAAAGAGTATTCGGAGAAGCTCGGGACGGAAGTCCATGTCGAACTCAGCGTCAACCCGGAAAAGAACGACTATTTCCAGAAGATCGGCGAAGCGTTCGGGAACGGTTCCGCGGCGGACGTCGTCTATCTTTCGCCCAAGTACGTCAAACAGTGGGCGGAAGTCGGCCGCGTGATGGATCTGAGCCCCTACATTTTGCAGGATTCCCTTCTCAACACGAAGGAAGAGACGGCGACGGCGCTCCAAGGCATCTGGCAGAACGGCCTCTCCTACTACGGGTACCGCAAGGGCGAATCGACCACGTACGTCCCCGGACAGGCGATCAAATACGACAGCGCGACGGGCAAACTCGTCGCCGAGTCGGATAACCAAGCGGTCGAATTGTACGGCCTCCCGAAGGACTATTCCAACTTCGCGATGGGCTACAACAAGAAGTTCTTCACTTCCGACCTGAAAAAGGCGTATACGACGACGAAGACCTCCGCTGTGCGCAATGTGCTCGCGGGCGATCAGACCGATAAGTACTACACGAAGGGTCTCACCCATACGGGTACGACCGACACGCCTTCGGTAACGTATGCGGTGAGCGGCGATTACACCAATCCGTATACGGGTCAGACGATGACTGCGACGGCGGGACAGGAAGCGCCCCTCATCAACATCGGCGTTCCCACGACGTACAAACCCTTCAACTTCTACCGCTTCAAGAGCTATGACGATGCGCTTGCGGCAGGCGACCCGATGGCGAAGGCAACGAGCATCCTCACCCGCAACCAGGGCTACACCGTCACCATTCCCGGCTTCCCCGGCGAGACGTTTGCGATCGACGACGCGACGAACGCAAAGAACAACGCGACGGATGTTCCCTACGACGTCGATACGGGGCACATCGTGTTCACGTACGCCGAATTCGGCGCGCTCACGTGGGCGGTCACCTATTACCTCAACACGTTCGACTGGGATGCCGCAAATCCTTTGGCAGGACAGGGCGGCGTTTCTTCCAAAGTTCGCCAGATGAACGTCTACGGCAACGACATGTACGAAGGCGCGCAGGGCAACCCGCTCTACCTTCTTACCTGGCTCTCGTCCAACGATGCGGACTTCATCAACGAGTCCTCCACGAAGGCGATGAACGGCACCACCGCACCCGATCTGACCAGCACGGCGAGATCCTCTGATCTTGCGGGCACGAACTCCCAGAAGGTGAAGAAGCTCAACCTCGACGGCACCTATCGCGAAGCCGACGTGCAGTACGGTGTTGACAGCAAGAACTTCATCGAAACGTACGGCGCCTATCACGAATACGGCTCCACGTGGAACGGCAACGCCGCCAACTCCGGCGACACCACCGAGAACCGCTCCACCGGTTGGGAACTCTACCGCATGGGCTGCTCCGTCTTCTACGGCGCAGGCACGTGGGATGCGGCGACGAGAAACGAATCGGAACAGACGTACTTTGAATTCGGCGAAATGCCCGCCCCCGTTGCGGAAAAATACGCCCTCTACTCCACGGTGAAGAACGCGGACTATGAGATGCAGACGTACTCCAACGGCGCGACGACGAAGGGGACCGGGAACACCGCGAACAACGACGGCGCGCAGAGAAGCAACCTCGAAGAAGGCAAGACGATCTACAATGCAGCCGCGATCAAAGCGAACCAAATTCTCCGTCAGGACAAGTGGGCTGCGCGTATGGACTCCGTCGGCTATGCGGCGAACGCGAGACTTTTGAGCACCGCCGGCACGGACGAAGGGTGGAAGATCGAAGGCGCCGCATCCCTCATCATGGCGCTCACCATCAACAAGGACGCGCAGAAGACGCTCACCTATGCCGGTGCGCAGCTTCCCAACTTCCGCGACCAGTGCAAGGACTTCCTCGATTACAACAAGCAGACGGAAGGCGAGTTCAAGGAAATGATCACGCCCGAGGGCTTCTACAACACGACGGATCCCGCCGAGGGCAAGGCGATCTGGGATCACTATTACGACATCGCGGTGAGAATGGCGGATGCATCGAGAAGCAGCAACAACAATATCACCGTCGGCGATTGGCTCGCGCAGAACGCCAAGGACTATAACGGCACCGATCCCGCGAGATACGACGAGCAGTATAAGGACGTCCTTCTCTCCGAGTTCACGGGCGAAGACACCTACTATTCGTTCGCGATGAAGGTGCTCCGCATGGTCGCCTTCGACAGAACGGACCGCGACCTCAACCTCCGCATGCAGTACGGGCTCAACTCCGTGAGAGATTCCAGCATGTACACCTTCACGGATGTGTGGATCGACAAGATCAACCCCGCCACCACGGGTAAACTTCTTGCCTACATCAACCAAGTTCCGTTCGACGCCAATGTGCAGATCGGGATCAACGGTGCGGACTTGCAGAACTGTCCAAGCGGGAACAAGAAGTATCAGACGCCCGCGACGTACCTCATCCGTATGGCAAGCCAGGTTCAGGCTGAGCTTGACAAGGCGATCCAGAACGAAAGAGAGTCGATTTCCTCGGCAAACGTGGGACTTTGATCGGAAAGAGCGGTAAGGGCGCATATCCCCTGCGGGGGATATGCCGCCCGCGCCGTATGTTTTAACAAATCAATCAAGGAGGAAAACTGATGGAAGAGAATATTACCGCGACGGCGGATGAACAGGCAGTGGAAGCCGTAGTGCCCGTCGCGACGGAAGAGACCCTTCCTCCGAAGAAGAAGAGAAAGCCCATCAACCAGCAGAAGTTGCAGGATAACCTCTGGGGTTGGACGTTCTGCGTTCCCCTCTTGTTCGGGACCATTCTGTTCGTCTACGTCGCGCTCGTCATGGCGTTGCTGCTCTCGTTCACGAACTATTCTTCGTTCGCCGGCAACGTTTGGGATTATCTCGGCAAGATGTTCGGCGGCAACGACGCGGTATTCAAGTTCGATGGTCAATACGATCCGCTCCACTGGTACAGGCTCGTCTTTACGAATGAGACATATTCGACCGCGGTCACCCAGGAAGAGCATGTGGCAATCAACGAGATGGGTGCGTATCTGTTCAACACCGTGTTCTACATGATCGGCATTCCCATCGGCATGATCCTGTCCATGTTTTTCGCGGTGTGCATGTCCCGCGATATCAAGGGCGGCAATGTGTTCCGCGTGCTCTACTACATCCCCTGCGTCGCGAGCACCATCTCCATCGTGTATACGTTCCGTATCATGTTCTCGACGGCGGGCGTGTTCAACCAGATGTTCGGCTCACAGACGCCGTGGATCCAGCTTCCCGATACAGGCGCATTGCGATGGGGAGACGGCGATCCATTCTGGCGGCAAGGGCTCATCAATAAGCTCGTTATCATTATCATGTCGGTCTGGAAAGGCTTGGGCGGCACCATCATTCTGTACGTCGCGGGACTTTCCGGCGTAAATGCGGCGACCAAGGAAGCCGCACAGATCGACGGCGCAAACGGTTGGACCATCTTCTGGAAAGTAACGATGCCCGACCTGTACCCGACGATCTTTTACAACATCGTAACTTCCGTCATCGGCGGCATGCAGATCTACGCGGAACCCGAACTCTTCTTTGCGACAACGACTTCGGGCGGTCCCAACGTCTGCACCTCCGGCTATGTCAGCCTCATCTGGTGGTACGGCATCAAGGGCGGCGGCTCGGGCGCCGGTCGCGCTTCGCAGGGCGCGGCGTACGGCATGGTGCTCGCGGTCATCATCTTCTTCATGACGCTGTTCCAGTTCTGGCTCGACTCGCGGAAGAAGGATTGAGGAGGGGAAAATCATGGAAAACAACGAAATGCAAAACGCAGTCGTCGCCCAACCCACCTTTGAGGAACAGGCGCACCAATACTCCTCTTTCCGTTATGCGGTCGGCGCAGTGCTCGCCTTCTTCGGATTTTCGTCCAAGACGCACCGCGCGAGCAAGAAACGCCAAAAGCTCGTCGGCGATATCTTCACCTACATCATCCTGCTCTTCGGAACGTTCCTCATGGTCTATCCCTTCTGGTGGATGCTTGCGGGTTCCTTTGCGGATACCAGCATGGGCAGCCAGGCGCTCCTCGAAAGCATGATCTGGTGGCCCACGAACAGCACGTTCGATGCGGGCTTCACGAAAGGCGAGTTCTATTACAACTATGAAGAGCTCTTCGTCCGCGGTTTCGAGACGTCCGTCTATGCGAAGGGATTCAGCTACTGGCGCGCCCTCGGGAACAACCTCATCTATTCCATCGTTCCCGTCGTCGTCGGCGTTATCACTTCCGCTTCCGCGGCGTTCTCGTTCGCGAAGATCCAGTGGATCGGCAGAAACAAGGTATTCTTCTTCCTGCTCGCGGCGATCATGGTCCCCGGACCTTCCATCATGACGGCGCAATACGCGATGTACAGCAGTTTCGGCATGTTGAACGCGCTCGTGCTCATCGTTCCCGGACTGTTCGGTTCCATCATGACGGCGTTCTTCATCCGCCAGTTCCTGTTCGGACTTCCCACCTCCATCATCGAGGCGGCGAAGATCGACGGCGCGGGATACTTCCGCATCTTCTGCGGATTCATCCTCCCGCTTGCAATGCCCGCCATCATGGCGCAGGGTCTCCTCTCCTTCATGGGATGCTGGAACAACTACATGGGTTCGTTCATCTTCATCCCCAACAACAGCGAGTGGATCAACCTGCCCCACGCGATGTACATCATGGACACCGGTTACAAGAACAACCAAGGTCCCGTCATCGCGGCGTCGGTCATCTGCGTCCTTCCCGTCATCATCCTGTTCGCCTGCTTCCAGAAGCTGATCATCGGCTCGTTGATGCTCACGGGGTCCAAGGAGTAACATCCGTAAAATCGTCGGCATGTCCCGGCGCAAAAGCAAAGGAAAAACGGAGCTTCGGCTCCGTTTTTCCATGCCGCGGAGGGACTGCCGAAGGGGGGGATCCCGAGGGGCATATTTTTCACTTTTGCGAGGAATTTTTCGCAAAGGACTTGAAAAACAGGCGGAAATGCTTTATAATGGAATATATCCAATTCAAAGGGGGATCTTATGAAAAAGAAATTGCTTTGCATCTCTCTCGCCTCCGTAATGGCGCTCTCCGCAGGGCTCCTTGCGGCATGCGCGGAAGAGGAAGGAACTCCGCCCCAAGAAGAGGGCGGGCTCCGTCCCGTTTCCGAGCTCTACCCGAACGCGGAAGAGTTCGATTTCCAGCCGCTCTACGACAGGAATAACAACACCATCCCGGAATACGGCACGCACGATCCCGTAATGGTCGAGGCGTTCAAGGAAGACGGCACCCCCGTCTATTACGCTTTCTCCACCGACAACGCGACGGGCGGCATTTACGGCGTGCAGGTCCGCACCAGCCCCGATATGATCGAGTGGACGAAAGTCGGGGCGGCGATCAACGGGTTCGACGGCGTTCAAAACGACACCCAAATGCGGCAGAAAGTAACTTCCGCGGATTGCGAACTAAAAGAAGTGTACACCTTTATTCAAAGCCAACCCGACTGGTCGGTCCCGAATAGGGGTCCCTGCTATACCCTTTGGGCGCCCGACGTCATTCCCGCGCCCACCAATACGGAAGCGAAGGAAAACGGCGGCTGGTGGATGTATTCGTGCTGGACGGCGGGCTTCGGCTCGGAACAATCCGCCATCTTCAAATTGCACGCGGATAACGTGGCGGGACCGTACTATTACGATGGTTTCATCGTGCGCGAATGCACGGACGACAGGGGGATCAACGAGATCGACCCCTCCGCGTACTGGTCGGCGGACGGCACGAAATTGTATCTCTCCTACGGCTCCTTCTTCTCGGGCTTTGCCAGCGTCGAGCTCGACCCGACGACGGGTCTGCGCAAGAGCGGCGAGACGGCGGATATGCCCGGAAAAGCGCTTCTCTCCGGCGGGACGGACGCCGAGGGCTCCGCGATCGCCTATCACGAGGTGGACGTCTACACGGGCGACATCGGCGCGGAGGCGGAGGACGCTTCCAAGTGGGAGAAACAGGGCAAGTATTACATGATGGCGTCGGACGGCGCGCTCGCGTTCAATTACAGCATGAGAACGTGGACGAGCGATCAGCCCGACGAGGGCTTCGATTCGCTCCGCGGCGCAAGCGGGTTGCAAATCGGCGGCAACTGGACGTGGCGGCATGAGGGCGACGACGACGTGAAGGACCTCAACTACTACATCCCCGGGCACAACGACATGCTCACCACCAAGGACGGGCGCAATCTCATCATCTATCATACCCGCGTGGCTACGAGCATCAAAGAAGGACATCCCTCCTTCGCGGAAGGCGAGCACTTCCTCTATACGAGCCTCTTCGATTTCAACTCCAAGGGACAGATCGTCATCAATCCCAACCGCTATGCGGGCGAGCGGATCGGGCTTGTTACCAAAGAGGACATTACTTCCAAAACGAACGGAAAGTATTCCGTCATCAAGATGCAATCGAGCGACGTGGCGTATAATACGCGCTCGGAGATCTACTACGCGCAGGACTGCGAGTTCCATGCGGACGGCACCATCACGGGCGCCATCGAGGGCACGTGGAAGCTGTACGGCACGCATTATATCTACATCAAGCTCGGCGATGTCGAATATTACGGCACGGCGATGCCCGCGCTCATCCGCCAGTACGACGCGACGAAGACGCCCGACAGACCTGTCCGTTGGAAGGCAAACGGCGGGCTCACGATCTCGGCGATCACCGATACGCTCGACGCGAACGGGGACAACGGCATCCTCTATTTGAACATGCAGTTCTGATCGGCGGGGCAGGGGGGAAGCGATGGCTTTAAGATACCCGAAGAATCCGCATTTCAATAAACTCGCGATGCGTTCGCCCGATTATACGGGCTGGCAAGAGGGGTGCGCGCACGACCCCTCCCTCCTCGAATGGGAGGGGACGTACTACGCGTATTCCACGGATACGTTCGGCGCGCCCGGCGGCTACCAGATCCGCAAAAGCAAGGATCTGCTACATTGGGAATACGTCGGCTCCGCGTTCTCGTTGGAGGGCTCCGCCCCCCGCTATAAGCGCGGCGAGGGCAAAAACGCCTACGGGAAGTTGCAGGCGGCGTATAATTGGTGCGTTACGAACGCGCGCGAAGTCGGCTACGGCGTATGTACCCGCACGGACGGGAGCATGTCCTTTTGGGCGCCCCACTGCGTGCGCGGCACGGACGGTAAGTTTTGGCTGTACTTCTGCCTCACGGGATATTTCGGCGGGTCGAAGTCGTGCATCGGGCTCGCGAAGAGCGACCGCCCCGACGGCGGGTTCGAGTGCGAAACGCTCCTCGTGCAATCCCCCGCGGGTTGGTCCACGCCGAACGCCATCGATCCGCAGGTGCTGTTCGCCGAGGGAAGGATGTTCCTTGTGTACGGCTCGTACGGCATGGGCATCCACCTCATCGAGCTGGATCCCGCCACGGGTCTGCGGAAAGACCCGTGCACGTATGCGGAATTTTCCTCGCGGACGGTGAGCTTTTCGGAGTATTACGGCAAGCGGCTCGCGAGCGGCTCCCTCGAAGGCGGGGTGCTCCGCTATCACGAGAACGTGCCCGTGCTCGAAAACGGCGCGTGGACAAAGAAAAATTATTACTACCTCATGTGCTCGTTCGGTTCGCTCTCCTCGGCGTACAACATGCGTTGCGGAAGAAGCGAGATGCCCGAGGGACCCTATGTGGACGTGAACGGGAACGAGCTCGTCTGCTCTACGGATATCGGCACGGGGAACAAGATGCTCGGCTCCTTCCGCTGGGAGGAGGCGCCCGTCGATTTCTACTGTCCCGGGCACAACGACATGTTCACGACGGACAAGGGGGTCAATCTGATCTCCTATCACTGCCGCACGAACTACTTCATCGAAAAGGGGCTCTCCCGCTCCAACAATTTCCACTATCTCTATCTCGGGCAGTACGATTTCAATTCGGACGGCTGGCCCGTGATGAACGCCAACCGCTATGCGCTCGAAGAGTTGCAGCCGGTGGGCGCGGAGGAACTTCTCAACGTCTCAGCGGGGAAGTTCGAGGCGGTGCTCTTCACGCAGGGGGTTGGCACGGTGCGCGGGAAGCGCGTCATGCTCCATGCGGACGGAACGATGGACGGCGCCTATTCGGGCAAGTGGAAAATGTACGGCGAACGGTATATCGCCGTCGAGACGTGCGGGGACGAATTTCTCGGCGTCGTCATGCCCGCGTGGATCGACGACCAAAACGTCGCGGGGCTCACAATCACCGCGATGGGCAGAAGGTGCGGCATGGCGCTCCACATGAACAGCACGAACAGAATATAAGCGAAGCAAGCCCCCTCCGAGTGTTCGGAGGGGGTCTTTTATACCTTTTATTCCCCGCCGTGCCCCTCGCGTTGCGAGGGGCGCGGCGGGGGTTGTTTCCTTTTTTGCTTTTTACCCTCCCTCTTTTTTTTACCTCCCCCTCGCGTTGTCTTTTACCTCATAAGCGCCGCTTTTTTTACCTCCCCCTCGCGTTGCGAGGGGGAGGGTAGGGTGGGGGTGTGGCTTCTTTCCCTTCCCCCTCACATCGTGAGAGGGAAGGGAAAAGAAAAAACCACCCGCATAGCGGGTGGTCCATTATTTTACAGTCGCGCGTGCGCGCGTTCCATATATATCACTATATATCACTGCTTTTTCTGCGTATCGTCCTCGCTCGGCGGATCCATAAAGTCGCGCCGTTCGGAAGGCTCGCCCTTTTCCTGTACGCGGATACAAACAAACATCGCCATTCCGAAAACCGCGGCAGCGGCGAGAAGCGCGAGAAAATATATCCAGCCGAACAGCGCCCCGATGATGACGGAAGCCGCGACGCAGAGGCAGGCGAGCGTACAAAAAACGATCCGCAAAATTTTCATAAATCATTCTCCGCAGGTATAAGACCACTTCTATTGTAGCATAATTCCGACGAAAACACAACATATAGGGGGTCTGAAAAACGCAAAAAAAACCCCAAAAAACCCTAAAAAAGTGGCGAAAAATAGTTGACAACCCTATTTTTATGTGATAGAATAAGCAAGCTGTTCCAAGGTTGGCACAACAAGCGATCGATCAAACGAGAAAAAAATTTCTCGAAAAACTCGAAAAAAAGTTGTTGCAAACACTTGACAAAGTGGCTTGTCTTATGATATTATAGATAAGCTCACCCTGTGAATTCGGGGCAGCGCCGAACTGTTGTTCGGTTTCCGCAGATTAAAAATCGAATAAGAAGGAAACGATTTTTTGTAACACTATTGGTATGCAAAAACAGTTTCTGTCAATTTTTTGAGACAATAGTACTCAAAGCAAAGTCAGCAAGAATAACGAATATCGTTAGAGCCCTCGGAGCGGTTAGCCCGCTTCGGGTCTAAACAATTAAACTTAAGAGTTTGATTCTGGCTCAGGATGAACGCTGGCGGCGTGCTTAACACATGCAAGTCGAA
>CANQMN010000010.1 GCA_947624965.1 uncultured Clostridia bacterium
TGCAAGCGGTGGAAATCATCTACAACTGCGTTGGGGCAATTCCCGACCTCGCGCAGGAAGAAGCCGCTTAACACGGGAAGGACAACGAATAAGCGGTTTGACTAACCGCCAAACCGCTTATTCATAGAATCCCTATGGACACCCGCCTTTCTCGGGCGATCTTTTTCCTTTTTTCTTATTCCTTGGCGACGGCGGTCTCTTCGACGAGCGTATCGCGGTAACCCGCGTTGGACTGCGCGGAGATGCCCTTGTAGTCCTTCATGCCCGTGCCGGCGGGAATGAGCTTGCCGATGATGACGTTCTCTTTGAGCCCGATGAGCGGGTCGCGCTTGGTGCAGATCGCCGCCTCGGTGAGTACCCTCGACGTCTCCTGGAAGGAAGCCGCGGAGAGGAAGCTGTCCGTAGCCAAGGCAGCTTTCGTGATGCCGAGGAGCACGCGCTTCGCCGTTGCGGGAATGCCGCCCGAGAGAATGGTCTTTTCGTTCTGTTCCTCGAACGTGAACATATCCACGAGCTGTCCGGAGAGCATATCCGTCGTGCCCGCGTTCTCGATGCGGACCTTGCGGAGCATCTGGCGGACGATGATCTCGACGTGCTTATCGTTGATATCGACGCCCTGCGAGCGGTACACCGACTGCACTTGTTCGAGGATATAATCCTGCACGCCCTTGACGCCCTCGACGCGGATGATATCCTGCGGGTTGACGGAGCCTGCGTTGAGGAGCGCGCCCGGTTCGACGTGGTCGCCGTTCTTCACTTTGAGTTCCGCATTGAAGGGAAGCTCGTATTCGCGGAGCAGCGTGCCCGTCTCCTCGTCGCGCACGGCAACGTGTTTGAGGTTATCCGTGTCGTCCACGGAGATGATGCCCTTGAATTCGCAGATGGTCGCGACGCCCTTGGGCTTTCTCGCCTCGAAGAGTTCCTCGACGCGGGGAAGACCTTGGGTGATGTCCCCCGTCGCCGCGATGCCGCCCGTGTGGAACGTTCTCATCGTGAGCTGGGTGCCCGGCTCGCCGATGGACTGCGCCGCGATGACGCCGACCGCTTCGCCCACCTTGACGGGAAGGGTCGTCGCCATATCCTTGCCGTAGCACTTCGCGCAGACGCCGAAGCGGGTGTTGCAGTTGAAGATGGAGCGGACGAGAACGCCGTTTTTCGCATACTTTTCGATGGAGGCGATCTTCTTCGCCGTGTTCTCCGAAATCATCTCGTTGATGGGAACGAGCACGGTCCCGTCCTCGTCTGTGATCTCCTCCGCGGCGAATCTGCCCGTGAGCCTGTCTTCGAGACTCTCGATGAGCTCGCCGTTCGCGCCGTAGATGGGACGCATCACCGTACCGCGCGGCTTCTTGCCCGCCATGCAGTCCTCTTCGCGGACGATGACGTCCTGCGAGACGTCCACAAGACGGCGCGTCAAATACCCCGAGTCCGCGGTTTTGAGCGCGGTGTCGGCAAGGCCCTTTCTGCCGCCGTGCGACGAGATGAAGTATTCGAGCACCGAGAGCCCGTTGCGGAAGCAGCTCTTGACGGGGACTTCGATCTTCTTGCCCTGCGGGTTCACCATGAGCCCGCGCATGCCCGAGAGCTGCTTGATCTGGTCGATGGAGCCGCGCGCGCCCGAATCCGCCATCATCCAGATGGGGTTGAACTTATCCTGCTCGCCCTGCTTTTTGAGGATGGCGGCGACTTTGTCCGTCGCGTCGTCCCACACGTCGATGACGGCGTGATATCTCTCCTCCTCTTTGAGGAGACCGCGGGCGTACTGCTTGGAGATCTTCGCGACCTGCGCTTCCGCGTTCGAGACGATCTCCGCCTTTTCCTCGGGAATGCGCATATCGAAAACGGACGTGGTGAGCGCCGCGAGCGTGGAATACTTATAGCCGCGTTCCTTGATGGCGTCGAGCACGGCGGAGGCTTTGGGCGCATAGCCCGTCTTGAAGCACGCCTCGACGATGCGCGAGAGGTGCTTCTTGCCGATCGCCCGCGCGTTTCCGATGAACTCGCGCGAGAGTTCGAGCTTCAAATAGTCCTCGGGGTTGTCGCGCTTGACGAAGCCGAGATCCTGCGGCATGCCGTCGTTGTAGATGATGCGCCCGACCGTCGTCTTGATGACGCCCGTTACGGACAGCAGACCCGTGCGCTCGTCCTTGGTTACGTACGCCCTGCCGCGGATGCCGTTGTTGGGGACTTCCTCGTCCTTGCCGAATATCTTTTCGTACGGGAGCGGAAGGGAATCGAATTTCCCGACGGGAAGCTCCACCGTGCGGCGGACGTAGATCTCATCCTGGCAGTGCGTCTCTTTGAGCTGGTAGCTCATGAGCGCCTCGTCGAAGGAGGAGAATACGGGGGGAACGTACAGTTCGCCCGCTTCGGACGGTCTGCCCTGCGCATCGTACCGCCGCCCCTCTTCCCGCCGCGAAATGGTGAGATAGTATGCGCCGATGATCATGTCCTGCGTGGGGCTCATGACCGACTTGCCGTCCGCGAGCTTCAAGATGTTGTTCGCGGAGAGCATCAAGAACCTTGCTTCCGCCTGCGCCTCGATGGAGAGCGGAAGGTGGACCGCCATCTGGTCGCCGTCGAAGTCGGCGTTGAAGGGTCCGCAGACGAGGGGCGAAATTTTAATGGCTCTGCCCTCGATGAGCACGGGCTCAAACGCCTGAATGGACAGGCGGTGCAGCGTGGGCGCGCGGTTGAGGAGCACGGGGTGTTCCTTGATGACCTCTTCGAGGACGTCCCACACGAAGTCCTTGCCCTTTTCCACCGTGCGCTTCGCGCTCTTGATGTTGTGGCACTTGCCCGTCTCCACGAGCCGCTTCATGACGAAGGGCTTGAAGAGCTCGATTGCCATCTCCTTGGGAAGTCCGCACTGATAAATTTTCAGTTCGGGTCCGACGACGATGACCGAGCGTCCCGAATAGTCGACGCGCTTGCCGAGAAGGTTCTGGCGGAAGCGCCCCTGCTTGCCGCGGAGAAGCCCCGAGAGCGATTTGAGTTCGCGGTTGGAGGGTCCCGAGAGCGGCTTGCCGCGCCTGCCGTTGTCGATGAGGGCGTCCACCGCCTCTTGGAGCATGCGCTTTTCGTTCTTGATGATCATCTCGGGCGCGCCGAGCTCGATCATGCGCTTTAAGCGGTTGTTGCGGTTGATGACCCTGCGATAGAGATCGTTGAGGTCGGACGAGGCGAACCTGCCGCCGTCGAGCTGGACCATGGGTCGAAGATCGGGCGGGATGACGGGCAGAACGGTGAGCACCATCCATTCGGGACGGTTGCCGCTCTTGCGGAAGGCTTCGATAATTTCGATGCGCTTAATAGCCTTCACGCGCTTGGGTCCCGTGGGATTGTTTTCGATGATCGCTCTCGCCTCCGCGCTCTCCTTTTCGAGGTCGATCGCCATGAGAAGTTCGCGGATCGCCTCCGCGCCCATGCCGACTTTGAGCCCCGTCTTGGCGCTGTCGCCGAGCGTCTCCTCGATCTCGCGGAGCTGTTTATCGTTGATGACCTGCTTGTATTCGAGCCCCGTGGTGCCCGGGTCGAGCACGACGTATGCCGCGAAGTAGATGACCTGTTCGAGCGCCTTGGGGCTCATGTCGAGCAGGAGCCCAATTTTGGAGGGAACGCCGCGGAAGTACCAGATGTGGGAGACGGGCGCGGCGAGCTCGATGTGCCCCATGCGCTCCCTTCTCACCTTGGCGCGGGTAACTTCCACGCCGCACTTCTCGCAGATGATGCCCTTGTAGCGGATGCGCTTATACTTTCCGCAGTGGCACTCCCAGTCCTTGGTGGGTCCGAAGATCTTCTCGCAGAAGAGACCGTCCCGCTCGGGCTTCTGGGTGCGATAGTTGATCGTCTCGGGCTTTGTTACTTCGCCGTACGACCATTCCCTGATTTTTTCGGGGGACGCAACGCTTATTTGAATGGAATTGAAATCGTTTAACTCGTACATGTTCTATCCTCCCCGTTTATTCCTTGTCGTCCTCGTCGTCGTCGCCGAAGAGATCCCCGAAGGAGAAGTCGTCCGCTACGTCGGACATGTCGTCGTCCTCTTCGAGGTCCTTGTCGCCGAACATTTCGTCCGAAGCGAAATCCTCGTCGTCGCCCGCTTCGTCGAAGATGGAGCCGATGCCGTCCATCTCGTCCTCTTCGTCCTCGCCGCCGAGGTCGAAATCGTAATCTTCCTCTTCCGCCTGCGGTTCGGAGCGGCGCGGTTCCTCTTTCTCCTCGTCGTCGAACTCGCGGATGATGAGTTCTTCGCCCGTCTCGGTGAGCACCTTGACGTCGAGCGCGAGGGACTGCAACTCTTTGAGGAGCACCTTGAACGCCTCGGGAATGCCGGGCTCGGAGATGTTGTTGCCCTTTACGATGCTCTCGTACGTCTTGACGCGCCCCACGATATCGTCGGACTTCACCGTGAGGATCTCCTGCAAGATGTGCGCCGCGCCGTACGCTTCGAGCGCCCAGACTTCCATTTCGCCGAACCGCTGTCCGCCGAACTGCGCCTTGCCGCCGAGCGGCTGCTGCGTAACGAGGGAATAGGGACCGATGGAACGCGCATGGATCTTGTCGTCCACGAGGTGGATGAGCTTGATCATATACATGATGCCGATCGTCACCCTGTTCTCGAAGGGTTCGCCCGTCCGCCCGTCGAACACCTGGAACTTGCCGTCCACTTCGCCGTCGGGATTGTACAGGTTGTTCTCCTTGAAGAGCTGCTCGATGTCCTTTTCCGTCGCGCCGTCGAATACGGGCGTCGCGATTTTCCAGCCGAGCTGGCGGCAGACATAGCCGAGGTGCACTTCGAGGACCTGCCCGATGTTCATACGGGAAGGTACGCCCAAGGGATTGAGGAGGATTTGTAGCGGCGTCCCGTCGGGAAGGAAGGGCATATCCGCCTGCGGCAGAACGCGGGAGATGACGCCCTTGTTGCCGTGGCGGCCCGCCATCTTGTCGCCGACCTGAATTTTACGCTTCTGCGCGATATACACGCGCACGAGTTTATTGACGCCGGGCGAAAGCTCGTCCTTGTTTTCGCGGGTGAAAATTTTCACGTCCACGACGATGCCGCCCTCCCCGTGGGGAACGCGGAGCGACGTATCGCGCACTTCTCTCGACTTCTCGCCGAAGATGGCGCGAAGAAGCCGCTCTTCGGGCGTGAGCTCGGTCTCGCCCTTGGGCGTAACTTTGCCGACGAGGATATCGCCGCTGCCGACTTCCGCGCCGATGCGCACGATGCCGTCCTCGTCGAGATCCTTCAAAGCGTCGTCGCCGACGTTGGGAATGTCCCTTGTGATCTCCTCTTCGCCGAGCTTGGTATCGCGCGCCTCCGTCTCGTATTCCTCGATGTGGATGGAGGTGAACACGTCGTCCTGCACGAGCTTTTCGGAAATGAGGATGGCGTCCTCATAGTTGTAGCCTTCCCACTCCATGAAGCCGACGAGGATGTTCTTGCCGAGCGCGAGCTCGCCGTTGTTGGTGGAGGGACCGTCCGCGATGACTTCGCCCTTTTCCACCCTGTCCCCCGTCGAGATGATGGGACGCTGGTTGAGGCAGGTCCCCTGGTTGGACCGCTCGAACTTTTTGAGAATGTATTCGTCCTCGTAGCCGAGGTCGTTGCGGATGACGATGCGGTCGGAAGCGACGGCGATCGCCTTGCCCGCCTCCTTCGCCCGCACGATGACGCCCGAATCGCGCGCGATCGCGGCTTCGATGCCCGTCGCGACGATGGAGGGTTCGGTCGTGAGAAGCGGCACCGCCTGCCGCTGCATGTTGGAGCCCATGAGGGCGCGGTTGGTATCGTCGTTTTCGAGGAAGGGAATGAGCGCGGTCGCGACGGAGACGAGCTGTTTGGGGCTCACGTCCATGTAGTCGATGCGCTCGCGCGGCATCTCGGTGATGAGTTCCTTATAGCGGCACCCGACGCGTTCGTGGACGAACCTACCCTCCTCGTCCAAAGGCTCGTTCGCCTGCGCGACGACGTAGCGGTCCTCTTCGTCCGCCGTGAGATAGTCCACATGGTCGGTTACGACGCCCGTCTCCTTGTCCACCTTCCTGTAAGGAGATTCGATGAAGCCGAACTCGTTGACCTTGGAAAACGTCGCGAGCGACGAGATGAGCCCGATGTTCTGACCTTCGGGGGTCTCGATGGGGCACATGCGCCCGTAGTGCGAGTGGTGGACGTCGCGCACTTCAAAGGTCGCGCGGTCGCGGTTGAGTCCCCCGGGACCGAGCGCGGAGAGCTTTCTCTTGTGCGTGAGCTCGGCGATGGGGTTGGTCTGATCCATGAACTGCGAGAGCTGGGAGGAGCCGAAGAACTCGCGGATGACCGCCGAAATGGGGCGCACGTTGATGAGCCCCGAAGGCGTAACTTCCATGGGATCCGCCGTCGCCATGCGCTCCTTGATGAGACGTTCGAGCCGCGCCATGCCGATGCGGAGCTGGTTTTGCAGAAGTTCGCCGACCGAGCGGACGCGGCGGTTGCCGAGGTGGTCGATCTCGTCGATCGTGCCGATGCCGTACACGAGGTCGAGGTTGGTGGAGACCGCGGCGACGATATCGTCCACCGTGATGCACTTATGGTTGAGCTTCTCGACGAGCGGCTTTATGAGCTTTTTCTCCGCGGGCGTCAAAAGTCCGCCGATGCGCTGTTCGACGTCGAGGTCCACGGGCGCGGAAGAAGGCGCAGCCGCCGAGACGTCGCGGGCGAGGATCTCGTGGAAGAGCTTGCTCGCCTTGACGAACGCGATGCGGCTTAGGCGGCGCTTCTCGCGGTTCTTCTTTTCTTCCTGCTTCTCGTCCGCCTCGGGCGCGCTCTCGCGCGTGTAGTAGACGGCGTTGATCTCGTTGATGTATTTCTCCGCGACTTCCTCTTCGGAGAGCGTCTCGCACTCCGCGGCGAGCTTCTTCGAGAACACGAAGTTGGGATAGTAGACGGTTTTGAGGAGCCCCAGCGTCTTGGGGTCCTTGTCCGACAGCGCGGCAAAATCCACCGTGTAGTTCGCGATGATCTTGTGGCGGATCTCGCCGTCCTCGGGATCGCTCACGAGGACGAACACTTCGTTGATGCCCGCGTTCTGGATGGCGCGCGCCTTCGTCTCGTCCACGACTTCCCCTTTGCTTGCGAGAAGTTCCCCCGTCTCGGGATGGAAGATGTCGTCCGCAACGCGGCAGCCGGGCAGACGGTAGGCGAGATTGAGCTTTTTGTTGAACTTATACCGTCCCACCTTCACCACGTCGTAGCGGCGCGGATCGAAGAAAAGCATGTTGAGATGCTGGCGCACCGAGTCCTCCGTGGGCACTTCGCCGGGACGGAGACGGCGGTAGAGGGCGATGAGCCCGTCCGCTTCCGAACGGATGACGTTGTTGGGATCGGCGCCGTCCTTTTTGATGGTGGCGGCGATTATCTTGTCCTCGCCGAAGAGTTCCTCCAAGGCTTGGTCGGAACCGTATCCGAGGGCGCGGAGAAGCACGGTCGCGGTGAGCTTTCTCTTTCTGTCCACGCTCACCCAGAGGACGCCCTGCGCGTCCTGCTTGAATTCCAGCCATGCGCCGCGGTTGGGGATGACCGTCGTCTCGTACATCTGCTTGCCCGTCTTATCCGTCTCGGAGACGTTGTTCACGCCGGGAGAGCGGACGAGCTGGGAGACGATGACGCGCTCCGCCCCGTTGATGATGAAAGAGCCGTTCTCCGTCATGAGCGGAAAATCGCCCATGAACACATCCTGTTCGAGCTGCTCTCCCTTCACCTTGTTGTTGAGGCGAACGCGCACTTTGAGCGGGAGCGCGTACGTCGCGTCGCGGTTGCGGCACTCTTTTTCGTCGTACTTGGGCGTCTTCCCGAACGTGTGGTCGAGAAAGTACAGCTCGAAGTGGTCGGAAAAGTCGGTGATGGGCGAGAAATCTTCAAAGATCTCGGAAATGCCTTCGCCGATGAACGCGTCGTAGCTCTCGCGCTGGATCTCCACGAGGTTGGGAATGTCGATCACTTCGTTGATAGAACCGAATTTTCTTCTTTCGGTTTTCCCGTACTTGTGAATAGGTAAGTTCATCCGTCAAATAACTCCTTTTTTCGTTGTTATCATTTGGCGATTTACCGAGTATATCTTTTCATCGATAAAAATCGAAATGTCCGAACAGAATTTTCGCTCTCTCCCCTTTACAACAGCGCGGGAATGCGCTATAATATTAAGGAAAGCGCGAGGCGGTCCTCCGCAAAGTTTTTTACCGAAACCGCACAAAACCTCATTCTAAACATAATGATACAGTATGTTATTATAAGCCGCTCGTGAAAAGATGTCAAACGGTTTTGCGGGCGGAAAACGATTTTTTTGCAAATTCGGAGAAAAAAGATGCGAATCGACAAATTTCTCAAAGTTTCCCGCATCCTGAAACGGCGCGCCGTGGCGCAGGAAGCGGCACGAGCGGGGAAAATTTCGGTGAACGGGCGGGAGGTCAAGCCCGCCTACCGCCTGAAAATCGGCGACGTCGTGGAGATCGCCTATTTCGACGGGAGCGTGAAATTCCGCGTAAAAGAATTGAAGGAGACGGTAAAAAAGGACGAAGCCGCAACTTTATACGAAATGATCGGTTGAACGCGCGGACCGCTCGCAAATGCCTATGATCACTCTCATTCTCTGTGCCGCGGGAAGCGGCGAACGGGCGAAACTCCCCGAAAACAAAATTTTTTACGAGTGGAACGGAATGCCCGTGCTCTCGTATTCCCTCTCCGCGTTCGCGCCCTATGCGGACGAGATGCTCGTCGCCTGCCGCAAGCAGGACGAGGCGCGCATCCTCCCCCTTCTCGCCTGTCACGAAAACGCCCGCACCGTCGAGGGCGGCGCAACGCGCGGCGAGAGCGTGCAGCGCGCGCTCGAACAGGCGAAGGGCGATATCGTGCTCGTCCACGACGCGGCGCGCCCCTTCGTCTCGCCCGCGCTCATCGAAGGGTGCATCGAAAGCGTGCAAAAGTACGGAAGCGGCGTGCCCGCGGTCCCCGTTACGGATACCCTCCTTCTCGCCCAAAACGGATATGCGGGCTCCGCGCTCCCGCGGGACATGTGCTTTGCGGTACAGACCCCGCAGGGATTCCGGACGGAAGAACTGCGCGAGGCATACCGCGAAGCGGCGGCATACGGCGCGCTCGGTCGCTATACCGACGACAGCGGCGTCTATGCGGCGTACGCCGAAGCTCCCCGCCTCTTTTCGGGGGAAACGCAGAATAAAAAGCTCACCCATCCCGAAGATTTTCGCCTCGCCGAGCGCGTCGGCTTCGGGACGGACACGCATGCCTTCGCGCATCAGGAGGAGATCGACCGCGGCATCGCGCGGCTCAATTTGAGCTATATCACGCTGTGCGGCGTTGTGCTTCCCTCCAACCGCGCTTTGGAAGCGCACAGCGACGGGGACGTTCCCGTGCACGCGCTTATGGACGCGCTCCTCTCGGCGGCGGGCGAGCGCGACATCGGCTTTTTCTTCCCCGACAGCGACCCCGCCTACGAGAACGCAAACAGCATGGAACTGCTGGCGCAAGTGATGGAGACGGTGAAGCGCAAGGGCTTTACGGTGAAGAACGCGAGCGTTACCATTCTGTGCGAACTTCCCCGCCTCTCCCCCTATATCGAAAAGATGCGGGAAAATCTGCGCCGCGCGCTCGGTTGCGAAGCCGTCGCCGTCGCGGCGGGCACGAACGAAAAACTCGGCTATATCGGCGAAGGCAGAGGCATCACCGCCTACGCCGCGGTATTGCTGAAATAATAAGGTGAGATCATGCCGAAAACCAATACACAATTCGTCTGCGCGGAATGCGGCTATACAAGTCCCAAGTGGCTTGGGCGGTGCCCCGACTGCGGAAAATTCAACACGCTCGCGGAGGAGGTCCTCTCCCCCGCGCCCGCGGGAAAAAAGACGGCGCGCCCCGCGCTCTCCGCAAAGCCCCTTCCCCTCTCGCAGGTGAAGTTTGAAAAGTTCGAGCGCGTCTCCTCGGGCATCTCCGAACTCGACGTCGTCTTGGGAGGCGGCATCGTGCGCGGCTCCCTCGTACTCGTCGGCGGCGACCCCGGCGTGGGGAAATCCACCCTGCTCACCGAAGTCGCGGCGCATCTTGCGAAGGAGCACAAGGTCCTCTATCTCTCCGCGGAGGAGAGCTGTTCGCAGGTAAAGCTCCGCTGTGAACGGCTGGGGCTGGACTCCGACGATCTTCTCCTTCTCAACGAGACCTGCATCGAGAACGCCGAGGAGAGCATCGCGGAGGCGGAATACGTCGTGATCGACAGCATTCAGGCGGTGTACACCGAGACGCTCTCGTCCGCAGCGGGGTCGGTGGGTCAAGTGCGCGAATGCGCAAGCAAGCTCATGCGCATCGCTAAATCTCGCGGGATCACCTTCTTCATCGTGGGACATGTGACGAAGGAGGGAACGCTCGCGGGTCCCAAGGTCTTGGAACACATCATGGACGCCGTTCTCTATTTCGAGGGCGAGCGCACGGAGAACTTCAAAATTTTGCGCGCCGTCAAGAACCGCTTCGGCTCCGTGCAGGAGGTGGGCGTGTTCGAGATGACGGGCGAAGGGATCTTCGGGCTTGCCGACTACTCCGCCCTCTTCCTCTCGGACAGCCGCGGGCTTGCCGCGGGCGCGGTCGTAACGCCGAGCGAGACGGGCAACCGCTGCATGATGGTGGAGATTCAGACGCTCATGGCAAAGACGAATTACGGGCTTCCCCGCAGAATGTCGCTGGGGGTGGATCTCAATCGCCTCATCGTGCTCGTCGCCGTTTTGGAAAAGCGGTGCGGGCTTGCGCTCGGCATGCAGGATATCTACCTGAACGCGATGGGCGGCATCAGATTGAACGAGCCGAGCGCCGACCTCGCCGTGTGCGCCGCGCTCGCCTCGGCGGAGAAGATGATCCCCGTGGAAAAGTACACGGCGGTATTCGGCGAAGTGGGCTTAACAGGCGAAGTCCGCGGCGTGAATTTTGCCGAAAAGCGCGTGAACGAATGTCTGAAAATGGGCTTTAAGCGCGTCATTCTCCCCGCCAAGAATATGAAGTCGTGCGAAAAATTCAAGGATAAGATCGAACTCGTGCCCGTCGCCTACGTCTCGCAGATGATAAAGGCATTGTTCTGAAAAAATCGGATGTCCCTTTCAAGGTCCCCGCGTACCGTGCGGGGACCTTTTGCAGTGCAAACGGATCGTTCTTCGCGCTCCTCGGAGGGCGCGTACGGAAAGGAGCCCGCGGAAAGTTCCCGCGGGCTCCTTAAAAGCCGATCTGTTACGCTTGAATGAGCTGTATGTCATTCAACGCCCCCGTTGTGAGCGCCGTGGACTTGATCGTCAAAACGTCGCCGCCCTTTACGTTGATCGTGGCGTTGAAGCGTCCGGCACCGTTAAAGTTCATTGCGATCGCGATGGGCGCACCGCCGTTGACCGATACCGTGAAGGGAGAGACGGAGTTCCTTGCATAAGCCCTGTTCGACGTGAACGGAATGACGAGCGTATATTCTCCCTCTTCCACGCTCTCGTCGACGATCATGCTGAACTGCTTGCCCGTGCTGTCGGAGAGGGAAGTGTCGCCGTCATATGCAACGCCGACCTTCAACGTGGGCGTAGGTTTCTCCGTCTTTTCGAGCTTCACCGTATACGTTCCGCGATTGTTCGCCATGAATACGAGCCGATTGGTCGTCGCTTCCATCTCGAACTTGGCGGAAAGCGCATTTGCGGTATCGAGGACGGGCGTATCCACCCCGTTGAGATAGACCATGAGCGCGCCCGCCGCGGCCTTATTCGCCTCGTCGATCGAGATCTCATACCAACCGCCCTCGGCGGACTCGAAGAGATACTCGTCTACGCGCTCGCCCGCCTCGGTGATCTCGATGCTGTTGTCTCCCTCTTGGAGATATTTCGCCTCCTGCATCTCGACGGCGAGGATAAAGGGATGCGCCTTCTCCTCGCTCCCGTTGGCGGTGATGCAGAATAGGATAGAGCCGCCTTGAAGCGCTTTGTCCGCCTGCACCTCGAACCAACGCACCTCTTTCGTATCGGCATTATAGGAGGGTTTGACCATTTCGCCCGTCAAAACATTCGCGTTCGTTCCCGTCGCATGAAACGGGACAGCGCCTCTTGCCCCCGCTACAACCGTCGTCGCCGAATCCTTTACCATGATAAAGGTCGTTCCTACCCAAATCGGGCGGCGCGTAGAATCCGAGCCCGTATCGAGGTTGATAAAATCGACATGGTATTTGCCCGCTTTTTCAATGGGAATGGTGAAATACATAGCGTCTGTTCCCGCCACCCGTTTGAGATAATACTGTCCCGAACTCTCGATGGAGACGGGCGCATTCTGCGTGCCCGTCTGCGCGAGCGTCCCCGTGTAAGGGAATTGGCGCGTCTCGCCGCACGCTCCGTTGGCGCAGGTCGCGGAGACCGAGCCGCCCGCGCCGAGCGCATCGGGCGCATCCGAACAGACCCACTGGTGTCCGATCGCGGGGATCGCCGTATGGAAAGTGAGAGATCCGCCCGCGGTGAGTGCATCGGTCGTTGTATAGTTGCCCTCGCCGTCATTCTCGCAAGTCGCGGGAACTTCGTTGTACGTATAACTGCCCTCCGCAACACTATCCGCAGTCAACGCGGGGAGCGTTGCCGTCGCAATGTTGTCCTCGCCGCACGCCGAGCACTCCGCTTTCGCGCTGCCCGCCGCGGTCGCGGTGGGAGCCTGTGTCTCCGTCCACTGGTAGGTATGATGTTTGGCGATCACCCAACCGTTTTCGGAGAACTCCTCGGTCGCTTCCGCATTCTTGAAATGTTTATGGCATTCGGAGCATTCCCAATACGCCGCGTTTCCGTCCGTCTCGCAGGACTCCTTTTGCGCGGGCGTCGCCGTGAGAGAATGTTCCTTTTGCTCCGTCGCCGCCTCGAAGGAAATTTCGTACCCCTCCACCGTGATGGTGTACGTTCCCTCGCCCGCCGCGGTGCACGTCGCCGTGTCGTCCGCGACCGTGTAGCCGCCGTCCGTAAGTACGGGGAGAAGGACCGTCTTTTCGTGCCCGTTCGTTCCCGCTTCGCACTGCGTGCAGGTCCCCGTTGCGGACCCCCCGTCCGTCTTGGTGGGGATTGGGGAGACCGTCCACGCATAGGAATGCCCCGTCGCCGCGATCGACCAAGTATTTCCGTCATATTCCTCCGAAGCATCGGCGTCCTTGAAGTGCTTATGACATTCGGAGCATTCCCAATACGTCTTGTTGCCCGCAGTCTCGCAGGTCGCTTCCCGTGCGGCCGTCTCGCTGAGAGAGTGCTCCTTTTGTTCCGTCGCCGCCTCAAAGGAGATTTCGTACCCTTCCGCCGTTACGGTATACGTTCCCTCGCCCGCCGCGGTGCACGTCGCCGTGTCGTCCGTTACCGTGTAGCCGCCGTCCGTAAGCGCGGGGAGAGGGACCGTCTTTTCATGCCCGTTCGCCCCCGCTTCGCACTGCGTGCAGGTCCCCGTTGCGGAACCGCCGTCCGTCTTGGTGGGGATTGGGGAGACCGTCCACGCATAGGAATGCCCCGTCGCCGCGATCGTCCAAGCGTTTTCCGCATATTCTTCCGAAGCATCGGCATCCTTGAAATACTTATGGCATTCGGAACACTCCCAATACGCCGCGTTGCCCGCGGCTTCGCAGGTCGCCGCTTGTGCGGAATGCGCAATAAGCGTGTGCTCGTGCGAGGCGGCGCCGTCTTCGTCGCAGGCGGCAAGTCCCGCGACAGCCACGCAAGCCGCCGCAACGGCGGCAAGCGCAAGAAACAATTTTCTTGACTTTTTCATTGTAACATCTCCTCTTCCCCGAATTTTCCCGATTTTGCATAAAACCAATAATATGCGTATATAAAGCAATGAATCGGGTAATATGGAAGTATAAATTCATTGTACCCCCCCCCGATATTAAAAAGTCAAGCATTTGAACGCGGTTTTTATAAAAATTTTCACAAAAAAAACGATTCTAAAAAGAAAAATGGGATTTTTATACACAAAATACGCATAAAGCGGCTTGACAAGATCAAGCCGCTTTATGCGTGATGGCTCGGCGCAAAACCCGCGCCGCAATAAAATTTCCGCCGTTAACCGATGAAAGACCCGTCCCCGAGCGAACGTAAGAGAATGCGCAAGACGTCGCCTTGCGTCGGATCGAATTTGCACTTGCCGATATTCTTGTTGGACATCGTGCGGGCGGCGTAGCGTTCGAGCGTCTCGCGCGGGACATTTTCGCGCGCGCCGCACAGATGCGACAGCGTTTTGCAGATTTCATCGACCGAAGCCCCGCAGGCGACGCAGATCTCCCCGAGGGCGGGCACGCCCTTCTCTTCGCAGAGGCGGAGCGTCTCGCCCAGCAAGAGCGCGTTGGCGCGCCCGTGGGCGACGCCGCGGTCGTAAGTGAGAAAATACCCCATGCCGTGCACGATCGTCGTGCCCGTCTGCGCGATCGCCATGCCCGCAAGGCAGGAAGCCCATAAAAGCGCGTCGCGCGTCTCCTCCGTGAGATCTTCGAGCGATTTCAAGCGCGGGTACAGGATGCGCAGGCTCTCCTTCGCAAACGTCTCCGAAGCGGGCGAGGAGGATTTTTTGAGCATGCTCTCCACGGCGTGCGAAAGGGCGTCCGCCGCCGTATCCCGCGTGATTTGAAGGGGAAGCCCGTCCGTATAGCTGCCGTCCAAAAAGGCGAATTTCGGGAAGAGCGCGGGCGAAGAAATGCTCGTCTTTGTCCGCGCGAAGTCGTCCGTGAGAATGGCGTAGGGCGTAACTTCGCTGCCCGTTCCCGCCGTCGTGGGGACGTGCGCCATGGGGAGCGCGGCTTCTCCGTACCCGCCCGCAAAGACCGCTTCGTCCGCGCGCGCTTCCACCGCCAAAACGGCGATCGCCTTCGCGGCGTCCATCGGCGAACCGCCGCCCACGCCGACGACAAGATCGGCGCCCGCGGCGCGCGCCAGCGCGACGCCCTCCCGCACGCAGGCGAGCGTGGGATTGGGCAGGACGCGGTCGAACACGGTGTAGTCCTGTCCGTTCGCCGCCAGCGCGGCGCAGACATCTTGAAGCGCGCCGCAACGCGCCGAGGACTTCCCCGTTACGATGAGCGCGTGCGCGCCGAGCGGCTTCATCGCCGCGCCGTATTCCCGCACGCAGCCCCTGCCGCAGAACACTTTTGTGGGAACATAGGAAGAAAAGCTCATTTCAGACGCTCCAAACGGCGACGAGGCGGCAAATCGGCTTGCCCTGCGCCGTAAAATTCGCTTCGTACTCGGTCACGATGTTGGACTGCGCATACTCGCTGTGGTGCAAGTCGCGGGTTACTTCTTCCACGGAAAAGCCCGCCGCTTCAAACTGCGAAAGCGAATAATCGAAAAATTCGGCGCTGTCCGTCTTTTGCTCGATCTTACCGCCCGGAACGAGCAGCGTCTTGTAGATTTCGAGAAATCTCTGCGAGGTGAGCCGCTGTTTTTCGCGGCTCTTTTCGGGCAGCGGCGTGGAAAAATTGAGATAGATCTTCCCGATGCTGTGTTCGGGAAGGTAGCACGCCAAAATTTCGGCGGGGATGTTGAGAAAGCGCACGTTGGGGATCCCCGCCGCCATCGTGCGTTCCATCGCCGTCAGGACGACGTTCGTACACAGTTCGACGGCGAGAAAGTTCGTCTGCGGTTCCCGCTTCGCCTTTTCGAGGAGGAACCCCCCGTTGCCGCACCCCACTTCGAGCTCGACGGGGTTTCGATCCCCGAACACCGCCGCATAGTCCAAAAGCGCGCGGTAAGTTTCCGCCGCCTCCTTCAAGTTCGGACAGGGCTTTCCGCGCGCAAGCAAAATCGCCGCGCACCGTTCCATGCGCGGCTCCAAGTTGCGCTTTCTCCGCATCCGCATCGCTTATTTCTTCCCCGTGGAGCCGAACCCGCCCTCGCCGCGCGCCGTCTCCGAGAGCGTCTCCGCCTCCGAAAACTCGCACGCGTAATAGGGTGCGACGACGAGCTGGGCGATCCTGTCCCCCGCGGCGACCGAACGCGTCTGCGTTCCGTGGTTGTGCAAGGCGACCATCACCTCGCCGCGGTAGTCGCTGTCGATGACGCCCACTTTGTTGGCGGGCGCAAGGTCCTGTTTGCAGGCGAGCCCGCTGCGCGCGTAGACGAGCCCCACCGTGCCGGCGGGGAGCTCCACCGCGATGCCCGTGCGGATGAAGCGGGTCTCCCCCGCGGGGATCTCCGCGCCGCAGGCGGCGTACAGATCGGCTCCCGCGGCGGACGGGGAACCGTAGGCGGGCAGTTTTGCGTTTTCGTCGAGTTTTTTCACTTGTACTTTCATGCTCGTTTTCTCCTATCCCCAAGCATACCAAAAACGGGCGGATTTGTCAAGAAAAAGCCCCGCGTTTGGCGGGGCGGGGCTGTTTTCTTTCGTTATCCGTGGAGCAAGAGCCCGCGGGCGAGGCAATCCTCCTGCAACTTTGCGGCGTCGAGCGCGTACACCGCGCTGCCGCAGTCGATTGCGCGGGCGGCGACGAGCCCCGCGAGTTCCCCCGTGAGCGCCGCCGCGGGAATGACGCGCGTCGCGTTCCACGCCTCCCCGTCCGCGGAGATGATCCGCCCCGCGGAGACGACGTTCTCCGCCGTCCCGACGAGGGCGCGGTACGGGATCTCGTACCATACGCCCCTCTGCATGAAGTGCCCGCACACGCCGAGGCTGTCCCCGAAGCGGCGGTTCGCATCCTCGCCCGTGAGCGTATACGCGCCCGCGATGCGGCGGATGGTGCGGAACTGCGGCATGGCGGGAAGTGCAACGACGTCCTCGCAGATCTCCCCGCGCTCCAACTTTTCATAGAGGGCGAGCTGTCCCTCCCGCACCATGCGGTTGACCGCCGCGCGCGAGGTCCCCGCGATGCGTTCCCCCGAGGCGTCCGACCACGGCGTGGGGTTGCCGAGCATCTTCCACTTGCGCGCGTACGGCTCCGCGCCGCAGACGTGCGCCATATAGGTAAGGACGTTGCCGCCCTCCGCGGTGGGGAATCCGCCGCGGAAAAAGACTTCCGCAGAGCCCGTCGCGTCGATGACGACGTCCGCCGAGAAGCGTTCCGCGCCGCTCTGCGTGGCGAATTGCAGTTCGGTCGCCCTTCCGCCCTCCGTAAAAACGTCGGTGAGCAGCGCGTCGAATACGACTTCCACGCCCTCCTCGGTGAGGAACCGCAGAAGGGAGAGCGCGGAGAGCGCGGGCGTGAACGCGCTGACGTATCTGCCTTCCGCCTTGGGAAGGACGCTCGCGGCGCGCCGCTCCTCCTCCGTCCCCTCCCGCCAGCAGGCGGGAATGCGGTTGCCGCCGAGCGCGACGAAGCGCAGGAGCATTTCCTCCGCGATGCCGAATGTTACCTGCCGCCCCGTGCCGTCGCAGAGCGGCTCGAAAAAGTTGATGAGCCCGTTCGTCGCAAGCCCGCCGAGCGTTACGGCGCGTTCAAAGAGCGCGGTCCTTTTCCCCGCGCGCGCCGCCGAGACGGCCGCCGCGCACCCCGCGACGCCGCCGCCCACGACGAGGACTTCATAGTGATCTTTCTGCGTCTTCATGCCTCTATTATACCGCCGTGTGCGGGAAAATTCAAGTCCCGCGGACAAAATCGCGGAGATTTGTGCAAAAAAGACCGCGGGGTCTGTCCCCGCGGTCTCGCCCTATTTTTGCAAGAGAGATCTCAAATACGCCTCGTATTCCTCGTCCGTAAGTTTGGGCACCTTCTGTTTTTTCGCCATCACGCACCTCGCAAGATCTTTTTCTACGAGTATGCCCCTCTCCGCGCAGGATTATTCGGTGCGGAGCGCGATGACGGGATCCTTTTTCGCCGCCGCCGACGCGGGGATGAGCCCCGAGATGAGCGTGAGCGCGACGGAGACGCACACCATGATGAACGCCGTGAGCGGTTGCAGGGCGGCGATGCCCGAGATGCCCGTAAGGCTCGATATCACGATGTTGATCACAAGGGAGAGCAGATAGGTTACCGCGATGCCGATGAGACCCGCGGCGAGCCCGATGATAAAGGTCTCCGCGTTGAACAGGTTCTTGATGTCCCGCTTCCGCGCGCCGAGACTTCGGAGCACCCCGATCTCCTTGACGCGTTCCACGACGGAGACGTATGTAATCACCCCGATCATGACCGAACTTACGACGAGCGAAATGGCGGTGAACGCCACGAGAACGTACGTGATGACGTCGAGCATCGTCTGCACCATGCCCATGAGGAGCCCCACCGTGTCCGTGTATGTGATCTGTTTGCTCTCGTCGGAAATATCGTTCCAGCCGTCAAGCACACGCAGAACTTTCTCCTTGCTGTCGAAATCCTTGGGATAGATGGAGACGCTCGTCGGCTCGTCGGAACCGCCCACACAGCGGAGGGGACCGTCGGTGGTCGCCACCATCGCGCTGATCGGAGAGCCCGGAACGGACAGCTGCTGATAGTAGCTCTGCAAATTGGAATGCGGCACGCCGACGTATGCGACGCTTCCGCCGTAGCGCACCGCGCTCGTTTCCCCGATCCACTTCGCGATCTTGCTCGTCATATTCTTGCCGATGTACTTCATGATCGTCTGTTCGGTGAAATTGAGCCCTTCCTGCAAGCATCCGTAGGTATACCCTTCTTTCAGGCGGAGCACGGCGGAGACGGTGAGCTTCATTCCGCTCGCATCGTCCACGTCGAGGGAGGCGGGTCTGCCGTCGTCCTTGTAGGTGAAGGGATAGCTGTTCTCCGCGCCCGGCACGTAGGAGGCATTTTCCTGATAGACCGCGTCGTTATAGTAGAGGATGTACTCCTTGCCGACGAGGGAGGAGATATCGAGCATATTGTCCCACTCGCCCTCCGTCATGGTCCCGTTCTTTTTGAGGAAGGGAGAGATAAAGACGCGCTCCGTCATGAGCCCGAGCTGCGCCGCCGTCATATCCGTGAGCGCGCCGTTCGAGCCCACCACGAGAACGATCTCGTTTTCGTTGCGCGGGAAATGCCCCTCGCCGAGGATATCGTACTGCGTGAGCACGAAATCGGCGAACCCTTCGTCCGAAAAGTTCTCCGTATCCGGCATTCTGTGCGTGATGTTGCCGAAGAAATCGGCAAACGGCAGAAGGCTCGTATAGTCGTTTTCCTCGTCGCCGGAAGAGTAGGTGATAAGTTCGCTCTTGTAGTACTCTTTGAGCGCGGAGAGGGAGAAGTTTTCGGTATGTTCGGGCTCGTCGTCCGCGTCTACGCCTCCGACCGTTACGGAAGTGTAGAGATTATCGACGAGCGAGACGCCGTAGCCGTAGGAGACGGCGTAGACGAGGTCCTCCGTCAAATTCTCTTTGAGGTAGTCCAAATATTCGTCGCTGATGTCGTTCGTGATGGCGATGTCCTTCGCGAGCCCCGTGAGGAAGGAATTGACATACACCCTGTCGTCGATCTTGGACATATCGGGGATGTTGTTCATCTCCTGCATCGCGCCCATCATCGCCGTCATGTCGAAGGTGTTCTCCGTGATCTGGATGGGATAGTAGGAGAGCATATCCTCTTCCGTCTTTTTGATGTAGCTGTTGAACCCCGAGGAGAGCGCCAGAACGAGGCAGACCGAAATGATGCCGATACTGCCCGCAATGGACGTGATGAGCGTGCGCCCCTTCTTGGTGAGAAGGTTGCGCGCCGAGAGCGAGAGCGAAGTGAGAAAGCCCATCTTCGCGCGCTGTTTTTTCTCCTTCTTTGCGTGCCGTTCCGCCGCCTTTTCCGCCTCCGCAGTCTGCACCGCGGGTTGTCCGGGATGTTCTTCTTCGGACCGGACCGCCTCGTCCTCGCCCGCGTAGGGCGCGGAGTCCGATTCGACGAGCCCGTCTTTGAGGCGCACGATGCGGGTGGCGTACTTTTCCGCGAGCTCGGGGTTGTGCGTGACCATGATGACGAGCCGCTCCCCCGCGATCTCCTTGATGAGTTCCATCACCTCGATGCTCGTCTTGGAGTCGAGCGCGCCCGTCGGCTCGTCGGCGAGAAGGATATCGGGGTTGTTGACGAGGGCGCGCGCGATGGCGACGCGCTGCATCTGCCCGCCCGAGAGCTGGTTGGGACGCTTGCCGAGCTCGCCCCCGAGCCCCACCCGTTCGAGCGCTTCCCGTGCGCGCGCACGGCGTTCCTCCTTGCCGACGCCCGCGATCGTGAGCGCGAGCTCGACGTTGGAGAGCACCGTCTGGTGCGGGATGAGATTGTACGTTTGGAAAATGAACCCGATGCGGTGGTTGCGGTAGACGTCCCAGTCGCGGTCCTTGAAATCCTTGGTGGACTTCCCCTGAATGACGAGATCGCCCGACGTATAGTGATCGAGCCCGCCGATGATGTTGAGGAGGGTCGTCTTGCCGCAGCCGCTCTGTCCGAGGATGCAGACAAATTCGTTCGCGCGGAATTCGAGGCTGACGCCGCGCAGCGCGTGCACATAGGAGGAAGCGACCTTATAGTCCTTCGTGATGTCGGTAAGTTTCAGCATACGGCTCCTTTTATTCGGCGGTCCCTTCTTCGGACGCCTTCTCTTCGCCGCGCACCTTTTTTACGACGGCGAGAAATTCATGGTTGGTTTCGATGAGCGCGTCGAGACGCTCCGCCCCGAATTCCGCGACGACGCGTTCGGCAAGAAGGTTGACGTTCTTGCACTGCGCCTCGAAGGCGGAGACGGCGCGCTCCGAGAGCCGCACATAGGCGATCTTCTTGTCGTCCGAAGCGGCGACGCGGCGCACGACGCCCTGTTTTTCCAGCTTGCTCACGAGCTGGGAGATCGCCGAGCGCGTAACGCCGAGGCGGCGCGCAAGCTCGGAAGAAATGATGTCCTTCCCCTGCTCGTTTTCGAGAACGATCTCGCGAAGCAAGCGGAATTCGGTGCGGGAAAGTTTGCTCTTCCCCGTAAAAAAGTTCAGCCCCTCCATCTCCTTGATGGTCTGAAAGAGCCGCAGCAAATAGGCATTGATCTCCATTTTTCGTCTCTCCTTATACGGGCAGGATTGTACTGTCCTGAACAATCCGTATTATTATACACACGGAAGGGAAATCGTGTCAACAAAACGAAGGGGAAGTTTTCAAAAAATTCACAAAGTTTACACAAGGCGCGCGCGTTCCCGCTATTTCGCGCCGTAAAAATACAGGCTGCATTCGAGATTGGAGTTCCACAGCGTTCTGCGCCTGTCCGCGCGGGAGCCGAACGCGCGCTCCGCCTGCGGATAGCCGCTCAAAAAACAGCAGTCCCACGCGGGGAGACGGCGGAACATGCGCGAAAAATCGCGGTAGAGCGCGAAGAGGTCGTCCTCTTTGCCGAGCCGCTCGCCGTAGGGCGGATTGCTCGCGAGGAGCCCGCCCCGCGCCGCGGCGGTAAACGAACGCATGTCCGCGCGGGAAAAGACGATGTGCTTCGCGACGCCCGCCCGCTCCGCGTGGACGCGGGCGACGGAGATCGCCTTCTCGGAGAGATCGGAGGCGAAAATTTCACAGGCGGCGTCTTGGCGGCGCGCCTCTGCCGCCTCCTCGCGGGCACGGGAGAGCGCGTCCTTCGGGACCCCGCAAAAGGACGTGAAATCAAACCCTCGCTTCGCCCCGGGCGCGATCCCGAGCGCGAGCATCGCCGCCTCGATGGGGAGCGTCCCGCTGCCGCAGAACACGTCCGCAAACGGCCTTTCCGCGCGGTAAAACGAATAGTCCAAGATCGCCGCCGCCGTCGTCTCCCGAAGGGGCGCGTCGTAGGAGAGGACGCGGTAGCCCCGCTTATGCAGTCCGTCGCCCGAGGTGTCGAGCGTTACGCTCGCCACGTCGGCATAGAGGGAGATCCCCACGACGGCGCGCGCCCCGCGCTCGTCGAAGGAGGAGACGCGGAGCTTTTCGGAGAGCCGCTTCAAGATCGCCTTTTTTGCGACCCCACCCGCCGCTTTTACGGCGCCGAGCGTGCTCTTCACGCTCTTTCCGTCCATGAGGATGCGGGCGTGCGGGGAGAGAAATTCCTCCCACGGAATCGCATAGACGCCCGCAAAGAGTTCGTCGAACGAGGCGGCGGGAAACCGCCCCGTCTCCGCGAGCACGCGCTCGCCCGCGCGCAGAAACACGTTGAGGCGGGCGACGTCCGTCCAGTCCCCTTCGAGAGAGATCCTGCCCTGCTCCGCGGGGCAGTCTCCGTAGCCGAGCGTTTTCAGTTGCCGCTTGACGGACGCCTCCACGCCCGAAGCGACGGGTATGTACAGTTTCACAGCCCCAGCGCCTCCTCGAAGGCGGGCGTCCACCACTTTTCGTACCCCTCCGCCGTGGGGTGGATCTCGTCGTGCATGTACCGCGCGCGCAGGGCGGGCGGGAGATCGTTGAACGCCGCGTCCCGATACAGGTCGAGAAAGCGCATGCCCCGCCGCGCCGCGACGACGGCGGCGAGCTCCACTTCCCGCGCATAGGCGGGGCTGTAAAAATAGGCGCTCGAATAGAGCAAAAAGGGACACCCCCACCGCGCCTTTACGAGATCGGAGATCCGTTCGAGCGCGCCGCACGTCGTCTTCGGATCCCCGCAGGCGTCCGCCGCCGAGGGCTCCCCGAGCGGGGCGAGGCGGGCGTCGTTGGTGGAGAGCTGGCAGACGAAAACGTCCGGTCTCTCCGCGCGCGCCCGCACGAGGCGCGAAAGGTACGAATTTTCATCGAGATCGGCGAGCGTCGTGCCGTTCACCGCATTCTTTTCCACCGCTATGCCGCGCCTGCGCGCGAGGACGTCCGCCATCGAAAGACCGCCGCTCGCCGCGCCGTACGTTACCGAAGAGCCGAGAAAATAAAGTTTCATCTCATTCCTCCCCGTCCTCTTCGGGCTCCGCAGGCTCCGGCTCGGGAATGTACGGGTTGAGCGGCGCGGTGACGGGCGTGAGGTCGTACTTGTCGTCGATGTCGCCGCCCAACAGCTCTTCGAGGATATCCTCGCGCGTGATGAGCCCGAGCGCGTTCCCCTCCGCGCCGACGATGAACATGTGTTCCCGCATCGACTGCATGCGCTCCATGAGATCGGACACCTTTACGTCCGCCGTCGTGAACGAGACGGGGCGGATGATGTTCTGAAAATCCCGCCGCCCCGCGAGCATGTTCTCGTAAAAATCCGCGCGGTACAGAATGCCGATCACGTTCTGCTTGCTCCCCTTGTACACGGGGATGCGCGAAAAGTTGGTCTCGCGGAAAATTTTATACACGAGGTGGGCGTTGTCGCGCACTTCGCAGACGACGGCGCGTTCGAGGGGGATCATGCACGAACCGACGTGCAGATCGTCGTAGCGGAGCGTGCGCGTGATGAGGTCGTGCTCCGTCTCGTTGAGCACGCCCTCCTCGCGGACGTCCGAGACGAGCATCTTGAATTCCTCCTCGGTGAACTTGGGCTTGCGCTTGTTGAACCCGAAGAGCAGGAAGATGAACTTCTTCCACAGAAGGAACAGCCAGTTGAGCGGCGTGAAGAGCAGCGAACACGCATACAGCGGGTACACCGAAAAACACGCGAACTTTTCGGGCGCCTCGCGCGCGAGCGACTTCGGCGTTATCTCCCCGAAGACGAGCACGACGACGGTGAGCACGACCGTGGAGAGCGTGGGACCGAGGTCCGCCCCCCACAGCTTTGTAAAGACGACGGTGGCGATGGTCGCCGCCGCGATGTTCACGAGATTGTTGCCGATGAGAAGCGTCGTGAGGACCTTGTTGTAATCCTCGCTCAACTTCAAAACAAGACGCGCCGAACGCTTTTTCAGGGCGTAGCGGCGCATCCTCACGGTGCTGAAACTCGTATACGCCGTCTCCGTCGCGCTGAAAAAGCCCGAAAGGACGATGAGTACGAGCAAGGCGATCAACAGTCCGATTGCGGTACTGTCCATGTAAAACAAAAACTCCTTCCGTCCGAAAAATTTACGCGGTCTTGCGGGGACGACGCCGCAGACCGCCCCGCCGCATTCAGCGGGACTTTCTTACAAGGGAGGCGATCTTCAAGCCCTCCCCCCTTTGCCCGCGGCGGACAGAGCGGGGACGGATCTCTTCCGCTTGGCTCTCCTCCGCTTGGGGTTCCTCCGCAACAGGGCTCGCTTCCTCCGCAGGGCTCTCTTCCGCCGCGCGGACGATCTGCGGCAGGATGTCGAAGCCGACGGGCTCGGGAAGCGTTCCCGCAGGGACGGGATCGGACGACGCGGCGGCTTCGCGGAAGAGAAGGAACGCCTCCGCGCAGGCGTTTTCGCCGTGCGCGCAAAAGGCGCAGCGGGCGTATTTTCCGCACAGGTCCTCCCCGCGCGCCTGCTCCGCCCGACGCTTTGCGTCCGTGAGCAAAAGTTCCAGTTCCGCCGTCGTCATATCCGTACCCTCCTTCCTCTATTATACTATCTTCTTCTGCGTTTTACAAGCAAAGCGCCCCGTTTTTGCGCAAAAATTTGCCCGTCTTACCCTTCCCGCAGATATCGGCGGACCGAATGCGCCGCCACGACGCCCTCTCCCGCCGCCTTCGCGTACTGGTAGGGTGCGCCCGTAACGTCCCCCGCGGCGAACAGCCCTTTGAGGTTGGTGGACAGATCCCGCGCGACCTTCACGTGCCCGTTCTCCGTTTCCAGCCCGCCGACGAGCGCCTGCGGCGGGAGGGAATTTTTGAGGAAGAATACGCCCGCGACGGGGATCTCCTCCCCCTTGTACACGACCTTTTCCACGCGCGCGCCGCCCGAGACCGCCGCGGGAAGCCCGCCGTGCACGATGATATTTTCCTGCGGGAACGCGCACGCCGTGCGGCTGAATACGTGCACCGTCCGCGCAAACCCCGCGAGATATTCCGCTTCGGGCGCGAATTTTTCGGAATAGAGAAGCGCGGCGACGTCCTTCCCGCGGTAGAGCGCGCCGTCGCACACGGCGCAGTAGCTCACGCCCCTGCCGAGAAATTCCCGCTCGCCCGGGAGATCCCCCGCGCGCTCCACCCCCGTGCACAGCACGACGGCGCGCGCCGTATACGCGTTTTTCCCCGCCGTGAGGACGAAGTTCTCCCCCGCCTTGTACACGCCGTCCGCGCGCGCCTCGGTGAACGCGACCCCCTCGGCGGCGCGCTGCTCTTCCAGCATCGCATAAAAAGTTTTCCCCGTGCCGCGCACGGCGGGATAGTTGCGCACGGTCTCCGCGAGACGTATTTTTTCGCCGAAGCATTCGTCCCCCAGCCAGAGCGTCCGCACGCCGAGATTTTTCAGGGTGAGCGCCGCGGCGTATCCCGCGACGCCGCCGCCCACGACGGCGGCTTGAAAGGTCTCTTCCATATCCATATGATACCCGAACTTGCGCGTTCTCAAACAAAGGCGCGGACAGAGCCGCGCCGCGCCTACCGCAACAGTTTGTTCCAGCCGTGCACATCGGGGAGCGCGCCGCGCTGGATGCCCGTAAGCGTCGCGTACAGACGGGCGGTGAGTTCGCCGATCTTTCCGCCGTTCACGACGTGGTCCTTTCCGCGGTAGCGGAACGCCCCCACGGGCGAGACGACCGCCGCCGTCCCCGTGCCGAACATCTCCGAAAGCGCGCCGCTCTCCGCAGCCTGCGCGACTTCCTCCATCGTGATGCGCCGCTCCGAGACGGGATATCCCGCGTCCGCGAGCAGTTGCAGACAGCTCGCCCGCGTGATGCCCGGCAAGATGGAGCCGACGAGCGCGGGCGTCGCCACTTCGCCGCGGAACACGAAGAACACATTCATGCTCCCCGCCTCCTCCACGTACTTTTTCTCGGCGGAATCCAGCCACAGCACTTGGTCGAAACCCATCTCTTCCGCGATCTCGCCCGATTTGATGCTCGCGGCGTAATTCCCGAGGCACTTCGCCTCCCCCGTTCCGCCGAGGGAGGAGCGGGAATAAAATTCCTCGACGAGCAGTTTCGTCGGCTGTAACCCGCGCGCGTAATAGCTCCCCACGGGGGAGAGCAGGATGAAAAAGAGATATTCCGTGGACGCGTGCACGCCGAGCATGACGCGCGTCGCCACGATGGCGGGACGGATGTAGAGCGCGGTCTCGGGCTCGGAGGGGATCCAGTCCCGTTCGAGGCGGAGCAAGGTCTCCAACCCCTCCTCCGCGAGCTCCGCGGGGAAGCGGGGAATGCACATCCTGTCCGCGGAATTGTTCATGCGCTCCCAGTTGCGGTCGGGACGGAATACGGAGATCGTTCCGTCCGCGCGGCGGAACGCCTTCATCCCCTCGAACACGCCCTGCGCGTAGTGAAAGACGCAGGTCGCGAGGTCGAACGCGACGGGCTCGTTGGGCTCCACGCGCGCGTCGTGCCAGCCCTTCTCCCTCGTATAGCGCATCGTGAACATGTAATCGGTAAAATATTTGCCGAAGCCGAGCGGTGTTCCCGCCGCGGGCTTGGGTTTGAGCTCCCTTCGTTCGATGATCTTCATTTATTCGTCCTCCTTGTGCGGGAACGGGTAAAAATAGCGTTTCCCCGCGCAGATCCGCACCCTTCCGTTAAAAAAGTCCCGCGCTCGCGCGCAGAACGTCTCCTCGTCTTCCTCTTTTACGGCGACGGTGAACGCCGCGTCCGCGCCGAATGCGCGGGAGAGCACGCACTCCCCTTCGAGAAAGCGGAGCGCCGCCCCCGTCTCGGCGTAATCCACCGAGAGCGTGAGCTCCGCGCACGCGGAGTACAGCCGCCGCTCCGCCGCATCCGCCGCCTCCGCCGCGAGCCGCGCGTACGCCCGCGTCAGCCCGCCCGCGCCCAGCTTCACGCCGCCGAAATAGCGGACGACGGCGACGGTCGTCTCCCGCAGGTCCTTGCTCTTCAAGACGCCGAGAATGGGCATGCCCGCCGTTCCCTGCGGTTCGCCCGCATCCGAAAAGCGTTGCAGGTTGCCCGTTTTATCCGCGATATACGCGAAACAGACGTGCGTGGCGAGCGGATGCGCCGCCCGCACGCGCGCAAGATATTCCCGCGCCGCCTCCTCGCCCTCGGTGTGGGCGCAGAAGCCGATAAAGCGGGACTTTTCGATGATCCTCTCGACGGCGGTCTCGCCGACGACGCTCTCGTAAGCCATGTTACGCGCGCACGATCTTCACGTGCGCCTTCTTCCCCTTGTGGAGCACGAACTCCCCCGCGGGCAGAGGCGCGTCGATCGCGGAGACCTTCTCCGTGCCGATCGAGACGCCGCCCTGTTCCACGAGCCGCCGCGCCTCGCCGTTGGACTTCGCGAATCCCGCGGCGACGAGCGCGCCGATCACCGTCGTGCAGTCGGCGGGAATGGTGCGGACGGGCATCTCGCCCTCTCCGCCGAACGCCGCGCGCGCCTGCGAACGCGCCGCTTCCGCTTTTTCCGTTCCGTGGACTTCGGCGGTGAGCTCGTAGGCAAGGCGTTCCTTCGCCGCGTTCATGCGCTCGTCGGGGTAGCGGCAGAGCTCCTTCACCTCCGAAAGCGGCACGAAGGTGAGAAGTTTGAAGCACTTCTCCACGTCCGCGTCCGCCGTGTTGCGCCAGTACTGGTAAAATTCGTAGGGGCTCGTCTTGTTCTCGTCCAGCCAGACCGCGCCCTTCTGCGTCTTGCCCATCTTCTTGCCCTCGCTCGTGGTGAGGAGGGTGAACGTCATCGCATAGGCGGGCTTTTGCTTTTTGCGGCGGATGAGGTCGGCGCCCGCGAGAATGTTGCTCCACTGGTCGTCGCCGCCCAGTTCCAGCGAACAGCCGTACCGCTCGTGCAGGACTAAAAAGTCGTATGCCTGCATGAGCATATAGTTGAATTCGAGGAAGGAAAGCCCCCGCTCCATGCGCGAACGGAAGCACTCCGCCGTGAGCATCTTGTTCACCGAAAAATGCACGCCGACGTCGCGCAGAAAATCGATATAGTTGAGCCCGAGGAGCCAATCCGCGTTGTTGACGACGATCGCCCCGTTCTCCCCTTCAAAATCGATAAAGCGCGCCATCTGCCGCTTGAAACACTCCACATGATGGGCGATGGTCTCCTTCGTCATCATCGCGCGCATGTCCGTTCTGCCCGAGGGGTCCCCGATCATCGCGGTCCCCCCGCCGATGAGCACGATGGGACGGTGCCCCGCCCGCTGCATGTGCTTCATCGCGACGAGCTGCATGAAATGTCCCACGTGCAGACTGTCCGCCGTGGGGTCGAATCCGATGTAGAAGGGCACGCTTTCCCGCCCGAGCATTTCGTACAGCTCGTCCTCGTAGACGGTCTGTTTCACAAATCCCCGCGCACGCAGGGTGTCCATGACGTTTTCCATGATCTGCTCCCGAAAAGATACGCTGCGCGGAAAACGCGCAACTTTACTCTGCCATTTTACACCGCGCGCCGCGCGTTGTCAAACGTTTGGGAGAAGAATTGCGCTTTTTTCGCGCGCGGCGGGGTTGAGCCCGCGGAGCGCGGAGAGCTCCTCTTCGGCGGAGCGGAAGCGCGTGAGTTCGAGGCGGAGCGCGCGGTTGCGCCGCGCCCGCTTCTCCGCTTCGTAGGCGGCGATCAGTTGGTCTACACTCTGTTTCATGCCTCCTATTTTACACAAAATACTTGACATATATTGTCATATATGTTAAAATATTTTCCGAAAAGGAGAAAATTTTTTATGAAATACGAAGTGATGCTCGATATCCTGTTCACCCTGCTCGCAAAGCGGAAGGCGAGCGCTTCCGAACTCTCGAAAAAATACGGCATTTCCGTGCGCTCCGTCTACCGCTATATCGACGAGATGACCGTCTCGGGCGTGCCCATAGAGGTCGCGCGGGGTCCGCGGGGCGGCATGTACATTTCGGACGCCTACAAGCTCCCCAAGGGATTTTTCACGCGGGAGGAGTACGCGAAGGCGATCGACGCCATGCGCGCGATGAACGGCGAACTCGGGGACGAAACGCTCTCCTCCGCGATCGACAAGCTCACCGCGCAGTTCAAGAGCGAGCAAAAGGACGGCTCTCTCTCGGGCAACATCCTCGTGGACAGCGGCACGTGGGGCGACGAGCACGGCTTTACCGAAAAGATCGACGTGTTCGAGCGCGCCATCGAGGCGCGGGAAGCCGTGCGCATAGAATATGCGGACCGCGGCGGCGAGCGCACGCAGCGGGTGATCCTCCCCCATCTGCTCGTCTATAAGCAGAACATCTGGTACGTGTTCGCCTACTGCCGCCTGCGCGAGGCGTTCCGCCTGTTCAAGCTGGGACGGGTGCGCGCCGTCCTCTTCACGGGGGAGAAGTTTGAACGGCTCCCCTTCTCGCGCGAGGATATCCCGCTCAACTTCCGCTACGGCGCGGATCATTCGGTGGACGCCACGTTTGCCGTGGAGCCCTCCGCCCTCGCCTACGCGCAGGAGTGGCTGGGCGTGGAGAACGTGCGCGAGCGGGACGGAGGCTACCGCTGCGACGTCTCCCTCCCCAACGACGAGGCGCTGCTCGGCAAAATTTTGTCCGCGGGAAGCGGCTTCCGCGTGGTCGAGCCCGCATGGCTCGCCGCACGCGTGAAAGAGGAAGCGGAGCGGATCGCCGCCCTGTATGCGGGAGAGGCGCAATAAATTCGGGCGGAACGCATATACTGTCTCAATGAAACGCATTCTCTTCTGCGGTGGCGGGAGCGCGGGACACGTCGTGCCCAATCTCGCCCTCATGAACGAACTCAAATACTCGCATACCCTCTTCTATATGGGGACGGGCGGCATCGAAAAGACGCTCGTCGAAGAAGCGGGGTATGCTTTTTTTCGCGTGGACTGCCCCAAACTTGCGCGCGCGTTCACCGCGGAAAATTTGAAAATTCCCTTCCGTCTCCGCCGCGCGAAAAAGGAGGCGCTCGCCGTGCTCGGACGGGAACGCCCCAACCTCGTGTTCTCCAAGGGCGGCTTTGCGAGCTATCCCGCCGTTTGGGCGGCGCACAAGCTGGGCATTCCCGCGCTCACCCACGAGAGCGACCTCTCCCCCGGGCTGTGCACGCGGCTCATCGCGAAAAAGTGCGTGCGCGTACTCACCTCCTTCCCCGAGACGGCGGAACGGTTTGCGAACGGCGTCTGCACGGGCTCGCCCGTCCGCCGCGAAATTTTGAGCGGCGAACGCATGCGCGCCCGCAAAAAATACGGCTTCCCCGAAGGGAAGCCCGTACTGCTCGCGCTCGGCGGCGGGAGCGGGAGCGCCGCGATCAACCGCGCCCTGCGCGACGCCCTTCCCCGCCTGCTCGGCGACTTCTACGTCCTGCACCTGTGCGGGCGGGGGAACCTCGCCGCGCAAAAGGAGGGTTACGTCCAGCGGGAGTTTGAAAACGACATGGGCAGCGCGTACGCCTGCGCCGACGTCGTGCTCGCGCGGGCGGGGAGCAACACGGTGTTTGAACTGCTCGCTCTCAAAAAGCCCGCCGCGCTCGTTCCCCTGCAAAAGAGTTCGCGGGGGGATCAGTACGAAAACGCGCTCTACTTTTCGCGCAAGGGGCTCGCAAGGCTTTTGCCCGAGAGCGAACTTTCGTCGCTGTGCGACGCGGTGAAGGAGACGTATTTCTCCCCCGCGCTCCGCGCCGCGCTCGCCGCCTGCACGATAGAGAGCGGGACGCCCGCCGTCCTCGAAGAGATCCGCGCCGTCCTTCAAGCGGGCGGGGCGAGCGAATAGCCGTCGCCGAAGATATCCGCCTGCAAATAGGTATCGGGCACCTTGCCGACGAGCACGCTCTCGCAGATGAGGACTTCCGTGAGCGAGGCGAAATTGCTCGTCCCCGCGGGCATGACGATGGAGATGTCCGCGACGATTTCGAGATAGATGGAGTGCTTGGTCTGGTTGATGCCCGCCTCCTCGAACTTGGAGGCGAAACTGCACGCCACGTTGGAGATGGGGATGATCTTGATGTTCACCGCGGGTCCGAAGCCCGCCCACGCCTCGATGCCCGTGAACGCGCCGAGCGGCACATCGACGCCGCTTTCGCTCATGCGCTGTAAATTTTCCTGCGACATATACGCCGCGTCGCGCGCGATGCGGTTGATTTTGAGGGAATCGGACGTGATGGCGAGAATGTTCCCCGCGCCGTCCCGTTCCACCGTTACGAGATCCTCGTAGCGCACTGCGTCCGAGAGGGTATAATAGATGGCGTCGTTGACGGCGACCGTCGTGATGGAGCGCATCGTCGCCTCCGCGATGGACTTCAATACCCCCGTTACGTTGTGGAGCATGAGCGCGGCGAGCCCGACGAGCGTGAGACAGACGATCGCCGCCACGACGCGCCTTTTCACGCGGGAACGAGCTTTCACACCCCATACTATGTTTGTCCGCGCGGCGTTATGCCGCGCGGACGCGCTCATTTTTTATCCCGCTTCTCCTCCGCTTCCTCCCGCCGCGCGCGGTGGTTGCGTTCGAGCGCCTCGCTCACCGCCGTCTTTTCGATGATCGCCTTCACGAGGCTGTCGAGCTCCCGCCCCTCCCGATAGTCCGCCGCCGCAAAGAAGCGTATGCGACTTTCCTGCATCATGCGGTAGACCTTGGAGCGGTCGTTCTTTTCGGGGTCGTATACGCCGATCGAATAGCCGCCGTACGAATTGACGAGCTTCATGCAGGGGACATCGGTGTCGCTGTCCCCGAAGTACACCATGTTGCGGAAGGGAATGCGCATCGCGTCCCGCTCGAAGCGGTCGTTGACCGCGGGGTCGTTCACGTCGAGCACGCCCTTGGAGATGCGGAAGAGGAACTGCGTCTTGTTGGTGTAGTTCACCGCCTGCGCGGGCCACACCGCGACCCCCTTTTCGTCGTAATAGAACGCGCTCGCGTAAATTTTGCGGAACCGCTTGGCGATGCCCGTTCCCTCGATCATCTCTTTGAGCCCCGAGGAGATGACGTAGTGCTCCACCTGCACCCCCTTTTCGTCCCCGTAGGCGTCCACGCGGGAGAACCATTCCTCCACCCCCGGAAAGAGCGCGACTTTGCTGCCGTACGCTTCGAGCGCCTCCTTTTTCAGCACGAAGTTGCCGTACGCGCCCTGCACCATGAGGTACATATAGGCGAGATTGGCGTCCATGTCGTTGCCGCGGGCGAGGGCGTTCGCCGCCTCCCAGAACTTGTTCACGTCGTAGTGCACGGACTGGATATACCCCTGCGCCTGCATGTCGTCGGGCGAGAGCGTCTTGTCGAAATCGTAGCAGAGCGCGAGAATGGGTCTTTCGGTTTGTTCCATCGTTTGTTCTCCTCGGTCCTTTCCTTGCCGTATTTTCCCATTCATTATAGCGCAAACTGGGCGGCGCTGTCAACCTGCGGCGAAAAATCGAAAGCCGCGCATTTTTCCGCGCAATCGCTTTACACGCCCGCCCTTTTTGAGTATAATAACGGTTGCACGGCGGGATGTTCCTTGCAAAACCATCCCTGCCGCGCCTCCGCCTGTGCGGTTGGGCGTCTTTTCGCCGATAAAAAACAAGGAGGCTTCCCATGAAGCAAGCCGTAAAGAACTTTTTTGACCAATTCAAACTGTTGCTGTCCTCCGTTCCCCCCCTCGTGTTCGCGCTCTTTCTGCTGTCCGTATTCGCCATGAATTTGCTCGCGAACAAGAGCATCGACCTCGGGCTCGACTGGCTCGCGCTCGACTGCGGCATCACCGTCTCGTGGGTGGCGTTTCTGTGCATGGACGTGCTCACCAAGCGGTTCGGACCGAAGGCGGCGACAATGCTCTCCGTCTTTGCCATTGCGATCAATCTCGCCGTCTGCCTCGTCTTCTATCTCGCGAGCCTCATTCCGGGCACATGGGGTGCGTTTTTCGACTTCGGGGAACAGCCCGTCGTCAATTCCGCGCTCGATTCGACGTTCGGCGGAACGTGGTATGTGCTGCTCGGCAGTACGGTCGCCTTTATCGTCTCGGCGGCCGTCAACAACTTCTCCAACTGGGGGATCGGCAAGCTCTTCCGCAAAAAGCCCGACGGCTTCGCCGCCTACGCTTGCAGGAGCTACCTCTCCACCGCGTTGGGGCAGTTCGCCGACAACCTCATCTTCGCCTTCCTCGTGAGCTATTTCTTCTTCGGGTGGAGCCCCCTGCAATGCGTCACCTGCGCGGCGACGGGCATGGTCGCGGAGCTCCTGTGCGAGGCGGTGTTCTCCCCCGTCGGCTATAAAATTTGCGATCGTTGGAAAAAACGGGGCGTGGGAAAAGCCTATCTCGACTATGTTTCCCGCGCGGACGGGGAGGCGGTATGAAAGTTTTGGTAACGGGCGCGAGCCGCGGCATCGGCAGGGCGATCGCGGAAAAATTTCTCGCGTGCGGGCACGAGGTCGTGGGGTTGGACCTGCTTCCCGCCCCCTTCTCCGATAAAAACTACACGCACTGCATCTGCGACGTTACGGGGGAACTTCCCGATATCCGAAATGTGGAGATCCTCGTCAACAACGCGGGCGTGCAGAACAGCGGGCGGGACATCGCCGTCAACCTCGAAGGGACCATCCGCGCGACCGAAAAATACGGCGTTCATCCCCCCGTGAAGAGCATCGTGTTCATCGCCTCCGCGAGCGCCTCGACGGGCGCGGAGTTCCCCGAATACGCGGCGAGCAAGGGCGGGCTCCTCGCCTATATGAAGAACGTCGCCCTCCGCGTGGCGGCGTGGGGCGCGACGGCAAACAGCATCTCCCCCGGCGGCGTCCGCACCGAGCTCAACCGCCGCGTGATGGACGACCCCGCCCTCTGGGAACAGATCATGGAGGAGACCCCGCTCAAAAAGTGGGCGACCGCGGAGGAGATCGCCGAATGGACATACTTCGTCGCCGCCGTGAACAGATCGATGACCGCACAGGATATCATCGTGGACAACGGCGAGAGCGCGCGGGCGAAATTCATCTGGTGATAGGAGCCCCCAAGCGCGGGCTCTTACAAATAAATTTTCAAAAGGAGCAGAATATGACAGACGAATGGGATAAGACGTTTCCCGAGGACAAGCGCGTATCGCACGAAAAAGCGACCTTCCGCAACCGCTACGGCGTCGAACTCGCCGCGGATGTGTACGCGCCGAAAAAGGCGGAGGAAAAACTGCCCGCCGTCGCCATGTGCGGACCCTTCGGCGCGGTCAAGGAACAGGCGTCCGGGCTGTACGCCCAAACGCTCGCCGCGCGCGGATTTCTCACGGTCGCGTTCGACCCCTCCTATACGGGCGAGAGCGGCGGGGAGCCCAGATACGTCGCCTCCCCCGACATCAATACGGAGGACTTCTGCGCCGCGGTGGACTTCCTCTCCTGCGAGCCGCGCGTCGATCCCGCGAAGATCGGCATCCTCGGCATCTGCGGCTGGGGCGGCATGGCGATCAACGCCGCCGCCATAGACACCCGCATCAAGGCGACGGTCGCCTCCACGATGTACGACATGACCCGCGTCTCCGCGCGCGGCTACTTCGACGCCATGGACGAGGACGCGCGCTACGAGATGAAAAAGGCGCTGAACGCACAGCGCACCGCCGATTTCAAGCGCGGGAGCTACGCCCGCGCGGGCGGCGTCGTCGATCCCCTTCCCGCCGACGCGCCCTTCTTCGTAAAGGACTATTACGACTACTACAAGACGAAACGGGGCTACCATGTCCGCAGTCTCAACTCCAACGACGGCTGGAATACGACTTCCTCCCTCTCCTTTATCAACATGCCCATCCTGCAATACGCGGGCGAGATCCGCAGCGCCGTGCTCCTCGTGCACGGCGAGAAGGCGCACTCCCGCTATTTCTCGGAGGACGCCTTCAAGCTGCTCAAAGGAGACAACAAGGAGCTTCTCCTTATCCCGAACGCCGTCCACACCGACCTCTACGACCAAACGGACAAAATCCCCTTCGCGAAGATCGAAGCGTTCTATCGGGAGTATCTGAAATAAGGCGCGCTCCCCGAACATCCCCTCGCCCGCCGAGGGGATGTTTTTGTTTTTCCGCATGGAGCGGACGGGCGCGGCGCATACTGCTTTCGGAGGAACTTATGATAGAACACGACACGATAGAGCTTCTACGCGAATGCGACGCGGGCATCCGTATGGGCATTTCCGCCATCGACGAAGTGAAGGACCACGCGCAGAGCGCGGACCTGCGCGCGATGCTCGACGGCTACCGGCGCGCGTACGCAGAACTGCAAAACGAAATTAGGAACATCTTGCACGCCTACCGCGACGAGGGCACGGAGCCGAACCCCCTCGCCAAGGGTATGGCGTGGCTCAAAACCAACGTCATGATGGCGGTAAAGGAGACGGACGCGGAGATCGCAAACCTTCTCACGGACGGTTGCAATATGGGCGTGAAATCGCTCAACACCTACCTCAACGACTATGCCGCCGCGGACGGACGGGCAAAAGATCTTACGCGCCGTCTCATCGAACTGCAAAACAGGCAATTGAAGGACCTCGAACGGTATCTTTGATAGGAATTTTGACGCGATGCTTTGACGCGGTATTTTGACAAGGTACTTTGACACAGTCGCCGCCGCGCGGTTTTCCGCACATGAAAGAGCCGCGGGCGCCGATAGGCGCCCGCGGCTCTTTTACATAAAGACGATCCGCATCCGAGAATGCCTCCGTCCCTCCTATCAATATCCGTTTTTCTTTCTTTCCAGCTCCTTGATCTGCCGCTGGATGGACTGATACGCAATGCTGTACTCGGAACTTGAAATACGTTGAAACCGATAGTCGCGCTCGGTGGCTTCGAGTTGCGCATTGAGCTGCGCGATCTGCCCGTCGATGATGGCGTTCGTCTGGCGGCGCATTTCATAGAGACGATCCTGCTCCGCCCGCCGTTCTCTCTCCTTATCATAGGCGGCGCCGTAGTATGTTCCCCCACCGCCGCCAAAGGTCGGCATTTCGGGTTCACTCTTCCAACGGTCGCAGATCGAATTCATCTCCTCCGGGGACTTCCACACGTCGCCGTCTCTCAACTCGTCCATGTTTTTGTTGTTCTTGATCGCATAGTTGATGGCGACGATCTGCGCCTGTTTGGAAAGATCGAGTCCCTCCAATTTCAAGCCGTTTCCGAGACAGCTCTGAAAGACGTCGCTCTGCCTGATCGCGAGAAAGGCAAGCCTGTCGATCGGGCGCCCGAGTTTTATTTGATGAAGCGCCATGTACCACTCTATGCTATGAAAGGGCGGGGGCGTCATGACCGAGAGAGCCGTCATGACGAAATCGGGGACAAGCTCTGCATCTTTCCCCAAAAGGCTCTTCACAAATGCTTCTTTACGGTTCGACGAAACAGAGCAGTCCAACTCGCTCAACTTGCGCCAGACATCCGAGAGTTCTTCGATATCGGAATCGAGCGTGAGTGCTTTATCGGGGTCGAGGGAGTGGACAAATTCGTCCGCGATCGCCCTATCGAGGGTAAAACCGACGACGGGATCCTTGATTTTCCCGATCGCGCATACGAGGCTTGCCGACGCAAGACGGCGGCTCTTTTCGAGTTCGGAGTCCGCCGCCCCTTTTCTTTTCGCCTCCGCATAGGCCGCCACTTCGGGAAGCCCCTGCGACACGGGGACTGCTTCACGGACGCCACCCGCCGCCTTCTCCGCATTGTGCGTCAAAACATAGAGTTCCTGCGTCCCGTCGAATTGCCGCATGAAAAAGCGGACATATTCAGCACTGCTCGCAACTGCGATGTGGTTCGCGACAAACGAGGGCCGCTCGTTCAGTTTTGAGACAATGGACCCTTGCACGAGCTTATCGTTGCGGGCAATGTGATTGGTGAGATCGGTATTGCCCACCTGTTCCGCTTGCTTGACCTCGGACATAGCGGCGATCCGTTCTAAAAAATTCATTTCGATTCCTCCTTTCGGTAAATGATTTGATTCCATTATAGGCATGAGATGTTGCTTTGTCAATAAAAAAACCATGTTAAATGTTTATTTTTTATCAAAAAAATCAATATAGAATAAGATTATGCCAAGTAATACTTCCCTCCCTGCATCCGATTTGGATTTATAATGAGGAAAAGAGGTCGCGAGGGCATTCCCATGGAAAAATCGGAAATCATTGCAAGGATCGGCTATATTCGGGTTCGGGCGAAGCTCACGCAAAAGGGCCTCTCCCTCGGGATCGGGATGAACCCCAACTATATCAACCGCTTGGAGAGCAAGAAGGACTTCTTGCCGAGCCTCGAAGTACTCCTCAAAATCATCGAAGTATGCCGCTCCACCCCCGAGGAGTTCTTTTATCATGACATTGCGCAATACGAAAAGGACAGAGAACTTGCCGCCAAGATCGATGATCTCCCCGCCCATGTCAAAGAATTCGTGATGAACTACGACCCCGAACTCATGGATATGTTTACCCGCCTCAACGAGAAATTCGTGCGCCTCAAAAAATAAAATAAAGCAAAAAGAAGTCCGAGGCGGACAGGCGTCCGCTTCGGACTTCTTGGATCTACCGGTATCTTCGCTGCGCTCGATGGCTTCGGCTTCGGCTTCGCCTCGCGCGGACTTGAACCGGCGACCTTTTGCCCTCCCCAAAAAACGATCGCTCTGCGTTTTCTTCTTACCTTCCGCCCTTCTCGATCGTTTTTCGGGGACCCCATGCTTTTAATCGGCAGGTCTAACGGTCCAAGCCGAACGAGCATTTTTTTAGAGCTACCGGTATCTTCGCTGCGCTCGATGGTTTCGGCTTCGCCTCGCGCGGACTTGAACCGGCGACCTTTTGTTCTCCCCAAAAAACGATCGCTCTGCGTTTTCTTCTTACTTTCCGTTCTTCCCGATCGTTTTTCGGGGACCCCCATTCCTTTAATCAGCAGGTCTAACGGTCCAAGCCGAACGAGCATTTTTCAAAAAAATGAGACGGGCAAAACCCGTCTCGTTTTTTTGGAGCTACTGGCCGGACTTGAACCGGCGACCTGCTGATTACGAATAATACTGACCCTACAAAATGACTTGCGCTCATTGTGTCGTACTATATTGTTTGCGTGACTTGCGTGAGTTTCGTAAGTTTCTTCGTAGGTTTTGTATCTTGCGTAACTTGCGCCCCGTTACGCCACTTCCGTTACAGATTTTTTACAGATTACAGAATGGAAGCGGTCGCCCTTTGCAGATTTTCATTTTAGCGTATTCAATACCGAAAGTCAAGAAAAACTGCCGCCGTTTCGGAATAATCTTGAAAAGTCCGCAAAAAGTGCCCGCTTCCAGCGATTATGTCAGGGCAACTCAATACGGTGCGGCAAGTTCCGATTCATAGTACCACTTTGCACCGAGCAACGGAGCATTCGCATTTCCTGTTTCGGGGGCAACGCCGTCTGCCGAACCGTCATCAATCGTGATTTCCTGCTTCTGCTGTTCAGTCCCGCCGTAATAAACGGTTTGCAGGCTATCACAGCCCCAAAAGGCGGCGTTATCGACATAAGCAAGCGTTACGGGGATAATCACCGTTTGGAGAGCGGAGCAATCCTGGAAAGTCAACCGCTCAATTCGTCGGAAGTTTCGGGGTAGTTTAATTTCCGTCAAGGCGATACAGCCGCTGAACGCTTGCTCTCCAATCGTCCGAATACCTCTCGGAAGGTCGAACGTGCCAAGCGACACGCAATCCTTAAACGCTCTCTCGCCCACTTGAATGGTGTAATCGGAAAGTGTTATCTGCGACAAGGCAGAACACCCCTCGAAAGCACACGCATAGACGATTTTCGCCCCGTATTCTGCCGTAAACTCGGTAGCACGGTCATCTTTAATCCTCATCAAGACCATATACGGGTTATATTCGTCCCCAAGATAGTAGGCATTATTCTCTTCCGTGTAAGCGAGATTAGGAAGCAAATCATAGCCGAACGAGCTATTTATCTCCGACACTCTGTCGGAGATATTTATATTCACGAGGTTTTTACAGTCCGCAAAGGCGAAATACCCGATACTTCTAACGTCATCGTTCAAAACGACGGTTTTTAACTTCGTCGCACCCTTGAAAGCATAATCGGCGATTGCCACAACCCGTTTTCCGTTATGTGTTTCGGGTATCTTGACATACTCCAAATCTCCCGCTTGTTCGGGCGCACGCACCTCATATTCGGTGCTATTCGGAATTTGATTGAAAATAAGGCAATCGGTCGTGTATTGTGCCGTTACCGTCATATCCTGCGTGATATTGGTAAAGTCGGTTATATCCCACACGCCCGAATTGCCGTATTTTTCGGGGACACTCGGAATATCCGTCAAGTCGAAGCCATAAAAGACGGTTTTGACAATATCTTCTTCGTCAACCGCCTTGAATGTAATCGTGCGACGGACGAGCCGCCCCTTCGCAAGTGCATTTATCCATTGTTCTTCCGTGCCGTAATAATCGGGATTGTACTGTAAAAACGTTTCATACGCAGATTTACCGTCTTTGCCGTCAGCTCCGACGTAACCATCAACACCGTCCCGACCTCTTAACCAGTCCAAGAAGTCAGCCTCCGTCCCGCTATGACCGTCTGCAAGCCAAATATCATAGGCAGACAAACCGTCCTTCCCGTCATCGCCGTTTGTTCCGTCCTCGCCGTTCTTTCCGTCCTGTCCTTTCAGCCAATCCAAAAAGTCGAGTTCCGTTCCCGTATAGCCGTTATCAAGCCAAATCTCATAAGCGGACTTGCCATTGATTCCGTCTACACCGTTTTTACCGTCGCCGCCGCAAGCCGAAAGGCAAATCGCGGCAAGGGCAACGGTAAGAGCCAAGAGTACCAATACAACTGTTCTTTTCATAGCGTTTATACGCTCCTTAAAATGTATTTACGCCGTTTGGCGCATACAAATATTATAGCAACAAACGCTCTCATCTCAAATTGCCAACAAAAAAGGACTAGCCGTATCTTCCGACTAATCCTTTCTTCATATCGCTTGTAATCGCTTAAATGCCGCCTAAAACGCCGCAAGCGTTCTTTCGGTCAACTTCACAGGGAAACCGTTCTCGCTCGCCAAAATGCCAATTTGGACGGCTCTTTACCGTTTGTCGATAGGTTCGACCTTGTTTCTTATTTACAGCAGTATTATGGTTTCTGCGGTTATCTTCTCTGCTAGTTAAAACAGTTCTCCCCAGTTGTGAGCGGCATTTAGCCCGAGACTATTTATCGGGCATAGGCTTTCAAAGGCAAACCTAAATTTACTATGAGAGCCCTTCTTTAATCTCGACCAATATTTGTTTATCTCATCTACAAATCTTATATGGTCGCCCACAAAGTCCATTTTCCCATTTTGATATAAAAAGTAGACTTTTCCTTTCTCGGAATACAAAATTGATTCCTGCCCATATTTCTTACAAAGGTTCAACGCCCTTTCCTTGAAATTGGGCTGACCTTGATTCGGGACAAAGAAGCTATGCTCGTATTCGATTTCCCCGTTATCTTCTCTTGTATATTTCCCTCGTAGGGGAATATAGCCCAATCTTTCGTTCGCATTATTACCAGTAAGGTCAACCCGAAGTTCTCTTACTTTGTCTAGTTCATCTTGTTCCGACATACCCAGTTTATGAGTAGATATAATGAAAAAACCGCAGTCAGAATCGAGGTGCTTCTGAACCCTGTTCATAGAGGACTCAACTGCCGATTCACCCATAAAACTTTTAACTATCTTGGGATAAAGTCCCTCATTTAATAAGTCGTTGATTTTCTTGTCTACAAATTCCATAGTCGTATTATCGGTAGGTTCGACCTTTACGGGCTTGCCCGCCCGCTCTAAATCCTCGATATTCTGCCTTGTACCTTTGCTTACACCGTCCCAAATCATATAGCCGCAGTCGCAATCGGCTGTCATCGCAATATCTTTTTGCCGATAGAACTCATACCCGCGCTTATCGCTTTTGAGGGCAACGACCGACCAACCGCCGACATTATTCCGCGGCACGTCGCCGCTACAATATACCGTTACTTGCCTATATCCGCGCTCCGATAAAAGCCTTTGCACGGACAAATCTATCCCGTAACAGTCCCCGATAAGAATAGAACAATCCCCGCCGATATAAGCGTCTATCTGCTGGGTCATTTTTTTCGTGAGTTTCGTTTGATTTTTGCTACCGCCGATAAAGACCTTCATACTGCGTTCCTTTTTACGGGCTTCATATCGTGAATGAAATCCGCTATATCGTAATCATCATGCCCGTCATACAGTTTTATCAAGAAATCCCTATTCAGCTTGACCCACTCAATGACCTTCGGCAATTCGGACAGGGCGGCAGAATTGCAATCGCCAACTACTTGGGGGACAATATCGGTAAAACAAACATAGACCGCCGAACCCGCATTTCCATAGATGATACGGTATTGACTTGGGGGAATGCGCTTCCCAATATCGCAAACCCATATTTCCCCAGTTATTCCCGTCCGCTTCTCCCGTAGGCTTGACATTTCAAAGGGCGGGACGATATAATCCACAGCCCCAAAAGAGATATATTCGCAAGGTACGAACTCCGTCAGCCATACGCCGCTTTCGGAGAGGTAGAACTTATAACCGTCATCGTGCATTCTACCCGCCGCAATCTCCAAAACGATTGCTTCCCCATGCCGCGCTCCGACACTTAACGCTGTTTCATGATCGCGCGAAAGATGAACATAATTCCGCGCTTGCTTCTTGATTCCTTCGGCGACGATACCGTCAAGATACTTCCTCGCCGTCCCGTGATACAACAGCGACGGTGGGACAACCTCTTTCATCTGCAAATCCACGGCGACGGAATGACCGTAATTTGCCCGTATCTTCGTGTGCGCCTCATCGAAAGAAAAGCGGTGTTTGCTGTCGGTCGATACTATCCTTTCCAAATCGGAAATGTCAGTCTGTTTTCCCGCCCGCCTGATTCCGCCAATAAGCCTATCAACGTCAGCATAGCCGCCGCTGTCGAGTTCGACATACGCCGCCGACGGGTCATGCCGCAAGATATAAGATAAATACTTTCCGTCTATCATAGTCTATCCTTGAATTGCTCCCGCCTCTTTGAGTACCCGATTGACAAGTTCGCTGTCGGTTTCCTCAATTCTCGAAAGTAACATTAACGCTTGCCTATCGGTTATACGCCTTTCATAATGAGCCAAAAACACTCTCGAATACGCCTTTATGTACTCCCGCACCGCATTAAGCCCTTTGGGGCTGTCAACGCAGTTTTGGGACAAGTCTTTTGAAAGGCATACCGAAATCAATTCGTCGCCAATCTGAACCATAACTTGCGGGATCCGAACCTTGCCGCCGTTTCTATCTTTGCCCAAACTGTCAATCCATAGGTCATAGGCTAGTCCCGTGTCCTTCTTCGACACACAAGCCATTTCATAGAAGGGCTGTCTTGAATTTATGAATTTGATTATATCCAATTCCTTCGCCCTCGCAATATCCGATTGCATACTTCCTGCAATCGCCAAACGCCGCTAAAACGCCGAAAGCGTTTCCCTCGATTACTTTATCACGAACGATATTCGACCGCCCTCAAAGCAATTTCAGCTCCTGTCAAAATGACACTTGTAATGCTCGCTTCCGTCCTCTCTGACCGATACGGGAATACCGTTCAATCCGAAAAGGTGTTTTATTTCGTCAGCCAAGTGCAATATATTGGCATTCAGCCATATTGTCGCCTTGCCGTTCCGAATTTCAACCCTGCCGCGCGGATAATAGTCAAACGGCTTTCCATGCGTTGTCTTTTTCGGCAAGGCTATCCACGTCGCCTTGTGGTTGTAACTCATTCCGTCGGACGAATTCAACCCTATGAAATCAACGGGAATGCCGTCCATATCGCAACCCTTTGCGAACATGAGAATACGATCGGGAGACAGTTCATCTTCCGTGTCAGCCAAAACCCAAAATATTCCGCGTGAAATCCCTTCGATTTTCATTACTCGGCGACGGGAATGTTTATCTCCAACCAGTCAAAGGAGTTAAAGTCCTCGTCGTTTTGCTCGCTGTCATAGACTTTGTAGATAGTACCGTCCGTTGTTACTTCTTCCGTCAAAATACGGCTCGAAGCGGAGAATTTTTTATGTATTTTGAGTTTAGCCTTACCTTCATCGCCCCATGCCGTAACCCCGACACCTTTAAGGAATTTCAAAGAGTTATAGAATGCGTCGATACACTCTTGGTAGGTCGCAAACCGTTCTTCGTCAGCCACCCACCCCGATTGTGCATTGTAAAACTCCGCGCAGAAATACGCCCCGTCGCTGTCCGACAGACACTCTGCAATCAGGCGTTGTTCGCTCTCCATATACGCCAACAGAAAATCCGCAAGGTGTACTCCCTCTAAAATGTGTCCTTTGCGGGTTTTCAAAATATGATCGGGGTAAAGGGACATGAGTTCTCTGTATGCTTCATGCTTTTCGTTAACGGAAAAGTTTTCGGCTCTCTGAATAAGATAAATTGCTTCTTCGGGGGAGAACTCATGATTGCTCTTTTTGAGCTGTTCCGCAAGTTCCTTTGAATTTACGAATTTGATTACGTCCATTGTTCATACTCCTCTATAATTTTTGTTATTATTTCCAACGGTGCGGGGGAACCCGCCCGAAAGATACGATATTCTTTGCGTTCCATTGGGGGCTTCTTTTCTTCCTCGGCAAGCGTCGAGTAATCGATATAGCCCTCATCGAGAACTTCTTCCGCCGTAAAGGTCAGAATGTCTTGTAGGAATAGCCGCTTCTTTTTGTTTCGTCGCCTTTGGTAGTCTGATACAATGCCTTCCACCATGCGCACGAACCGTGTGCGATCGCACCTGCAAGCGGCGGCGCAAATATGCGCTATCCGACAAATCACGTCAAAACTTCCGCACTCGCCGTCATAAGCCGAATCAAGGTGTGCCGACAGATACCTTTCCATTCGGTCAAATTCTTCCCGTGTATAATCATCCTTATGAATAAGCCGCCTATATTCGGCGTATAGGTGTTTTGTCGCATAAGGTTCAGACAGCCCTATATCGCAAACTTTTTTGAACTCCGCAAAACTCAACGGGGATTCAAGGTGTGTCGTTTCGTGTCCATAGTCAAATTCTATGAATTTTCCGACAGCCCAATTCACGCCGCCAACTCGCCATGCGATATAGTCAAAGATACCCGTGATTTTGGCATTGTCTTTGTCTGCAAAAATCACTTCATCATTATCATCGGTCAGCCCGCATTCGGCGGTGCAGAAAGCCTCGAAGTCCTCAAACACCTTTGCGGCGGGAGTGTCATCCAAATTCTCGTAACTGCTGATTTTGTCCTCGACCTCACGCTTGAAATAGTGCTTTTCATCTTCACTTACCGCATAAATCACACTCGGCTTGCCTTTGCCAATGTTATTCTCAACGGCAACAAATATCCGTTTTTTCTTGTATATATCGGTACTATTATTGTTCACCCTGTTCCTCCCACACCCCCAATGGTTCTGGAATAAATGCCCGAACACAAGATTCCTTTCCCGCCTCGATGATCTCTTTTACGATTTGGAAGTTTTCGGGGTTCAGATTTAGGTAGATTTTATATAACCTACGTCCCAAGGGCGGTTTCCTGCCGTCGCTCTCAATACTTCTATAATCAACCTTGCCTTCGCAAGCGACCATTTCCGCAGTATCGCGCAACAACAAAAAGAGATGAGTTTTCTTATATCCATTCTTTCTGCGCTTATAGTCATCGACAATGTAATCCATAAGTGCCGAGAACCGCTTATAATCGCATTCACACATCATCGCGCACATGGCAAGTATGCGATATAAGACCTCTCCGCCGTTTACAATGGTTTTATGGCGATGAAACACGTCCAAATGGGCTTTGACATAACTCTCCATTCGGTCGAGTTCTTCTTCCGTGCAAGTGTCGTTGTGAATGTACTGCCGCTCGTATTCCTCATATAAGCGTTTCGTCGCATACGGCTCGGACAGTCCTATGCCGCAAGACTTTTTGAATTCCTTAAAGGGTAAAATGTTTTCCCGATACAGCATTTCGACACGATAACCGCCCTCAATATCGACCGACCGTATCTGCCACAATGAGAGATACGCCGACACCGCTTTGTCGAAGTAGCTTTTCGGTCTGTCGGCAAAGACGACCGTGATATTCTCCGTATCTATACCGCATTCCTCGGTGCAAAAATCCGCAAATTCCGCAAACACTTTTACCACGGGCAAATCATCTTCTTTGTCAAGGGAACGTTCGTTGTATTCGCTTAAATCCCCCTCGAAAGTGCGCTCGAAATAGTGCTTTTCGTCCTCGCTGACGGCACGGAAAACATTCGGCTTGTTCTTCCTCGAATTGTTTTCTATATGGGCGAATATGTATTTTCTCTCGGCTTTCCGTAAGTCTTGTTTCTTCAAAACGACGGAATCACACACCAAAACCGAAAGCGTTACGGGGTTGAATTCTATCCCCGTGATATTCTCGTTCAGATACTCGCACAAGGCGTATATCTTTGCGCAGAAATACAAATATCTTGCCCTGTCGGGTGTCGCTTTCACCCGTAAATCCTCGGGGAAAGAGTTATAAACCCTCATATTCTCGTCGAAAAGAGCGTGTTTTATCTCGTCCGGCACAACACAATCGCCCACAATACATTTTTCGGCGTGAAAAAGCCGCTTGCTTTTGCCGTACAGTTTTATATCAAACGGAATAACACTCCTCGGGAAAAAGCCGTGTAAGAACTTGCTCGCAACCTTCAAAAAAGAGGAGGTAATCCGAATATACTCCGTGTCGTATTGCTCCCGAAAGAAATATTGAACCGTATCTTTAAGGCAATCCTCAAAGTCGAACACGGTCTTAACAGCCTGCGATAAAGCACGCAAATCTCTTTCCGAACCGTCAAACCTCAACTCGCTTTGCGGGGCAATATTCTGTTCGGAGAGTTCTTGCGCAACATACTTGCATAACGCCTCCGACCATTTCCCGTGTTGAAACGGCTCCTGTTCTTTCATACCAGTTATTGTATTGAACAGGAAGGCAAATTCGGGGTAATCGGAGAAGCACTTAAAAATATCTTCGATATGCTCCGCGCTCCCGAATATTCCTTTTCGGGGATCGCAAGCATTATAGAGTATGGCGTAATTCCGTGCGGCAACGCTTTCTTCTTCATTGATACTTTTTACACAGTCGATAAATGTAGTCATAATAACCTCTTTGGGCGTATATCGGGATACCAATATTATACCATATTTGAATTTTCAAAGCCGTTGCGAAGGCTTTTTGCGGCGGGAATGCTAAAATTCCCTGTTTAATAGTAACGCCTATAAGCGTGGGGCTTATAGGCGCAGGGGAACATTATCATAGGGCATACTGCGCTTCCCACATTAGGTTTGCGCACCCCAATATTGTAAATCGGCTTCCCCATAGTCCGTCCCTGCGAACGGGGCAATAGGCTTACCAGGAATTTCCTTTACTCTGATATATTGCCTTGTGGAAATATCGAATTGCCCTATAAGACCGTGCTTATAGGTGTAGTAGTAAATGTAAGAGGACGTTCTATTGATATATCCGATATTCCTGCGCATATCATCATATACTTGTTCCATGTTCGTTTTCTCCCTTTCAAGCGGTATGCTTTATTTCCGCTGTTCCCAATGCAGAAAGTCAAACTCCAAGGGCGACACGGATTCCCCGTCGCAAATCTTCTTGACCTGCTTCTGAAAGAGATTGTACTGTTCTTCATTCAGCGTGTTCCAAGAAACAGCCCCGCTTACGGAAATGCTCTTTACCAATGCCAACTCTTCTGCCGTAGCCGAGTATTGCGTGTCGGACGAGAGCAATTCGTATGTAATTTTGGCGATGATACTGTCAATAGGGCAATGGCACTTCGCCCATACGGAATCGTATTGGGGGAAATATCCCGCAACGACATTACAGCAGAACATATACTTGAACGTCATATTGATAAACTTCTGCCAAATGCCGTATTTCATACCGTACTCGCCGTTCTTGCAGAGCGTAGAATGCCACAGTTCGAAGTCGGATACGATTTTATCGCTATGAAGCAATTCCTGTTTCAGAACAAGTTTGATTTTCTCCTTGTTCGCAATAATGGGACTGCCCGCATTGAACCTTTCCCGCAAAGCGGCGTCTTTCCATGCTTTCAGCAAGCAGTAGTCCAGTACCGCTTCCTCGGTTGCGCTTTTTTCTCCGATCGCGGTTTTCATTGTTTTCGAGAACGCTTCCTCGAAGAACTCCGATGCCTTGATTTTTGTCGTTTCGTTCATGATGACCTCCAAAAATTTTTTTCGACGGGTATATTATAGCACAAAAAAATTTTCAATGTTTCTGGTGAAGCGTTTTTTCGGCGGGTTTGCGAAAAAATTTTTGCGACTGCTCCCAAAACCCTTCTCAAACCGAATCTCCGAATAGCGGTGCTTCCGCTTTTTGCCTTCCAATTCTTGAACCGTAATACACCTCATACACTATTAGTCAGAAACATTATACACTTTTCAAGTGTCAAAGTCAAGCGATTACCACTTTATATGTGTATTCAATTTGGAAAAAATAAACATACAACACTACTTTGACAATTTACTCTCGCCTAGCGAAAGCAGGAATTGAATTATAATAGTTAGTATAGACTATTATGTAAAAAGAGGTGTCAGACTTGGATAAAATAGAGATTATCAATCGGATAGGCTATATACGGGTACGCGCAAAGCTGACACAAAAAGCGTTGTCGAACGCTCTCGGCATGAATCCGAGTTATATCAACCGTTTGGAGTGCCAAAAGGACTTTTTACCGAGTGTCGAGGTCTTAATGAACATAATAGAGGTGTGCGGAAGCACACCCGAGGAATTCTTCTATCACGATATTACAGCCTATGAGCGGGATTGTGCCATAAAGGAAAAACTTGACAGCCTACCGAGCGAGGTACGGGAGTTTATCCTCGACTGTAATCCCGACCTTATGGACATCTTCATCAGATTGAATTCTATGATCGTCAAGTCCGACAAGTAAATCCTTTCCTAGCGAAATTGACCTAAAATCAGCGCAATTTCACCAATCCCCTTCGGATTTTTTCCACTCCAATACTGTACGAGGATAACCCATATCGACTGTTTTTCTGCAATCCTCGCTTAACAGCCGCAACCGCCGCGCAAGACTGCTTATCCCCACACGAACAACTCCATACAAACAAACCGCCTAAAAAGAGCCTCATTTCTTTTTAGGCGGTTCTTTATTTTCCAAATAATCTTTGATTGCTTGTATTTGACTATGCCAAATACTGCTCATATCTGCCCTAGAAAGCAAAAATTTTACCATTGCACGTTCATCATCTTCATCGGTGATTTCCACCGAACCCCAATGATTGTACCAGTAATATACCGTACTTTTGCTGATTCCGTACAACTTCATAATTGTTCTATACGAGATATGCCATTCCTTCATCAAATCATGTGCGCTGTTTTGAAGAATGGCTTTTTTATTTTTGGCTTTTAATGTTTCATCATCTTTGCAAAGACAGCGGCAACGAGTACAGAAATACCGTTGTCGCCCATATCTTGTGTGTCCGAACTTCACAATCGTCTTTTTTGAATTACATTTTGGACATTTCATTTAGCACCTCTCGACCGCTATAATTTTACCTCATTTTGCCCCTGTTCGTCAACACTTTTAGGAATGAAATCCAATAGTAAATAAAAAACGAATTTCGGAGCAGAGGTGCATTATGAACGAAGAAAAAAGAACTTTACCGAGATATAGAACGGTCAGAGAATGCTTTGAAGAAATTAAGCGGCTTGACGAGCAAACCGTGATTTCGGAATACTTTATCCGTCAGCTTTGCAAGAGCGGACAAGTCAAGTGCTATCACAGCGGCAACAAAACGTATGTCAACCTTGACAGCCTGTTTGACTACCTCAATAATGAACCGCCGTAATTCGCTGTCGGCATAAGGGCTTATGGTGAATGACACGGCGGGGAACAGGGCGATGAAAAGCACCGCCCACTTGATTATCCTTTACTCCCTTCCACCACACAATATCTTCTACCCTTATACCCTTAACCCTTTATTACCCTTACGACTTTTTTAACGAAATAACTAAAAGGAGAACTTAAAAAATGATGTGTAAATACCCTATAAAAGCTATCCGAAAACAAAATAAACTAATAATTCTAAATATAGATGAAATAAAAAAGGATTGCCAGACAACTTTTGCGCGCGCCGCCGTTTTTCTTCCTTGCCGCCAATGTTTAATGTGCCGTTGGGAGCAATATCACGACTGGTCGCTCCGCTGTAAATTAGAGGCAAAACGGTATAATAGCAACCTATTTGTAACGCTAACTTACGAGGAATCACCTATCATCGTCAAGAAAAGCGAACTGCAAAGATTTATGAAAAATCTGCGAACGCATTTTGAAAGACACCTTGGGCTTACGGGCATACGCTTTTTCGGGTGCGGTGAATATGGAAAAGAAAATCTGCGCCCGCATTATCATATAATCATTTTCAACTGTCCCCGCTTCGGCGACGAAAAGTTTTATAAGAAAGACAAGGCGGGATACCCTCTTTACAAGAGTGAAACAATAGAGCGTTTATGGGGCAAGGGGTTTTGCACGATTGGAGGGGTGTCGGACAAATCCATTGAATATGTAACTCGCACATTTATAAAAAGCTACTATATTAAACCGCCAAATAAAAACGCACCCGCTTTCGTTTCCATGTCAAAACAAGGCGGGATTGGTATGCAGTACTTAACCGAACACTTCGACGAAATAATAGAAAATGGCTTCATTGAGTACGACGGTCGGCTATATCGCATTCCCTACGCATACAACCGTAAAATCGAAGAAAAAATCGGAACGGAAGCATATACGGAGAAAGTCGTCATCCCGCGCAAGGAGCAAGAAGAAGCGTTTCGCAAAATGCTGGGCGAAGGCGGTCAACCGCCTACTGATGTTCCTACTGATATTATAGAAGAACCCGAAGCCATAGAGCAACGAATTAGCAAGCTGATTGCGCACGACGAAGAAACCCCAATCTAAACGCCGTATAAGCCTTCTAAAAGGCTTTCCCCGCCAATCTGCGGCAACTCCTATCGAGGGAACGCAAGTTCCTATTAAAACGTGCCGAGCGTAAAAACTCGGCGTATAAAATGGGCTTGCGCGGGGTAGTGCCGCAGAAAGAACAACACCCTCGAATTTTATATAATATATCCGTACTCTTATGACTTTACGGAGAAAGTAAACTATCGTATAAAGGAGATAAAATCATGAGAACCACAAGACAAGAAAAGAAAAAGAAAGCAATCGAGTACCTTACAACGCTGAATATTTACGAGGACTATATCACAGGATTCCGCAAGTACGACAATGTATGCTTTTTCGAGCGTTTCGGCGGCTATTGGGCTTTCCAAGAGCCTGAACTGATGAAGAAGATACGGGAAGTCGAGAATAGGTATAATTGCCTCGTCTATGCCGTTACGCACGAATATACGGAGTTCGGGGAACTTTACGATCTTCTCATAGTATCGGGCTACCAGGAAGATTGGGACGGGCTACTCGTGAAAACCAACTCGGGCTTTCTCGCCTTTGCTTATGTCTGGAACAAAGACGACAATAGTTGTAGCGAACTCGGCACGATAGGCGTTCGGTCGTTCGGCGGCGGCATAATGAGGTGCGCATAATGAGGAACGAAAGGCATAAACTTTGCTATCCGAATTACAACAAGAACGGCGTTCTGATTTCATACCGATTTTTCTATACGGGCAAAGACCCTTTAAGCGGTGCGCCAAAGCAATTTACCAAGTGTTGGAAAGTCCCCACGGGCTTGACCGCAAAGGAAATCGAGCGGGAGCGCAGAGCGGCTGAAATCGCTTTTATCCAAGAAGCGGAGAAGAAATCGCTCGGAACATATATCCCCGACACCAATGTCCTTTTCGGCGACTTTGCCGACCAATGGCTTGAAACCGTGAAATTGAGGAGCGACAGCGGCTATTCGAGCTATGAATCCGCAAAAACTCATCTCCCGATACTGAAAGCCCATTTCGGGAATTGCCTGTTACGCAATATCACCCCGCGAATGATACAGTCCTTCTACAACTACCTTACCACACGCACATACACGAAAAGCACCGTAACCGTCAAGAAGTCAATCCAAGACCTCTTACGGGAGCATAAGCTGAACAAGACCACAGCGGCAAAAGCCTGCGGCATTGGCAAGCCTACTTTTGCGGCGGCTACGGTTATAGGCAAGAAAGTCAGTTTGCAGACGGCTCAAAAGATATGCGGGTATTTCAAAATCCCGATAGACCGTTATTTTACCGTCGAAACCGTGCGGGAGAAATACTCCGTCGCTACGAACAGGGGCATACGGACACTTCTCGTTATGATACTCAACTCCGCACGGAAGCAACAACTCATCGAGTACAACTACGCCACAAAGGAATATACCGAGCCTATCAAGGGGACGGAAAAGGGCAAGCGTTTTTACAGCGACAGCGAGGCACGGCGATTTCTCCAATTGACAATGGAAGAGAAAGACATCCGAAAGAAAACCGTCTTTTCGCTATTCCTCTATTTGGGCTTACGCAACGCCGAACTATGCGGGCTTGAATGGCAGGACATAGACTTTGAACAAGGCACTCTCACCGTATCGCGCAACTCGATTTACTTTTCCGACTTCGGCGTTTGCACGAAAGCACCCAAAACGCAAAACTCGGCGAGGACGGTATCAATGCCGCCGAAGCTGATAGAGTTACTGCACGAGTATAAGGAATGGTGGGACGACCAAAAGGAACAGCACGGCGACCTTTGGCAAGAGAGCAAGCGGCTGTTCCTCAACGACAACGGGAAACCGATACACCCTTCCACGCCGAGCAACTGGCTTGAAAAGTTTCAGGCAGAACACGGGCTAGCCCACGTTTCTCCCCATGCGCTCCGACATACAAGTATAACCTTACAAGTAATGGCGGGTATCCCCATAAAAGCCGTATCACAACGAGCAGGACACGCTAACGAGGCGATAACGCTTAATATCTACACGCACCTACTGCAAGAGGAAGATAGACGAGCCGCCGCAAAGTTCGACACTTACCTTTCGCCACAGTAAAGAAAAAGAATCCGAGGAAAGGAAAAAGACTATCTTTCGATAGCCTTTTTCTTTGTTTTGGAGCTACTGGTGGGACTCGGACCCACGACCTGTTGATTACGAATCAACTGCTCTACCAGCTGAGCCACAGTAGCATTTTTACCTGTTTTTGCAGGTGTTTTTTACAGATTTTTTACAGTTTCTTTGCCGTTAGCGTCGCAATCCTCGATTTTCAGGCGATTTCCACGAGTTTTAGGTGGTTTTCAGGCGATTTGCTACTGTCCGTATCATTCAACCAAATAATTACGAATCAGCTGCTCTACCGACTGAGCCACAGTAGCAAAGATCTGCGCTTCTTCGGATGCGCTTTTTCATTATAAAAAAATCTGCGGCAAAATGCAAGCGTTTTTGCGCCCAAAATAAATTTTATTTTTGCGGGAATTTGCGTTCGCGCGGTCTTTTTGCGCCGTGCGCGCCGCCGAACGGGACGCGCGCCGCTATTTTCGGGGAAGAATGATCTTGACCGCGCCGCTCACGACCGCGATCTCGGCGTCCCCTTCCGCGCCCTTCTCGCCGTCCAGATCCCACACGACGCCCTCGGAGCGCGCCACGCGCACGCGGTCTCCGCGCATCTTCACGATGCGCTTTCCGCTTCTCCGCGTGCCGAACAGCATGAGGCGGACGATCCCCCATCGCGCGCCCGCCCGCGCGAGGGCTCCCTCTCCGAACTGCCGCACGAGGGCGATCTCGCACAGCCCGTCGCGCATGCTTGCGCCGCGGTTGACGCGCAGCCCCGCGACCGATGTCCCGTTCATGACGAAGAGCAGCGCGAATTTGCCCTTCACCGAAGTTTCCCCGCAGGAGACCTCGGCGGAGAACGGCGTCGTCTTTCGGAGCAAACGGAGCACGAATGCGGCATACGCAAGCCATCCGAACATGCGCTTTTGCCGTTGCGGCGTCTCGTAAGAGACGCGCGTAACGGAGCCCGCCGCGGCAAGATACACGGCGTAGCGGTCGTTGACGTGCAGGCAGTCGATCTCCGAGACGCGCCCCTTGCGCAGGACGGCGAGCGCGCCGCCGAGACGGCGGGGAATGCCCAGCGCCCGCGCGGCGTCGTTCACCGTGCCCGCGGGAAGGTAGCCGAGCGCGATCTCCCGCTCCGCCGCGCCCTGCACGACGCGGTGGAACGTGCCGTCCCCGCCCGCGAACACGACGGCGGCGTACCCTTCCCCGCGTTCGCGGACGAGCCGTTCCGTCTCCTCCGCGCTCTGCGTTTCCAGAAGCTCCGCTTCGCCGAAGCGTTCCTCCAAGGCGCGCTTGATGCGCGGCAATTTGCGGGAAATATTCCCCTTACCGCTCGCGCCGTTGTACAAAAAGAGGCATTTCACCCCTCCATTATAGCCGCTTTTGCGCCTTTTTTCAACCCTTTCAGGAAAAAACCTCCGCGATCTCCGAGACGGCAAAGCACAGCTCCGCTTGCAGATAGCGCAGATCTTTTGCAAAGAGAATGCCCGAGGCGATCTCCGCGCCCCGCCGCTCGGCGCGGAGGAGCAGGGCGTTCCAAGCCGCGAAATCCCCCTCGCCGTTCGCCGCGCGCAGACCTTTGAGCGAGGCGCGCACACCCTTCACCGCCGTCCGCGCTTCCTCCTGCGAAAGTTCCGCGCGTTCGAGCCCGTTCGCCGCGTCGAAGAGCATGCGGGCGCAGCTGTCCGCCGTGCGGGCGTTCGCCCGCACCTGCTCCGAGAGGGCGGCGCGGTCCCCCTCCAAGGAAAGCGGGTCGGAGGCGCGGCGGACGATGCGCGTCTCCACGCCCTTCCCCGCCATGTTCTCCTGCACAAAATGCGCGTCCTCCTCCGAAAAATAGCAGGCGAGCACGACGGCGTCGTCGCCGAGCAGATATCCCGCGCCGCCCGAGAGATACACCTGCCCCGCGACCGCGCCCGCCGTCTCCGAAACGCAGTCCTGCACGAGGAAAAAATATTCCTCGTCGAATACCACTTCCGCGTATTTTCTTGTGCTCCAACGGAGCGCGCCCAAAAACAGCGCGACGACCCCCGAAAAGAGCGCGAGCAGCAGGAAGAACGCCTTCCAACCGCGCCGATGATAGTTAGCGCCGAACATATTTCATTATATGCCCCGCGCGGGGCGCGCTATGAAAGAGCCCCGCGGCGATATGCCGCGGGGCGTTTTTTTACACATAGGAGGCGAGAAGATCGTAGAGCGTCTCGTAAAATTCCCCGAGATACTGCCGCGCGAGCGAATCCATGCGATAGGCTTCGAGACGCGCGCTTGCGTCTCCCGTCGCGTTCATGTAATATTCCCGCACGATGAGGAAACGCTGGGAATAAGTGAGCGTGTAATTGGGGTTTTCGGGATAGCGGTACGGTCCGTTCGCGTTCCCCTCCGAGCCGAGCGCCTCGTACGCGAGCTGGTGCACGAGGTCGTCGCGGATCGTCTCCACTTCCTCGTCCGCCGTCTTTTGGAGCAGATCGTTTTGCTGGGTAAGCGCGGTGCTGCGGATGATGTGGTTGATGGAAAACTGCTGGGAATACGCCTCGATGTCGCGCGCCAACTGCTTTGTGATCTTGTCCTTTTTCGCCTGCGCCACGCGCACCATGGAGAGCTGTACGGCGGAGAGATCTGCGTACTCGGGCGAGGAGAGGTCGATGATGTCGATGGTCATGACGGCGGCGCCTCCCTCCATTCAAAGTCGATCGCGACGATGCGCGCGTCGGGGGACGAGGAGCGCACGGTGAGGGAGAGCGTTTCGCCGCGGGGCGCGCCCGAAAAGACGATGCGCCGATTGGCGCTCCCCTTCCCCTCCGCGGTGTTCTTCTCCGAGGAGGCCGTCAGCGTAAACGTGCCCTCCCCCTCCACGATGACGGAGCGGAGAATGTGATCCCCGTTCGCAAAGGGGCGGAACCGCCCCGTGCGAAATTCGCACGCGCCGCTCCCGCCCTGCGCGTATCCGCTCGAAGCGACGAGGCGGTAGAGCTTTGTCCCCAGCGGATAATAGACGGCGTCCGACGCGGCGATCGTGTGCGTCAATAGGTCCATGCGGTAGGACGTCCCGTGCGCGACGTTGTAGACGAACATTCCGCGCCGCCCGTCGCGGAACTTCACGCGGGCATAGTAGCGGCCGCTCCAATGCACCGCTTCCGGCTCCTCCGAAAGATCGACCTCCGCGGCGAGCGGGTCGTCCACGGGGACGCTCTTGTTTCCGTCGAAGGCTGCGAAGCCGCGCTCCGTGAAAAAGAGCACGCGGCTCCCGCAGTCGGCGATGGAGCGTCCGAGAATGCGCCCCTCGCAGTAGGGATATTCGCGGATCTTGAAATTGCACGGGTCCGCCTGCGCTTCGAGCCGCCAGATCCCGCGGTCGAGGAAGATGTAGAGGAGATTGAGGCGGGGCACGAGTTTGAGCGCGTTCCCCCGATCTCTCGGCAGTTCGATGGTCCCCGGTCCGAGCGGATCGTACGGCTCTTTCAGCCAGTCCTCCGTATCGGGGCGGGCGGAATAGCGTATCCGCGCGCCGCTCATGAGGAAGGAACGGTCGTTGAGCATGGCGAGACAGGTGCCGCCGCCCGGAGCATAAAACGTTTGGATGGACGTCCCCGTATAGATCTGAAACGCCGAACTGTTCACGCCGTAGACGCGTTCGAGCCCGCTCTTCGTCATATAGTACACCATGCAGACGGGCGGATCCGTGCACTTATCGCGGCTTTTGAGCGTGCCGTCTATCTTGTAGAGATAGTCCCCCGTAAACGCGAACACGGCGCCGTTCACCGAATAGATGCGCTCGGTGTTCTCGGGGAGGATGTTCACCTCCTCGGAGCCCTCCGAGAGGACGAGCGCGCCCGCCTCCTCGCGCAGATTGCAGAAGGAGAGTTCGGGAAATTTTTCTCTGTCCTTGAACGCGGAGAGCGGAAAGCGTGCCCTGCGGACGCCGCCCTCGGGCGGCGGAAGCGTTCCCTTCATTCCCACCTCCTCCCGCGGATGCGCAGCCCGCGGCGGGGCGAACCCGCGGCGCGGAGCGCTTCCTCGAACCGCCCGTGCCAGAAATTCGCCTCCTCGTACTTTCCGCGGGAGAGGGAGAACTCCCGCGCAACGCCCAGCGCGAGCAGCCGCTCGGAGACCGCCGCCGCGCACTCCGCTTTGTCCCCCGCGCTCTTGCGCGCGGGGGCATACGCGTACTCCACGCGCGCGGGTCCCGCGAAGTCTTTGAGGACGAGACAGGTGGGATACATGTCGTATTTCGCCTGTTTTCCGTCCTCGCCGTACACATTGAAGATCCGCACGGGCGGGTGCGCGAACACGGTGTAGAGGATCTTCCCGCCGATGGGGGTATGCGTCTCCTCCGCTTTCAGCGGAAAATGGTCGAGGGCGAGCTCGTTCTCCACGAAGTTGTACGCCGCGACGAGCGCGGCGGCTTCCCCCTCCGTCTCCCCCGCCCGAAGCGCGGCGGCGAGATCGTCCCGCCCGAGCTCCTCCGCCGCCGAAGCGGCGACGTCCCGCACGAGCATGGCGTTACTCCTCGATCCCGTCGAGCATCGCCTGCCCGCAGGGGCGGTAGCACATGAGCTCCGCGTACTTTACGAGGGTCGCCGTGTAGACGGGTTTGCCCGCGACCTGTTTGAGGATCTTCCCGTCCTCTCCCTCCAACCACTGCCAATCGCAGAGCTGGTGCAGACAGAAGTCCTTCGTGTTGAGAAGATACATCGTCCCCTCGGGGCAGAAGCGGTCGGAGACGACGGGGATGCCGTTGAAGGAGAGCGCGCGATACCCGCCCGAAAGCTCCATCGTGTCCATGCGCTTATACTGCGAGAGGCAGGAGACGAGCGCCCTGCGCACGTCCGCGGAGCAGACGATGAAGTCGATCTTCCCGCCCGCGCTCTCCTCGACGGCGTCGATCGCCTTCTGCACCGTGCTCTCGGTGAGCTTGCCCACCTCGTGCAAGATCCGGGGGCGGAGGAAGGGATTCTTCTCGCGGGAGAGCCCGTACAGATCCCCGTCGCCGAAGATGGCTTTGAGCCCCGTGAGCTCCAACCCCCTCGAATTTTGCATCACGAGCGTGAAGCCCGTGTAGATGGAGGCGGCGACGGACGCGCCCGAGAGGGTTACCTTGCGCGCCTCCCTGTCCACCGATTCGACGACCCGCGCCTCCGCAACGCGGGACTTGCCGGCGTTGTACACGTCCACCGTCATTCCCTCGACGATGTTTTTCACCGTGTCCACGGTGTATGTGGTGCCCGTGCTCTCGGAGACCGTCGCGAGCACGCCCGAGCCGTCGCCGAACAGCATTCTGCCGAAGTTGAAGGAAGAGCTCTTCACGAGCCCGTCCATCTCGTCGTTGAGAAGGTTGACGAACGCCCCCTCGTTGTTTGCCGAGGCGCGGATCGCCTTGTCCGAGATCTCGATGACGCCGTAGAGATTTTTGAGCGGCGAGACGAACTGCGCGTAGCGGTTCCCGTTCGCCGCGGGAAGCGCGCCGTCCTCCGTGCCCGCGCCGACGCCGCCGTTGACGCCGATGCGCACCGCCTTCCGCACGTCCTTCCCCCATACGTCCGCCGTGCTCTTGCGGATGGCGGCGAGCAAGGGGTTCGCCGCCGTGTCGAGCTGTTCGCTCACGATGCCGAGATAGTACGATTTGAGGACGCTGTCCGCCGTAGTTGTGGTTACCATTTCCGAATTTTCTCCTTTTTATTTTTGTTCGCGCAGATAGCCGAGGGCGAGCTTGCCCGCCTCCTCGATGCTCTTGGGGCGGTGCGGGGGCGCGGGGACCGCGCCGCCGCCCGCCATGAGGGGCACGCCTTTGAGCGACGCGAGATAATCGCTCAACACGCGTGCGCGCACCCCCTCGTTTTCGTTGACCGCGCGGAGAAGTTCTTCCTCCGAGCAGGGCGCGCCGCCTGCCGCGTCCCTCTCGCACGGCGCGGCAAGTTGTTCTTCGAGCGCCTTCAAGCGTTGACTGCGGCGGGTAAATTCCGCTTCCAGCTCCGAATAGGCGCGCGCGAGGGCGTCGACGCTCTTGAATTTCCCCAGATCGGGCGTCCCTTCTTTGGGATCCATGCCTACGTTCTCCTCTTCCATTTTCATGCTCCTTTGCGGCGATGGCTTTGGAGATGGCGCAAAAATCTCTCCTTCGCCGCCTGAATTTCTTCCCCGCCCGAGAGCAGGGCGCGCACGTGTTCGGCGATATGGACGCCGTGGTCGTCGTAATCGTCCGCCTCCACGTCGCGCTGCGCCAAAAGGACGTTTTCCCGCTCCGCTTTCCGCGCATGCAGGTGCGAGACGTCCCGCGCGTTCGCGAACGAACCGTACCCCAGCGCGTCGAGCACCCTGTTGCGCGTGTCGTCCGTGAAATTGCCCTTTTCGTCTTTGAGAAGTCCCAGCGAGAGCAGGTTGAGAAGTTCCTCCCGTTCCTGCTCGGGCGTGCGGTCGTAGCCTGTTTCAAACTGCACGTCGTCCGCCGAGATATCGCTCGACGAAAAATAGTAAAGTTCCGCCCTTCCGCCCGTTCCCGTCATGCGCAGGAGCCGTTTGGTCGCCGCGAACTGTTTATAGAGGTGCAGGATCTGTTTGCCCGCTTCCTTCACCGCGCGTTCGACGCTCTCCACGCTCATGTGCATGCGGTTGGTGTCCTGGTCGAGGAGGAGTTGCAGACCGACGGCGCTCATCACGTGCGTGGGGTTGGCGGAATTGCGCGAAATTTCGCTCATACCCGAGACGAGAATGAACTCGCCCGCGATGCGCTCCTCCTCTTCCGCAAACTCGGCGGGGAGCTTGCCGCAGTCGAGGAAGGTCGGGGCGGAGGCTCCCTGCCGGTAGACGAGCACTTTCCCGGGATACAGCCCGTCCTCCGCCAGTTCCTCCGCATCCACCGAGCCGTCCTCCACCGCGACGACGCCCGCCGAGAGACGGTTCAAAAACTCGTGCTTGCGGTTGCGCACGGCGTTATACGCCCGTTGCAGAGGGATCATGCGGTCCACGACGGACGTCCCGAAGAACGCCCCCGCAAGTTCGATGCTCGTTTGGCGGATAAAGGGAAGGATGCGCTCCCCCCTGTCTCCGTTCTTGTAGGGCAGGCTTCCCTCGAAGAGGAGCTCGTCCCCCGCAACGATCTCCAACCGTCCCTCGGGATGCGCGCCGTCGGGACGGGTATAACGCTCGATGAGTATTTCGCAATCTTCCTCCGCGGGACGGACGTCGCCGTCCGAAGGACGCTTCCAGCCGCTCGCCGAGGAGTACGGCGCGAGCGAAAACCGCGTGATCCGCCGCCCCGCGAGCTTCACGCCGAACCGCTCCTCGATCTCGGACACGGGGACCGCCTTGGCGTGGATGACGCTCTTGACTTCCTCCATGCTCTCGGCGGAGAGATCGTCCGGGTACACCTCGAAGGGGGAGAGCGGGATCACGTTGACGTCCCCCTCGCGGAGGGGGCGCCCCGTCTCGTCCGCGCCGATGATGTTGCCGTCCGCGAAGTTCCAGACGACCTTGTAAAACGCCGTGCCGCACGTCTCCGACCACAGCGTCGCGCGGGAGACGATCCTGTCCAGATCGAGGCGGTTCTTCACCGATTGCAGCACGTTGGAACACAGCCGCGCCGTCTTGACGTCGTCCTCCGCGTCCGAGAACGGGCGCACGACGAGCGAGGGGCGCACCTTCGCGAGCCGCGCGACGCGAGTATCCACCGTGGGCGCGATATGGTTGAAGGCGCGGCGGGACTGCCAGAAGAAGGCGCGCGCCTCCTCCTCGATCTCCCCCGCGGGCGAGACGTCGCAGAACTGGTCGCCGCTCACGAACTTCATGTTGAGCTCCCAGCCCCGTTCGAGCTGTCTGCGCGCCTCCTGCCTCGCCTCGAAGTCCGCCCGCACGCTCTGCGCGAGCTCCTTCCTCCTCCGCAGTTCCGCCCGTTCGGACGTTTCTTTTTCGCTGTTCACCTTTCTTCTTCCTCCTTTAACTGCGCAAGCAGTCTCCTTTTTTCCGCTTCCAGTTCCTCGTCCGAGAGCGCGCTCCAATCGCGCTCCTCGAAGAGGAGTTTCGCCGCTTTCAGATCGGGCGGGATCTCCTTCACCGTCTCCTTCCGTTTGAGCAATTTCAATTCGCCGTTCTCCACGCCGTATTCCTCCGTGATCTCCTCCGTGCGGAAACCCAGCGCGACTTTCAGAACGGCTTTTTCCACGTCCTCACGCATACCTGTTCCTCCCGAGCGCGCGGATACGGCGCTCCTTGTCCCGCGCGATGGCGCTCTTCTCCTCTCCCCGTTCGGGCGGACGGGGACGGGAAGAGAGGTAATACCGAAGTTCGTCCATCGCGTGATCGTCCCGTTTGACGGGGCTCTCGTCCCCGCCCCAAAAATACCCCTTGAATTCGCGGATCATGTTCACGCACGTCGAGAAGAGGTACAGATCGGGCAACCCGTTGCCGCGGCGGAGATAGCTCTTGACCCGCTGGATGCCGCTGAACACGTCCTTGTCCACCCGTGCGTTCACGAGCACGCCGCGCTCCGCGAACAGTTCGGAGACCGACTTTACGGCGGCGAGCGTGCGCTGTCCCGCGGCGGGATCGATGAGCGCGCGGACGCGCCCCCTTTCGTCCCGCTTCCATCCGAGCCGCGCGGAGACGGCATGGATGGCGGCGGCGTGCGCGTCGATGTCCAGCCCCGCCGCATAGTGCTCCGCGACGACGTACACGTTGCCGTCGTAGTCCACGGCGTACCAGTGCGCGGAGAGCGGGTTTTTGAGCCCCGGGTCGATGGAAATGCAGTCCTGCCACTCCTTGGGGACGTCGAACGGCTCGATGACGTGCACGCTCTCCTCGAACTCGGGATAGACGAGCCCCGCGGACGCCGCAAACCTGCCGTACCGCCGCGCTTGCAGCGTGCGCTCGTCCATCGTCCGTTCGAGCAGGGAAATTTCCCGCTTGGGCAAAAACGGGTTGTCCGCCCACTCCATAAACTCGTACCAGACCTCGCTGTTATGCGAGCGGTTGAGGAAGATCTCCGAATACACGAAGGTGAGCCCTTTGAGCGGCGTCATCGTCCCGTACATGTCTCCCCGCCTGTCCAAAAGGCGCATGCGGCACTCCTCGTAGACGTCCTCGGGCGGCTCTTCGTCGAACCAGACGAAGTCCAGCGAGCTTCCCTGAAAGCGTTCCCGCCCCTGGTCGCAACTCTTGAACCCGATGACGGAGATGCCGCCGAACACGTTCTTGACGAGAATTTGGTCGATGACGCCCGTTTCGGGGCTGTCCCGCCGCCCGCTCGTCATCACGATGTCCGCGATCCAGTCCGGGCGGAGATAGTGCAAGATCTTTTTCTGCGCGACGTCCCGCTGGACCTGCGACGTGAGCGAGACGACCCAGCCGAACGCGTTCTCCCTGTTCTTGCGGTAGGGATGGTTGCCGCGCGCGATCCAAACCGTCTCCGCCGCGCCGCATTCCGTCTTGCCCGAGCGGTTGCCGCCGAACACCCAGCGGTTGCGCTTTTTGCAGCGGTGAAAGGCGAGCTGCTTTTTGTGCTTCTTCTTTCCCGTGTTGTACCGCGCGAGCGTATCCCGCTCCGCGCGCCGCCTCTGCTCGCGCTCGATCGCCGTGATTTTATCCACTAATTCGTTCATATTCGCTAAAATAAACGCATTCGCGCGGAGAAAAATCCGCTATCATACCTGCTATGAAACGCCTTTTTTTGCTCCCCGTGTTGCTGTTTTTCCTCCTGCCCGCCGCGCCCCGCACGGCGAATGCGGACGACGGCGTCTATGCCGTCGCGGCGGCGCAGGACGTATGGTTTTACGCCGCCGAACGGGAGGACAGCAAGCTCTTTCTCCTGCCGTATACCTACTATGTCCGCGTGCTCTCCCGCGGGGACGTGTATTCCTCCGTCCAATATCTCGACGACGCGCCCCCCTACCGCGCCGTGCGGGGGTACTGCCGCACGGACAGCATCAGACCCGTGGACTTCGTTCCCGAACGCCCCTTCCTCTACCGTACCGTAACGCTCGCCTATACGCTCCCCGTAACGCCCGCGCTGGGGGGCGGGAACTTCTCGCGCGTGGAGCGCACCTTCTGTTATTACGGCATGCGCTACGAGGACGGCGTGCTCCTCTTTTACGTGCACGACGAGAACGGCGTCTGCGACTACATCCCCGCGAACGAACCGCTCGTGTACGAGCTCAACACCGATTATCTCTCCGAAGAGGTCCCCGCCGCCGCGGAGAGCGGCGCTTCGGCTTCCCCCTCCGCCGCGCAGATCGTCGTCATCTGCATCGCGTGCGTCGCCGTCGTGGGGATCGTCGTGCTCGTGTTGCGGAGCAAGCGTTCCGCGCTCCCCCGCGAGGAGCCCGAACAGTAGAGCCTGTGCCTGCGCGGCGCGTTCTGCTTCTCCCGCCCCGCCCGCAAAACGCGGAGCGCGCGGAGAAAGGGCTCGTAAGCGGAAAATTCCTCCCGAAAGCGCGCTTCCGTCCAGCCGCGCGCATGCAGAAGAAGGGACACCCTGCGCAGCAGCGCGGCCTGCCTGCGGAAATAGGTCCGCTTCGTACAGTGCAATTTCATTCCCCCGAACTTCTCCCGCAGGACCCGCGTCCTGCGGAAATATTTGTATTCGAGAAGGTACTTTTCCTCTTCCCCGAGCACGGACAGCGCGCTCTCTACCGACTGTCTCGCCGCTTCGAGGGCGCGCGCGACGCAAAACCCCTCCGCCACGTCCGCCGCCGCGGCAAGCGCGCTCTTCGATGAGCGGAAGGAGAGCGCGGCTCTCGTCTCCGCCGCCGTCTCCTCCGCCTCCGCCATCTCCCCGAGCTTGGGGTAGGCGTACAGAAAAACTCTTTCCCAATCGTATCCGAACATTTTGAAACTCCTTTCGGATGAAAAATTACGAACATTCGTTTGTATTTCTATCATATCACAGGAAATCTGACAAACGCCCGCCGATATGACAAAAAATTTCGGAAAATTTTTTTGTACCGAAAAGAACGATCGCGGGGAATTTCCCCGCCTTTTTTCTCGGAAAGTAATTGTTTTTTTCGCGCACGCGTGTTATAATGTCGATATGCGCACACGTAGATTTGCGGGAACCCTTCTCGCGGCGGCGCTCGCCGCGGGTTGCGCGTTCGGCGCGGCGGCTTTGGCGGCTCCTCTTGCCGCGGACGCCCTGCCCGCCGCAACGCCCACGCCGCTCACAAAAGAAAATTCCGTTCTCTTCCTGCCCGAAAATTACGAGCAGTATTTGGCGCTGAAAAATCCTTCGGATGTTGCTCTATCCTCCTCCCACATCGCTATCGCGGACGGCGACATCCTCTATGTTTACGACCGCGCGGAAAAGAGCTATTCCAAGACGGAGATCACAGAAGGCGAAGAAGGCACCATCACCAAAATCGGTTTCGCGGATGAAAAGTTATTTGTCGCGGTGAGCGCTTCGAGCAACGCTTTCTACGAATACGATTTCTCGGGGAAAACCCTTAATAAGCTCGAAATCAACTGCTCGACGTTCTGCATCAGCGACGATGTTCTCTATACCGCCAGTATCGGCGTGGGAGAGACAACAATTGCCTCTTACAATATTTCCGACCTCACTTCGGGAAGTCCCACATCTCACAACCTCGGAAAACTTGACGAGAACACCACGCCGAGCATGACGCTTTTGAACGGCACTCTGTACTGCACAGTCAACGAACATGTGTATCACAACAGCCTCGGCGAAAACGAGCAATTCACCAAAGACCGTTTTTATCTCTCCCAGAATGCTTCGGATAACCGCAACGTAAAGAGTACCTGCGCGCATGAAAATGCGTTCTACTACACCGCCGAAGACGGATTGTACCGCGCGGATTTTTCGTCGACGGGCGACGGTGCGGGGAAAGCCACCTGCGTTCTCGCGGGCGAAAAATTCGGCGCGCTCACTTCCTACGGCGGCTCTCTGTACTGTATCCGCGAAAAATCGGTGCTTCGCTTCAACCCCGACGGCACGGATTACAAGATCGCCGACTATGAAATTTCCTCCGCTTCCGCCTCCGTCGGGCGGCTCTCGGATGCGAAGGACGTCGCGCGGGCGGGGTCTCTCGTCGTCATCGCCGACGCGGGCAACCGCCGCGTGACCGTGTACGACGGCAAAACGGGACAATACTCCGTTCTCGCGCCCGAAGAGGCGGATTTCTCCCCTTCCCTCGTCGCGACGGACGGCTCCGTCATCGCCGCCGTCAGCAACAACAAGGTGTACGTCTGCAACGACATCGGCACGCTCGCCTTCGAGGATCCCGTTCCCGTCGAAAACATCAAGGGCATCGCTTGCGTGTACGGAAGCGTGTATTACGTCACCCAAAACGACATACAGGGCAAGATCGGCGGGGGGCACGCGACCAAAACGAACGGCACCCCCACCTTCATGACGAGCGACCTCTACGGCAACCTCTATGTCGCCTATAACAGCGGTTCGGTCCGCTCCTTCACCGAAGAACAGTTCATCACGCAAAGCGCGGCGGGCGAAACGCTCGACGGCGTGAGCGTCCCGCTGAATGCAAGATCTCTCCGCGCCGATTTCAACGGCAACCTCTACTATCTCGACGAAAACGGCAAGCTCTGCAATACGGACAGCGAGCTCGCCACCGTGAACGGGGCGGAGTTCGTCTACCGCAGCGAGGAAACGGCGACCCCTTCCTCCTTCGCCCTCGGCTATGAGGACGACGAGGTCTACTTCCTCTTCGGCGACTATATCGTCAAGAGCGAAGCGGGCGCGCTCAAATTCCCCACCCTCTCCACGATCGGCGCGGACGGCGTATCCGAACGGGTATTCGCCGCGCAGGACGAAGCGCGCCTGTGCGACGTTTCGGCGGGCTCTGTGGGCATCCGCGTGGAGCTCGGGGACCTGACGGAGACGGCGGAATATTTTTCCTATCTCGGCTATCGGCGCACCGCGGAAACGCTGCGCGGGGTCGTCCTCGACGAAATCACCACGGCGGCGCGCGACTATCGGCTCGTCGCCCTCTACCGCGGCAACGGGGTCTATGAGGTGGAGCTCTTCCCCGCCGATCGCTGTACGGACGTGTCGCCCCGCACGGGCGACGGCGGCTATTGGCAGGAGACGGAAGGGCGCATGTACCTTGTGAGCAACGCCGCGGCGTACTACTTCCCCTGCCTCGTTCAGTCCCTCTCCGCGACGGAAGGAAAGCTCCCCCGCGGCGCGGCTGTCAACGTGCTCGCGATCGTGCGGGGCAGGGCGGACGGCGGCGCGCTCGGGATCGGCTACGACTATGCGTACGTCGAATACGGGACGAACGCGCGGGCTACGGCGCGCGGATACGTGCCTCTCTCCGTGCTCTCCGAAGTCTCCCCCTTCCCGCCCGAGAACGAGGAGTATTTCTTCGGCTATCTCAAAGCGAGCGAGGAGGGCGTCTCGTTCGAGAGCGGGAGCGGCGAAACGCTCGTCCTCACGGAGCGCACCTTCATGCGCTTCTACCGCAACGAAGACGGGAGCTATACGGCGCGCTATGCCGCCGAGGACGGCTCCGCCTACTTCGCGCGCGTGGACGCGGAGATGATCGAGAGCGGCGAGAGCGACGCCTGGCGCTACGCCCTCATCATCGGGCTCTCCGTGCTCGCGCTCGTCATCATCGCCGCCTATGTTTTTCTTCTCCCTTGGGGAAAGAAAAATAAAAAACGGCATTGACTTCCGCGGAAGAATGTAGTAAAATAGAGCCACTATCATCGGGGGTAATTTATGGCGACCTATCTTTCTCCGCTCGCACTGCAACGCGCGGATCCGTATCTCTATAAGCACACAAACGGGAAGTATTACTTTACGGCGACCTGCCCGCAATACGACCGCATCGAGATCCGCTGTGCGGATACCGTAAACGGCATCGCCGAAGCGCCCGAGCGCGTCGTTTGGAGACGGCATGGCGTGGGCATCATGTCCAGCCACATCTGGGCGCCCGAGATCCACTACATCATGGGCAAGTGGGTGATCTACTTCGCGGCGGGCGAACTGCCCGACATCTGGAAGATCCGCCCCTTCACCCTCATCTGCAAGGGCGACGACCCCATGACGGACGAGTGGGAGGAAGGCGGCATGATGCGCGCCGCGGAGGGCGACCCCTATTCCTTCACCGACTTTTCGCTGGATATGACGGTGTTCAAGCACCGCGGCAAGTGGTATACGATCTGGGCGCAGAAAGTCGGCGCGGTGAACGGCATCTCCAACCTTTACATCGCCGAGCTCGAAACGCCCACCCAACTCAAAACGGTGCAGGTCCTCCTCACCACGCCCGATTACGACTGGGAGCGCGACGGCGGCTTCTGGGTCAACGAGGGTCCCGCCGTGCTCAAACACGACGGCACGATCTATGTGACCTTCTCCGCCTCCGCGACGGGCTCCTGCTATTGCATGGGCATGATCCGCGCGGATGAGGACAGCGACCTGCTCGACCCCCGTTCGTGGCGGAAAAACCGTTATCCCGTCCTCGAAACCAACGAGGAACTCAAAGTGTACGGACCGGGGCACAACTGCTTTGTGCGCGGCGACGAGGACGAACTTCTTACGCTCCTCCACTTCCGCAACTACGAAAAGATCTCGGGCGATCCGCTCAACGACCATAACCGCCATGCGCACGTGCTGAAAGTTACCTTCGACGACGAGGGCGCGCCCGTCTTTAAGCTCAACCGCGACGAACTGTACAACACGCCCTTTGAAAACGAAAAGCAGAAAAACATCAACAGCAAATAATGCGGGAGCGAGGCGATCGGAGCCTCGCTCTTTTTTTGCCGCGAACGTCTCCGCGCCCCTCTCCCCTTCCCGCATGATTTTTCGGAATGAGGCGGCGCAGGTCGGCATTCGGCAAAAACAAAGCCCCGCGAATGGGATGGCTGAACGCAGGCGGCGGGCGGCGGATCACGCGACACTTGCGGAAAGGATTTTTCCCGAAATGAATGAAAATCGCTTGACACTTTCCGTTTTTTCTCTATAATAAAGTATGCTGTTCCGCGAAGGTCGAACCCGACGCGGAAAACACATTGAGGTGTAGCGCAGTTTGGTAGCGCAAACAGGGCTCCCCAAAAAAGACGCAGTATTTTTTGGGGAAGAGGAGCGGCAGAGGGCAAAAGGAGCTTTTCGCAAGAAAAGCGTTAAACGCACTCTTGCCGCGACGAGGGACCAAGAGGTCAAGTATTGAGGTGTAGCGCAGTTTGGTAGCGCAAACAGGGTTCCCGAAAAAGATTGCGTAGCAAGATTTTTTGGGAAGAGGAGAAGCCTCCGCAAAGAAGAGCTTTTCGCAAGAAAAGCGTAAGACGGCGGAGCGCTTCGACGAAGGGACCAAGAGGTCAAGAGTATTGAGGTGTAGCGCAGTTTGGTAGCGCGCTTGGTTAGGGACCAAGAGGTCGCGTGTTCAAGTCACGTCACCTCAACCAAAAAAAGCGGGGTTTTTTAATCAAAAACCCCGCTTTTTTGGTTAAAAATGCCGAGACGAAAAATTTTGCCCCGCAATTCTGCCCCCCCAAAAAAAATTCAGAGCACTCCGCGGCGGAACGCGCCCGAGAAATTTTAATCCGCGTCCGAAAACGGGGCGAGCGGCGCGCGGAGAACGAAGTCCTCCGAGAGGATCTCCGCCGTCGCGGCGGGGGCGCCTTCGCCGCAGACGGAGAGGACGTACGCTCCGAAGACGAACGTTTTGAAAAGTTCCGAAAGCTCCCCTTCCATGACGCAGGGAGAAGAAAACGGCGGGCGAAGCCCCTCGCCGGATCGTTTCCCATACGCCTCTTTGCGCGTCCAGACGCGGAAAAAGCGTTCGTCCGCCCCCTCCTCTCTTCCGAAGATATACGCGCACTCCCGCTGATCGAAGCGGCTCGCGACGCGCACGGAGAGCGGCTTGATCCGTTCGACGTCCACACCGACGGCGCGCTCCGAGAGCGCGACCGCCACGGCGCCCGAAGTGTGGGAGAGGCTGAACTCCGCCTGCGCGCATCCCGCAAGGCGGGGCTTACCGTGTTCCCCGTAAGAAAAGCAAAGCCGCGCGTTGTCCAGCCCCGTTTCACGGCAGAGAAGGACGCGGACGAGCGCTTCGGAAAAGACCGTCTGTTTTTTGTCCTCGGGCAAGCGGCAGCGCGCCGCCCGTTCCCGCCGTTCGGGAGAGACGAGCGGAAGGAGCCTTTCGAGCCCGTTGCATGCGGGCGAAAGCGGCATAAAAAAGACTTTCATGAGCCCTCCTTCCGAAAACCGATCTTGCGCCGTCCGAAAACTCGGGCGGCGCATCTTTCTTCCGCGACGCGGCGGAGAAGTTCAAAAAAATTCCGAGACGGACCTGTAAGCCGGGTTCTGTCGAGCGCGGTCATTTATCTACGCCTACCGTCACCGATAGGTTCCAGCGTTATTCACGGATCTCCTCGGGCGGGCAACCCTATGTGAGAAGATCCCAAACTTGCATCGGACGGGGTTTACATGGCACGGGGCGTTACCGTCCCGTCGGTGAGCTCTTACCTCGCCTTTCCACCCTTGCTGTGCAAAGCGTCCCGCGCGGGTCTTTCGGAAAGCCCTCTCGGGTCGCCCGAAAAATCGTTATGCGGTTTTTGCGAGCAAAAACCGCAACTGCGCTGTTTGGGAACGCTTTGCACAGCGGTCTATTTCTGTTGCACTTTCCTTAGAGTCGCCTCCACCTGACGTTATCAGGCGCCCTGCCCTGCGATGCCCGGACTTTCCTCATCGTACTTTTTGGGTACGCCGCGACCGCGTAGTCCGCTCGGAACGCAATAATTATACCACAAATTTCGGAAAAGTACTTGTTTTTTGCGTTGAATATGATAAAATAAAATCGGAATTTTTATCCGAGGGGGAAGAAAAAATATGAAAAAAACGAAAATCGTATGCACTTTGGGACCCGCTTCCGAGACGGAAGAGGTCATCTCCGCGATGGCGGACGCCGGCATGAACGTCGTGCGGATCAACTTTTCGCACGGGACGCACGCAGACCACGCGAAAAAGATCGCCATCGTAAAAAAGGTCCGCGCGGAAAAGAACATCCCCCTGCCCATTCTGTTGGACACGAAGGGACCCGAATTCCGCATCCGCACCTTCCGGGACGGAAAGATCTTCCTGAAAGAGGGCGACCGCTTTTCCTTTACGACGGAGGAAATCGAGGGCGACGAAACGCGGGTCGGCGTCTCCTATAAAAATATCTGCGCGGACATGAATCCGGGCGACAAGATCTTGCTCAACAACGGGCTGATGGTGTTCGAGGTCGTGGACGTGAAGGAACCCGAGGTGATCTGCAAAGTCCTCATCGGCGGGGAGCTCTCCAACCGCAAGTCGATGTTCTTCCCCGAAAAACAACTCAACCTCGTGTACCTCTCCGAACAGGACAAGGACGATCTGCTCTTCGGCATCGAACAGGGCGTGGACTTCGTGGCGTGCTCGTTCGTCTCCAAGGCGCAGGACGTCCTCGACGTGAGAAACTTCCTCAAAGAACACGGAAGCACGGATATCGACCTCATCGCAAAGATCGAAAACCGCGCGGGCGTGAACAATCTCGATGAAATTTTGAAGGTCTCAGACGGCATTATGATCGGGCGCGGCGACATGGGCGTGGAGATCCCCTATGAGGAGCTGCCCGATATCCAGAAGGGCATCATCACCGCGTGCCGCAAGGCGGGCAAGCGCTGCATCACGGCGACGGAGATGTTGGAGAGCATGATCCACCAGCCCCGCCCCACCCGTGCGGAGATCTCCGACGTCGCGAACGCCGTCTACGACGGTTCCTCCGCGATCATGCTCTCGGGCGAGACCGCGGCGGGCGAATATCCCGTGCAGGCGGTCGCGGCGATGGCGCGCATCGCCATGCAGGCGGAGACAAAGGAGGATTACATCCAAAAGGTCGAGGACAATGAATATCTCATCCGCGGGCTCTCGGACGCGCTCTCGCACTCGGCGTGCCTCTTGGCGCACGACGTTAAGGCAAAGGCGATCGTCGTGTGCACTCGCACGGGGGGAACGGCGAAGATGGTCTCCCGCTTCCGCCCCATGATCGATATCATCGGCATGACGACGGACGAAAAGAGCTACCGTAAGCTCGCCCTTTCGTGGGGCGTGTTGCCCATGCTCTCCGAAGAGTATTTCTCCGTGGACGTCCTGTTCCACTTTGCGAAGCGCGCCGCGCTGGAAAGCGGGCTTGTGAAAAAGAACGACGTCATCGTCATCACGGGCGGCACGCCCAACGGCAAGAGCGGAAACTCTTCCCTCATCAATTTGGAAACGGTGTGACCGACAATAGGAAAAGCGCCCCGCAATGGGGCGCTTTTTTCATGATCAATTTTCAAATTGAGGGGTCGGGGGCAACTCTGTCTTTCCATAATCGTACAGAACGCTGATTATGTTCGTATATCTTATCGGGTCATCCTCGTAAGCCTCGATCTCGGTCCGATATGCCCAACCGACGAGTTTGCCGTCCGCAAACTTTAATTCCACATAGGGGAACCACGAACTGTTGAGTTTCATAGCCCATTCATAACGTTCATCATCATCTTTGGCAGAAAAATTTTCGGCGACATACGCGCCTTTTTCGACATCAAAAACAAAGTCCGAAAAACGTTCTGCGTATACACCGAAAGCGTACTCATATTTCCAAAGCGTGCTCGCGCTCATACCGTAATCGTTCCATTCATCGGAGGCTTTGTCCCTTTCGTAATGACGATACTCTCCATTGACGGGAAATTCAAACGCCTCCGTTTCGTAAAACTCATAACCGTCGATCCACTCGTCGCGGATCTGTGAACCGGAAAAATAAGCATTACTTCCATCAAAATGAAGATAGCCGCCGAGCTCGACTTCTTCGTTCGGCAAGATTTCATTGGTCATCATTTTTCTCTTCATAGAAAAATTGACAAAATTCTCGCTTGCGAGGGCGGCGCGCCACTCCTCCTCGGAAACATGTTCCGATTTGATGTCTTCGTAATTCGTATCCTTGCCGATCTCCGAATCACACGCAACAAACGAAAAACTCATCGCGCAGACTGCAAGCAATAGGGTGAACGGTTTCAGAACGTTTTTCATATCTCCTTCCTCGGACAGGGTCAACGTAACGCCATCTTCAATTTTTCGGAAGCCCCCGCAACGCTACATGCGGCGAAAATTTTAATGAAAGAGAAAGGCTTCGAGCGCAGATAGGTCTTTCGCGACGGCAACGGGGCGGTACGGCAAAAAGTTCTCCTTCGGCGTCGTCCCCGTGAGCACGGCGGCGAAATCCAGCCCCGCGCGCTGTGCCGCCTCCGCGTCTACGACGCTGTCCCCCACGTAGAGCACGCGCACCTTCCCGCATCCGAAAAACGCCGCCGCCTTTTCGAGCCCCTCGGGGTGCGGCTTTTCCATGCGCACGTCCTCGTTCCCGATGATGACGTCCGCAACGTCCCCCATCGCGAATTTTTCAAAGATGGAAACGATGCGGTAGCGGTGCTTTGTCGTAACGATACCGACACCCATTCCCCGTTTTTTGCATGTCCGCAACAGATTTTCCGCATTCGGATAGAGCCGCGCGGAGTCCGTCATCACCTCGTTCGCCTTCTCTTGGAAGAGCGCGTCGAAGCGGGCGGCATGCGCGCCGTCCCCGTCGCCCGTCAGCATGAAATAGGTCTCGGCGAGGGAATGCCCGACCGTGCGCCTTATCTCCTCCACGCCGCGTTCGCCGTTGCCCGTGCCGCGCAAACCGTGGTTGACGCACGCGACGATGCCGTCCGTGCAGTCCCCGAGCGTGTAGTCGAAGTCGAACAAAGCCGCGGCGTAAAGGTTTTCTGCCTGCCCTCTCATACCGCGCGCAAAATGCCCTTGGCGATCGCCGCGCCGTCGATGGCGTCCACGAGGTCGAACATGGCTCTCGTCGCCTCCGTCGTGAGCGTATAGTTGAGGAAGATCTTCCCGTGCGTTATTTTGACGGCGGGAAAAGCCCGCTTGAATTCGCTGTCCGCCTTGCCGTCCGCGTGCACGAGCCTGTGGCGGATCTCGATATAGGGAAGCGCGGCTTCGATACATCCCCTGTCGACTTTCAAATCGAACTTGGTGCAGATCTGTTCGAGCAGCAGCTTGGTGCTGTGCATCTTATCGAGGCTGCGGATGGTCTCCTCCGCGATCTTCATGATGAGGTCGTCGATGGTCGGATAGGAGAGGATGTCGGAAGCGGTGAGAGAAATTTTGTCCCCCGCGATGAGGAGCTTCGCCTGCGAGGGGTCCTTGGACTTCTGCGCCGCCTCATAGACGAGCCGCTGTAAATAATTCATCAGCTCCTCGTACAGGTCTTTGAGGTAGGACGACCAGACAGACATGCGCAGATGTTGGACGATGTTGAGGCGGTTTTCCTCGGTGTCGTCGAGCGCGGAGAGGCAGGAGTGCTTTTTCGCGGAGACGTAGCGGAACAGCTTCCCCTCCTCTTTGAGAAGAACGCCGTCCTTATTCGCATTGGCGAGCACGTCCACAAATTCGACGTCCCGCCGAAATTCCTCTATCGTGTCGTAAAAAGTTTTTGCGTGTTTGGAAGGCATAAACGCTCCTTATTCCCATTCGATGGTTGCCGGCGGTTTGGAAGTGATATCGTAGACGACGCGGTTGGCGTGTTTCACCTCGTTCGTAATGCGGTTGGAAATTTTTTCGAGCACGTCGAAGGGAATGCGCGCCCAGTCCGCCGTCATGGCGTCTACGCTGGTGATCGCGCGCAGGGCGATGACGTTCTCGTAGGTGCGGAAATCCCCCTGTACGCCCACCGTCTTGGAATCGGTAACGACGGCAAAGTATTGCCAGATGTCCCGCGCGAGCCCCGCCTTCGCGATCTCGTCGCGGAAAATGTAGTCCGCCTCGCGGAGCGTTTCCAACTTTTCGCAGGTAACTTCCCCCATGATGCGGATGGCGAGCGCGGGTCCCGGGCAGGGCTGGCGCCAGACGATGCCCTCGGGCAGTCCGAGTTCCGTGCCCACCCTTCTCACCTCGTCCTTGAAGAGGTCGCGGAGCGGCTCCACGATCTCCTTGAAATCCACGACGGAAGGGAGCCCGCCCACGTTGTGATGGCTCTTGATGACCGCGCTCTTGCCCTTGCCGCTCTCGATGACGTCCGGGTAGATGGTCCCCTGTACCAAAAAGTCCACCGCGCCGATCTTCTTCGCCTCTTCCTCGAATACCTTGATGAACTCCGCGCCGATGATCTTGCGCTTTTTTTCGGGATCGCATACCCCGCGGAGCTTGGTGAGGAACCGATCGGCGGCGTCCGCCTTGATGAGGTCCATGCCGAGCCCGTCGCGGAACACCGACATGACTTCCTCGGGCTCGTTCTTCCTGTGCAGACCGTGGTCCACGAACACGCAGGTGAGATTTTTCCCGACCGCCCTGTGTACGAGCGTGGCGGCGACGGCGGAGTCTACCCCGCCCGACATGGCGCAGAGCACCCGCCTGTCCCCGATCTTCTCTTTGAGACGGGCGACCTGTTCCCGCACGAAGTTTTTCATCGTCCAGTCTCCCTTTGCCCCGCAGATGCGGTAAAGGAAGTTTTCCAAGAGCTTGTTGCCGTATTCGGTATGGACGACTTCGGGATGGAACTGCACGCCGTAGATGCGCTTTTGGGGGTCGCCGTATGCCGTTACGGGGCAAGTCGGCGTGGACGCGAGCGTCTCAAACCCCTGCGGGAGCGCGGAAACATAGTCGGTATGGCTCATCCAGCAGACGCTTTTCTCGGGGATGTCCGCCGAGAGCGGGGAGAGCTTCACGAAGGAAAACTCCCGCTTGCCGTATTCGCTGACGGAGGCGTGCTCCACCCTTCCGCCCAGCGTGTGGGCGATGAGCTGTGCGCCGTAGCAGATGCCGAGCACGGGAATGCCGAGCCCGAGCACGGCGCTCTCGATATGGGGCGCGTTCTCGTCGTACACGCTGTTGGGTCCGCCCGTAAAGATGATGCCGATGGGCGCATATTCTTTGATCGCCTCCACCGTCATGTCGCAGGGCTTCAAGTCGCAATAGACGTTCAGATCGCGCACGCGGCGCGCGATGAGTTGATTGTACTGCCCGCCGAAGTCGAGCACCAAAACTTTCTGATGTTGCATATGATTTTCCTTAAATTTTTACATTCGGATGCGACGCGCGGAACACCGAAAGCAGGTTTCCGCCGTCCATTCCCTTCGCTTTGAGCTCCGCATAGCGTTCCCGCGCGCCCTTCACGCCGTATGCGACTGCGTTGAGCGCGCAATACGCCGCAAAGTCCGCGTCATGCGGGTTTCCCGCCGTCCAGCCGTCCCGTCTGCTCCCGTAGCGGTATTTGAACTCATACACACGGGAGAGTTCGAGATAGGCGGCGGCGTATCCGTTATTCGCCGCCTTTTTGTACATCTCCTCCGCCCAAGCCATACTGCGGTGATCCTCGCTCCACGCGCCGCCCGCGCCGCCGCCCGGCACGGGCTTATTATGATGCCACCCGCATTCAGACTCATAACAGCGACCGAGGAGATAGTACGCCTCGCCTGCGAGGGAAACGCGATTGCGCACTTCAAACGCATGGGTCGCCCATTCGAGCAAGGTGACCGCCGCGTCGATCCCGCAGTCCGCCATGGCGTAGCCGAGCCCCTGCGCGGAGCGGTTGGCTTTCGCATCCAGTTGCGTGCCTTTGAGGCGTGGGTCGCGGGCGATAACGCAGCGCGCGAGCTTTACGGCGGCGTCGTAATCCCTATCCCCCATCGCGCAGTAGAGCTGAAAAATTTCGCTCGCCGCGCCGAGTTTTTCGATGCCCTTCACATAGACGGGCACCGATACGTGCCGTTTTTCCGGAAGATCCTGCAAAGTGTACTTTGCCATAGACTGCCTCTGATATCAAAAACGCCCTTTTTGGGCGTTTTTCTTTGCGGGAAATCAATTCCTCGAAGTGTAGTTGGGGGCTTCCTTGCTGATGGAGATATCGTGCGGGTGGCTTTCGAGAAGTCCCGCGTTCGTGATGCGCACAAACTCCGAACTCGTTCGGAGCTCTTCGATGTTGTGCTTGCCGCAATATCCCATGCCCGAGCGCAGACCGCCCTTCATCTGGTAGATGATGTCGGAGACGCTGCCGCGGTAGGGAACTCTCCCCTCCACGCCCTCGGGAACGAACTTCTTCGCGTCCTCCTGAAAATACCTGTCCTTGGAGCCCGCCGCCATCGCCGCAAGGGAACCCATGCCGCGATAGACCTTGAAACTCCGCCCTTGGTACAGTTCGATCTCGCCGGGGCTCTCCGCGGTGCCCGCGAGGAGCGACCCGATCATCACCGCGCTGCCGCCCGCCGCGAGCGCCTTCACGATGTCGCCCGAGTACTTGATGCCGCCGTCCGCGATGATGCGCTTGCCGTGTTTATCCGCTTCCTCCGCGCAATCCATGACCGCGGTGAGCTGGGGCACGCCGATCCCCGCGACGACGCGCGTCGTGCAGATGGAACCGGGACCTATGCCCACTTTTACGATGTCCGCGCCCGCATCGATGAGCGCCTTCGTCGCCGCCGCCGTCGCAACATTCCCCGCGATGAGCGGGACGTTCGGGTACTTCTTCTTGATCTCGGCGACCTTCTTTATGACCATGGCGGAGTGTCCGTGCGCCGTATCGATGGCGATGACGTCCGCCTTCGCCTCGACGAGCGCGGCGACGCGCTCCATCGTGTTCGCCGCCGTTCCCACCGCGGCGCCGACGAGCAGTCTCCCGTTCTTGTCGCGCGCGGAGTTGGGATATTGGATGGCTTTTTCGATGTCCTTGATGGTGATGAGCCCTTTGAGATATCCCTGCGCGTCCACGAGCGGAAGTTTCTCGATGCGGTGCTTGCCCAAGATCTTCTGCGCCTCCGCAAGCGTCGTCCCCACGGGCGCCGTTACGAGGTTCTCCTTCGTCATCACGTCCTCGATGGGCTGATCGAAATTCGTCTCGAAGCGGAGATCGCGGTTGGTGAGGATCCCCACGAGCTTGCCCTTTTTCGTGATGGGCACGCCGCTTATCTTATACCGCTCCATGAGCGCGACGGCGTCCCTTACAAGATTTTGCGGTTCCAAAAAGAAGGGATCGGTGATGACGCCGTGCTCGCTTCTCTTCACCTTGTCCACTTCCTTCGCCTGATCCTCGACGGACATGTTCTTGTGAAGAATACCCATGCCGCCCTCGCGCGCCATCGCGATCGCGAGGCGGGACTCCGTAACGGTGTCCATCGCGGCGGAGATGATTGGGAGATTGAGCTCGATCCCCTCGGCGAGCTTGGTGCGCAGATCCACTTGGGCGGGCAACACGTCGGACGCCTGCGGGATGAGCAGGACGTCGTCGAAAGTGAGCCCTTCCTTTACGATTTTACTCATTGGCATTTCCCTCCAAAAGTTTAACGATGGCTTTATAGTCGCGCGCCTCCTTGTCGAACCGGGAGGCGGCAAGTTTTGCAAGCAAGGTGCGGCAGAACGAAGCGTCGCGGACGGAGACCGCTTCCACGGAGAGGGCGACGACGGGATTGCCCGAAGGGAACGCCGCGTCCGTCTCGCGCTCCGCGAACGCCCACACCGCTTCCTTTTCCTCCGCGCTCTCCGAAAGACGGTATTTCACGCAGGCGGCTTGTCCGCATAGGAACGCGCGGTAGTCGATGGCGGGCACGTCCTCGACGGGCTCGTACGTATAGGCGGCGCAATACTCCCCGAACGCCGCGCGCGCTTCGCTCCCCTCTTCCCCGTAGAGAAGTTCAAAGCGTTCCTCGGCGGTCCTGTCGTCCGATTTTTCCGCGGCGATCTCGAAGGCGCGCGCCAAATAGGAAAGATCGCCCGAACGCTTGTATTCCTCATAGGCGTAATCTCCGCTGACGCTCGTCATGCCGAGCGATGCGGTGAGACGCATCATTGCGGCGGGCGCAAAGGCGGAGACGAGACCGAACACGGAGATCGCGAGAAGAAGCGTGATGCCGAGCGTGATGAGCGCTGTTTTCAGAATGATTTTTTTCATGGGCAAACGGAGAAATTCGTTTTCCGAACTATTTTATATATTCTAACATAGATACACGAAAAATGCAACCGAATCGCGCGAAAAAAGTCATGAACGGTGCGCCTTTTTCATATCAATACACCATGAAAAAAGCATTCTGCTCCCTCCTTGCGCTGCTCGCTCTTCTGCCCGCGCTCTCCGCCTGTTCCGCCTACGACTACTTTGAACGGGTCTCCGAGATCAAATCGGATATCTTTCTCGCGGAGACGGAGGAATTCTCGCTCTCCCTCGCCTGCGTCTCCCGCGAACACCCCTATCTCTCGGACGGCGTCCCCTGCGAACGCTCCTCGCTCGTGGAGATTACGCTCACCGACGACGGCGCGCGGGAGCGGGATTACCGCGTCTATGTGCTGGACGAAAAGACATGGGGCGGCGATATGTCCTACCGAAGCGTCCGCGGCGACTACTTCTATTCGCAGGGCGTGGAAAAATTCCCCGAGACGTCCGTTTCTCTCCGCGTGGAATGGGAGGAGGGCGCGCGCGAGATCTGCGCCACTTCGGTGCGGAGCGAGACGACGCTCACGCCGCAACAGGCGCTGGACGCCGCCGTGCAAGCGGAGCGCGAAACGGTGGAAGCGCTCACGAAAGACGGCGTGTTCGCGGGCGAGTTCTATGTGCGGCTCCTGCGGAGAAAGAGCAACTATTACTACATCGGCATCGTGGACGGCGCGGGGAATACCACTTCCCTCCTGCTCGATGCGGAGACGGGCGAAGTGCTCGCCCGCCGCGCGCCGAACTGATCGCGGAGGCGCATTTTGAAAAACACCCCCACCCTACCCTCCCCCTCACCGTGTGAGGGGGAGGTAATTGAGAGCCTTCCTTTTTTCAAGGGTGAGGGAAGTAAGACCCCTCTACCAAGGGGGAAGGAAGTAAGCCCCCCCTTCCAAGGGGGAAAGAAGTAAGAACTCTCCCTTCCAAGGGGGAGGGAAAAGAAAGACGGTACTCCCCGTGCAAAGCGAGAGGCGGGAAAAAGAGAGCGGGCGCGCGCCGAAAAGAATTTAAGCTGCGGCGGCGGGCTTGACAACCCCGCCGCTTTCCGCTATAATAGTGCGCGTGAAGGCGAAAACGTACAAAACTCTATATCGCGTTACGGCGGTCTTTCTCGCAGTGTTCATCGTCCTCGGCGTCATCGCGGGGACGCTCCTCGTCCTGTGCCGCATCGTGGAGAACGACGCCCGCGTGCTCCCCTCCTATCCGCGCGAGGACCTCACCGCAGCGCTCGCGAAGGCAAATTGGACGAAGGAGGACTATCGCTTTTTGTATCTCCAAACGGGACTCACGAAGGTAGCGCTGGACGACTTCGCCTCCGACCGTTCGCGCCTTCTCTCCTTTCAGGACGCGCTCTTCTTTGAAGGGGAAGTGCGCCATAAGTCCGTCGCCGCCTTCTCCATGCAGGACTATTTGTACGACCCCGATCTGAAAGACACGGAATATACCGCCCCCATTGCGAAATTGCAGAACGGGGACGTCCTCGTAACTTCCACGAGCCACACGCTGGGCTGGCGCAACGGGCATGCCGCGATCGTCGTGCATGCGGAAAACGGCAGCGTGCTCGAATCGCTCGCGCTGGGAAAGGACAGCTCCGTCTCGGTGGGCGGCGCGGTCAACTTCCGCCGAAACGCCAACTTTATGGTGCTCCGCCTCAAAGACGCGGACGAGAAAAAGCGCGCCGAGATCGCCGCGCTTGCGTTAAAACTCATCTGCAACGTGCCCTACTCCGTCACGGTGGGCGTGCTCTCCCCCAAGGACCAGTGCGAGAACGGCACGAAGCGCGCCGAAATGACGCACTGCTCCCACCTCGTATGGCAGGCGTTCCGCAATTTCGGATACGACGTCGATTCGGACGGCGGTCCCATCTGCACCGCCAAGGACATCGCCAACTCGCCGTGCTTCGAGCTCGTGCAGGTGTACGGCTTCGACCCCGAAAAATTGTGGCAATGAGCCGTTCTGCGCCTCGCCGAAGCGCGGTTTATACCGAAGCGCCCGCCGCGGAAATCTTCCGCGGCGGGCGCTTTTTTTTATTTGACGTATTCGATGAGAATGCGGTTCTGCACGAAGAGATACCGCGGTTTGATGCGCGTTCTGTCCCCCTTCGTTTCGAGATATTTTTCCGTCCGCGCGAGCGCGGCGGAAAAATCCTCCCGCCAATCGGAGCCGAACGCCTCCCTGTATTTTGCCGCGGAGAGCCCCTCCGCCGTGCGCAAAGCGAGCATCACATACTCGAATTTCGCGTCCGCTTCCTTCACCTCTTCGCTCTCGACCACGGGCGGGAACCCCGAGAGCACGCACTTCATGTATTCGTCTAAATCGAAGGTGTTCGTGAACCTTTTCCCGTAGAAAAAGGAGCTCGCCGAAACGCCGAAGCCGATGTATTCGCCCCGCCGCCAATAGTTGAGATTGTGCCTGCTCTCATAGCCGGGCTTTGCGAAATTGCTCACCTCGTAGCGGCGGTAGCCGTATTCGCGAAGGAGCTTACAGCCGTATGCGTAGAGCGCGGCGACCTCGTCCCCGTCGGGAAGTTCCCCGTTCAAGTACAGCGTATAGATGGGCGTGCCGTCCTCGGGTTGGAGCGCATACATGGAGATATGCTTCGCACCGCTCCCCGCCGCGACCGCGATCGTCTTGCGGACGTCCTCCTCCGTCTGCCCGCGGATGCCGAGCATGACGTCCGCGGAGAAGTTCTCCCCCTGCAAGAGGGAAGCGCAGTAGAGATAGTCTCGCACGTTGTGCACCCTGCCGAGGTCGCGGAGCTGTTCGTCGATCGCCGTCTGCAATCCGACCGAAAAGCGGTTGACGCCCGCGCGCTTGTAGGTGGCGATCTTATTTTCGTTCACCGTGCCGGGGTTCATCTCGATGGTGATCTCGGGGTCTTTGGAGAGTTTGAACAGCTTTTTTACTTGCTTCATCGCGCCGTATATGTAGGCGGGATCGATGACGGAGGGCGTGCCGCCGCCGATGTACACCGTGTCGAAGGTCTCCTTTCCGAGCTCCTTCGCGCGCAGTTCCATCTCCTTGTAGAGGCACGCCATGTACGCCTCGGCGAAGTTCAAACGGTTGGGGAAGGACGTAAAGTCGCAGTACGTACACTTTTGTTTACAGAACGGAATGTGAATGTAGATACCGGGCATATAACTCCTTTCGCAAATTTCTTTCTTTATAGCGCCCTGCGGGCGGCATGTCAAGGGCAAAGAAATTATGCGAGGACCTTATTT